>NZ_JBIUYR010000014.1:0-155112 GCF_044744625.1 Streptomyces sp. NPDC087270
AGCGGAAGCTGCCATCGGCTGCCCTTCCGGGCCCCTCCGGGCTTTCCCTTCGTTGTGTTCCAACCTTAGCAGAAGCTTTTCGGTCGGAATTACCAACCCCATTTCGAGGACACGCGTTTCCGCGGGTCTCGTCGAGGCGGTTGTGCCAAGGTACTGGACCGGCCTCGCGTGGAGCAAATCGGGGTGGTGGTCCGGGCGTCGGGCACGGGTCAGAATCCGCACTTGGTATGACTTAGGCTGCTGTAACCGTCCCGCTGTCCGGTGACAGGCAGTGACGGCTCCCTGATCACCGCACTGAGGAGTGCTTCATATGACGACCGTTTCGTCGCCTCTGGCCGGTCGGGTCATCGGGCTCGACGCCGTGCCCGACCCCGTGTTCTCCGGAGAGATGGTCGGTCCCGGTACCGCCGTGGACCCCGCGCGCGAGCCCGGTGAGGCGGTGGCTCCGGTGGACGGCGTGATCGTCTCGCTGCACCCGCACGCCTTCGTCGTGGTGGACGACGAGGGGCATGGAGTACTGACGCACCTGGGTATCGACACCGTGCAGCTCAACGGCGAGGGTTTTGAACTGCTCGTCGCCAAGGGCGACACGGTCAGCCGTGGCCAGGCGGTGGTGCGGTGGAACCCCGCGGCGGTCGAGGCCGGCGGCAAGTCGCCGATCTGCCCGGTGATCGCGCTGGAGGCCACGGGCGACGCGCTCGGCGAGATCGTGCGTGACGGTGAGGTCGCCGCCGGCGACACCCTCTTCAACTGGAAGTAGTGCGATGCAGACAACGCTGCGAGGCGTCGGGGTCAGCCACGGTGTGGCGATCGGCGAGGTACGGCACATGGGCACCGCGGTGCTGGAGCCGCCGGCGAAGCAGATCAGGGCCGAGGACGCGTCCCGTGAGCAGGGCCGGGCCCGGCAGGCGCTGGAGGCGGTCGCCGCCGATCTGAACGCGCGCGGGCAGCTCGCCGGCGGCGAGGCGCAGGCCGTGCTCGAAGCGCAGGCCATGATGGCGCAGGACCCGGAGTTGATGGCCGACATCGAGCGGCGGGTCGCGGTGGGGAGTACCGCGGAGCGTGCGGCGTACGACGCGTTCGCCTCGTACCGGGCGCTGCTGGCGGGTGCGGGTGAGTACCTGGCCGGGCGGGTGGCGGACCTGGACGACGTGCGGAACCGGATCGTGGCGCGGCTGCTGGGGGTGCCGATGCCTGGGGTGCCGGACAGCGACGAGCCGTACGTGCTGATCGCGCGGGACCTGGCGCCGGCGGACACGGCCTTGCTGGACCCCGCGCTGGTGCTGGGGTTCGTGACGGAAGAGGGCGGGCCGACCAGCCACAGCGCGATTCTGGCCCGGGCGCTGGGGGTGCCGGCGGTGGTGGCGCTGGCGGGTGCGGGTGAGTTGGCGGAGGGCACCGTGGTGGCGGTGGACGGGAGCACCGGTGAGGTGTTCGTGGAGCCGAGCGAGGAGAAGCGGGCCGCGCTGACGGAGGCCGCGGCGGAGCGGAAGGCGGCGCTGGCGGCGTCTTCGGGGCCGGGTGTGACGTCGGACGGTCATCGGGTGCCGCTGCTGGCGAACGTCGGTGGCCCTGGGGACGTGGCGGCCGCCGTGGCGGCGGGTGCCGAAGGGGTGGGTCTGTTCCGTACGGAGTTCCTGTTCCTGGACGATTCCGCCGCGGCGCCCGCGGAGGAGAAACAGGTCGAGGCGTACCGGCAGGTGCTGGAGGCGTTTCCGGAGGGGCGGGTGGTGGTGCGGGTGCTGGACGCCGGCGCCGACAAGCCGCTGGACTTCCTGACGCCCGCGGACGAGCCGAATCCGGCGCTGGGTGTGCGGGGGTTGCGGTCGCTGCTGGAGCACCCCGATGTGTTGCGGACGCAGTTGCGGGCGCTGGCGCGTGCGGTGGAGGGGCTTCCGGTGCACCTGGAGGTCATGGCGCCGATGGTCGCGGACCGGCAGGACGCGAAGGCGTTCGCGGACGCGTGCCGTGCGGCCGGGCTGCCGGCGAAGTTCGGGGCGATGGTGGAGATTCCCTCGGCGGCGCTGCGGGCGCGGTCGGTGCTGAAGGAGGTGGAGTTCCTTTCGCTGGGGACGAACGACCTGGCGCAGTACACCTTCGCGGCGGACCGGCAGGTGGGGGCGGTGGCACGGTGGCAGGACCCGTGGCAGCCGGCGCTGCTCGACCTGGTGGCGGCCGCCGCGGAGGCGGCTCGGGCCGAGGGGAAGAGCTGCGGGGTCTGCGGTGAGGCGGCGGCCGATCCGCTGCTGGCGTGTGTGCTGACGGGGTTGGGTGTGACCAGCCTTTCGATGGGGGCGGCGTCGATCCCGTATGTGCGGACGACGTTGGCGAAGCACACGGTGGCGCAGTGCGAGCGGGCCGCGGCGGCGGCGCGGGCGACGGACAGCGCCGATGCGGCCCGGGGGGCCGCGCAAGCGGTCCTGTCGGGCGAGTAGTCGGGCGAGTAGTGCGGGTGGTCCGGTGGCTCGGATGGTCCGGGCGGGCCGGGGTGCGGGACCGCGCGTCCGGCATCCCGGCGGAAGGTGCCGGGCCTTCCGCCGGTGGGGGCCGGTCACGCGGCTGTCCGCTCGGCTCGCTACGGGAGGGGGATGCCGGCGGCGTAGCGGACGCCGGGTTCCGGGGGGATGGGGGTGCCGGTGCTGGGGTCGGTGCAGTAGGCGTCGAAGACGGCTGCTTCGGTGAGGGGTCGGGGGTCGCCCTGGTGGAGTTCCCAGCCGCGGACGGTGTCGCCGTCGGGGTCGAAGGTGCGGATGACGAGTCCGGCGATGCGGCCGGTGACGGTGGCGGCGGCGATGAGGGTGCACAGGACGAGGGCGTCGGCCTCGGCGAAGTGGGGTTCGCCGTCGGGCGAGGTGTGGGCGTGGAGGGCGGCGGGGAGAGGTGGGCCGTCGTCGGTGGGGAGGCTGCACACGAGGTGGTGGGCGCCGGGCCCCACGGCGTCCAGCAGCCGTAGGAGGGTGTCGGACGCCTCGTCGAAGGCGCAGTGCGCGAGGTCCTGACCGCAGTCGGGGCAGGAGCCGGCGTCCATGAGGAGGTCGGTGGCGCGCTGCCAGACGGCGCGGCGGTCGGCTTCGCGGCCGAGGGAGGCGCGCAGTTCCGTGACGGGCTGGCGGGCGTAGTGGACGGTGGGGCCGGTGGTGGTGGCCTCCGCGACGTAGCGGGTGCGGGTGTCGGGGGTGTCCGGTGGCCGGCGGGTGCTGCGGCAGTAGTCGTCGTAGGCGTCGGGGTCGAAGTGGGTGACGGCGATGTGCGTGCCTTGGGCGTGGAGGCCGCGCAGCAGCCCGTCGAGGTGGTGCAGATACTGTCCGTAGTCGTCGAAGGGGAAGCTCGGGTGGCGGGTCATGGCGGTGAAGTCGTGGTCGTCGAGGAGCAGGGAGACGACGGTGGGGGCTTCGCGGCGCAGAGCGCGGCGCAGGCGGGTGCGTCCCGGTCGGCCGCCGGGGCGGCCGGTGCGGGGTGCGCGGGCGCCGGCGGGTGCCTGCTCGGGGCGGGTGCGGGAGCGGGAACGCGTGCGGGCGTCCTCGCGGGTGGCGGGCTGGTCGGGTCGGCCGGTGTGGTCGGCGGTGGGTGGCATGGGTTCCCCTTGGAGTCGGTGCGGGTCAGCACGGGTCGGTGGAGGCCGGAACCGGTACGGTCCGACCACCACTGCTCACTCACCGTAGTTGCACCCACTGACAACGCGGCTCCGCGCCGGAACCGACGTACCGGAACCGACGGGGGATGTGACGATATGACGATGGGACGGTGGCGGCCCGCGGCGCCGATCCTGGTGCCGCGGGCCGTGGCGGGTGATCGCCGGGAGCAGCCGGAGCTACGGGCGGCCGCCGGCGGCGCGTTCGGCGGCGAGCCGCTCGTAGAAGCGCAGCACTTCCAGGTCGTCCACCGAGCCGGGGTTGACCGCCTTGTCGAGCGCGGTGCCCTGGAGGAGCCGTTTGACCGGGACCTCGATGCGCTTGCCGGTGAGGGTGTGCGGCACTCCGGGGACCGCGATGACCTCGTCCGGCACGTGGCGCGGGGAGAGTTGGGCGCGGATCGCGGTGCGGATGCGGTCGCGCAGCCCGTCGTCGAGCGCGGCGCCGGGGGCGAGCCGGACGAACAGCGGCATCCAGTAGCCCCCGTCGGGCTGTTCGACGCCGATGACGAGGGATTCGGCGATCTCCGGGAGGCGTTCGACGACCTCGTAGATGTCGGAGGAGCCCATCCGGACGCCCTGGCGGTTGAGGGTGGAGTCGGAGCGGCCGTGGATGACGACGGTGCCGCGTGAGGTGAGGGTGATCCAGTCTCCGTGCCGCCACACGCCGGGGAACATCTCGAAGTAGCTCTCGCGGTAGCGCGTGTCGCCCGGGTCGTTCCAGAACCGGATCGGCATGGAGGGCATCGGGTTGGTGACCACCAGCTCCCCCACCTCGTCGACCACCGGCCGCCCTTGGGCGTCCCACGCCTGAAGGTCCGTGCCCAGACAGGCTGCTTGGAGTTCGCCGACGTGGACGGGCAGGGTCGGCACGCCGCCGGCGAAGCAACTGCACACGTCGGTACCGCCGCTGACCGAGGCGATCCACAGGTCGGCGGCGACCTCGTCGTGCAGCCAGCGGAACCCGTCGGGGGGCAGCGGGGAACCGGTGGTGGCGACGCAGCCGACCGCCGAGAGGTCGAAGTCGCGTCCGGGGTGCACCTCCGCCTTGCGGCAGGCGATGACGTAGGCGGCCGAGGTGCCGAAGACGGTGGTGCCGGTCCGCTCCACGACCCGCCACTGGGCCGCGGTGTCGGGGTAGCCGGGCGCGCCGTCGTAGAGCACGATCGTGGCGCCCGCCAGCAGGCCGGAGACGAGGAAGTTCCACATCATCCAGCCGGTGGAGGTGTACCAGAAGAAGCGGTCGCCGGGGCCGAGGTCGAGGTGCAGGCCGGTCTGCTTGAGGTGTTCGAGCAGGATGCCGCCCTGGGACTGGACGATGGCCTTGGGCAGGCCGGTGGTGCCGGAGGAGTACAGCACCCACAGCGGGTGGTCGAACGGGACCTGCTCGTAGTGGGGTTCGGCCTTGGACGTGGTCGACGCGTCCCAGTGCAGGGCGCCTTCGGGGGCCTCGGTGCCGAGCAGCGGGATGTGGATGGTGGCGCGCACCGTGGGCAGTCCGGCGCGCAGTTCGGCGACGGTGGCGGTGCGGTCGTGGGTCTTGCCGCCGTAGCGGTAGCCGTCGACCGCGAACAGCACGACCGGCTCGACCTGTTGGAAGCGGTCCAGCACGCTGCGGGCGCCGAAGTCGGGGGCGCAGGAGGTCCATACGCCGCCGACGGCCGCGGTGGCCAGGAGCGCGACGACCGCGTGCGCGGTGTTGGGTACGTAGCCGCTGACGCGGTCGCCGGGGGTGACGCCGAGCCGGCGCAGTTCGGCGGCGAGCGAGGCGACCTGGCGGCTCAGTTCGGCCCAGGTGACGGTGGCCGGTTCGTGCCGTTCGTCGACGTGGACGAGGGCGGGTCGGTCGGCCTGGTCGGGGTCGAGGGCGGGGCGCAGGGCGTGTTCGGCGTAGTTGAGCCGGGCGCCGGGGAACCAGCGCGCGCCGGGCATCGCCGGATCGGCGAGGACCGTGTCGGCGGGGGTGGAGAAGCGGACGTCGAACCACTCGGTGACCGCGCGCCAGAACTCCTCGGGCGCGCGCACGGACCAGGCGTGCAGGGCCGCGTAGTCGGCGACGGGATCGGTGCCCGTGGCGGCGGGGGCACCGTGCCGCTGGGCGGCCCACTGCTGGAAGCGGGTCAGCCGGGCGCCGGCGATCCGTTCGGGGCTCGGGCTCCACAGCGGCTCGGGGCTGCTGGCGGCGGGCTCGGGCGTGGTGCTCATGGGCGGCTCCCGGACGGTACGCGTCGTTGCGTCGGTGGTTCGTCCGGACGGGCGTCCGTCGCCCGGGGACTGGGCAGGACGATGCCATGTGATCGTCTTGGACGCCAGGGTGGCCCGGGTGGTGTGGGGCGGGTCGCACCGGACGGTGGCCGGTGGCGGGTGGGTGCCGGGCCGCGGCCGGGCATGATCGTCGAGGTGAACAGCGGCTGAACGAGCGGCGCGGGTTCCCGGGCCGGTGGGAGGGTGGGGGCATGGACGCTGGGTATCTGCTGGGCGCGGTGTGGGGGGAGGTCGTCGGCGAGGTGCGGGGCCTGCGGGCGGCGCTGCGACGGCAGCGGGCGGAGGGCGCCGATCTGCTGCGGGCGGCCCGGATGCTGGGCTCGGCGCGGGGGCGGCTCGCGGTGCGCTGGGCGGTGCGGCGGCGGGCGCTGGATGCCAGGGACCTGCCCGTGCCGGGCCCGGAGCGGGCGCGTACGCCGGGAGAGGTGGTGGGGGCGGACCCGGAGCCGGGCGGCGGCGTGGTGCGGTTCGCGCGGGCGGAGTTGCGGGTGCGGGTGGCGGTGGGCGGCGCGGTCTTCTGCGGCTGGGACGGCGCCGGGCCGCTGCCGTCGTACGCCCTGGCCGGCGAGTGCCCGCCGGCCGACCCGCGGGCGGTGCTGGAGCCGGACGGCGCGGGCTGGCGGGTGGTGTCCGAGCGGATCACGGTGCGGATCTCGCAGCGGGGGGTGGTGGACTTCCGTACGCCGGGCGGGCTGCTGCTGCGCTCGGAGGGGCCGCCGTCGTGGCGGGTCCCGGCGGCCGGGCAGGGGGACGGCCGGGCGCCGCGCTGGGAGCAGCGGGCGCGGTTGCCGGCCGACGCGCGGGTGTTCGGCATGGGCGGGCGGGCGGCGGGTCCGGTGCTGCGCACCGGCCGGTACCGGCTGTGGAACACCGATCCGGGCGGGGCGTTCGGGCCGGGCGACGACCCGCTGTACATCACCATGCCGGTGCAGCTCGTGGTCGCGGACGCGGGCTGCCATCTGGCTTTCCACGACAACACGTGGGACGGCGAGGTCGCGCTGTGGGACGGCCGGGAGGGCGCCGGGTCGGGGCCGGACCAGGCGGGGATCAGCCGGCTGCGGATGGACGGCGGGCAGCTGCGGTACTGGGTGATCGCCGGTACGCCCGCCCGGGTGCTGGCGGGGTGGACGGCGCTGACCGGGCGGCCCGCGCTGCCGCCGCGCTGGGCGCTGGGCCACCAGCATTCTCGGTGGGGGTTCGGCAGCCAGGACGAGGTGCGGCGGGTCGCGGCCGGGTACCGGGAGCGTGCGCTGCCGCTGTCGGTGCTGCATCTGGACATCGACCACTTCGACGGGCACCGGGTCTTCACCGCCGATCCGCGGACCTTCCCCGATCTGCCCGGCCTGGCCGAGGAGTTGGGCGAGCACGGGGTGCGCCTGGTGTCGATCGTGGACCCGGCGGTGAAGGCGGAGCCGGGGCTGGCGGCGTACGACAGCGGGACGGCGGCGGGCGCGTTCGTACGGGACGCGCGGGGGCATGAGGTGCGCGGGGTGGTGTGGCCGGGCGAGGCGGCCTTCCCCGATTTCACCGATCCGGCCGCGCGCGCCTGGTGGGGCGGTCTGTACGAGGAGCGGCTGGCGAAAGGGTTCGCCGGGTTCTGGCACGACATGAACGAGCCGGTGTCCTTCGCGGCGTTCGGTGATCCGACGCTGCCGCTGTCGGCCCGGCACTCGTTGGACGGCCGCGGTGGCGACCACCGCGAGGCGCACAACGTGTACGGGCTGTCGATGGCCCGGGCCGGCTACGAGGGCTTGCGCGAACTGCGGCCGGAGCAGCGGCCGTTCCTCTTCTCCCGCTCGGGCTGGGCGGGGATGCAGCGGTACGGCGGCACCTGGTCGGGGGATGTGGCGACCGGGTGGGAGGGGCTGCGGGCCTCGCTGGCGCTGGTGTTGGGTCTGGGGCTGTGCGGGGTGCCGTACTCCGGGCCGGACGTGGGCGGCTTCACGGGCACGCCGTCGCCGGAGCTGTATCTGCGCTGGTTCCAACTCGGCGCGTACCTGCCGCTGTTCCGTACCCATTCGGCGATCGACGCGGGGCTGCGGGAGCCGTGGGAGTTCGGTCCCGAGGTGTTGGAGCACGCCCGGGCGGCGCTCCGGGAGCGGGGGCGGCTGATGCCGTATCTGGAGACGCTGGCGCACGTCGCGCACCGCACCGGGGCGCCGTATGTGCGGCCGCTGTGGTGGAAGTCGCCGGGCGACCGGGCGTTGCGGGACTGCGAGGACGCCTTCCTGCTCGGGGAGTCGCTGCTGGTGGCGCCGGTGCTCACGGAGGGCGCCACCAGCCGGCAGGTGCGGCTGCCGCGCGGGCTGTGGCACGACACGGCCACCGGCGTGGCCTACCGGGGGCGCTCGACGGTGCGGGTGGAGGCGCCGTTGGGCCGGATTCCGGTGCTGGCCAGGGCCGGGTCGGTGCTGCCGGTGGCCGGGGCCGACGGGGCGGTGCGGCTGGAGGCGTGGGCGCCGCGCCCGGGCCGGGGCGGGGGCGGCGAGGTCGTCGTCGGTGACCCGGAGGGGTGGGCGCCGCCGCGCCGGGAGCACTTCGTGTCGCACTGGAAGGAGGACCAGGTCGTGGTGGAGCGGGAGGGCGGCGGCGAGGTCGGCTACGAGGTGCGGGTGCGGGGGCTGGAGGCGTAGCCCCCGTCGAACCAGCGGCGCACCGCGAGGGTGTGCAGCGGGAAGCCCAACTCCTGAGGCGCGTGCAGGAGTTCGTAGCCCTCGGTCTCGTCGGTCGGTACGGAGGGCGGCAGTTCGCCGAGCGGGCGCGGCGGCAGCAGGCCGAAGAGCAGCAGATAGCCGCCCTCGGTGTCGGTCAGGGCGTCGGCGAGCACCACGTCGGCCGCCCCGGCGACGATTCCGGTCTCCTCCGCCAACTCCCTTGTGGTGGCCTGCTGCCAGGTCTCGCCGAAGTCGATGAAACCGCCGGGCAGCGCGAGCCGGCCGAGCGCGGGCCGGATGGTGCGGCGGATGACGACGAGGCCGGTGCCGTCCGCGTCGTGGACCGGCAGCAGGCACACCGCGACCGGCAGCGGGTTGCGGTAGGCGGTGTGGCCGCAGGCGGGGCAGGTGCGCGGCCAGACCCCGGCGTCGGGGTAGGGCGTTCCGCAGGTGGAGCAGTGCGAGTCGGGGCGGTGCGAGCCCGCGCGGGCGGTGTCGGCGGGATCGGGTTCGGTGCGATCGGGTTCGACGTGACCGATGTCGGTGTGACCGGGTTCGACGTGACCGATGTCGGCGTGATCGGGCTCGGTGTACGGGGAGTTGGCGGGCCGGGAGCCGGCGCGCGGGGGGTCGGTGGGCACTCGCGGACCCTATCCGACCCCGGCACCGGTCAGCGTCTGGCGGGCCGGGCCGTACGACTCCATCACCACCGGCGCGCCGAGGAGGGCACTGATCGTGGCGGGCCAGTGCTCGGGCGTCGACCACAACGCGGGGTGCGCGTCGAGCAGTTGCCGGGTGAGGGCGGCCTGGCGGTCGAGGTCGCCGGGCCGGCCGACCGGGAGCCGTTCCACCAACCGGCCCTCGATCGCGTAGCCGTGGCAGATCCGCAGTGCCGGGCAGCGCGGCGGCGCGTCCAGGTGGGTGACGGCCAGCGCGTCCACTCCCCCGCACACCGCGACGGCGTACGCGTGCGCGACCGCGTCGAAGTGCCCGACCCGGAAGGCGCCTTGCCAGCGGCCGTGGCCGTTGTGCGGTTCGGGCAGTGCGGCGGCCAGTTCCGGCTCCTCGGTGACGTGCGGGCCAGGACCGTGCCGGACGGTGTACGTGCGGACCACGCCGATCCGGCGCGCCGCATCCGCCGCGCCTGCCTCGGCGAGCAGCGTCTCGGCGTTGGCGAAGGTGGTGGTCGACCAGGTGGTGT
Organism: Streptomyces sp. NPDC087270; assembly: GCF_044744625.1. Lineage (NCBI taxonomy): Bacteria > Bacillati > Actinomycetota > Actinomycetes > Kitasatosporales > Streptomycetaceae > Streptomyces > Streptomyces sp. NPDC087270. The sequence goes on from NZ_JBIUYR010000014.1 coordinate 9,752, forward strand.
ACGGGTGGAAGCCGTGCCACTCGTCGAGCAGGACGCCCTGGGCGCCTTCGAAGACGAGCGGGCCGGAGCGGACCAGGCGGCGCAGGTGGGTCTCGTCGGTGAGGGCCACCGCGTCGGCGAACGCGGCGAACGCGGCCGCGCAGTCCTCGACCGGCGGCGCGGGCAGCGGCCCGAGCTCGTCGGTGAGGCGGTCGCGCAGCAGGCGCAACGTGCGCAGCAGCCGCGGCCGGGAGGCGCAGTCGCCCACGGTCGGTGCGTCGGCCGGGTACGCCAGGGCGTAGCGGGCGGTCTCCCCCACACCCATGCCGCACGAGCCGTGCCGGTCCGCGCCGCGGGCCTGCTCGCGCAGCCGGTTGGCGGCGGCGTGGTACGGCGTGACGAGGCGCGCCGCGCGGTCCACGGTGAGCAGGCCGTACGGCGCCGGGACGCCCAGCGCGCGGAGGTGGTCGGCCTCCGCGGCCAGGGCGAGCGGGTCGACGGACATGAAGCGGGACAGGTGGGTGGGGGTGCCGTGGAAGGTGCCGGCGCCGAACTGGGCGAAGGTGTGGTGGCGGCCGTCGGCGGTCACCACGTTGTGGGCGGCCTGCGGGCCGCCGTTGAACCGTACGACGGCGGTGACGGTCCGCTCCTGGCACAGGCGCGCGACGACGGCGCCCTTGCCGGCGTCGCCGTAGCCGAGGTCGACGACCGTGGTGTGCACGGGGAACTCCTTTCGTTGCCGGGCCGCAGATACGCGCGCCGGGGTACCGGGTCGCCGGGGTGACCGTCTGTCCTGATCCGGCCTCGCACCGGCCCCGACCTGTCCCAACCCGCCCGCCGTACGGGCGGCAGGCGAGCAGGCGAGCAGGCGGGGCGCGCGGGCGTCAGCGCGTCAGGGGGGTGAGGGCCCGGGCCACCGAGGGGCCCACGGTGGAGCCGACCTCGGCCAGGTCCGCGAGGCCCGCGGCGAGGTCGATGGCCTCCTCGCCGAGGCCGACGGTGAGCGCGATGGTCTCGCAGACGGCGTCGAGGTCGTCCAGCTCGATCACGTTCTGGCCCAGCAGGCGGCGCCAGAGGGTGAGGACCTCGGAGTTGCCGGCGTGCGAGGCGCCGGCCGGGAGGATGTAGAAGACGTGGAACTTGCGGCGCAGTTCGGCGAGGATCTCGGGCAGCGGGATGTCCTCCTGGACGGGGTCGCCGAGCACGTCGCGGATCTCGCGGGCCTTCACCTTGCCGTAGGGCATCTCGTCGCCGATGAGGAAGAGGTAGCCGCGGCGGCCCCGCTTCTCGTGGCAGTCCAGGGAGGAGTGCCGGGCCATGGCGTAGAGGGCGAGTTCGTAGGACTCGGTCATCTGGCCGCCGCCTCCGCCTTCGAGGAGGATGTTGCCGAGCTGCTCGTCCATCCGGTTGTCGGACTCGAACTGGCCGAGCTGGAGCGGCACTCGGTCGCAGGTGGCGTCTCCGACGCCGCCGAAGAGGATCTGCGGGTGCTCGGTGTAGCCCTTGCGCAGCAGCAGTCCGAAGAGTTCGGGCAGCTTGGTCTGGAGGACCCGCGGGACGCCGCCCATCGAACCGGTGACGTCGAAGAGCACGGAGATGGCGAGCGAGGTGGGGTGCTCGGCGGAGTCGCGGCTCTCGCGAGTGCTGAGGCCGTGCGGGTCGAGCGAGGGGTGCGCGGTCCAACTCGACCGCGGTGCGCTGTGCTTGACGCGGTCGCTGTAGGCGAAGGCGCTGGCGCCGGAGGCCGAACGGTAGCGCTCGGCGGCGTCGTAGACGTTGGTGGACCAGCTTCCGCTGCCCATGGTGTTCCCCCTGGTGAAGTGGTGGTGTGTGGCGGGTGGTGGCCGACCGGTGCGTCGCATGGCACCGCACAGCCGGGTGAACGGCCGTGCTCAGTCGGTCAGTTGGCGGGCACGGCCGGGTGCACGGCCGTGCTCGGTCGGTCAGTTGGCGGTCGGCATCGTGAACGGGCGGAAGGTGCGGGGCCCGTAGAGCCGGTCGAGGAGGTCGTCGAGTTCGGCGAGCAGCTGCCAGGCGTCCTGCGGACGGGAGTTCTGGCCGGGCAGGGTGCAGCCGCGCAGGAAGGCGCGCATCGGGCCCGGGGCGCGGGGGCCGACCAGGCGGCGTACGCAGAGCGAGGCGAGGTGGATGTCGGTGGCCGGGGAGGCGGGTTCGTGCTGCCGCGCCTCGGGCGGGTAGTCGTCGGCGTGGTGGTGGATGAGGACGGGTACATCGGTGCCGACAGCGGTGGCGTAGCACCAGTCGACCAGTACCAGACCGTGCAACTCGGGGTGGATGAGGACGTGTTCGGGGAACACCGCGCCGTGCACCAGCCCGGCGCGGTGGGCCCAGCCCAGCGCGGTGAGCAGGCGGCGCCACATCCAGGCGGCGTCGCGCGGGTCGAGCCCGCCGGGGTGGGCGGCGGCGACGGCGGCGAGGCTGTGGAAGCCGGTGAGCGGCGCGAGCGCGTTGACCAGGCGCTCGGTGCCGTCGTCGGCGCGGTGCCGGAAGCTCTCCACGAGGGCGGGCGCGTAGGCGCGGTGCCGGCGTTCGCCGACGGTGTGGAGACGGGTCAGGACGTCGGCCTCGTGCTCGGCGAGGTCGTTGTCGCGCGGCTGCCGCGGGATCTTCAGGACGGCGGTGCGGCGCTCGCCGTCGTGGTCGTAGCGGGCGGTGTGCAGGTCGGCGAGGTCGCCGGCGGCCAGCAGCGGGCCGAGTACGTAGCGGTACCGGGGGCCGGTGAGGATCTGCCGGTCGTGGTCGTGCCAGGCGGCGGTGAGCCGGGCGAACGCAGCGGTGGCCTGCGCGGCGCGGCCGGGCGGTGCGGTGTCCGGGTGGAGCAGCCGGGCCAGCCGGCGGAAGCGGCTCGCGGCCTGTGCGGGGTCGGCGGGGAAAGCGGTGCCGCCGCTGTCGAGTACGGCCAGGGCCTCGTCGAAGGTGCGCGGTTCGGGCCGGTCGTCCGCTGCCGGGTGCCGGTCGGCTTGTGGGTGTGGGTGTGGGTGCCCGCCCGGTCCGGCGGCGGCAGCCGCACGGCCGGGGACGGTACGCGCGTCGGCGGCGCTCATCGTATGTCCGCCTCACGGTCCGGCCGCAGCAGCGCGGGGTGCAGCAGCTTGGCGTCGCCGGCCCGGTAGAGGCGGGCGCGGGGACCGCCGCGGCTGCCGGGGCGGGTGTCGGTCTGCCCGGTGGACTCCACGAAGCCGGGCACGGACAGCACCTTGCGGTGGAAGTTGCCGGCGTGCAGCGGGGCGCCCCACACCGTCTCGTAGACCGCGCGCAACTCGCTGATGGTGAAGGTCTCGGCGAGGAACGCGGTCGCCAGCGGCGTGTACTCGATCTTGCCGCGGGCCCGCTCCAGGGCGTCGGCGAGGATGAGCGCGTGGTCGAAGGCGAGCACGGCCTCGCCGGGTGCCGAAGGAACGGGTCGGCGACCGGTACCACCCCCGTGGGTTCCGGTCAGCCGACCCTGCTCGAAGGGACGCCGAGCTGCCGTTTCCGGTTGCCCGGCGGGGGCGACCGCCGCCACCGGGAGCCAGTCGGCGCCGGCCGCGTCGCCGCCCGCCTGGGCGTCGGGCAGGCCCGGCGCGAAGGCGAGGTAGGCGATCGAGACGACGTGCATGCGCGGGTCGCGGTCCGGGTGGCCGTACGAACCGAGCTGTTCGAGGTGGACCCGGCCGAGCGTGGTGGCGTCCAGGCCGGTCTCCTCGGCGAGTTCGCGGGCCGCGGCCGCGTCGAGCGACTCCTTCCCGGCCCGTACGAACCCGCCGGGCAGCGCCCAGGCTCCGGCGAACGGCGGTCCGCCGCGCTCGATCGCGAGGACGTGCAGCCGGCCCTGACGCAGGGTCAGCACGACCACGTCGACGGTCACCGCGATCGGGTCGAACGCGCGCGGGTCGTAGTCGGCGAGGAAGTCCCGCTCCCGCAGCTCCTGTTCGTCACTGTGGTCATGCTGCGCCGCGTCCACCACAGCCCCCTCCATCCTCCGCTTGCCGGCCGCATCGAGCCGCCCGTACCCGTCCCAAGTCATTCTCACTATGAGTATTTCTCGATATGAGAAGAACATAGCACGGACCCCTGACAAGGTCCAGGCCCGGCGCTACTGTGCGGTAATGACGAAGCAGACCTACGGCTCCTTCGAGGAGTTCTGGCCCTACTACGTGGCGATGCACTCCAAGGCGGCGACCCGCTGGGTGCATCTCGTCGGCTCGCTGACCGGACTCGCGGTCAGCGGCTACGGCCTGGCCCGCGGGCGGGCGCGATACGCCGCCGCGCTCCCGCTGATCGGCTACGGGACCGCGTGGCCCGCGCACTTCCTGATCGAGGGGAACAACCCGGCGACCTTCGGGCACCCCGCGTGGTCGCTGCGCGGCGACGTGAAGATGATCACCACGATGCTCGCGGGACGGGACGCGGAACTCGCCGCGACCGCGGCGAAGTGGCTCGCGAAGCACGGGAGTTCGGCGCCGCAGGAGGGGGCCGCCGCCGGCGCGGACACGGCGGGGGGCACGGACACGGCGGAAGGCACGGACGGCCCCGCACGTACGTGAGCCGCCGGCCAACACACGACCGACGGCTCACGGTGCACGGTTCACGGACAACGGGTCACGACTGACGCGCCGTCAACCACGTTTCAGGCGAGGGCAGTTACCCGGCACTCCGCCGCGCCGCCATGTTCGCGGCGTGCTCGACCACGCTGATCAGGACGTTCTTCGCCGAGTCGCGCTCGCGCGCGTCGCACAGCACCACCGGCACGCCCGCATCGATGTCGAGCGCCTCGCGGACGTGCTGCGGGTCGTGCAACTCGGCGCCGTCGAAGCAGTTGACGGCCACCGCGAAGGGGATACCGCGCTGCTCGAAGTAGTCGACGGCGGCGAAGCAGTCGGCCAGCCGCCGGGTGTCGGCGAGCACCACCGCGCCGAGCGCGCCCTGCGCCAACTCGTCCCACAGGAACCAGAACCGGTCCTGACCGGGTGTGCCGAACAGGTAGAGCACCAGGTTCTCGCGCAGCGTGATCCGGCCGAAGTCCATGGCGACCGTGGTGGTCCGCTTGCCCTCGACCCCGACGGTGCTGTCGACCGGGCGGCCGACCTCGCTCAACGACTCCTCGGTGCGCAGCGGGCGGATCTCGCTGACCGCGCCGACCAGCGTGGTCTTGCCCGCGCCGAAACCGCCGGCCACCAGCAGCTTGAGCGCCACCGGCTCTTTGGCGGGCTGCTCGGGACGACGTTCGGTGCGCACGGCGGCCATGGTCTCTTCTCTACTTCCCTACCGGGGCGGGCGAGGGGACGCCCGCGGGTGGCGTACTCACAACTCACGTGTCACACAGGTTACTTGCCCTGGTGACGGTTTCTGCCGCAGCGCGTCGGAGGGCGCGGTGACGGCGGTGGCGGGGACTGCTCGGACCGGGATCGGGCCTGGTCCGGCGCTACAAGGCGCGCAGGCCATTGATCACCTCGCGCAGGATGCTCACATCGGGCAACTCGGCCGGCGGCACCGGCTTGTGAATGTGCACGTGCGCGGCTTCCACCAGGTCGCCGACCAGCACCCGGACCACGCCCACCGGAAGGTCGAGGTCGGCCGCCAACTCGGCGACGGAGATGGCCTGGTACTGGCAGCGCTCGATGATGTCGAGGTGCTCGGGCGACAGGGTGTGGTCGTCGATCGGGTCCCCGTCGCCGGGCGCCCGCTCGGTGATCACCAGGGCGATCAGGTCGATTCTGGCCTTCGCGGCATGGCTGGTACGGCCCCGTGTCATCGCGTAGGGCCGTACCACCGGTCCGGCAGCGTCGTCGTACCACTGCTCCGATGACGACGGTTCAGATGTTTCGGACGACTCAGAAGTCATGCCCTGTCACCCCGTAGATTCAGCACATCGCGGTCAGCCGCTGAGCGCCGCGCCGCCGCCGTGCCGCGGTGCGCTGCTCAGATGTACCCCTACCCGCTTGACCAGCAGGGCCATCTCGTACGCGACCTGGCCGACGTCGGAGTCCGCGTCGCTGAGCACCGCCAGGCAACTGCCGTCGCCCGCCGCGGTGACGAAGAGGAACGCCTCGTCGAGTTCCACGATGGTCTGCCGGACCCGGCCGGCTTCGAAGTGCCGCCCGACTCCCTTCGCCAGGCTGTGGAAGCCGGAGGCGACGGCGGCGAGGTGCTCGGAGTCCTCGCGGGTGAGCCCGTCGGACGCGCCGATGGACAGGCCGTCCCCGGAGAGCACCAGCGCCTTGCGGATGCTGGCCACGCGGGTGACCAGATCGTCAAGGAGCCAGCTCAGCTCGCGTGTCGGGCTGGATGGTGCCGTCATCGGCCGTACTCCTCAGGTGTCGTTCGCGTTACGGAGGTCGAGGTGTCGTCGTCGGACCCGGGTGCCGGGTCCGACTCGGCGGCCCGGCCGCGCTGCCAGCCGCGCTGGAGTGACGCCATCCGGTCGCGCACTTCGTCGGCGGACCGTTCGCGCACGGCAGGCTCTTCCGTACGGCGGCCGGTCTGCGTCGGGTCGCTCCGCAACTGCGGCGCGAGGTTCGCCTGCCGGACCCGGCGCGGAAGTACGGTGCCGCCGCCCGGCGCGGCACCGGGCGCGGGGGCCGAACCGGCCGCGGGGGCAGCGGTGTTGCCGGCCGCGGGAGCGGGGGCGGGCGCGGGAGCAGGCGTGGGTGCCGGTGCTGGTGCTGGTGGGGACGCGGGAGCGGCGTGCCGGGCGGAGGTGCGGCGGGTCGGCAGCGGCTCGGCGCCGCCCACCGGCGGCACGGCCTGCACCGGCGGGCCCGGCTGGCGGGGCGGCTGGGGTGCGGTGTTCCAGGGCCTGCGGGTTCCCTGCCCCTCGCCGCGCTCCTGGCCCCGCTCCGGCTGCTCGGTCTGCGCGACCTGCGCTGCCGGAACGTCCGGTGCGCCCGGTGTGGCCGGTTCGGCGGGCTGTGCGGGCTGTGCCGGCTGTTCGCGCTCGGCGCGGTCCGCGGGCTGCGGTGGCTCGCCGACCGGGCGGCCGTGGTCGGTGACCAGCACCGGTGCGGTGCGCCGCCTGCGGCGGGGCAGGCCGAACGGCCCGCCCGGCTCCGGCTCTGCCGCGGGCTGCGGGAGGGGCTGCGGGAGGGGTTGCGGGGCGGGCGGTTCCTCGACGTGGGCGACGTGCTCCTTGTGGGGCTCGCCGCCGGCGCCGTCCAGGCCCCACTGCCGGAAGGTGTGCTCGGTGTCGCCGGCGGGCGTCAGGTCGTCCGCGAGGTCCAGGCGGGTCGCGCCGGTGTCGACGTCGCCGCTCTCGCTGAGCAGCGCCGCCGGCACCAGCACCACCGCGGTCGTGCCGCCGTACGGCGACTGGCGCAGCGAGACGCGGACGCTGTGCCGCTGGGCGAGGCGGCTGACCACGAACAGGCCGAGCCGGTCGGTGTCGGACAGCTCGAACTCGGGGGTCTCGGCGAGCCGCAGGTTCGCTTCGAGCAGGGCGTCCGGGGTCAGGCCGAGACCGCGGTCGTCGATCTCCAGCACGAAGCCGTTGGCGACCGGCTCGCCGTGCAGCCGTACTTGGGTGTGCGGGGGCGAGAACACCGCGGCGTTCTCGATGAGTTCGGCGAGCAGGTGGGTGAGGTCGGCGACCGCGGCACCGGCCACGGCCAGCCGCGGCAGCCGGCGGACCTCGATCCGCTCGTAGTCCTCGACTTCGGCGACGGCGGCGCGGACGACGTCCATCAGCTGCACCGGCTTGCGCCACTGCCGGGAGGGGGCCGCGCCGGAGAGGATGACCAGGCCCTCGGCGTGCCGCCGCATGCGGGTGGTCATGTGGTCCAGCCGGAACAGGTCGGCGAGCTCGTCGGGCTGCTCGGTGCGCCGCTCCATCGAGTCCAGCAGCGTGAGTTGGCGGTGCAGCAGCACCTGGCTGCGGCGGGCGAGGTTGACAAAGACGTCGGAGACGCCCTTGCGCATGTCGGCCTGCCGGACCGCCGCCTCGACGGCGGCGCGCTGGAGCACGTTGAGCGCCTGGCCGACCTGGCCGATCTCGTCGTCCGTGTACTGCAGCCGCGGCACCTCGGTCTCGATGTCGACCTGCTCGCCCGAGGCGAGCCGGCGCATCACGCGCGGCAGCCGGGTGCCGGACAGCTCCTGCGCCTCGCGGCGCAGCCCGGTCAGGTCGCGGATCAGCCCGCGGCCGATCCGGACCGACACGATCACCGACGCGACCACCGCGATCAGGCCGAGGCCACCGGCCAGGATCGCCTCCACCACGAGGGAGGTCGCCACGGGCGAGGCCTTCTTGGTGAAGTCCACGACGACCTGCTGGTCCAGCTTGTTGACGCCGGTCACCGCGGTGCCGGCCACCGTCGGCCAGGACTGGTGTGCGGCGACGATCGGCGCGTCGGCCGGGGTGGCGGCCGAGATCGCGTCCTGGGCGGCGCGCAACTGCTTTCCGGGCTCGCTCCGCCAGAACGCGTCGAACCGCGCACGGTCCGCCTTTGCCAACCCGGGGGTGTTGTCGGCGTAGTAGCCGCGTTCCACGGCGACGGCGGAGGTGAAGGCGGTGAGTTCCTGGCGGGTCATATGGCCGGTGCTGATCGCGGCGCCCATCAGGGCGTCCTCGCGGGTGATCTGCTCCTCGGCCCGGATCACTCCGATCCCCGCGGTGCGTTGCGGCTCGACACTGGTGTTGTCGACCAGATAGAGGCTGTCGCAGAACGCGAAAGCCGGTCCCTGGAAGGTGTTGTAACCGGCGTACGTGTCCTCGCGGGAGATGTGCTGGTCGTCCACTCGCCGGCGCAGTTGCGCCAGATCACCGACTCCGGTGAAGAAGTCGTCGAGGTGCTCGCGTGCCGAAGCGTTGAGGTCTTTGCGCATGTGGCCGTCGGTGATGTTGCCGCGCAGCTTCGCAATGGCCGAATCCGTCACCTGGCCCTGCTTCTCGAAGGCGATCCGCGCCTGGGAGTCCCGGGTGTTGGCGACGTACAACAGTGCGGCCTTGCGCTCCTGCTGGAGACTGCCCAGCACGTCCTGCAAGGGATAGAGCACGTTGTTCGCTATTCGCTCGGGATCGGGCCGTCCGAACACCGCTCGGCTCGTGATCGTTGCGGCAAAGACCCAGATGGCGGTGAGGGACACCAGCGGGATCAGCAGCAGCGCCACGATCTTCCGGCGGATCGTCGTACCGCGAAAGCGCATGGCCTCCCCAACGTCTCACCCCGAAACGGGGATCGGTCTGTGGCGTGCAAACGGCGTGAGCCTACTACTGTCACTGTGGTAACTCGAAAGTCCGTCCGGAGGGTTGACCGGGTCTGGCCGGAAAGTGCCACCTGTTCCGGTGCGGGATCGGGCGGAATGCGCACGGACGTTTCGGGGCAGGGACCCCTTATGGAGTTCGAACCCCGATCAATGTGGGAGGACCAGTCCGTACCGACCCCGCGTATGCCCGATCCGGTTCGGGCGGCGGCGGTGCGTGCGGTGCTGATCTCCGCGGTCGCGCTCACGGAGGCGGTGACGACCGTGCTGCTGGCCGTCGGTGACTCCTGGCTGAGCGCTCCGATGACGCTGGCCTCGGTGCTCACCAGTGTCGTCGCGAGCTGGGCGGTGCTCGATGTCTGGGTCACCCGCCAGGTGTGGAACCAGCGCAACGGAGTGGTGTCCAGCCCGAGCAGCGCGGCGCGGGCCCTGCGCAGGGAGCGCCGCCGCGAACGCCGGGCGGCGCGGGCCGCCGCGCGACGCGGTGCGGGCCATCGGACGCACATACGCGGCGGACCGCGGCGGAGCCACCTGCCGGGAGCGCATGGAGCCTGAACGCCTGCGGGGTTCGAGCATCGGCTACGGGGTTTGAGCCTCTGCGGGGCGGCGGAACATACGGGTGGCGGTGATCTCGCCGTGCACCTGCTCGCCGCGCGGGTCGGGCACCGGCAGCCCGGGCCGCAGATGTTCCTCGACGCTGATGTACTTCAGGCCCGCCCGCAGGTCCGCGTCATTGCGCAGCCGCACCACCAGCGGGAACTCGGCGAGCGCTGTCGTGTCGAACAGGCCGGTGGTGTAGAGCAGTTGGACGCCGAGCGCATCGGCGACGGCCCGCTGGAGCTCCAGCAGGTAGGTGGCGTTGGCGCGGCCGATGGGGTTGTCCAGGAAGAGGGTGCCGGCGTGCCGCTGGCGGTCCCGGCCGCGGTCGTTGCTGCGCAGCGCGGCCATCGTGCAGTACAACGCGATTGCGGCGGTGAGGAGTTGGCCGCCGGAGAACACGTCGCCCATCTGCCCGACCGGCACCCGCTCGGCGCGCAGCACCGCGTCGGGCTTGAGGATCTCCACGGCGACCCCGCGCGGCTCCAGGGCCGCGGCGACCCCGCGCAGCAGCAGGGTCATGCCGTCGCGCCGCAGGTCGGAGTTCTTCCGGACGGCGGCGCGGGTGGCCTCGTCGATGACCTCGCCGAGCCGGTCGGTGAGCACGGCGTGGTCGGGGTCCTCGAAGCGGATGCGCAGGAACTCCTGCCCGGACCACTCGCCGAGCCCCTCCGGCAGCCGGGACAGGCGCTGCGCGGAGCGGAGCGTGGCGAGCGAGGACTCGACCAGGCCGCGCAGCCGGTCCACGATGCTGTCCCGGTTGCGCTCCAACTGGCCCAGTTCGTCGGTCAGTACGCGCAGCCGGGGGGCGAACGCCGCGGCCCAGGCGGCGGCGTGCTCGGGCAGCGACGACGCGGGCAGCTCGCGGATCTGCTGCCGGGCGGGGGTGCGGACCTGCTCGTAGCGGACCGCGTTGGCGTGCCGGACCAACACGTCGGAGGCGTCGCGCAGTTGGGTGTCGGCGGTGGACAGGTCGGCGGCGCAGCCGCGCAGGCCGCGCCGGGCCTCGGCCGCGGCGTGCCGGGCCTCCTCCAGGCTGCCGGGGTACGGCTCCGGTTCGTCCTCCTCGGCCGCGGTCTGCGGGCCGTCGCGCAGCAGGTCGCGCAGGAGGGCGGCGGTCTCGTCGAAGCCGCTCGCCGCGTCCTCGGCGGCGCGGTGGGATCGGACGATGTCCGCGTGCGCGGTCCTGGCCTGCTCCACCTCCTCGGTGTGGGTGGCGAGTTCGGCGTTGGCGGCGCGCAGCAGCTGCTGGGCGTGCTCGGCGTCGCGCGGGGTGAGGGCGTCGGGCAGCGCCGCGTGGGCGTCGCCGTCGGCCGGGGCGAGGCGTTCGGCCTCGGCGCGCAGCCGGCCGAGTTGCTCGCTGGCGGTGGACTGGCGTGACTCCAGGGTCTGCACGAGCTGTTCCGCGCGGCCGGCGGCAGCCTGCCGGGACGGCCCGTCGGAGCCGTCGGGGCCTTCGAGGAGCTGGGCGGCGCGGCTGCGGACCTTGTTGCTGAGGCGTTCGAGTTCGGCGAGCGCGGAGTTCTCGGTGCTCTCCGCGCGGGCCTGTTCGGCGCGCAGGTCGGCGCCGACGCCGACCTGTTCGTAGACCTGCGAGGCCGCGCGGTACGCCTCGCGCAGGGCGGGCAGCGAGGAGGCGGACGGTTCGTCGGCGTCGGGCTCGGGGGTGTCCTCGGGTGCGCCGGCGATCTCCGCGCGTTCGGCGCGCAGCACCCGTGCGGTGCGGCGGGCGTCGTCGGAGGCGCGCTGGGCGGCCCTGCGGTCCTCGTCCGCGGCCCGGGCCCGGTCCAGGCAGGTCTCCGCGCGGGCTTCGGCCTCGGCGGCGTCGGCGGCCAGTTCGCGGGCCCGGCGCTGCCAGTTGGCGCGCTCGCGCAGCCGGTGGGCGAGCCCGGCGAGCTTGTCGGCGCGGCGGCGGGCCTGCTCGGCGGCGGCCCGGCGGGCGTCGTGGTCCGCGCCGGCCTCGGCGGCGGCCGCGTCGGCCTCGGCCCGCTCCGCCCGCGCGGCCGACAGCTCGGCGCGGGCTTCCTCCGCGGTGTCCTGGGCGGCGGCGACCTCCGCGCCGAGTTCCGCCAGGCGCCCGGGCGGGCAGGACGCCCGCCAGGACGCGAGGCGCGCGGCGAGCGTACGGTCGTGCGCCAGCCGGGCGGCGAGGGTACGGATCTCCTCCTCGCGGGCGGTGGCGCGTCCGCGCAGCTCGCGGCGCTCGCCGTCGGCGGCCATCTCGTCGTGCATCGCCGGGTTCGGCGGGACCAGGAACACGTCGGGGGCGTGGTCGGCGGCGGGCGGCGGGGCCAGCAGCGCGGCGGCGGTGCCCACGGCGACGGTCGACCGCGGCAGCAGCGCCGCCTGGGCCAGGGCTTCCCTGGCCCGCGTGTACGAGTCCGGGTCGGTCACCACGACCCCGTCGACCAGCTCGGGGTGGGCCGCCATCACGGCGGCGTGGTCGGCCGGGGCGACGGCCTGGGCGAGATACCGCCAGCCGGGCAGCGCGGGGACACCGTGCTCCGCGAGGTACTCCACGGTGGCCAGGACGTCGGGGCCGGGCGGCAACAGCCCGCCGTCGCCGAGCGCGCCGAGGATACGGGTGTCGTCGGCGGCTGCCGTGCGCAGCTCGAACATCTGGCGTTCGGCCGCCGCGACGCCGTCCTCCAGCATCTCCCGCAGCGGTTCGGCGAAGCGGTCCAACTCCGCGGCGGTCAGCGGTCCTTCGTGGTGGACGGCTCCGCTGGCGCCGCTGGCTCCCCTGGTTTCCCCGGCTGCCGCGCTGCCGACCGGGCCGCTGGTACGGGCGGTACCGGACGTGCCGGCGGTGCCGGATGCGTCGGACGTGCCGGCGGTGCCGGACGTGCCGGACGTGCCGGACGTGCCGGACGTGCCGGACGTGCCGGACGTGCCGGACGTGCCGGACGTGCCGGACGTGCCGGACGTGTCGGCGCCCGCGGGCTCCGGCGCGATGGCTGACGCGGTGGGTGCCCCGGTGGGTGACGCGTTGGCCGCCCCGGCGCCCGGGTCGCCAAGGCTCAGCAGGGCGACCGCGCGGGGGTCGGTGGTGAGTGCCGTGGTGGCGTCGAGGGCGGCGCGGTGGGCGGTGGTGGCCGCGGTGAGCGCGTCGGTGGCGCGGGCCGCGGCGAGTTCGGCGCGGGCCTCGGCGGCGGCGGCCTCGCGGGCGCGGGAGGTGGCGGCGGTGGCGGTGTCGGCGGCCGCGCGGGCCAGCTTCTCGGCGGTGCGCTCGGCGTCGGCGGCGGCGAGCGCGGCGCGGGCCGGATCGGCGTCGGGCGCGGTGTCGTCGAGCCACCCGGCCCGCACCGCCTCGGCGGTCTCCTGCTCGACCTCGGCGAGCCGCTGCCCGAGGTGCCCGCTCTCGCTGCGGGCGCGCTGCGCCTCGGTGGCGGCCGCGGTCGCGTCACGGTGGGCGCCCTCGGCGAGGGTCTGTAGCGTGGCGGAGCGCTCCTCCTCGTCGTCGGCCTGGCGCTCGGCCCGCACCGCGGCACCCTGCAAGGCGCGCACGAGTTCGGCGGCGGCCTGCGTACGGGCGGCGAGCGCGGGCGCCGCGTCGCGCTCGGCGGCGCGGATCGCCTCGGTGACCCTGGCCAGCCGGTCGCCGGCGGCACGGTGCCGCAGCACCGTCTCCGCGGTCTGCCAGGCGGAGTGCAGGGTACGGGCGTCGGTGAGCTCGCGGCGCAGCGCGGCGGCGCCCTTCTCGGCGCCGGCCAGCGCCAGCGAGGCGTGCCGGTAGGCGAGTTCGGCGGCGATCCGGGCGCTGCCGGCCCGGGCCTGCTCGGTGTCGGTGACGGTGTGCGCGGCGTCGGCCATGTCGTGGGCGAGGTCGGCGGCCCGGTCGCGTTCCTGGCGGGCGCGGGCGGCCAGCCGCCGGGTGAGCGCGCGGGTGCGGCGCTCGGACTGGGCGTGCACACCGCGGGCCTGGTCGCGTACGGCCGCGGCCTCGACGATCCGGTCCAGCAGGTCGAGCGAGCCGGCGGTGAAGTCGCGCTCGGCGGTGAGTTCCGACCGGCGGCCGAGCTTCCCGGCGAAGCCGTGCACGAGGTCGGCGAGGCCGTCGGTGTCGCGGGTGTCGGTGACCGCGCGCAGCAGCAGGTCGGTGAAGTCGGAGTCCTTCTTGACCGCGAACAGGCCGGCGGCCTCGCCCTCGTCGGCGTTCATCTCGCGCTGGTACCGGAAGAGTTCGGGGTCCAGGCCGAGGTCACCGAGGTGTTCGTTCCACCGGTCGTGGATCTCCTCCCAGACCACCTCCAGGTGCGGGTACGCCTTGCCGGCCTCGGTGAGGGCGTCGCGGAAGCCCTTCATGGTGCGGCGGCGGCCACGCGCGCCGGACGCGCCCTCGACCGGGGGCCGTACCGTCGTCGACTCGGCGACCGGCAGCGAGTCCAGGCCCAGGCCGGGGCCGGGGCGGAAGGAGTACCACGCCTCGGCGAACCGGCGCGGGTCGGAGGAGACCTGCCGGCCGCGCCACTCGCTGACCTTGCCGACCACGACGAGTTCGCCGGTGAGGGTGTGCTGCCACTCCAGGGCGACGTGGCCGCAGTCCTCGGCGAGCAGGAACTTGCGCAGCACCCCGGAGCTGGCGCCGCCGAGGGTGTTGCGGTGGCCGGGCAGCATCACCGAGAAGATCAGCTTGAGCAGGACGGACTTGCCGCCGCCGTTCTCCAGGAAGAGCACGCCGGCCGGCGCGGGGCGGCGCGGCGGCCCGGTCGGCTCGTCGGCGAAGAAGTCGCCCTGCGCGGGTGCGGGCTGCGGCACGGGCTCGCCGACACCGCGCAGGTCGAGAACGGTGTCGGCGTAGCGCGCGCCGGCCGGCCCGATCGAGTAGAGGCGCAGTCGGGAGAGCTCGTACATGCGGGGGGCTTTCGTCCTCGGGGCTTCGGCGGGTGGATGCGGGTCGGGGGTGAGTCGGGGTGGTTCGTGGGTTCGGGGAACGGGTCGGGGGGTTCGGCGGGCGGATGCCGGTCGGGGCTACGAGGTCAGGGCTACGAGGTCAGGGCTACGAGGTCAGGGCTACGAGTCGGAGTACGGGTCAGGGCTACGGATCGGGGGTTCAGGCGGCGCGGCGGTGGGGGCCGGCCGGGGCACGGGTCAGCTGCCGGTGTGGAAGGGCAGGCCGGCGTCGGCGGCGAGGTCCGCGGCCTCGCCGTCGGCCGCGGCGGGTACGAGGGTGGCGGTGCCGTCGCCCACCGGTACGACACCGAGGTCGAGGAGTTCGGCCATGGCGGCGCTGCCCGCCATGTCGCGGACCTGGAGCTGGTAGCGGGCGGTGGTGCGGTAGGTGCCGCCCGACTCGTCGCCGGTGCGCTGCAGGAAGCCGGAGTCGACCAGGAACGCGACGGCCTTGCCGATGATGCCGGTGGTCGAACTCGCCAGCCGGCGGGCGTCCTTGGTCGCGCCGGTGGCGCTGCGCCGGGTGTAGACCCGCCAGGCCGCCTCCAGGCCGGGCGCGTCGCTGGCCGGGTCGGTGTTCTCGCCGCTCTCGTCGGCGCGCTCCTCCAGCCGGCGGCACGCCTGCCGGACGAAGGCGTCCACGCCGTGCACGGTGATCCGCCCGATGTAGCCGTCGTCGGCCAGGTCCTCGGGGCGGGGGAAGGCGAGGGCGGCCGCGGCGAGGTGGGCGAGGCCGTGCAGGAAGCGGTCGCCGGAGTCGGACGCGGCGCGGCGGGCGTAGTCGCCCATCCGGACCGCGAACACCGAGTCCTCGCCCGCGGCGACGGCCATGCCCGCCCGGGGCGACACCTCCAGCACGATCAGGCCGAGCCCGGCCGCCACGGCGTCGGCGAGCCGGGCGAATGCCGGGTCCTCGCGGTGGCGGCGGATCAGTTCCGCGTACTCCGCGTCGCGGGCCGGGACCAGCTTGGGCTGCAACCCGAACCCGACCAGGCGGGCGGCGTCCGCGACATCGCCGGGCACGATGGGGGACGGGGTGGCCGCCTCGCCGGATTCCCGTGTGTCGTCCTGCCGATCCGTGATCACGTCGTGCGTTCCTCTGGGTGCTGGGGGTGGGCTGGGTGCGGGTGGGCGGGGCCGGTCGGGCGCCCGGAGCCGAAGCCGGGGCCGGAGCCGAGGAGGGGGCCGGAGCCGTTGCGGAAACCGGGGCCGGGGCCATCCGCCAGGCGGCGGACGCGGGGGCCGCCGCCCGTCGGACCGACCCGGCGTTCACCCCTCACGGTCGGCACCTCCCGCCAGCAGAGCGGTCCCCAGGATGAGGTCCGCGCCGCCGAACTCCGGGTCGTCGAGCACGGTGCCGTCGTCCACGGCGAAGAGCAGGTGGGGCTCGCCCTGCCGGTGCGCGGTGCCGACCGGCGGGGACGCGGCGTGGATGGCGAGGAGCGCGACCAGGTAGGGCAGGTCGGGGTCCTGGCGGCGGGCCTCGGCGAGCAGCCCCGACAGCCGGCGCGGGGCGTCGTGCGGCAGGTCGAGGAGGGCGAGCGCGGACTCCAGTTGCTCGTCGCTGAACCGGGAGTCGTCGGGGGTGGCGACCAGGTCGGGCTCGGGCATCTCCGCGCCCAGGTGGTCGCGTTCGACCGGCGGGGTGAGCAGGAGGTCGACCAGGTCGGTGACGCGGACGGCGCCGGGGGTGCGCAGGCCGGTGCCGCGGGCGAAGAACGCGTCGGTGACGCGGGACGCCTGCTCGACGGGCAGCGGCAGCAGGGGCGCGACGAGCTGGCCGTACAGGTCGAGTCCGGCGCGGGCGGGCGGTGCGGCGAACGCCTGCCGGTCCTGCTCGGCGCGGAAGAGCGGCCCGGCCTCCAGCAGCCGGGACTGGAGTTGGGTGTGGCGGCGGATGCAGTCCTTGACGATGTCCACCAGTTCGGCGGCGCGCCGCTTGTGCTCGGGCTCCTCCGCTTCGTCGCGCGCCTTGCGGATGTTGGTGAGGATCGCGTTCTCGTGGCGGTAGCGGTCGGCGACGTGGTCGAGGGCCTCGGCGATCATGTCGGGCACCTGGCGCAGCCAGTCGACCGCGCGGACGTTGCGCCGGGTGGCCTCCAGGGTGCGGCGGAGGGTTTCCGCGTACTGCACCGTGCGGTAGCGGGCCTGCTCGGCGGCGAGTTGGGCGTCGGCGAGGCGGCCGCGGCTGATCAGCACCTCCAGCTTGACCTCGGCGGCGATCTGGGCGCTGGTGACGTCGGTGTCGAGGGCGCCGACCAGGACGTTGACCGCCTCGTCGGTGGTGCGCAGGTACACGCTGCCGCCGGGGCCGGCGACCTCCTCGATCAGCTTGAAGTCGTAGTCCCGCCGGATGTACGCGCCGTCCGCGCCGAACGTGCCGTAGACGGCGCGGAACCCGCGGTCGGCACTGCCGACGTTGATGAGGTTCTCCAGCACCCAGCGGGCCACCCGCTCGTGTTCTGCGAGGGTGCGGGTGGGGGCCTGGGCGGCGACGCGGGGCAGCAGTCTGGCCACTATCTGGTCGTGGTCCGCGCCGGTGTCGAAGTCCATGTTGAGGGTGACCAGGTCGATCGCGGCCAGCGCCACCTCGGCCATCGCGTAGACCGAGTACGCGCCGGCGAGGTTCGCCTTGCGGGTGTCGAGGTCGTGCAGCGGCGCGGTGCAGGCGAGCGCGCGCAGCCGGCGGGCCAGCCCTTCGTCGGCCGCCGGGCCCGGCGCGGGGCGCGGCGCACCCGGCAGCGGCTGCGGCGGCGGCTGCCGCGACTGCTGCGGCGGAAGGTGCGGGACGGTCGTGGTCACGCCCCAACATTAGGCGGTGCCACCGACAACGCACGAAACGGCACGGATGCGTACGGGGTGGGCGGTGCCGGGTGGAAGCGGCGGGGAGCTGCCATGATCGTGCCACGGGCATCGGCGGGCCGATGCGAGGCGACGGACCCGGGCGGATCATCATGGCGCAGGACGCGGTGGCGCGAGCGGCGATCGACCTCAACGCCGACCTCGGCGAGGGCTTCGGCCGCTGGCGGCTGACCGACGACGAGGCGCTGCTGGCGGTCGTGACGAGCGCCAACGTGGCGTGCGGCTTCCACGCGGGCGACCCGGCGACGATGCGGCGGGTGTGCGATCTGGCCGCCGAGCGCGGGGTGCGGATCGGCGCGCAGGTCTCCTACCGCGACCTGGCGGGCTTCGGGCGGCGCGCGATGGACGTGCCGGCGGACGAGCTGGCGGCGGAAGTGGCCTACCAGATCGGCGCGTTGGAGGTGTTCGCGCGGGCGGCGGGCGCGGTGGTGGCGTATGTGAAGCCGCACGGCGCGCTGTACAACCGGGCGGTGCACGACGCGGAGCAGGCCGAGGCGGTGGTGGCGGGCGTACGGCTGGCGGGGGCGCTGCCGGTGCTGGGGCTGCCGGGTTCCCGGCTGCTGGCGGCGGCGGAGCGGGCCGGGCTGGCGGCGGTGCCCGAGGCGTTCGCGGACCGCGCGTACACCGCGGCCGGCACCCTGGTGTCGCGGCGCGAGCCGGGCGCGGTGGTGGAGGACGCGGACGCCGTGGTGGCCCGCTCGGTCGGGCTGGCCCGCGACGGCCGGGTGGCGGCGCTGACCGGGGAGGCGGTCGCGGTCGCGGCGCGGTCCCTGTGCGTGCACGGCGACACCCCCGGCGCGGCCCGGCTGGCGGTGCGGGTGCGCGGCGCGCTGGAGGACGCGGGGCTGCGGGTGGAGGCGTTCGCATGAGCGGGAGTACGGGCGCGGGCGCGCATACGGATACGGGCTCGGGTTCGGGCTCGGATACGGGCGGGCCCGTACGGATGAGGGCGCGGGCGCTGCCGGCCGGGGAGTCAGCGGTGCTGGTCGAGGTGGAGAACGGCGAGCAGGCGCAGGCCCTGCACGCGGAGGTGGAACGGCGGCGCGCGGCAGGCGAGTTGGGCGCGGTGACGGAAGTGGTGCCGGCGGCCCGTACGGTGCTGGTCGCCGGGCTCGCCGACCCGCGGGCGTTCGCGGCGGACGTGGTGCGCTGGGAGGTGCCGCCGCCGGCGACCGCCGCGGCGGGGGCGGTGGAGCTGTCCGTACGGTTCGACGGGCCGGAT
This sequence comes from Streptomyces sp. NPDC087270, assembly GCF_044744625.1. Taxonomy (NCBI): domain Bacteria; kingdom Bacillati; phylum Actinomycetota; class Actinomycetes; order Kitasatosporales; family Streptomycetaceae; genus Streptomyces; species Streptomyces sp. NPDC087270. Next base: position 28,503 of record NZ_JBIUYR010000014.1, read on the forward strand.
CTGGCGGAGGTCGCGGGTATGTGGGGCATGTCGCGGGAGGGGGTCGTGGCGACCGTCACGGGCACCGCCTTCCGGGTGGCGTTCTGCGGGTTCGCCCCCGGGTTCGGCTATCTGACCGGTCTGCCGCCGGAGTTGGCGGTGCCGCGCCGGGCCACCCCGCGAACGGCCGTTCCCCCGGGGTCGGTCGGCCTCGCCGGACCGTACGCGGGGGTCTATCCGCGGGCGTCGCCGGGCGGTTGGCAGATCATCGGCACGACGGACGCGGAGCTGTGGGACCCGGCGCGCGAGCCGGCGGCCCTGCTCGCGCCCGGCACCGGCGTACGCTTCACGGCCGCGCGATGACCGCCGCCGCGAGCCCGACCGTGCTGACCGTCGTCCGCGCCGGCGCCCTCACCACGGTGCAGGACCTCGGCCGGCCCGGGTTCGCGCACCTCGGCGTGCCCGCTTCCGGCGCCCTCGACCGGCCGGCGCACCTGCTGGCGAACCGCCTGGTCGGCAACCCCGCGGGCGCGGCCGGCCTGGAGACGACGCTGAACGGCTGCGCGGTGCGCGCCTCGCGTCCGATGCTCGCGGCGGTGACGGGCGCGGCCTGCCCGGTCCGGGTGGACGGCCGCCCGGTGGCCTGGGGCGCGCCGGTGCCGGTGCCCGCGGGGGCGGTTCTCGATGTGGGGGCGGCCACCCGGGGCGTACGCGCCTACCTGGCGTTCGCGGGGGGCGTGGACGTGCCCGAGGTGCTGGGCAGCCGCGCGACCGACCTGCTGTCGGGGCTCGGCCCCGCGCCGCTCGCCGACGGCGCCGAACTCCCCCTCGGAGCACGCCCGTCGGGCCTGACCGGTGCGTGCGACGTGCTGCCGTACGGCGGGCTCGGCGCCGAACTGGTGCTTCCGCTGCTGCCCGGCCCCCGCGACGACTGGTTCACGCCCGACGCGCCGCGCGTGCTCGCCCGCGGCCGCTACGAGGTCTCCCCCGCGTCCAACCGGATCGGCCTGCGCACCCTCGGGCCGCCCCTGGAACGGGTCAGGGATGCCGAACTTCCCAGCGAGGGAATGGTGTTGGGCGCCGTCCAGGTCCCTCCGGACGGACGGCCCGTCGTCTTCCTCGCCGACCACCCCACCACCGGGGGCTACCCGGTCATCGGTGTCGTCCCGGCCGCGGCCCTCCCCGCCGCCGCCCAGGCCCGCCCGGGCACCCCCGTCCGTTTCACCCCCGCACGGCGCCGCTGAAGGCGGCTCTTCCGGGTCATTCGCCGCCGCTTTCGGCGGGCAGCGGGAGGAGCTCGCCGCGGGCGTGCCCGGTCAGGCTGATATCGAGGGCCTCGCGCCAGTCCGCGAGGGGGAAGGCGCCGGCGGCGTCCACCCGGCGGTCGTAGCGCCGGCGGTGGGACGCGGCCGACGCGTCGGCGCGGAACCAGCCCCGCTCCACGCCCGCACGCCGGCCTGCCGCGCTCAGCGCCTGACCGACCCGCCGCACCCACGGCTCCGACGTGTCGCGCCGGAGCTGCCGCAACGCGTGCCCGATCCCTCCGGTGCCCCGCGAACGTCCCTCGGCGGGACCCCACTTGGGAACGACGAGCGTACCGACCCGGTCGAACAGGACGGCTTCGAAGAACGGATGCCCCGCAGCCTGCCGGGAGCGCCACCCCCGCTCAAGGGCGCCCTGCCGTAAGGGAGGAGGGCAGCACCGCGCCGAGGGCGTGTTCGGTGGCGCGGCGGGCCGCGTGGTCCAGGAGGGGCACCGTGCCGCGGACTTCGTGGCGGTACTCCTCGGCGGCGAGCCGTAGCAGGTCGGGCAGGAGGTCACGGCTGCGGTCGGCGACCCAGCGGGTGCCGCGCGTGGCCATCCACCAGGTGGAGGCGCGCCGCCCGGGCGGAGGGCGGTCGGGGTCGAGCCGGGGCGGCGGACCGGCGGCGAGCCCTCGGGCGGCGAGGATCGCGTGGAAGTCGTGGGCGAGGAGCCGGTGCCCCTTCTCGCTGGGGTGCAGCCGGTCCGCGCTGAGGGTGCCGGGCGCGGTGGACCAGGGCCGGTGCGCGGCGTGCAGGTGGAGGGCGCCGTGGTACGCGGACAGGGCGTGCACGGCGGCGTTGAGCGCCGTCATACGGCGGGCCAGCGGGCGGGCCAGCGGCCAGGGCAGGCCGAGCACGCTGCCGGGGTCGGGCAGGCACGCGGTGAGTACGTCGGCGCCGGCCGCGCGCAGCTGTCCGATCGCGGTGTGCAGGTCGGCCGTGACCCGGTCGATCGCGAATCCGCCGCGCAGCGTGTCGTTGCCGCCGACGACCACGGACGCCAGGCGCGGCCGGCACGCCAGGGCCACCGCGAGCTGCCGCCCGGCCACGTCCCCCGAACAGGCGCCGCTGCGGGCCGCGTTGACGACGGCGACGACGCCCGGCCCGGCGCCGATGCCCTCGGCGAGCAACGCGCCCCAGCCGCGCCAGCCGCCCCCGGGCATGGGGTCGCCGACCCCTTCGCTCAGCGAGTCCCCCAGCACCGCGAACCGCAGGGCCGGCTCCCGGCGCGCCGCCGTACCGCGCGCGTATCCCCGGGCGCCCCCGGAAGTCCCCGCTCCGGAAGCCTCCGCTTCCGAAGTAGCCGCTCCCGAAGTGGCCGCTCCGGGCCGCGACATGGGCAGGTCGGTGCTCATGTCCAGGCGTCCGATCCGGTGCCGGCCGGGTGCGGGACGGGCGCGTCGTGGGCGGCGAGGAACGCGGCGACGGCCGCCGGCCACGGGTGGAGCTCGGCGCGGGCGCGGGCAGTCGCGCGGCGGGTCCGAGCGGGCACGGCCAGCAGCCGCCGGACGGCATCCGCGTACTGCGCCGGGGTGGTGGCCGCGGCGCCCGCCGGCCCGATGAGCGCAGGCAGCGCGGAGCGGGCGCTGGCCACCACGGGGGTGCCGCAGGCCAGCGCCTCCAGCGCGGCGAGCCCGAACGTCTCGACCGGCCCGGGCGCCAGCGCCACGTCCGCCGTGGCCAGCAGCGCCGCGAGGTCGGAGCGCCGCGCCACATGGCCGAGGAAGGTCACCGGCAGCCGCGCCGCCCGCACCCGTTCGGTCAGCCGGGCCCGCAGCGGCCCGTCCCCGGCCACCACGAGTGCCGCGGCCACGCCCTGGCCGCGCAGGTGGGCCAGCGCGTCGAGGGCGTCGTCCGGCCGCTTCTCCGGGGACAGCCGCGAGCACAGCACGAGCAGCACCTCGCCGTCCCGCGCGTACCGGGCCCGCACCCGCGGGTCGCGGTGCCCGGGGTGCCATGCGGCGAGGTCCACGCCGAGCGGGGCGCATACGACGTTGCGGGCGCCGATCCGCTCGAACTCCGCCGCCGCCCACGCGGTGGTGCACACGATGCGCGTGTAGGCGTGCGCGGAGCGGCGGTTGAGGGCGTCGCCGAACCTGCGGGCGAGCGGGCCGGGCACGCCCCAGGTGCCGAGCACGCCGTCGGCGCTCTCGTGCGAGACCATCACGGCCGGCACCCGGTGCCGCCTTGCCCACTCCCCCGTCCAGCGCAGCGTGGTGCGGTCGGAGACCTCCAGCCGGTCGGGGGCCAGCCGCGCGAGCAGCGCCTCGACCGGGGCGCGGCGGGCCAGCACCCGGTAGCCGCCGGTGCCGGGGATCTCGGGGCCGGGCACCGTGATCACCCGCCCCTGCGGGGTGAGTTCGTCGGACCGCTCGGCGCCGGGCACGACCAGCACGGGTTCGTGGCCGGCCGCCGCGTAGCCCTCGCCGAGGTGCCGCAGCGCGGTGCGCAGGCCGCCGGAGACGGGGGTCACGAAGTTCGCCACCCGCACGATCCGCAGCGGGCCCGTACGGTCCGGGCCGTTCCCGCGCGTGCCGCGCACAGCGCCCGCACCGGTCACGCCGTACGCGCTCGCACCGGTCACGCCGTATGCGCCCGCGTCGGCCTGGTCGTGGCCGCTCATGCCGCCGCCGCCTCGTGCCGGGTGAGGACATCGGCGTAGTGGTCGAGGAGTTGGTCGCCGACCGCCTCCCAGGTACGGGCGGCGACGGCGCGGCGGGCCTGCGCGCCGAAGCGGGCGCGGCACGCGGGGTCGGCCTGGAGCCGCCGTACGGCGTCGGCGGTGGCGGCGCCGTCGAGGGGCGGCACCAGCAGGCCGGTCGCGCCGTGGTCGACCAGGTCGAGCGGGCCGCCGGCGGCGGGGGCGACCGCGGGCAGGCCGCTGGCCATCGCCTCCTGGACGGTCTGGCAGAACGTCTCGAAGGGTCCGGTGTGGCAGAAGACGTCGAAGGAGGCGTAGAGGCGGGCCAGTTCGTCGCCGGTCCTGCGGCCGAGGAAGACCGCGCCGGGCAGGGCGGCGCGCAGTCCCGCGGCGCTCGGCCCGTCGCCGACGACGACCACCCGCACACCGGGCAGCGCGCAGGTCCCGGCGAGCAGGTCGACGTGCTTCTCGGGGGCGAGCCGGCCGACGTATCCGACGATCAGCTCGCCGTGCGGGGCGAGTTCGCGGCGCAGCGCGTCGTCGCGGTGGTCCGGGTGGAAGCGCCGGGAGTCCACGCCCCGGGCCCACAGGTGCACGCGCGGCACGCCCTGCCGGACGAGCGCGTCCACCGCGGCGCTGGAGGGGGCCAGGGTGCGGGCGGCGGCGGTGTGCACCGCACGGATACGGCGCCACGCCGCGGCCTCGCCGGTGCTCAGATACGTCTTGGCGTACCCGGCCAGGTCGGTCTGGTAGACGGCGACCGCGGGCACGCCGAGCCGGGTGGCGGCGGCCATCCCGCGTACGCCGAGGACGAAGGGGCTGGCGAGGTGGACCAGGTCGGCCCGGTGCGCGGCCACGGCGGCCGCGGTACGCCAGCCGGGCAGCGCGACGCGCACCTGCGGGTAGCCGGGCAGCGGCAGCGACGGCACCCGTACGACGGGACAGGGGTCCTGGCCGGGCTCGGGAAGGAGCGGGCCGGCGGGGGCGACGACCAGAGGGGCGTGGCCGCGCCTGACGAGGTGCTCGGCCGTGCGCAGGGCGCAGTGGGCCACTCCGTTGACGTCCGGGGGGAAGGACTCGGTGACGATGGCGACTCTCATACCGTGGTTGTCGCCGGACCGGGAGTTGTCAGGGCCACGTGGATCTTTCCCGAAGGGGAACGCCCCGTGAGAAGCTGTCTTCCGAACCTTCCGAACCTTCCGAACCTTCCGGGCCGGTGCGCCGGTACGCTCCAGGGCGGCTGGCCGAGGCCGTCTCCCCGGCCGCCAGGATCTTGACCGAGGCCGGAGGGCATCCGGGACCGAAGTCACCTCAGCGCTTACCAGGGGCATCCTGGCCGTGCCGCACGGGGCCGAGGCGGGGAGTCCACGGACATGGACGGCGACGAAGCTCCGGACGACGGTTCCGTCCGGCTGGGTCATTCCGGCGGGTTTGCCCGCCCGCTGTCCCGGTTACTCCTCCTTGCCTGCGGCTTCGGGGTGGCGATCGCCCTGGCCGGTGGAGCGAGCCTGCCCGAGGCCGACGGCGGATTCACCGAACCGCTCACCCGCACCCTGCTCGCGCTGGGCCTGGCCGTGGTCGGGATCTCGTGCGTGCTGCCGGCGATCGGCCGGTGGCTCGGCCGGCCGGCGGAGCTCTCCGCCGCGGCCGTCCGGGCGCCGAGGTGGCGCGGGGAGCAGCGGGGAGCGGCGCATCCCCTGGTCCGAGGTCCGGGACCACCGGATACACGGCACGGACAAGGACCGGCGGCGGCTGCTGGCGGTGTGGCCGGCTCCGGATCGCGACGGCGCGCCGCTGTGGCGCGGCGACGTGTCGCGGGCCTCGGTTCCCGAGGAAGAGGTCATGGCCCTCGTACGCCGCTCGACGAACCGCTGGCATCGGTCGAGGACAGCGGGCGGACGCGGCACTGCGGACGCGGCCTGGAGGGTCGGGCGGCGGTGGGCGGAGCGACAGCGGCGGGGGCGAGTCGGTAGGCTTCCGGCGCCCGTCCCCATGGGAGTCCACTCGATCGCCAGGCATAAAAGCCCGGTGGCCGGTAAGGATGCCGGACGGCGTTACACGCCTGGCCACGGAAATCCCGTTGCCATGAGACCCCCCGCACCGGATGCTGACCTCATGTTCGACCCAGACATAGCGCCCAGTGGCACCCTTCTCGGCCTCCTCCAGCGAGGACGCGGGGACGGGCCCCTCCATGCCCTGGCGACCGAGCGGGCGGAGGCCCTCGCCGCCCTGGAGCACTGCGTGCTGCGCGACCCTCGCCTGGACTGGCGGGTCGAGTCGCGCTCGCTGTACTACGCCCGCCTCTACTCCGACCTCGAGGGCCCGCTCGACGGGGTCGAACAGCACCTCTTCCATCCCGACGACCTGCTCGTCCCCGACGAGCACCGCTGCGGGCTGGCGCTGTCCGTGCTCGGGCACCTGGCGGGGTACGGCCGCCGCGACGCCCTGCGGCTGCTGCGCCGCTACGCCGCGGCCGGCGGCTCCTGGTCCTGGGCGCTGGACGAGCTCGCCGTGCGCGACGACGAAGCCGGCCTGCGCGCGCTCGGCCCCGCCGTGGTCGCCCGGTTCCCGGAGACCGAGGAGGGCGACGCGGAGCTGGCGCGGGCCGTCCGCGAGGCGTACGAACCGCGGCCCTGGCAGCTGTGGGCCGAGGACGCCGCCCGGCCCGGCACCGCCGCCCGGGTCCGCAAGGCCACCGAGCAGGTGTCCTTCGACCGCTGGCAGCGGCAGATGCGGTCCGCCGGACCCACCCCCGGGTGGAGCGTCGCGGCCGTACTGGAGTGGGCCGAGCAGGGGCTCGCGCAGTATCCCGTGCTCGACCGCGACCAGCCCGCCGCCCGCTGCCTCGCCTCGGTGGCCGGGCCCGAGGACCGCCCCGCGCTGCTGGACGCGGCCCTGCACGGCCCGTCGGCCGCCCGCGCGGCCGCGCTGCGCCACCTCGTCGACCGCCGCGACCCCGAGGCGTTCGCCCTCCTGGAGGCCGCCGCGGCCGCCGCGGACGAGCGGGTGGTACGGGCCGCCGTCGAGTCGTTCGAGCGGCGTGCCGACGACGACGCGACCGCGCACGCGCGCCAGTGGGCGGAGCGCACCGACCCGCTCGGGTACGCCGCCGCCCGGATTCTGGCCAGACACGGCGGGCCGCGCGACGCCGACCTCGTGCTGGCCGCGCTCCGGCGGGCCGTACAGGCCGGCGGGGCCGACGCCGACGGGCTCGACGCGCTGGTCGAAGGCGCGGGGCGGCTCGCCGCTTGCCGCGCGGCGCCGGTGCTCAGGCATCTCTACCGGGAGACGTCGTCCTCGCAGTTGCGCGGGATCGCCGCACACGCGCTGGCCGCCACCGATCCGGGGTTCGCGGCCGGGTTCGCGGTGGAGTGCCTGTGGGACTGCGAGGAGAGCACGCGGGAGCTCGCGGCGCGGAAGGCCGCGTCCGGCGACGTCCGGGTGCTGGCGCAACTGCGCAGGCTGGCCGCGGACCCCGCGGAGGAAGTGGACGTCCAGACGGCGGTCCGGGGCCGGTTGAGCGCCGGGTGAACGCCGGCTGACGCGAGGCCCCACCGGGCGCCGGCCGCACACGCGGCTGGCCCCGCCCGCACGGAAACGGCGCCGCGCCCAGCACCTCGCCCTCGCCGTTCCACCTCCGGACGTTTCCGCTCCGCCCCCGGCGGCAACAAACCCCGCCGGGCGTACGGCCGCACACGCGGCTGCCCCCGCCCGCACCGGAAGCGGCGCCGCGCCCGGCACCTCGCCCTCGCCGTTCCACCTCCGCACGATTCCGCTCCCCCCCGGCGGCAAGAAGCCCGGCCAGGCGTACGGCATGGCGCCGCGCGCCCGTACCGCCGATCGACGTCCCCTTTGCTCGCACGGTCGGCGGCGGTCGGCGGTCGGCGGTCAGCCGTCGGCACTGAGGGGACCCAGCGTGCGGTGCCGGCTCCGCCGCGCCGCTCTGAGGAGCCGTCCGCGACAGCGCGCCGGGTGGTCTCCTCGGCCGGACCGGTGCCCCGCGTACCGCCTGGGCACCCCTTTACCCCGTCCTGAGCGCGGTCCGGTGCCGCCGCACCGGGAGATCACCGCCCGCCCGCCTCCATCCCGCCGCCAAGTACCCCCGCGGCACCGGATGTTGCGCTCCGCGCGCGGCTGGGCGGCCCGGAGGAAGTACACACGAAAGTGTGGGCTTTTGGCATATGCCGGAAGCACCACCGGATCGGGTATCGCGGAAACCCTTACGAGCCATCGCTCGCTGTGCAACAGTCGTTACTGGTCCATCTGTCCCACCGTCCGCCACGGCCGCACCAGCGGCTGCCCGCAGACATCCCTCGGAGTGCGTCATGCCGTCCCCCGCGCACGCGGATTCCCCCGCAGCACAGCCACCGGGTCCCGGGGCTGTGGATGCTCTGATCAGCCAGGCGCGCCAGTTGCGCAGCCGGGTCGACGAAGTGCTCGGCGAGAGCGTGTCGGCGGCTGAGGACCCGCGGCTGCGGTGGCAGCGTGCGCTGTGCGACCTCGCGGTGCACCAGCTCGACGATCTGGGCACCCACCTGGGGCAGTTGCGGGAGGGCTTCGACCTGGACGTGCCGGTCGAGGCGCCGGCGCGGGAGCCCGGGTCACCGCTCGACGCGGCGATCGGCGCCTCCGCGCTGCCCGACCCGGTCGCGGTCGGCGCGCTCGGGCGGGCCGGAAGCGCCCAGTGGGACCTGCTCACCGACGCGGTGCAGTGGTCCGACGAGTTGTACCGCATCTTCGGCCGCGCCCAGAAGGACGGACCGTTGACCCTGGACGAGTTGCCGTCATGGCTCTTCTCGGAGGACCAGCAACTGCTCTCCGAGATGGTGACCGGCTGCCTGGTCGACGGGCGGCCGATCGACGGCGAGTTCAGGATCGTGCGGGCCGAAGGCTCCGTGCGCACCGTGCACATGGTCGGCGAACCGGTCTTCGACGCGGACGGCGGCACCATCGCGATGTGGGCGGTGATCCGCGACGTCAGCGATCTGCGGCGCAGCCAGCGCACCCTCAGGGAGACCCGCGACTCCCTGGAGCGGCAGCGGCAGATCGCGCAGACCGAGCGCCGACTCGCGGTGGAACTGCAGGAGGCCGTACTCCCACCGTGGCGTGGCGGCCTGCGCTTCCCGCAGGAGGGCGGTCCCGCCGCGATGGACCTTGCCGCGCGCTATCTCCCGTCGGCGACCAGCGGCCTGATCGGCGGCGACTGGTACGACGCGATGCAACTGCCCGACGGTTCCTCCTTACTGTCGGTCGGCGACCTCACCGGGCATGGTGTGGCCGCGACTTCGGGCATGGCGATGCTGCTCGGCGCGCTGCGCGGCATGGCCGTCGCCGGGTTGGAGCCCGGCGCGCTGATGTCCTCGCTCAACGAACTCCTCGACACCTCCGCGCAGCCCGCCCTCGGCAGCGCCCTGTGCTGCCGGTACGAACCCGGTGAGCGGGTGCTGCGCTGGGCGCAGGCCGGGCACCCCGCCCCGCTGCTGTTCCGCAACGGGACGGGGCGCGTCCTCGACTCGCCCGACGGCATGCTGCTCGGCGCCACCTCCGGTGCCCGGTACGCCCAGGCGCGGGAACAACTCCTCCCCGGCGACCTGCTGTTGCTGCACACCGACGGCCTGGTGCCGAGCCGCTCCCCGCACAACGCGACCGCCGGCGGCAGCGCCGAACGCCTGCTCGCCATGGGACCGCTGTTCGACGGCGCCCGGTCCGCACAGGACTGCCTGCGCATGGTGGCCGAGGAGTTCGACGTCCCCGACCGGGCGGACGACGCGTGCGTACTGATCGCGAGGATCTCCTGACCGCCCGAGCGATCACCCGAAGGTGAGATCACGCGAACGCGACCGCGAGGTCACCGGACCGCACGACGGGCCGTAGGGCGACACGGCGTCATGACCAACCGGCCGTGAGGCGTGGGCACATGACCGACAGGGGTTTCTCCCGCTGCCCGACAACGGTGTGACGTGACGGCGGCGTCACACCGAACGGGTCTGCGGGTTCTTCCCCTTGGGCTCCTTCGCCCCCTTTCCCTCCCGGGGCGCCTTCTGCTTCGGCAGCGCCGTCTCGATCTCCCGGCGCAGCTCCTGGATCTCCACCTGCCCGGAGTACCGCGCGGTGAGCCGGTACATCTGGCGCAGCCGGTCCCAGGTGCGGTGCGAGGAGGTCTGCCCGATGGTCGACAGCGCGATCCGGGCGTAGCGGTCCGCCTGTTCGGGGTCGTTGGCGATGAAGCAGGCCGAGGCGAGCGAGAGGTAGTCGAAGATCATCGACCGCTCGCGGCCGCCGCCGCGCAGGTCGATCGCCCGCCTGGCGTGCAGTTGGGCCTGGACGGCGGCCGACGGGTCGTGCTCGGCCAGCGTGCGGTACGCGAGCGCCTGCATGCCGTGCAGGTCGGCCTCGTCGAAGTTCTGCATCCAGCTCGGCGGCGGCCCCTCGCCCGCGTCGGACGCGAAGAGCTCCTCGGCCTCGCCCAGGGTGCGCCGCATCTCCTGGCCGCGCCCCATCGACGCCTGCGCCCACGCCTCGACGGTGCGCAGCATCGCCTGGATACGCGGCAGGGTCTGCTCGCCGGAACCGGACGTGGCGAGCTTCATCAGGTCGATCGCGTCGTCGGGCCGGTCCAGGTGCACCATCTGGCGGGCCGCCCTGGACAGCGCCTCACCGGCCCGCGGCCGGTCGCCGCCCTCGCGTGCCGCGTGCGCGGCGATCACGAAGTACTTCTGGGCGGTCGGCTCCAGGCCGACGTCGTGCGACATCCAGCCGGCGAGCACCGCGAGGTTGGCCGCCACCCCCCACAACCGGCGTTGCAGATGCGGGGGGTGGCGGTAGGAGAGCATGCCGCCGACCTCGTTGAGCTGGCCGACCACCGCCTTGCGCTGGAGCCCGCCGCCGCGTGAGGCGTCCCAGGCGCGGAACACCTCGACCGAGTGCTCCAGCGACTCGATCTCCTGGGAGCCGATCGGGGCCGCCTCGTAGACGTCGTGCGCGACCGGATCGACCGCGAGAGGGTCGTCGAGGACGGGTGCGTCGGCCGCCAGGGCCGGATCGGTGTGCAGCCACTCGTGCATGGCCGTGCTGAGTACGGTGCCGGCGGTGAGCGCGGCGCCCGCGCCCACCAGTCCGCGTCGGTTGAGCATGAGGTCCATTCCCGTGAATTCGGTGAGGACCGCGGCGGTTCGCTCCGGCGGCCACGGCAGGCCGTCGCCGATCTGTTTCTTCCCCGCCTGCCGGCGCCGGTCGAAGCCGAGATCCTCGATGGTCACGACACGTCCGAGGCGCTCGGTGAACAGCGCGGCCAGCACTCTCGGCACGGGTTCGCGCGGCGACTCACCGGTGTCGATCCAGCGGCGTACCCGCGAGGTGTCGGTCGCCAGCTGCGGATGGCCCATGGCCGCCGCATGCCGGTTGACCAGCCGTGCGAGTTCGCCCTTGGACCAGCCGGTGAGGCCGAACAGGTCCGCGAGTCGGGTGTTGGCTTCGTTGCCCACGTCAAGCCCCCAGGTTCCTCGGCACGTTGACACTAATCCCGGTGACATTCGCCTCGCGACTATTCGCCAGGGTTCGCCAGGGTCCGCCAGATGGTCTGCCACCCGCGCCAGGGTGTCAGGTAGGAACGCGCCACCCCGGCCCGGTTCCGCATTCCCCAGGGTGCGGTACCGGACCGGGACGGCGCCCCTGGAACTCCTTGGCACGCGAAGGGATCTGCTTCCACTCATGTATTCGGCATCGTCCTCCGTGTCCGCCCCGCCCCGGCCCTCGCACCCCTCCGTCGCCGAGCCGGTGCTGCGCCCGCGCCCGGCCGCCTTGCGGCGGAACATGGCCGGCGGCGCCCATCCGCTCAGCGGGAGAATCGACTTGACCGGCCCGCAGGGGGCTCAGCTGCGCACCGCCGTGGCCGCCGTGCAGCGGATCTGCCCCGAGTTCGCCCCCGTGCAGTTGCTGCGGCGCGGCGGCCGTACCGCGCTGCTGATCGGCACCTCCGGCCGGGCGCCGGCGGTCGCCAAGTGTCTGCTGGACCACTCCCCCGCCTGGGCGGAACGTTTCCGCCATGAGATAGCGGCCTACCGCACGTTCGTCCGGCAGCGCCCGCCGGTGCGGGTGCCGCGGCTGATCGCCGCCGACCCGGACAGCTGCGTGCTGGTGATGGAGCGGATGCCCGGACGGGTGGTCACGCCGCAGCGGCACCCCGTGCAGGCGCCCACCCGGGCGGATGTGCGCGCCGCGCTGTCGGCGTACTCGCGGATCAACTCCTGGCGGCCGGCCCCCGGTTCGTTCGACGCGCCGATCGACTACCCGGCGCGGATCGGGCGCTACCACGAACTGGGCCTGCTCACCGACCGGGATCTGGGCGACCTGCAGAAGCTGCTGCGCGGGCTGGCGCACGCGCCGGGCCAGTTCTGCCACGGCGACGCCCTCCTGTCGAACGTGCTGCTGTCGCCGGCCGGACCGTCGCTGGTCGACTGGGAGCACGCGGGCTGGTACCTGCCCGGGTACGACCTGGCGGTGCTGTGGTCGGTGCTCGGGGACGATCCCGCCGCGCGGCGCCAGATCAGCCAGCAGGCGCAGGCCCAGGGCGCGGAGGCCCGTGACGGGTTCCTGGTCAACCTGATGCTGGTGCTGACCCGGGAGATCCGTACCTACGAGACCGCCGTGCAGCGGACGATGCGGGCCACCGGGCCGGTCCCGCCGGGTTCCGCCGAGGCGGGCGAGGAGCAGCGGCTGCTGCTGCGGCGGCTGCACGACGACTGCGGGATGGCGAGGCGCGCGGTGCGGGCGGCGGTCGGCACGCAGTAACGGCTGCCGGCCGGACGGGACAGCCGCCGGGCAGGGCGGGCGGCTGTCAGGAGGCGGGGCACGCCCCCTCGCCGACGGAGATGGTCACGGAGTCGTAGCCCATGGCCATCCTGCGCTTCAGCGCGTGGACGTCGAGGCACAGCTGCGTGTCCGTGCCGTCGGCGCTGACGGTGTAGTCGGCCCGTTCCGGACCGCCCTCGACCAGGGCCGACGTCGGGGGCGCCGAGGCGAGGGCGACGGTGAGGCCGCGCTCGGCGCGGTGGGCCGCTTCCGCTATCCCGCTCTGGAGGATCTCCTCGTAGCCCACGCTTCCGGGCCCGAACTCGGCGTCGCTCGCCAGCTCGGCCGTCGCCGCCGTCACCGCCTTCCGCAACTCCTTCTCGCTCCAGTCGCCCGAAGCGCCACGGACGGACGAGCGGTGCAGCAGGAACAGGGCGACAACCGCGACCAGCACGGTCCCGGCGATGAGCGCGCGGCCGATGGGGTTGTACGGGTTGTAGACGTAGCGCCTGTCGCCCCACCTGCTGCGAACGAAGATGCGGTCCAGGTCGTCGCTGCCGTTGGTCATGGCGGGATTCTCGACGCCGGCCGGCCTCTTTGGCCAACGAGTTGGGCGCGGCGCACCGGCCCACGCCTCCGCCCCGCGGCGGGAATTGTCGACAGGCCGCTGAAACGGAGCACAGCGGGTGCACAGGTGTACGCCTCTGGCGGTCGGCAGGTGGGCGGCCGCGTGGCGCGGAAACCCGGGGTGCGCGGCCCTGACGTGCGGAAGACGCGCCGTATACGGGTGGTTGACGGGGCGTCGGGAGGGCCGGTACCTGTGGGGAACCGATCAACTCGGCAACCCCCCATCCGGAGGAGGCCCTCGTGCCGCGTTCCGCTCCCCCGTCCCCGCCTGGAAGATCCGTGCCGCTCGGGCGCCGCGCCCGAAGCGCGGTCGCGGTCGCCGCGGCGGCCGTGCTACTGCCGCTGTTCGGCGCGGGGACCGCGCACGCGGCCGCCGCTCCGGGTTCGCTCCAGCAGGCGTTCACCGACGCCGCCGGGAAGTACGGAGTGCCGAGCAGCGTGCTGCTGGGCGTGTCGTACATGGAGTCCCGGTGGGACGGCCACCAGGGCATGCCGAGCGTCACCGGCGGCTACGGGCCGATGCACCTGACCGACGCGCGGACCGCGCTGACCGACTTCCCGGTCAAGCAGGTCGGCGACGGGGGCGACGACGGGCGCGGCGACGACTCGCGCCCGCTGATCACGCCCGCGCAGGCGGCGGCGCCGGCCACCGCGGCCTTCCCGGCGAACCTGACCACGGTGCGGCGCGCGGCGACCCTCACCGGGCTGCCGTCCGCCGAGCTGCGCGACACGCCGACGGCGAACGTGGCCGGCGGCGCCGCTCTGCTGGCCGCGGAGCAGCGCGAGCTGGGCGAACCGCTGAGCGCCGATCCGGCCGACTGGTACGCCGCCGTGGCGCGCTACTCCGGCGCGGACGACCGGGACACCGCGGACTCCTTCGCCGACGACGTGTTCGACGTGATCCGGCAGGGCCAGGCGCGCACCACCGACAGCGGCCAGCGGGTGGCGCTCGCGGCGGTGCCCGGTCTGGCGCCCGCGGCCGGCCAGGCCGCGAAGGTGGGGCTGCGCGCGGACAACGACGCGGGCACCGAGTGCCCGCCGGGGCTGGGCTGCGAGTGGGTGCCGGCGCCCTACCAGGAGATCGGCGGCGGGGACTACGGCAACTACGACCTCGCCGACCGGCCGAACGACGAGAAGATCGACACGATCGTCATCCACGACACCGAGGGTTCCTGGGCCACCTCGCTGAAGCTGGTGCAGGACCCGACATACCTGGCGTGGCACTACACGGTGCGCTCCTCCGACGGGCACATTGCGCAGCATGTGAAGACGCAGGACGTCGGCTGGCAGGCGGGCAACTGGTACACCAACGCCAAGTCCATCGGGGTCGAGCACGAGGGCTTCCTCACCGACCCGGACGCCTGGTACACGGAGGCGATGTACCGCTCGTCGGCGCGGCTGGTGCGCTACCTGGCGCAGAAGTACGACGTGCCGCTGAACCGGCAGCACATCCTCGGCCACGACAACGTGCCGGGTCCGACGGGTTCCTACGTTCCCGGCATGCACACCGACCCCGGACCGTACTGGGACTGGGCCCACTACATGGCGCTGCTCGGCGCGCCGATCCACCCGACGGCGGGGGCGTGGGGCGGTGAGGTGACGATCGACCCGGACTACGCGACGAACCAGCCGGTCTACACCGGCTGCACCACGGCCGGCGCGACCTGCCCGGCGCACGGCTCCGACGCGGTGCGGCTGTACACGGCGCCGAGCGAGGACGCTCCGCTGGTGCAGGACGTGGGTCTGCACGGTGCGACGGGCGCCAGCACCACCGACGTCAACGACGTGGGCGCGCGGGCGTCCACCGGCCAGCAGTACGCGGTCGCCGGACGGCAGGGCGACTGGACCGCGATCTGGTACCTCGGCCAGAAGGCGTGGTTCCACAACCCGAAGGCGAACCCGACGGCCGTGGACGCGACGGGTCTGGTGGTGACCCCGAAGAAGGGTCTGGCGAGCATCCCGGTCTACGGCCGCGCCTACCCCGAGGCGAGCGCGTTCCCGGCCGGCGTGCCGGTCCAGGCGCTCAGCCCGATGCCGTACTCCATCCCGGCCGGCCAGCGGTACGTGGTCGGCGGCGCGGTGCACGGCGAGTACTACTACTCGGTGACCTTCGATCCGGCGAGCCACCAGGTGGTGCGGGGCAAGAACGTCTACTACGAGATCCAGCTCGGGCACCGCGTGGAGTACGTTCTCGCGTCCGATGTCGCGCTCGTGCCCTCGGCGCTGCCGTAGCCGGGCCGGGAGGCCGCGGCGACGGGTGACACCGGTGAGCAGATGAGCAGGTGACACAGGTAAGGGGCGCCATCCTGGGATGGCGCCCCTTACGTCGTTCGGCTTGGTGCGGCTGGATGCGGTTCGTTCGGCCCGGCCGGCTCGCGGCCCGGGCGTTCACTCGGCCTGGAACATCTCCGCGGGCAGCGGCTTGAGCAGCTGGTAGAGGTCGTCGGTGATCGGACGGTCCCAGGTGGCGATGGTGACCTGCACGCCGTCGCTGCGGTCGAACTGCGCGCAGGCGACCCGCGACTCGGAGATCTTGATCCGGCGGACGATCAGCGGTCCGTCGCCCAGCATCACCGGGGTGCCCTCGACGTCGACGACCTCGGCCGGTTCGTCGTTGCCGAGCGCGGCCAGCAGCTGGGCCACCTCGAAGGGCACCTGGCCCTCCTCCAGTTCGCGGGCCGGGGAGCCCTCGGGGAGGTTCCCGATCAGCATCGCGGGGCCGCGGCCGCCGAAGAGGTCGTACCGCAGGTAGATGCCCTGGCAGCTCCCGTCGGCACCGGGCAGCAGCCCCGCGCCCAGGTCGCCGGGCCAGTCCCCCGGGTCCATCGCGAGGACGTCGAAGTCCGGCCCGGTGGGCGTGGCTGCGCTACGGCGGCGGAGGAAGGACATACGGCCATCGTACGGGGTGGCACGGCCGGGGCGGGAGCCCGTCTTTCACGTCTCGCGCGGTGCCGCGGCGGGCGGGGCCTGCGGCGCGGCGGGCGGCACGGACAGCGGCGCGGGCATGGGCACGGACAGCGGCGCGGGCAGCCGGGCCAGTTCGGCCCGCGCGGTGCCCGCCAGGCCGTCCGCGCCGCAGCCCACCGCACCGTCCAGCCCCAGCCGCAGCGCGTCGGCGGCCGGTCCCGGGCGGCCCGCCGCGCGCAGGGCGGCGCCCTGGGCGACCCGCGCCGCCGCGAGCTGATGGGCAGCGGGCGACGCCTCCAGCTGGGCGACGGCCTCGGCGAGCAGGTCGAGGCCGCGTGCCCCGCCGATCACCTCGGCGGCGACCCGCAGCGCGCCCCCGACCGCGGACGGCGCACCGAACTGCCGGGCCCGGCCGACCGCGTCGAGCGCGGTGCTCGCCGCGCGGTCGGGGGCGTCGTGCGCCTCGGCGAGGGCCAGGTGGAGCTGCCAGGGGCACCAGCCCGGGTTGCGCATGCCGCGCGGGTCGAGCCGCCGCCCGACCGCGGCGAGTTCCGCGGCGGCCTCCTGGTACCGGCCCAGCGCGAGCAGGATCTCGCCGTGCACGGCCTGGGCGTCGGGAAAGGTCACGGCGGCCGGGAAGGGCGCGGCGAAGTCGTAGTCGGCGGCGAGCGCGGCCGCCTCCTCGGGGCGGCCACGGGCGATCAGCACCCCGGCGAGCACGCCGACGGCGTACCACTGCACGGGGGTGCCGCGGCCGACCCGCTCGGCCAGCCGCAATCCGTCGCGGGCCAGTTCCTCCGCCTCGGCGAGCCGCCCGCAGCGGTGGCGGACGTAGCCGAGCAGGACGTACCCGAAGGAGAGGTGCGCGCCGCGCCAGCCGTGGCGTTCGAAGTCGGCGATGCCCTCGGCGAACAGCTCCTCGGCGCGCTCGGGCCGGTCGGCGTACAGGTGGGTCATCGCGACCAGCACCGGCACCTCGAAGCCGCGGCCCTCGTCGACCCAGGGCAGGCCGCCGCGCAGGGCGCGGGCGGCGTGGCGCAGGACGGTGCCGGTGGGTTCGCCGCGCAAGGTGGCGTCCCAGGCGCGCAGGCCGATGATGTACCGCTCGGTGAGGTCGCGGCCGGTGAGGCGGTCGGCGAGCCGGGCCAGCCGGCGGGACCTGCCGGGCGAGTCGGGTTCGTCGGAGCGGAAGGCGTCCCACATGAACTGCTCGGCCTGCATGCGCAGTCGGGTGCGTGCCCCGGTGGCGGTGCGGGCGGCCCGGCCGACGACGTCGGCGGCCTCGCTGAGCCGGTCGCTGTGCGCGAGGGACTGGGAGAGCAGGAAGAGGATGCCGTCGCGCAGTTCCGGGTCGTCGATCGGCTCTTCGAGGGCGGCCCGCAGGTGGTTGACGGTGGTCGAGGGCTCCAGCAGCTGTGTGGCGCAGCCGAGTTCGTAGAGCACGCCGGCCCGCTCGCCGGGCGGCGGGGGCTCGCGCAGCGCCCGGGCCAGGCAGCTGCGGGCCGCCTCGGGGGCGCCGGCCCGCAGGATCTCCCGGGCGGCGGCGCGCAGTTGGTGCACCACCCACGGGTCCTCCTCGGGGTGGGTCTCCAGCAGGTGGCGGGCGGCCGCGGTGGGGCCGAGCCCGGCGTCGACCACGGCCCACGCGGCCTTGCCGTGCAGGGCGACCCGCACCGCGTCGGGTATCGCCCGGTAGACGGCGGTGGCGATCAGCGGGTGGACGAACTCCAGGGTGCGGCTGCCGGTGAGGACGCGCGCGGCCCGCAGCCGGTCCGCGCAGTCGGCGGCCTCCTGGGTGCCCAGGCCGGCCACGGCGGCGGCCAGCGCGGGCCGGATCTCGGTGCCGAGCACGGCGGCGGCCCAGGCGAGGCGGACCGTGGAGGGGCCGAGCCGCTCCAGCCGGGCGACCAGGCCGCTGCCCTTCACCGCGGCGACCAGGTCGCGCAGCAGGTGGACGCTGCCACCGTCGGGTTGCAGCCCCCGGTCACGGACCTTCGCGGCCAACTCGACCGCCTCGAACGGGTTTCCCGCGGTGACCGCCCAGCACTCCCGGCAGAACTCCTCGTCGGCGTGCGCGCCGACCCGGTCGCGCACCAGCAGGCCGATCGCGTCGGCGGTCAGCGGTTCCAGGCCGAGCGGACGGTGCCCGGCACGGCCCGGCAGGCCGCGGAACGCCTCGGCGGACGGCGGCAGTTCGTCCGGGCGGTAGGCCACCACGACGAGCAGCGCGAGGTCGTCGGTGCGGGGTGCGAACGCGGCCAGCCAGTTCAGGGACTGCGGGTCGGCCCAGTGCGCGTCGTCGAGCACCAGCACCACCGGGGCGTGCCGGACCACCACGTGGGTGAGCACCCAGTCCAGTCCGTCGCGCAGCCCCTGGGGGTCGGGGGCGGCGCCCTGCGCGGTGCACAGCCCCAGCGCCGGGCCCACGATGCCGTACCAACTGCCCAGTGCCGCCCGCAGATCCGCCTCGGTGGAGCCGGCCAGCAGCGGTTGCAGGAGTTGCCGTGCGACGTGGAAAGCGACCTGCTGCTCCTGGTCGCCGCCGCGCGCGGACAGCACGGTGCAGCCGCGGTCCGCGGCCCGGGCCCGTACCTCGGCGAGCAGGGTCGTCTTGCCCAGCCCGGCGGGCCCGGCGAACGCCAGCAGCCCGCCCCGCCGCCGTAGCCGACCGCCGGCCGGCTCCGGTAAGGCGCCGGGCGCCACTCCGGTGAGGGCGGTCAACGCCTCGTCGACGGCCGCGAGTTCGACGTCACGCTCGAGCAGCGGGCGGGCGACGCCGGCGGGCCCTCCAGCCATGCTCTCCCCCTTGCCGACCGGCGGGGCGCGCGCCCGGCGCACTCGGTCCGATCGGTCCACAGGGTACGCCGTCGGCTGCGCTCGGTCAGCGGGAACGACCCTGCCGGTACGCCACTGGCAGGAGGCGTACCGGCAGGGTGGAGCCCATGACTCCGCGGGGGAGGCGGGTGCCTTCCCGGTCGGCCCGCCGCGACTGTCCCACGGGCCTCCCGGCCGTCACCACTCCACTCGGGCCCCACTCCCCGCCAAAGCTCCCATGCGCCCCGCGTGCGCCCCCGTTACCGCGCGTAACCGAAGGGGGCGGATGAAAGGGATGGGGAGTCGGGTGCGGGCGGTGCGGGAGGGTCGTGCATGCGGGCGGTGCGGGTCGTACGGTCGGACCGGTGCGGGCCTTACGGGCGGGCCGGCGCGGTCGACGCGGCTCCGGCGACGGCGATCAGTCCCGAGACGCCCGGCCCAACCGGCCCGCGTGGAGCGTCAGTTCGGGTCGTCGGCGGTACGGGCCCGCTGGCGGGCATGGTGGCGGGCGACGCGGGCGCGGTTGCCGCAGGAGGGCTTGCACCACTCCTGGCGGGCGTGCGCCTGGACGAAGTAGCGCACGCAGCGCGGTGCCGGGCAGGCCCGCAACCGGGCGCGGTCCGGGCCGGCCAGGAAGGCCATGCCGGCCCGGGCGAGCGCGGCGGCGAGCAGGTCGGCCGGGGCGTGGCGGCCGGCCACCGCGTAGCCGGCGGCGGGCGGGCCGTCGGCGGGCCAGGCGAGCCGGTGGGTGACCGGCACCCGCGCCGCGGCCGCGTTCAGCCGCTCCAGGGCCGCCGCCGCGTCGGGCAGCCGCCCGGCGTCGGCCTTGCTGGGGGCGCCGGGAAGCACCGCCCGCGCGAACAGCGCCCGCAGCGCGGTC
Organism: Streptomyces sp. NPDC087270; assembly: GCF_044744625.1. NCBI lineage: Bacteria > Bacillati > Actinomycetota > Actinomycetes > Kitasatosporales > Streptomycetaceae > Streptomyces > Streptomyces sp. NPDC087270. The sequence goes on from NZ_JBIUYR010000014.1 coordinate 48,445, forward strand.
CGTACGCCGACGGCGGCGGCGAGCACGGCGGGGTCGGCGGCCACAGCGGGATGGGCGGGGTCCGCACGCCCGTCCCCCTCGTCCGCCGTCACGAAGCCGTACTCCGCCAGCGCCCGCTCGTGCTGCCGGACCCAGGCGGTCAGGCCCTCGGGGGCGGCGAGGTCGTCCGCGACTCCGCCGTGGCCGTCATGGCGCACGGTGACCGCGAGGGCGAGAGCGAGATGATCAACCGGCATGACCTAATGGTATCGTCGCCGTACACCATTAATGCAGAGGGGGTATTCGTGTCCGACCTGCGCGAGGTACTGCGCGAGATCGAGGTGTTCGAGGGGGAGTTGCCGGACTTCGACGTCTCTCGACTTCCCGCCGACCCGCACGAATTGTTCACCGAGTGGCTGCTGACGGCCATCCGGCAAGGGGTGCGCGAACCGCACGCGATGACCGTGTCCACCACCGGCCTCGACGGCACCCCGTCGGCACGGGTGCTGATCTGCAAGAACGTCACCGCCGACGGCTGGCAGTTCGCCGCCGACGCCGGCAGCCGCAAGGGCCGCGAGCTGTCCGGCCGCTCCGCCGCGGCGCTCACCTTCTACTGGTCCCCGCTCGCCCGCCAGGTGCGGGTGCGCGGAACCGTACGCCCCGGCAACCCCGAGGAGTCCGCCGCCGACTTCCTCGCCCGCTCCCCCGGCGCCCGGGCCGAGGCGCTGCTCGGCCGGCAAAGCACCCCGCTGTCCGACCTCGCCGCCCGCGACGCCGACGTGCGCGCCGCCGCCGAGCGGATCGCGGCGGAGCCCGGGCTGGTGGCGCCCGGCTGGACGCTGTACACGCTGCACGCCGAGCAGGTGGAGTTCTGGCAGGGCGACCGGGAACGCCGGCACACCCGCGTCGACTACCGCCGCACGGACGCCGGTTGGGAGCGTGGACTGCTGTGGCCGTGACCGGAACCGCACCCGCCGATCTCCAGGCGGCGCTCGCCGAGGGGCAGTCCCGGCTGCGCGCCCTGCTGCCGGCCCTCACCGACGAGGTACTGCGCGGGCCCAGCCCGCTGCCCGGCTGGAGCCGCGGCCATGTGCTCACCCACATCGAGGGGGTCGGCCTCGCCCTTGCCCGGCAGGCCCGTTACGCACTGCGCGGCAAGCTCATCGACGTCTACGACGGGGGCCGCCCGACCCGTGACGCCGCCATCGAGGCCGGGCACCGGCGCCCGGTGCAGCAGCTCGCGCCCGCGCTCGCGGACGCGCTCGACGAGGTCGAGGCGTCCTGGTCCCTGGTCGGGCCGGACGACTGGGAGCGGCCGGTCCGCTACCGCGACGGCACCCTGCGCGACGCCGGGCTCGCCTGGTGGCGGGAGTTGGAGATCCACACGGCCGACGCGGACCTCGGCTACGGAACCCACTCCTGGTCGGTGCCGCTGTGCACCCACCTCATCGGCTTCCTCGCTCCCCGCGTGCCGGACGGCTACCGGGTGACGCTCACCGCCACGGACGCGGACTTCCGCTGGTCGCACGGCTCCGGGTCACCGCTGTCCGTCGAGGGCCGCCTCACCGACCTCGCCGCGTGGCTGGCCGGGCGGCACCCCGAAGAGCCGCTGCGCGGCGGTCCGTTGCCGCCGCTGGGCAACTGGCCGTAGGCGCACGGCCCTTGGCGGGAACCGCGCGGCAGAGCGTCGTCGGCAGGTGGGTCCCGCGACCGCGGAACCCACCGCCCCGACGGGTCAGGTCAGATCGAACTCGCCGTCGCGGGCGCCCAGCACGAAGGCACGCCATTCCGCGGGGGTGAAGATCAGCGCGGGCCCCTCGGGGTTGCGGCCGTCGCGCATCGCGATGTACCCCTCCACGAAAGCGATCTGCACGTCCCCGGTGCCCTGGCTGCTGGACAGCCACTCGGCCCCGGTCAGATCCACCTGAGGCTTCTTCCCGTTGGCCAACGGCTGTCCGATGGTGCTCTCAGCCACGTCCTGACTCCTCCCACATCGTCGTCCGCTTCCAGCCTATCGGTGTTGGACCCACCCGGCAGAAGAAGGCGGAAGCCGCACGCGGGGGCGCCCGGATGCGCTATGGCGGCCGGTCCGGCACCGGGTCCGCGCGGTGCCGGATGCGATCCTCACGCGCCCCAACTGCCCTACCACACCACCCCGTTCGATCCGTACGCGCGAAGCGGGCCCGGCCGGTAGGGTCCGATCATGACCGCACATGATCACGACTACCGCGCGGCCGGCGACACCCGCGAGTCCCCGCTCGCGCCGGGTCTCGACCCCGCCCGTACCGCCCTCGTGCTCGTCGACCTGATGGACCGGATCGTCGCGCTGCCGCTGGCCCCGCACCCGGGGTCGGAGGTGGTCGCCGCGGCGGTGCGGCTGGCGGCGGCCTTCCGCGCGGCGGGCGCGCCGGTGGTGGCGGTGCGGGCGCGCCGGTCGGGGGCGGCCGAGCAGCCACCCGGCAGCGATCTGGTGCCGCAGGTCGCCGCGGTCGCGGACGCGCTGCTGGTCAAGCGCACGGTCGGGGCGTTCCAGGGCACCGAGTTGGACGCGCGCCTGCGGGAGCGCGGCATCGACACCCTGGTGCTCGCCGGGATCGCCACGAACATGGGCGTGGAGTCCACCGCGCGGGCCGCCGCCGACCTCGGCTACCGGCTGGTCTTCGCGCACGACGCGATGTCGGGGCTGACGGCGGCCGAGCACGAGGCGGCGGTGGCGCTGAACTTCCCCCGCTTCGGCACGGTGGTCGCCGGGTCCGACGTGTACTTCGCCTGACGCACCCGACCACGTTCCGGCCCGTTTCCGGGCCCATCTCCGGGTCCGCTTGCGGGTCCGGTCGGCGGCGGGGTCGACCCGCCGCCGTTCTTCGGGCTTGGTTCTGTACCTACTAGTATGTACGATGAGTCCATGGACACCGCGGAACGCCTCGTCGCAAGCGCGCAGGAACTGCTCTGGGAGCGCGGCTACGTCGGCACCAGCCCGAAGGCCATCCAGGAGCGGGCCGGTGCCGGGCAGGGCAGCATGTACCACCACTTCAAGGGCAAGCCCGACCTCGCCGCCGCGGCGATGCGGCGCAGCGCGGCGCAGTTGCGGGCGCAGGCCGACGCGCAGCTCGCCGAGGGCGACACCGCGGTGGCGCGGGTCGGCGCGTATCTGATGCGCGAGCGGGAGCCGCTGCGCGGCTGCCGGGTCGGCCGGATGGCGATGGACCCGGAGGTGATCGCCAGCGACGAGCTGAGGGAGCCGGTCCGCGACACGTTCGCGTGGCTGCGCGGGCGGCTCGCCGACATCGTCGCCGACGGCATCGCGGCCGGGGAGCTGCGCCCGGAGATCGACGCAGGCGACACGGCGGCGGCACTGGCCGCGGTCGTCCAGGGCGGTTACGTGCTCGCCCGCGCGGCCGGCGACCGCGGACCGTTCGACCAGGCGGTGCGCGGTGCGCTCGGCCTGCTCCGGGCCGCCGCGACCGACCCGGCCGCCTGACCCGGCCGCTCCACCCGGCCACTTCACCCGGCCCCTGATCAACGCGGCACCGCCCGCGACCGTACGACCTCCCGCGCCGTACACCGGCCGAGGGCCCCAATCGCTGTGCCCGCCAAGGCACTTGGCCCGTACGAGACGTGCGGGCAGCACGACACGAGGACGCGTACGCACCGCCCGCGCACCCGCGCACCCGCGCGACGGCTCGTACCTGACGAGGGAGCACCCACCCGTGCACGGCATGAACTACCGCATCGCCCTGCCCGCCGACTACGACATGGGCATCATCAGACAGCGGGTCGCGACTCGTGGCCATCTGCTCGACGCCTTCCCGGGGTTGGGGCAGAAGGCGTACCTGATCCGGGAGCGCGGCACCGACGGCTCGCCGGTGAACGAGTACGCGCCCTTCTACCTGTGGAACACCGCCCAGGGCATGAACAGCTTCCTGTGGGGACCCGGATTCCGTTCCCTGGTGGACGACTTCGGCCGCCCGACGGTCGAGCACTGGACCGGGCTCGGCTTCGAACGCGGTCCGGAGGTGGCGCAGCCGCCGGCCGCCGCCACCCGAGCGGCCCGGCAACTGGCCGCCGGCGAACCGCTCGCGGAGGCCGTCGCACGCGAGTTGGCGGAGCTGCGGGAGGTGGCGGCACGGCCCGGCGCGCACTCCGCCGCGCTGCTGGTCGACCCGCGCCACTGGGAGTTGCTGCGTTTCACGCTGTGGCGGGACGCCGCGCCCGAGGAGCCCGGGGCCGAGCGCTTCCAGGTGCTGCACCTGTCGCGGCCCGAACTGGACGCCATCGACACCGGGAGGCAGTGGTGAAGCAGGCGAAGATCGACCGCGAGGCGGGCTACCGGCTGCTCGGCGACCTCGCCGGACCGGGCACCGTCGAGGGCACCTTGTCCCCGCTGGACGCCCTGGCGCCGGGGTTCGCCGACTGGATCGTCACCGCGCTGTTCGGCGGCACCTACCAGCGCGACGGCCTCGCCCTGCGGGACCGCCTCGTCGCGAACCTCGCCGCGCTCACCGCGCTCGGCGGCGTGGAGCCCCAACTCGACGACCACGTCCGCAACTCGCTGCGGACCGGCATCGCCCCCGCGGAGATCGTCGAGGTGATGGTGCACCTCGCGCCGTACGTCGGCGTGCCCAAGGCGCTGGCGGGGCTGCGGGTCGCCGCGGCGGCCTTCGCCGACCTCGGGGTGGCCCCGGACGGCAACGCGGCGAACGACCCCGGCACGGGCGTCGGCAGCGGCAGCGGCAGCGGCGCGGACGGCGGTGCCGCGTGAAGACCGTACGGACGGTGCTCGGCGACATCGCGCCCGAGCGGCTCGGGGTGACCGACGCGCACGACCACCTGTTCTTCGCCGCGCCCGCGTTCGCCGGGCAGGAACTGGACGATCCGGCCGCGGCGGAGGCGGAGTTGGCGGCGTTCCGGGCGGTGGGCGGCGCGGCGGTGGCGCAGTGGACGCCGTTCGGGCTGGGGCGGAATGCCGCCGGGCTGCCCGCGCTGTCGAGGGCGGCCGGGGTGCATGTGGTGGCGGCGACCGGCCTGCACCAGGCCGCGCACTACGCTCCCGCGCTGCTGGACCGGCTGCGGTCGGACGGCCTCGCGGCCTTCTTCACCGCCGAGTTGGCCGAGGGCATGCTCGCCGGCGACGATCCGGGCGGGCCGCGTGGCGGCGCGAAGGCGGGCATGATCAAGGTGGCCGGGATGTTCCACGGCCTGGACGGGCACACCCGCGAGGTGATGACGGCGGCGGCGCGGGCGCACCACGCCACGGGCGCGCCGATCGGTGTCCACCACGAGATGGGCACCGCCGCTGTCGATGTACTCGCGCTGCTGCACGGCGAGTTGGGCGTCCCGGTGACCAGCATCCTGCTCGGCCACCTCAACCGGTTCCCCGACTCCGGCATCCACCGCGAACTGGCCTCCTCCGGCGCGTTCCTCGCCTTCGACGGGCCCTCCCGCGCCCACCACGCCACCGACTGGCGGCTGTTGGACTGCCTCACCGAACTCGCCGCGGCAGGGCACACCGACCAGATCCTGCTCGGCGGCGACAACGTCCTCGCCTCCGCCCGCGCTTCGACCGGCGGCTCCCCCGGCATCCCCTACCTGCTGCGGGTGCTGCGGCCCCGGGTCGCCGCCGCTCTGGGCGAGGACGCCGCCGAGGCGATCCTCGTGGCGAACCCGGCCCGCGCGTTCGCCGTCGAGTGGCGCTGACCCGGACGCCCGGGATCAGGCGCCGCTCAGCTTCAACGACGGGTCTGGCAGGGCGAGTTCCGCGATCACGGCGGCGTGGTCGGAGGGCCACACCCCGGCCACCTGCCGGTCGCCGGCGCGGCGGGCGGTACGGACCCAGCCGCGGCTGTCCGGGCCCGGCAGGCCGACGAGGATGTAGTCGATACAGCTCGGGCGGTCCCCGAAGTTCACCGCGTACTCGGTGCTGATGTCCCAGGTGCCCTGCGGCAGCGCGGGATCGGCGAACCGCCAGGCGTCGAGGAGCACCAGCCCGGGGACGGCGGGGGCGGTCTTGTAGCCGCAGATCAGCCGTACCTCGTCGAAGTCGGGCTCGGCGTTGAAGTCGCCGGTGACGACCGGCGGGTAGGGCCCGTGGGCGTGCTCGGCGACGAACACGGCCAGCTCGCGGACCTGCGCGCAGCGCACCGCGGACTCGGCGACACCGGAGTTGAGGTGGGTGGTGAAGAAGGGCAGCGGCCCGCCGGGCACGTCGAGGAGGGCGTGCAGCGCGGTCTTGCCGTCGTCGCGGTGGCCGGGCAGCGTGGGCAGACGGCGCTCGGCCGTCGCCAGGATCGGGTGCCGGCTCAGTACGGCCACGCCGACGTCGACGCTGGTGTCGCCGCCGTTGCGGGCGTGCCAGCGGTCCTGCGCCGCCGCGCGCGACCAGGCCCAGTGCATGCCGAGGCGCTCGGCGAGCCACTCCGCCAGGTTCTCCCCGCCCGCCCCGTCGGGACCGCCGCTCGCCCACACCTCCTGAAGGCCCAGGACGTCGGGCCGTTCGGCTTCGAGGGTGCGCAGGATCGCCTCGCGCCGCTCCTGCCAGCCGCCGAAGCGCCACCACAGGTTCCAGGTCATCACGCGCAGCGCGTCCGGCCCGTCGCTCCGCCGCTCGCCCCGCTCGTCGCCCGTCGTGCCGTCCGCGACCTCCGCGCCGTCCGTGCTGCCGGAATCCACTGGACCTCCCCGTTCGTCCTGCCTACGGTGGCGGCATGCCCACCCAGGTGATCATTCTGAACGGCGGCTCCAGTTCGGGGAAGAGCAGTATCGCGCGCGCTCTGCAGGACGTGCTGCCCGGCCCGCCGTGGCTGACGTTCGGCACCGACACCCTGGTCGAGGCGCTCCCGGCCCGCATGCGCGAGGAGGACGCGGAGTCCGGCCCGGGGCCGGACGGCGGTGAAGGCATCGCGTTCGGGCCCGACGGGGAGGTGGTGCCGGGCGCGGAGTTCCGCCGGCTCGACGACGCGTGGGCGCTGGGCATGGCCGCGACCGCCCGCGCGGGCGCGCACCTCGTCATCGACGAGGTCTTCCTCGGCGGCGCCGCCTCCCAGACCCGCTGGCGCGACGCGATGGCCGGCCTCGGTGTGCTGTGGGTGGGGGTGCGCTGCGACCCGGCGGTGGCCGCCGCCCGGGAGGCCGCGCGCGGCGACCGGGTCCCGGGCATGGCGGCGCGGCAGGCGACGCTGGTCCACACCGGTGTCAGCTACGACCTGGAGGTCGACTCCTCCCACACCGACCCGCTGGCCTGCGCCCGGACGATCGCGGTGCACGTCAGCGGTTGAACCGGCGCTCGCATCAGGCGGTTTCCGGCCCGGTCCGCCGCGGTCCGTGGGGGTGTCCGAGGAACGCGCGCACCGTCTCGATGAACTCCGCCGGGCGCTCGTCGTGCACCATGTGCCCCGCGTCGATCGTCGCCAGGCGGGAGTCCGGGATGCGCGCGGCGGTCCGCGCGAGCTGGTCCTGCGGCAGGTGGCTGCCCGGGCCGCCGGCGATCACCAGGGTGGGCGCGGTGATCTCGGCGAGGCCGTCCCAGTGCCGGGCGGCCGGCGCGTTGCGCTGCACCGCGACGTCCCGCACCACCCGCCAGTCGTACGGCGTGGGGCCGTCGGGGCCTTCGGGGACCGGGCGGCGGGGCTCGGCGGGGAAGGGCAGCGGGCCCTCCTCCAGCACCAGCCGCGCCACGGCCGCCGGGCGGTCCATCGCCACCAGCGAGGCGGGCACGGTCCCCATCGAGTGGGCGACGATCACCACCTGCTCCTGCCCGAGCGCGTCGATCAGGCCGAGGACGTCGTCGCGCATGGCCTCGTAGGCGTACTCCCCCGGGTGGTCGCTCTCGCCGTGCCCGCGCATGTCGACGGCCAGGGTCCGCAGGCCGTCCGCCGCCAGCGCCGCCGACACGGCCCGCCACGAGCCGCGGTTCTCGCCCAGCCCGTGCAGGAGCAGCACCGCCGCCCCGTCGGCCGGCCCCTCCGCGTCGCCGACCAGCCGCACCCCGTTGACCTCGTACGTCACCACGTCGCTCATGTCGCCACGCTAGCCGCGCCGAACGCCCCGGGCCGCCGTGTTCGCCGGTGGCGTGACCGTCGACGCGCGCTCGCCGGACGGGAGGCGGGGGCGGTCAGCGCCCCTCTGCGGCACGGCGGTTCGGCGGTCCGGTGGTCCGGTGGCTCTCACCGGCTCAACGGCAGGGCGATCCGGCCCGCGTGGCGCGGGTCCTCCGCCTCGTCGAGCATGGCCGCGGCCACCGTCTCCCGGCTCACCCGGGCGGGGAGAAGGCGTCTGGGAGCGCCGTCGAGGCCGGTGGTGCGCCGGCGCGGGCCGAGCGGGCCGTTGGAGAGCGGCCCCGCGTGGAAGACCGTGCCGCCGGCCTGGAGGACGGTGGCGTCCGCGGCGACCTTGTCGGCCAGTTGGGCGCCGAGCGCTTTGAGGAGCGTACGGGTGACGGGACCGGCGGACCGGGCGGAGGGACCGGTGCCGTAGGCGCCCAGCCACACGATCCGCTCGGGTCCGGCGGCGACCACCGCGCGGGCGCCGGACGTCAGGGCGCCGGGCCGGTCGCCCTTGGCCACGCCGAGACCGGACAGCACCACCTGGCTCCCGCGCAGCGCTTCGGCGATGGAGGCGGGGTCGCGTACGTCGGCGGCGACGCGGGTCAGGCGCGGGTCGTCGGGGACGGTGATCCGCGCGGGGGTACGGGCGACGGCGGTGACGGTGTGCCCGCGGTCGAGCGCCTGGCGGGTCAGCGCGAGGCCCGTGGCGCCGGAGGCGGCGAGGATGGTCAGGTGCACGGCGGGTTCCTGGTGAGTGGTGGGGATGGCGGCTGCGGTGGGGCGGGGGCGGGAGCCGACCCGGGTGCCCCGGTGGCCGTGCCGGTGGACCGGGCTCTCCGGCCCGCGCCCCTACGACATCGGCCCCGACTTCGGCATCGGCATCGGCCTCGACTTCGAACTTCGGCTTCGAACTTCGACTTCGACCGCTTCGGCTTCGACCGCTTCGGCTTCGACCGCTTCGGCTTGCGCCTTCGACGCTAGGCGCCCGGACAGATGATTGCCAGTGCACTCTTGTAAGCCCAGAAGTTACCCTGGTGCATGTGGACCTGAATCTGCTCGTCGCGCTCGACGCCCTGCTCGAAGAGAACAGCGTCGCCGCGGCCGCCGAGCGCCTCCATCTGAGCCCGCCGGCGATGAGCCGTACCCTCGCCCGTATCCGCAAGGCGACCGGGGACGACATCCTGGTCCGCACCGGGCGCACCATGACCCCGACCCCGCGCGCCCTGGAACTGCGCCAGGAGACACGGGAGTTGGTGCGGCGCGCCGGCGCGGTCCTGACCCCGGTCACCACGCTCGACCCGGCCCGCCTCGACCGCACCTTCACCCTGCGCTGCCACGACGCCCTGGTGACCGCGTTGGCCCCGCTCCTGATCACGGCCGTCGCCCGGCAGGCACCGCTGGTCTCGATCAGGTTCCTCGCCGAACCCTCCGCCGACGTCGCCGACCTGAGCCGCGGACACACCGACGTCGAGGTCGGGGCCGCCGCGCCCGACCGGCCGGAGATCGCCGCGGAGGAGGTCGGGTCGGACCGGATGGTCGCCGTCATGCGGCCCGACCACCCGCTGGCCGAGGGCGAGATCACCCCGGCGCGCTTCGCGGAGGCCGTGCACGTCACCGTCTCGCGCCGGGGCCACCTGTCCGGTCCCGTCGACGACGCGCTCGCCGGACTCGGCCTGCGCCGGCACGTGTGTGCCGCGCTGCCCACCGCGAGTGCCGCCCTCGACCTCGCCGCCCGGATCGGGGCCGTGACCGTGGTCGCCGAGAAGGTGTGCCGCCCCGTCCTCACCGGCCTGGGGCTGTGCGCCCGCACCCTCCCCTTCGACCTGCCGCCCGTCCCGGTCGTCGTCGCCTGGCACCACCGCCACGACACCGATCCGGCCCACGCCTGGCTGCGCGCCCGACTCGTCGACGCGCTCGCGGTCATCACCGCGGACGCCCCGGCCGGCGACCCGGCTCCGGCCCCGCGCTGACACCGTAAGGCTGACGCCTGGCGTGAGGCGCGCGGCCCGCGTACGGAGCCGGGGCCGGGTCAGGCGGCCGCGTGCCGTACGTGCAGATGGCCGTCGAGCGGGTAAGCCGGCGGAGCCGCCGGCAGGAGCCGGTCGAAACGGTAACCGCCCTTCTCCGCGACACGGCAGGACGCCGCGTTGTCGAGTTGGTGGAGGAGTTCGAGGCGTTCCAGACCGGCGGCCCCGAAGACGTCGAAGGACCACGCGGTGAGCGTTTCCAGGGCGCGCGGGGCGACGCCACGGCCGCGCGCCCTGGCCACCGTCCAGTAGCCGACCTCGGCGCGGGGCGCACCGGACGCGACGTCCTTGAGCACCACGTTGCCCACCAGCCCCGGCGGCGCACCGTCCGGCGCCGTTTCGAGGACGGCGAAGCCGAACCGGTCGCCCTGCGCCCAGCCCCGTTCCTCGGCCCGCACCCACCGCGCCGCGTCGTCCTCGCTGTCCGGACAGCGGCTCGTCCACCGCCGCATCCCCGGGTCCCGGTACGCCTCGACCAGCGCGGCGGCGTCCCCCTCGCACCAGGGGCGCAGCACGAGTGCCGGCGCGGTCGGCGTGGCGGGGGCCGTGAGCACGACGGTCGCGTTCATCTCGGGATCGTATCCGCGGGCGCCACGACGTGACGCGGCATCCGCCGTTCCGGGACCGCGCCGCGGCCACCACGTCATCGCGGTGCCCGGGCGTGCAGGGCGCGGGCTGCCCAGTCGAGCACCGGTCGCAGGCTCTCCGGCGCGGGCCAGCCGTTGATCACCGCGAGCAGCGCGAAGTACCGCTCCCGGCGCGGGTCGTTCATGCGCTCCAGCCGGGCCGCCAGTTGCCGCCGCGGATCGGGCCCGGCACCGTCGCCGCTGTCGCCGTCCCCATCCCCATCGCTGTCGCCATCCCCATTCCCATCACCCCGGTCGAGGAGATGGGCGCAGCGGGTCAGGAGGACCGCGACGATCGGATCGGCCTGCGGAGCAGCCGGATCGGTGCCCGCCGCCACGGCCGGAGCGACCTGGTCACGGACGATCGCGGCCAAACTGCCGTGCAGCATGGGCGGTTCGCCCGGAAGGTGCCCGGCCGCCTCCTCCTCGACCAGCTGCCGCAGATGAGCCCGGAAGCCGGGGTCCTGCGCGAGCTCGGCCAGTTCCACCCACGCCCGGACCTGTTCCGCGTCGGGGTGGTCGGGCAGTTCGGGGGTCATCGAGCGCATGACGCCGGCGAACACCGGGTCGCCTGCCAGGTCGGCGAAGGCGGTACCGAGGAAGTCACCGACCAGCCGCCGGCGTTCGGTCTCGGAGAGCATGGCCAGCCGGTACATCAGACGGGTCTCCTCAGGGGTCGCGCCGCGCTCCGCCACGGCGGCCAGCACCGCGCGCCGAAGCCGCAGCACCCGGATCTGGACGTCCAGGGCGTCGGCGTGCACCGCGGCGATCTCCGGCAGCGCGAGTTCCCGGTCCACCACCTTCCGGACCGCCGCGAGGTCCAGCCCCAGCTCGCGCAGGGTGCGTACCAGGTCCAGGCGGGCGACGGCGTCGTGGGCGTAGCGGCGGTAGCCGGCCGGGCTGCGGTCCGCAGGCGGCAGCAGGCCGCGGTCGGAGTAGTACCGGACGGTCTTCACCGTGGTCCCGGTGCGCCGGGCCAGCTCGCCGATCGAGTAGAGCGTGGGGCCGTTCATGCCCCCATCCTCGGGTCTCCCCCGGCGGGAGACTCAAGCCCGCACCCGCACCCGCACCCGCACGACGGCCCGATGCCGCGGCCCTCTCCATGCGTTCCACGGCCATCTCCATGCACGGAACACGTAGTGCACACAGGTAACTCCACCACTGCCAAAGATGCATTTGCCGTCAAGAGCCGTGCTGCCTACCGTCGAAGAGCAGGCGGCGAGGGAACCGATTCCCCGCTCCGACCGGATGCCAACCCAGGGAGAACCCCATGTCCGTTGCCCCGTCCTCCGACCTCGACCGCGCGCTTCTGGACACCGTGACCGCCGCCGTCAGGGCCGCAGGGGCCACCTTGCGCGAGCGCTTCACCGCGGACGCCCGCGGCAGCGGCCTCGATGAGATCGTCGGCGAGATCCACGCCAACGACGCCGCCGTCCTGGACGTGCTCATGCCCCCGCTGCTCTCGGCCCGGCCCGGATCGCGGTGGGCCGAGGACGAGTTGGCCGGTGGGGCGCTGCCGCCGGGCGAGTGGTGGGTGGTCGACCCGGCCGAGGGGAACATCAACCACGTGCACGGCATGCCGGACTGGGCGGTCACCGCCACGCTGGTGCGCGACAACCGGCCGGTCCTGACCGCCGTCCACCTGCCGCTGACCGGGGCGACGTACACGGCCGTCGCCGGCCTCGGCGCCCGGCTCGACGGCAGGCCGCTGCGGGTGTCCGCCAAGAACGACCTCGCCGCCGCCCTGACCGGCACCGGCCAGGCGAAGCCGGGCGAGGACGAGCGCACCTTCCGCAGGATCGGCGCGTCGGTCACCGCGATGCTGGTCGCGGGGCTGGTGGTGCGGGTGTCGGTGCCGGCCACCTTGCAGCTCATCCATGTCGCGGCCGGGCGGATGGACGCCTTCTGGCAGTTCTCCGACGTCCGCTCCGGCCTGGTGGCCGGTGCGCTGCTGGTCGCCGAGGCGGGCGGCACCGTCACCGACATCGACGGCGCGCCCTGGAGCCTGACCAGCCGCGACTTCCTGGCCGCGGCCCCCGGCGTGCACGCCGCCACCGCCGAGGTCCTGGCACCGATCGCCACCTGACCGGGGAGGGGAGCCCGCCGGGCGATCGAAGCGCCCGGGCGAAGACAGCCCGCCGGGCGGGTGGAGTCCAGCTGGCCACGGACCTGCTAGAGGCGTTCCGGGCCGTCCTCCCGGTGGGTGGCGACGCGCCGGTACAGCGCCTGGGCCTCGTCGCTGCGGCCGAGGTGCTCCAGGCAACGGGCCTCGTCGTTGCGGCTGGTGAGGGTGTCGGGGTGGTCGGGCCCCAGCAGCGCCTCGCGCGCGTCGGCGACGTCATGGTAGACGCCCAGGGCGTCACCCCAGCGCCCGAGCCAGCCCAGGCACACCGCGATCTCCCGCTTGCTGACGAGGGTGTCGGCGTGGTCGGCGCCCAGCACGCGCTCCCGGACCGCGGCCACGTCGCGGGCCTCGGCCAGCGCGCGGTCCCACTGGCCGAGCCGGCCGAGGCTGACGCCGAGCGCCTGACGGGCCCGCAGCGTCTCCTCGTCGCTGGAGCCGGCGGTGCGGGTGAGGGCGGCGACCAGGTCCTCGTAGAGCACGAGGGCGTCGGAGGTGCGGCCGAGCCGGGTCAGGCAGATGCCGGTCTCGTAGCGGACGGCGAGCGTGGCGGAGTGCTCGGTGCCCAGCACGCGGGCGCGGACCTCGCCGACCTCCCGGTAGACCTCCAGCGCATCCGCCCAGCGGCCCGCCCGGCCGAGCGTGAACCCGACCTCGAAACGGGTGCCGAGCGTCTCGGGGTGCTCGGCGCCCAGCACCCGCGACCGGGCGTCGGCGACCTGGACGGCAGTGGTGTACGCCTCCTGCGTACGGCCCAACTCGGCCAGGTTGTAGGCGAGGTTGTGCTTGCACCGCAGCGTGTCGGGGTGGTCGGGGCCGACGGTGCGCTCGCGGGCGTCGAGCACCGCGGAGAACTCCTGGTGGGCCTCCAGGTGCCGGCCGAGCGCGCCGAGCGCGTACGCCGCTTCGTGCCGCGCGGCGAGCGTGTCGGCGTCGTCGGGCCCGAGCACCCGGCGCCGCACCTCCGCGACATAGGCGTACAGCCGCAACGCCTCCTCGGCCCGGCCGAGTCGGGTCAGGCAGTAGGCCGCTTCGTGCCGGCTGGCCAGGGTGTCGGGGTGCTCGGTGCCCTGGGCGCGGTCGCGGGCGGTGGCGACGGCGGTGTGCAGTTCGTACGACTCCCGCCAGTTGCCGATCCGGCCGAGGTCGTCGGCCTCGGCCTGGCGGGCGGCGAGTTCGGCGAGCGCGGCCGGGTCGGCGGACGCGGTGACGGTGCGGGTGGACCAGGCACCGGTCAGTTCGTGGCGGGCGGGCACGGCGGGCGTACGGGGCCGGGTGGAACGGGCCTGCGGCCCGGTGCTCAGCGTCCGCGCCCAGTCCGGCACGGCGCCGGTCGCGGTCGCCACCTTGTCCCCCGCGCGCATCGCCTTGAGCCGCCCGCCGACGTCGGCGGCGTCCTGCGGGCGGTCCTCGGGGTCCTTGGCGAGCAGGTCGAGGATGAGGAGTTCCAGCTCCACCGGCAGCTCGGGGCGCTCGGCGCGCGGCGGATCGGGAATGTTGTCGCGGTGCCCGACCAGGATCGACCAGGCGTCGCCGAGGTCGAACGGCGGGTGCCCGGTGGCGAGTTCGTACAGCACGCAGCCGAGCGAGTACAGGTCGCTGCGCTGGTCGACGGCGGAGTTGCCGATCTGCTCGGGGGACATGTAGTGCGGGGTGCCCATGGCGACACCGGTGCCGGTGAGGCGGGAGGTGAAGCCGATGTCGTGGCCGAGCCGGGCGATGCCGAAGTCGCAGATCTTCACGGCGCCGTCGGTGAGCCGCATGATGTTGGCCGGTTTCAGGTCCCGGTGCACGACGCCCTGGGCGTGCGTGTAGGCGAGGGCCGCGGCGACCTGTTCGGCGATGTCGGTGATGTCGGGGACCGGCAGCGGGTGCCGGCGGGCGTCGTCGAGGACCTGGAGCAGGTTGCGGCCGTCGAGCAGTTCCATCACCAGGAACAGCACGCCGTCGTGCTCGCCGAAGTCGTGCACGACGGTGATGCCGCGGTGCTGGAGCGCCGCCGCCACCCGCGCCTCGCGCCGGAACCGCTCCTGGAGCACCCGGGTGAACCCCGCGTCGCCGGAATGCCCCATCGGTTTGAGGCACTTGACCGCCACCCGGCGGCCCAGCGACTCGTCCAGCGCGCGCCACACCTCGCCCATGCCGCCGCGGCCGATCAGTTCGTGCAGCCGGTAGCGGCCCTGGATCAGCATGCTGTCGGCGCGGGTGCCCGCGCTGCTTCCCGGGTCGGCGGTGGTGGCGCCGCCCGCGCCCGCGCCGGCGGTCGGTGCCGCGCCGCCGGGTCCGTACGGTCCGTCGTGGTGTCCAGCCTCCATCAGCGCCGTGCCCCCGTGCTCATCGGTGCTCGTGTCGGTGCTTCCCCGCACCCAGTATGGCCGGGCGGGGCGACATAGGGGGACAGCGCATCAGGGCACTTCGGGCTCATTCGGGGGAAGGCGCCGAGCCGAGGGGCGGGTGCCGGGGCCCAGCCGGGCGACCGCCTTGAGGATGTGACCGGGCGGCAACTGCCAGCGCACGGTGGCCGGGATCGCCCGCAGCGCCCGCCCGGCGACCCGCAGCCTGCGGTCCGCGGCGGCCCGCGACGGCGCGGTCCGCCCGTACAACGCGTGGGCGTACGGCGGCAGGGCGGCGAAGGCGGTGCCCGAGACGGCCGGCCACACCGCGAACCGCGCCGGCCGCAGGACGGCGTGCACCGGCGGCGCCTTCAGGAACCGGACCACGTCGAACGCCTCGGGGGTGACGGCCAGTTCGGGGCGGATCTCGGTGAAGTAGCGGGCGAGTTGCGCGGTGTCGGCGGGCACGCCGGCCGGATCGAGGCCCACCAGCCGGGCGGCCTCGCGCTGCTCGTCGACGTAGGCGTCCGCGTGGGCGTCGGTGAGCGGGAACCCGGAGCGGCGCGCGACGTTCAGATACGAGTCGATCTCGGCGCAGTGCACCCACAGCAGCAGTTCGGGGTCGTCGACGCCGAACCGCTCGCCCGTGCCGGGGTCGATCGCCGTCAGCCTGCGGTGGATGCCGCGGATACGGGCCCCGGCCTGCTCCGCGGCGGGCGTGGTCCCGTAGGTGATCCGGCCGACGAAGGACGCGGTGCGCAGCAGGCGGCCCCACGCGTCGCGCCGGAAGTCGGAGTTCTGCGCGACACCGCGCACCGCGCGCGGGTGCAGCGCCTGGAGGTACAGCGCGCGGATGCCGGCGATCCACATGATCGGGTCGCCGTGCAACTGCCAGGTCACGGAGTCGGGGCCGAACAGTCCCGGGTCCTGGTCGGGATCAGGGTCGGGGAGCGCGGTGGCGGCGTCGGGGAGCGTGGTTCCGGGCGCGGGGAGCGCAGTTCCGGGCGCGGGGCTGTCGGGCGCGGTGGCCGGGTCCGAGTCCGGGTCCGGGGCCGGGTCAACGCCCGCGTCCCCGGCGGAACGCGCCGGCGGGACGGCGCTCAGGGCCGCGTCCGGGCCCGGGTCCGTGTCGCGCATGGCCGCCTCCGTACCGTCTCGCCGTCTCGTCCCGTGCCGTGCCGTGCCGTGCCGTCCACCGTAATCGGCCCGGGCGGGCGGGCGAAGGGCGCGTCGGGCGGGCGCGACACCCCCGCCGGTACGGAGCGCGGTTTCCCGTGCACCGTGGGTGATACTGCAACTGCGCTGGTGGCGGCGGGCCGACCGGTGCGCGGGCGACGGACGCGAGGACGTGCACAACCATGGCCGAGGGGCAGCAGCAGCGCGGGACGTCCGGCGGTCCGTGGCGGCGGCCGGCGCGCGGCGAGACCGTGTGGCCGGCGCGCCCGCCCCTCCCGGCCGCGGTCCGGCGCCGCTACTGGCTGCTGCGCGGACTGACCTTCGGCCTGTCGCTGGCGGTGCTGGTGGCGGCGGGCGCGGGCACGCTGGTCTACCTGCGGCTGAACGGCAACATCCGGGACATGCCGCTGTTCGGCGGCATCGGCGGGAACGCGGGCCACGAGCGCCCGGACGCCTTCGGCCGTACGCCGGTGAACGTCCTGGTGATCGGCTCCGACACCCGCGCGGACCCGGCGGACTGCAAGCTCGGCGGTGACTGCGGCCCGGGCCGCAACGCGGACGTGGCGATGGTGCTGCACCTGTCCGCCGACCGCTCCCACGCCACGGTGCTGAGCATCCCCCGCGACACCGTCACCGACCTGCCGGCCTGCCGTGCCCCGAAGGGCGGGACCGCCGCCGCGCACCGCGGCCCGGTCAACTCCTCGCTCCAGTACGGTCCCGGCTGCACCGTCGCGGCCGTGCACGCCCTGACCGGCATCCCCATCGACCACTTCGTGATGGCCGACTTCGCGGGCGTGGTGCGGATGTCCGACGCGGTCGGCGGGGTGCCGGTCTGCGTGGACCGCGACATGTACGACCCCTACTCGCATCTGAAGCTGGCCCGCGGCCGGCACGATTTGCGCGGCCAGGCCGCGCTGGAGTTCCTGCGCACCCGGCACGCGTTCGGCGACGGCAGCGACCTGGGGCGTACGTCCGCGCAGCACCTCTTCCTGAGCGCGCTGGGCACGCGGCTGCGGCGCAGCGGCTCGCTCACCGACCCGGCCGGGATGCTGTCGCTGGCCGACACGGCCACCAAGTCCCTCACCGTCGACCCGGGTCTGGCCGCCGTCCCCAAGCTGATCGGGCTCGCGGACGACGTGCGCAAGGTCCCCTCCGCCCGGGTCGACTACGCCACGATGCCGACGGTTCCCGACCCGGACGACGGCGCCCACGTGGTCCCGGCGGCCGCCGCCCGGGGCGTCTTCGCCGCGATCGCCGACGACACGCCGCCGCGCAAGGCCAAAACCCAGGGGTCCGCCCGCGTCGACGAGTCCTTCGACGGACCCGACGGCTCCGCCACGCCTGCCGCCGGCCGGTCGGCCCGGGCGAAACGGTCCTCCGGCCCGGCCTGCGTGAAGGTCGCCACCGCCGCCACGGTCTCCGTGCACGGCACCGCGATGAACCCCACCGCGGCCTACGCCGCCACCCCGCACGTCCCGGTGTCGGCGCGCTGACCGCGCCGCGGCCGTGGACCCGCCGGCGGGGTCAGCCCCAGAACGCCTGGGCGAGCGCGGTGCCGGTGAACGCGGCGCCCAGTCCCGCGGTGAGGCTGCCGACGACGTTCGCGGCCGCGTAGAAGCGGGCCCGGTTCTCCACCAGCCGCAACGTCTCGTAGGAGAAGGTCGAGTAGGTGGTGAGGGCGCCGCAGAACCCGGTGCCGAGCAGGAGTTGCAGATGCGGGGAGGCGGCGCCCTCGGCCGCGGCCCCGCCGACCAGGCCGAGCACCGCGCAGCCGCTGACGTTCACCGCGAAGGTGCCCCACGGGAAGGCGGTGTCGTGCTTGGCCTGCACGGCGCGGTCGGTGAGGTAGCGCAACGGGGCGCCCACCATGGCGCCGAGGACGACGAGCAGCCAGTTCACCGGACCTCCCGGCCCGTCGCCGCCGCCACGACCCGCCGGGTCGCCTGCGCGCCCGCCCACACCGCGACCAGCGCGGCCGCCACGGTCAGCGCCAAGTAGCCCAGCGCGGGGCGCGGATGGCCGTGGTCGACCAGGCCGCGTACGTCGGTCGCGTAGGTGGAGAAGGTGGTGAAGCCGCCCAGCACTCCGGTGCCGAAGAACGGCCGGACCAGGTGGTGCGCGGTCCACACGTCGGTGATCAGCACCATGAACACGCCGATGACCGCGCAGCCCACGACGTTGACGCCGAGCGTCGTCCACGGAAAGGCGTCGGTCGCGGTCGGCCACAGCCGCGCGGCGCCGTAGCGGGCGCACGCGCCGATCGCACCGCCGACCGCGATCACGGCGATGACCACCGCCGGATGCCTGCTCAGTTCGGTGCGCTGGTCCGGGACATGCAGGTCGATGTCGGGGTCGACCGGCTCCTCGAAGAGGGGCGGGCGCGGGTCTGCCACGTGAGTCTCCTACTCGCATCGGTACGGCGCACATGCCCGCGCCTCTCGGCGCGATGCGGGTGTGCGCGTCGCAAGCGGGGACCGTTGGCGGCATCCTCACCGCGGTTCGGGTACGGCGGGCCCCACCGCCGCGCGGCCCCCCACGGGGTGCCGCACCGCCATCTTACGGTTTTCGGCTACGCGCCGCTGCGGCCGAGGGCCGAACCCGGCGTCAGCCCGGTGACCTGCTGGTCGCGCGCTCCCCCAGTGCTTCGCCTGGGAGGTACCCCCCATCCAGCCACCACCGGGAGGTGGTCCCTCAACCGGCGGGACGGGGCACCCGGGAGGGTCCGGTCAGCCGGGCGACGAGCATCGTGAAGACCCCGGCGAGCAACCCCCAGAAGGCGGAGCCGATACCGAGCAGGGTGACCCCGGAAGCGGTCGCGAGGAAAGTGACGACCGCGGCTTCACGATCACCCTCGGCGGTCAGCGCACCGTGCAGGGAACTCCCGATGGTGCCGAGCAGCCCCACCCCCGCGGTGCCGAGCACCAGCGCCTGCGGCATCGCGGTCAGCAGCGTCCCGATGGTCCCGCCGAACAGCGCGACGCACAGGTAGAACACGCCCGCCCAGACCGCGGCGAGGAAGCGCCGGTCCCGGTCGGGGTGGGCGTCGGGGCCGGTGCAGATCGCCGCGGAGATCGCCGCCAGGTTGATCGCGAAGGCACCGAAGGGAGCGAGGACCGCGCCCGCCGCGCCGGTCCAGCCGATCAGCGGGGAGACCGGGACGTCGTATCCGTCGCCCCGCAGGACCGCGACGCCGGGCAGGTTCTGCGAGGCCATGGTCACCACGTACAGCGGCAGGCCCGCGCCGATCAGGGTGTGCCAGTCGAACTGGGGGGCGGTGAAGACGGGCACCGCGGGGGTGAGCCGGATGTGGCCGGCCGCGCCGCCCCAGTCACCGGCCGCGGTGGTCGCCGCGATGCCGACGAGGAGGGCGGCGAGCACGGCGTACCGCGGACGTATGCGCCGGACGAGCAGGTAGGCCGCGAACATCGGGAAGGTGATGCCGAAGTGGCCGTGCATGGTGCGGAAGAGCCCGGTGCCGAACTCCAGCAGCACCCCGGCCAGCAGCGCCGACGCGAGCGACACCGGGATCGACGCCATCGCCCGGGCGAACCAGCCGGTCACCCCGCTGACCAGGATGAGCACGGACGAGAGCAGGAACGCGCCGACCGCCTGGCCCATCGAGGCGCCGGCGAGCCCGGTGGCCAGCAGCGCCGCGCCCGGCGTCGACCAGGCGGTGACCACCGGCGCCCGGTAGCGCAGCGAGAGGCCGATGCAGGTGGCGCCGAGGCCGACCCCCAACGCGAGCATCCAGGAGGCGAGTTCGGCCGAGTCGGCGCCCGCTGCCCGGGCCGCGGCGAGCACGATCGCGGCCGAGCTGGTGGTGCCGACCAGCACCGTGACCAGGCCGGCCGTGACCGCGGACGGGGGCGCGGCCGCGCGTATGTGGGCCGCGGCGGTACGGCGGGGCGCTGAGGTGGTCATCGGTTGCTTCCCGGGGAGGTCGGACGGAACGCACGGGGGCTCGGGCGCGGGGCGAGGCGAGGTGGGGACTCGTTCCATGTATGGAACGTTCCGTATGTGGAACGCTAGAGTTAGCGGAGCGCGCCCGTCAATCGTCTGCGGCCGCGGACCGGCGTCCCCGGGAAGGTCGATGGAGCTGAACGAGCAGGTGGGGCGGCGTTTGCGGGCCCTGCGCGAGGAGCGGCGGCTGTCGCTGTCCGAACTCGCCCGGCGCTCGGGCGTCGGCAAGGCGACGCTGTCCGAACTGGAGGGCGGCCGGCGCAACCCCACCCTGGAGACGCTGTACGCGCTGACCACCGCGCTCGGCACACCGCTCAGTTCGGTGCTCGCCGATCCGCTCAGCTCCCTGCTGACCCCCGGCGGGGCCCGCGCCCACGCCAGCGGCGAGGCCGTCACCGCGCTGCTCACCGAGCGGCACGAGAGCCCGGTCGCCATCACCGACGTGTTCCGTATCCACATACGCGCCGGCGCGGTCCAACGGTCGGACCCCCATCTGCCGGGCACCCGGGAGCATCTCTACGTGCTCAGCGGCACCGCCGTCGTCGGCGAGCCCGCCGCACCCGTCACCGCCGGCCCCGGCGGGTACGCGCACTGGCGGGCCGACCGCGCGCACCTCTACAGCGCGCCGCACGGCGACGTCGAAGCGGTGCTCTTCGTCCGCTACGCGCTCGCGGGCACCTCGGCCGCCCCAACCGGTCATCCGCCGGCCGATCAGCCCCCGGCCGATCCCCCGGCCCCGCACGACGGAGGCGGAAGCACCCATGCCTGAGACCCCCGACGCCCATCCGGCCCCGTCCCCGCTGTCCCCAGCGTCCCCGCCGGCTCCGCCGCTTCCCGCGCCGTACCGCGCCCGGCCGGCCACGCTCGCCGACGCCGGCGCGATCCACCGGCTCGTCGCCGCCTGCGAGCACGACCTGCTCGGCAGCGTGGAGACCGGCGCCGACGCCGTCACCGCGCGCCTGACGCTGCCCGATCTGGACCCGGCGCTCGACACGCTGCTCGTGCACGCGCCGGGACCGGGTCCGCGGCCCGGCGCCGAGCCGGAACTCGTCGGCCGGGTGTGGGTGCACGGCGGCCGCCGCAGCGAGGTGGACGTCCATCCCGCCCACCGCGGGCGGGGGTTGGGCGGTCTGCTGCTCGACTGGGCCGAGGCGCGGGCCCGGCTGATGGGCGGGGTGCGGCTCGCGCAGCCGGCCGAGGACTGCGACGCGGCGGCCGTCGCGCTGCTGCTCTCGCGCGGGTACGCGCCGTTCGTGACGCAGTGGCTGCTGGGCATCGCGGTGCCCGACGAGCCCGAGGTGCCCGAACCGCCCGCGGGCGTGACCGTACGGCCGTTCCGCCCGGGTGACGAGCACGCGGCGCACCGGCTCGTCGAGGACGCCTTCGGCCAGTGGCAGAAGCGCCGGCTGCCGTACGACGAGTGGGCCCGACTCACCGTCGAGCAGGCCGCGTTCGCACCCGCGATGTCGCCCGTGGCGTTCGCCGGCGGCGAGATGGTCGGCGCGCTGGTGGCCCTCGACGTGCCGGGCTCGGCCGAGGGCTACGTCGACCGGCTCGCGGTGCGCGCCGACCACCGCGGCCGCGGCATCGCGGGGGTGCTGCTGCGGGAGACCTTCCGTGCCTTCCACCAGCGCGGCCGAATCGGCTGCACCCTGTGGACCCACTCCGCGACCGGCGCGCTGACCCTCTACGAGCACCTCGGCATGAGCGTGCGCCGCAGTTCCTCGGTCTACGCCAAGGCCCTCGAACCCGGCTGACGCCGCGTCACCCCGCGGCGTGCGCGAGCCGCCGCAGTGCGAGCAGGCCGCCGACGCCGGGCACGAACGCGACGGCCCTGGTCGTGCCGCCGGCCGCCCGCAGGCGCCAGGTCGTGACCACCACGAACAGGTACGCGCAGCCGTGGGTGGGACCGACCAGCGAGGAGACCGGCTGGAGGTGGGCGGTGGCGAGGTTCGCCAACAGGACCGCCAGCGAGACCAGTTCGACGTGCGCGGCGATACGCAGGGACCGTGGACGCATCCTCATGCCCCCGTCGTGGAACCGGGGCGGACGATCATCAGCACGGTGACCGTGGCCCACAGCAGGTTGAACACGCCGGTGAGCGAGGCGAGCCGGCCGGCGACCCGGGTGACCGGGCCGGGTTCGGCGTCCTCGGCGGCATCGAGCGCGCGGTCCTGGGCGGGCAGGATCAGCAGCGCCAGGACCGCGGCGGCCGCCGCCGTCAGCAGGATCGACGCGATCAGCCAACCTGTCCCCAGGACGCCCAGGCTGCCGGCGGTGGCGAAGCCGAGGACGGGGACGGCGACGCCGATCGCGGCGTACACGCGGCAGATGCGGTGCAGCATCCGCAGGGTCGTCACGGCCTGGTCGTCGCGCGGTTCGCCGTGGGCGGCCCGCAGCGCGCGGGGGAACATGCTCGCGGCGACGGTGACCGGCCCGATGCACAGCAGCGCCGCCAGGACGTGCAGGGAGAGGAAGACCTTCGTCACGGCCGGCGTCCCATGCTCCCGGCGGCCGTGGTCGTGGCCTTGGTCGTGGCCTTGGTCGTGGCCTTGGCCTTGGTCGTGGCCGCGCGAGGGCATCCGGCGGCTGAGCCGTCGGTCAGGGCGAGGGAGCCCGCGGGGGGCGGCAGGTCGATCAGGACGTGCATGGAACTTCCTTCAGGAGCAGGTGCTTCGGGATCAAGTGGCCGGCCGGCGCCGGTTCGCCTCCGACGCTAGGGGCCGCCCGGCCGCCACCCCAGTGGCACGAACGACACCTTTCAACGGAAAATCGCCAACGGCCGTGCGAGAGGCGGGAAGACCGGCTGAACTGCACTCCTGCTCCACTCCGGGAGCGGGGTCCCGGATCAGACTGCCCGGCGGGGAGGTACCTTCTGGACATGCACACCGTCGCCGTACTCGCGCTGGACCAGGTGATCCCCTTCGACCTGTCCACGCCGCTGGAGGTGTTCGCCCGTACCCGGCTGCCCGACGGGCGTACGGCCTACCAGGTACGCGTCTGCGCCGAGCGGCCCCAGGTCGACGCCGGCACCTTCACCCTGACCGCGCCCTGGGCCCTGGACGCGCTGGCCGCCGCCGACACGATCATCGTGCCCGGCACCGCCGACCCCGCGGCGCCGATCAGCCCCGCCGTCCGCGACGCGCTGCGCGCCGCCGCGAAGAACGGCACCCGGATCGCCTCCCTCTGCACCGGGGCCTTCCCGCTCGCCGCGACCGGCCTGCTGGACGGCCTGCGCGCGACCACGCACTGGGTGGCCGCCGATCTGCTGGCCGCCACCCACCCGCAGATCGAGGTGGACCCCGACGTCCTCTACGTCGACAACGGGCAGATCCTCACCTCGGCGGGCGCGGCCGCCGGCCTGGACCTGTGCCTGCACATGATCCGCTCCGACTACGGTTCCGCCGTCGCCGCCGACGCCGCGCGGCTGTCCGTGGTGCCGCTCGAACGCGAGGGCGGCCAGGCGCAGTTCATCGTGCACCCGCACACGCCCACGCCGCAGGGCTCCGCGCTCGAACCGCTGCTCGGCTGGCTCCAGGAGGACCTGGGGCGCGAGCTGACCCTCGCCGACATCGCCGCGCGGGCCGGCCTGAGCACCCGCACCCTGATCCGGCGGTTCCGCGACCAGACCGGCGTCACCCCGCTCCAGTGGCTCCACCGGGCCCGGGTCCGGCAGGCCCAGCACCTGCTGGAGACCACCGCGCACTCCGTCGAACGCATCGGCGCCCAGGTCGGGTTCGGGTCGCCCACCGCCTTCCGCGACCGCTTCAAGCGCACGACCGGCGTCAGCCCCCAGGCGTACCGCCGCGCCTTCGGCCCGCTGCCCTGACCGCCCGGCGCGCACGTGGTCGGCCCCGGGTCGTTACCGGGTCGACATGCACACGTGGCGCCGCATGGGCAGGCTGGGGGCATGGACGAGGAACGCGGAACTCAGGTCATCGTGGAACCGCCGGCCCCCGCCGGCCGCCGGATACGGGTCGGCCGGGAGACGCTCGGACTCGCCCGCAGCCCCGGTGACCTGCTGGAGTTCCTTCGCCGCGCGGGCCTCGACCCGGACGCGGTCAGCCTCGACGACCCCGAGCTGTTCGTGTGGCACGGCGGCGGCCCGGACGTCTGGACCGCCCCGGACGACGCCTCGAACGGCTGACGGCTCCCCGATCCCGTCGTGGAACGACCCGCGCCGAGCGCCTTTTCCGGCCCGCGCCGCGCGATCTACGCTGTGCCGATGATCGATGCGCGGCAGATGCCGACCACCGCGGGCTACGCCGAAGCCGCCGAGACGCTCGCCGGGCAGTACGAGAGCGTGTCCTTCGCCGACGTCCATCGCGACACGCTGCACCTGCTGCCGACCCGGCCGGCCACGGTCCTGGACATCGGCGCGGGCAGCGGCCGAGACGCCGCCGCGCTGGCCGCGCTGGGGCACCGGGTCGTCGCCGTCGAACCGACCGCGGAACTGCGCGCCCTGGGCCGGAAGATCCATGCCGACCAGGACATCGAGTGGGTCGACGACGCGCTGCCCGGCCTCCCGGCGCTGCGCGGGCGCGGCGACGGACCCGAGCGGCGCTTCGAGCTGATCCTGCTGACCGCGGTGTGGATGCATCTCGACGCGGGCCAGCGGACGGCGGCGATGGGAGCGCTCGCCGGCCTGCTCGCCGCCGAGGGGCAGGTCGTGCTGTCGCTGCGGCACGGCCCGGTCCCGGCGGGCCGGCGCATGTTCGACGTCTCGGCGGACGAGACGGTCCGGCTCGGCCGCGACCACGGTCTGCGCCGGGTCCACCGCAGCGAGCGGCCGGACCCGCACGGCCGCCCCGGGGTGTCGTGGAGTCACCTGGTCCTGCGCCGCGGAGCGGCCGGCAGGTGATCCGGCCCGAACCGGCCCCGGTCCAGGGCCGGTTCGGCGGGACGAGGGTCAGTGCGCCGGGCCGGGCGCCCGCATCGGGACCCCGCGGAAGGTCTGCACCAGGATCGTCAGCGCGCCGAAGGTCACGCACTGGTCGGCGAGGTTGAAGATCCCGGAGTGACCGATCTGGATGAAGTCCAGCACGGCGCCGCGGCCGAACCCGGGGTGGCGGAAGAGCCGGTCGGCGAGGTTGCCGCCGGCGCCGGCGAAGAGCAGCCCGAGCCCGACCGCCCAGCCGACCGAGCGCACGGACGAGGACGCCCAGGTGATGAAGGAGAGCACGCCGACGGCCAGCACCGTGAAGACGAGGGTGGCGTGCGGGGCGAAGGACCCGGCCGCGCCGGAGTTGCGGAAGGCGGTGAAGGTCACGCCGCCGCCCAGCGCGTGCACCGGCTGCTTGCCCTCCACGGCCACCGCGGCGACGGCCTTCGTCACCTGGTCCACCGCGAGTCCGGCCGCGGCCGTGATCCACAGCGCCCGCCGCGGCCTCCCCATGCTGCCCGCCATCGGCCGCCTCCCCGTCCTCCCGCGTCCATGCCCATGCAATGGCTGAACGTTCACCTTTCCCGCAGCCTACGCCCGACCGCCCGCCACCCCGCCGGGCGCCCGATCCCATCCCGAGCCCGACCCGACCCCGAGCCAATTCCCGCCACCGTGCCCGACCCGATTCCCGCCACCGCGTCCGACCCTGCGCCCGTATCCCGCACCCGATCCCCACCGGCACCCCCACCCGCCCCGTCCGCCCCTGTCCCGACACCGATTCTCTGACTAGAGTCAGAGAATGGATACGGCGCAGATCGACCAGGTGCGACGGTTCAACCGCACCGTCACCGAACGCGTGGGCGTGCTCCACGACCGCTACCTCGGCCGCGACCGGCCCGTGGGCGAGGCCCGGCTGCTGTGGCAGATCGGCGAGCAGGGCCAGGACGTACGCCGGCTGCGGGACCGGCTCGGGCTCGACTCCGGGTACGTCAGCAGGCTGCTGCGCGCCCTGGAGGCCGACGGCCTGGTGACCGTGGAGCCGGCACCCGGCGACCGGCGGGTGCGGGCCGTACGGCTCACCGACGCGGGCCGGGCCGAGCGCGCCGCGCTCGACGACCGCAGCGACGAGCTGGCCGGCTCCCTCCTGGCGCCGCTCAACCCCGCGCAGCGGGCCCGGCTGACCGCGGCGATGGCCGACGTCGAGCGGCTGCTGACCGCCGCGACCGTCACCCTGGAGCCCGTCGAGCCGGGGCACCCCGACGCCGAGCACTGCCTGCGGGCGTACTTCGCGGAGATGGACGAGCGCTTCGAGGGCGGCTTCGACCCCGCGGCGAGCCTGCTGCCCGACGCGGGCGACCTGCGCCCGCCGCGCGGCGTCTTCCTGATCGCCCGGCTGTACGGCGAGCCGGTCGGCTGCGCCGGCCTGAAGCTGCCGGCCGGCGCCCCCGCCGAGATCAAGCGCATGTGGGTCGCGCCGGACGCCCGCCGGCTCGGCCTCGGCCGCAGGTTCCTCGCCGAACTGGAGGCCCGGGCCGCCGCCGACGGCCGCACCGCGCTGCGGCTGGACACCAACAGGACCCTCGACGCGGCGATCAGGCTCTACCACTCCTGTGGTTTCCACGAGGTGCCCGCGTTCAACGACGAGCCCTACGCCCACCACTGGTTCGAGAAGCGGATCACAGCGACCCCACAGAATCGCTAACACTGAGTCAAGATCGGGTCAACAGTTCCCACCCTGCGGATCGATGTCATAAGGGGCACGATCCGGTCACGATAAACGGCCACTTATATACGTACACAATCAGACAAACAGGACGGTCTTCGACGATCTTGTTTGCGCTGCGTAGGGCACGGGGTAGGCGGCGACCCGAACCCGGAGGTCCGTCTCCTGGCGGCGGTTGCCGCTGCCAGGACACTCGGGTCGCTGCCGGATAGCTTCGATGTGAACTCATTGGCCGGTATGCGACGGCCTCTGGTTCCGTCCTGTCCCCTGCCCCGAAAGGCAAACGTGTCACAGCTCGTCATCGAGCACGTATTCAAGGTCTTCGGCCGCAAGCCGAAGGAAGGCATTCGTCGGCTTCAGGAGGGGGCCGACCGTGCGGAACTGAGAGAGGAGGGGACGACCGCGGCGGTGATCGACGCCTCCTTCGACGTGGAGCAGGGCGAGATCTTCGTCGTCATGGGTCTGTCCGGCTCGGGCAAGTCCACGCTGCTGCGCATGCTGAACGGTCTGCTGGAGCCCACCTCGGGCAGGGTGCTGTTCGACGGCCAGGACCTCACGGGCCTGTCCGCGAAGGCCCTGCGCGACCTGCGCTCCCGCAAGATCAGCATGGTCTTCCAGCACTTCGCGCTCTTCCCGCACCGCAGCGTCCTGGAGAACGCCGCCTACGGCCTGGAGGTCCAGGGCCGGCCGGCGAAGGAGCGCGAGGAGAAGGCGGCCGAGGCGCTGTCGATGGTCGGCCTGGACGGCTGGGAGAAGTCCTGGCCGGACGAGCTGTCCGGCGGCATGCAGCAGCGGGTCGGCCTGGCCCGCGCGCTCGCCACCGACGCCGACCTGCTGCTGATGGACGAGTCCTTCTCCGCGCTGGACCCACTGATCCGCCGCGACATGCAGGACCAGCTGCTGGAGCTCCAGCAGCGGCTGCGCAAGACGATCGTCTTCATCACCCACGACCTCAACGAGGCGATGCGGCTCGGCGACCGGATCGCGGTGATGCGCGACGGCCGGATCGTCCAGATCGGCACCGCGGAGGACATCCTCACCGACCCGGCCAACGACTACGTGGCCAGCTTCGTGCAGGACGTCGACCGCTCCCGGGTGCTGACCGCGGCCTCGATCATGGAGGAGCCGCGGGTGATGGTGAGCCCCAACGACGGCCCGCGCGCCGCCATGCGCGCGCTGCGCACCGACCAGGCGTCCGCCGCCTTCGTCGTCGAACGCGGCCGCAAGCTGGTCGGCACCGTCACCGAGGTGCGTGTCACCGAGGCGCTGCGCAAGGCCGAGGGCACCATGCGCGACCTGATGGACACCGACTGCGTCACCACGCACGCGGACGCGCCGCTGTCCGAACTGCTCACCCCCGCCTCGCAGTCGAAGCTGCCGCTCGCGGTGCTCGACGACAACGGCCGGCTGACCGGCGTCATCCCCCGGGTGACGCTGCTCGCCGCGCTCGGCGAGGGCCTGGAGGACACCGGCAGCCACCGCCTGCCCGACTTCCCGACGCTGGACGACGCCGTCCCGAGCGGCGGCGATCCAGGCGGACCCGGTGGACCGGGCAGTCCGGGCGGCCCTGACGGCCCGGGCGGCCTCGGCGGTCCTGACGGCGGCGGCAACGGTGACGGCGGCGACGCCGAGGGCAAGGAGGCGACCCGTGCCTAGGCTCCACTTCGGCGACTGGGCCGAGGACGTCGTCCACTGGCTCACCCACCACCTGTCCTGGCTCTTCAACTTCATCAGCCATGTCGTCAACGGCATGTACAACGGCGTGGAGTGG
Source organism: Streptomyces sp. NPDC087270 (assembly GCF_044744625.1). NCBI lineage: Bacteria > Bacillati > Actinomycetota > Actinomycetes > Kitasatosporales > Streptomycetaceae > Streptomyces > Streptomyces sp. NPDC087270. The sequence continues at coordinate 77,086 of NZ_JBIUYR010000014.1, forward strand.
GCGCTCGGCGGCCCGTCGCCGCTGCTGATGGCCGCGATCCTCGCGGTGCTCGCGCTGTGGATGCGCGGGCTGACCGCCGGCGTCCTGGCCTTCGTCGGCTTCGCGCTCATCGACTCCGTCGCCCAGTGGGACGAGGCGATGGAGTCGCTGTCCCTGGTGGTCGTCTCGGCGGTGGTCGCGCTGGCGCTCGCGGTGCCGCTGGGCATCTGGGCCGCCCGGCGCCGCACGGCGAGCGTGCTGATCCGGCCGGTGCTGGACGTCATGCAGACGCTGCCGGCGTTCGTCTACCTGATCCCGGCGATCATCTTCTTCAGCCTCGGCACGGTGCCCGCCGTCATCGCCACCATCGTCTTCGCGATGCCGGTCGGCGTGCGCATGACCGAGCTGGGCATCCGGCAGGTCGACCCGGAACTGGTCGAGGCCGCGGAGGCGTTCGGCACGCCGCCGTCCCGCACCCTGCTGCGGGTGCAGTTGCCGCTGGCGCTGCCGACCATCATGGCCGGCGTCAACCAGGTCATCATGCTGGCGCTGTCCATGGTCGTCATCGGCGGCATGGTCGGCGCGGACGGCCTCGGCTCGACCGTCTTCGGCGCGATCAGCCAGGTGAACATCGGCCTCGGCTTCGAGGGCGGCATATCCGTGGTGGTGCTCGCCATCTACCTGGACCGGATCACCGGTGCCCTCGGCGACCAGGTGTCGCCGCTGGGCCGCCGCGCCCTGGCGCGCGCCCGCAGCGCCACCCAGGGCTTCTCGGTGCTGCGCTACCGGCCGCGCCCGGCCGTCGGCCTGTCCGCGGTGGTCATCCTCGCGCTGGTCGCGGGCGGCATCGGGGTGTTCTCGGACAACGGCGGCAGCTCGACTCCGACCGCGTCCACGAACGTCGGCAAGGGACAGTCGGTCAAGATCGGCTCCTTCAACTGGGACGAGTCGATCGCCTCGGCGAACCTCTGGAAGGAAGTCCTCGACGAGCGCGGCTACAAGGCGCAGGTCAACACCTACGACCCCGGCGCCGCCTTCACCGGACTGGCCAGCGGCAACTTCGACTACCTCACCGACGCCTGGCTGCCCACCACGCACGCCTCGTACATGAAGCAGTACGGCAGCAGCTACACCGACCTCGGCAAGTGGTACGACCAGACCTCCCTGGAGGTCTCGGTCCCGTCCTACGTCAAGGGCGTCAAGACCATGGCCGACCTCAAGGGCAAGTCGGCCGAGTTCGGCGGCAAGATCATCGGCATCGAGCCCGGCGCCGGCGAGATGAAACTGCTCAGCTCCAAGGTCCTCCCCGGCTACGGACTCGACAAGGAGTACAAGCTCGTCGCCAGCTCCACCGCCGGCATGCTCGCCGAACTCCAGCGCGACTACGACCAGAAGAAGCCCGTCGCCGTCGTCCTGTGGTCCCCGCACTGGGCCTACAGCAAGTACGACCTCACCAAGCTCAGCGACCCCAAGGGCCTGTGGGGCGCGAGCGACTCCATCCACAACATCGCCAACAAGAACAGCGCGAAGAAGCTCCCGCAGGTCAGCTCGTGGATGAAGAACTTCCACATGACCGAGGAGCAGCTGAGCTCGCTGGAGGCCGACATCCAGGCCGCCGGGCAGGGCAAGACCGCCGACGGCGTCAAGAAGTGGATGAAGGCCAACCCCGGCGTGGTCGACAAGATGGCACCGGTGGCCGGAGCCTCCGCCACGAACGTCGGCAAGGGCCAGTCGGTGAAGATCGGCGACTTCAACTGGGACGAGTCGATCGCCTCGGCGAACCTGTGGAAGGAAGTCCTCGACGAGCGCGGTTACAAGGCGTCGGTCAACACCTACGACCCGGGCGCCGCGTACACCGGACTCGCCAGCGGCAACATCGACTACATGACCGACACCTGGCTACCGACCACGCACGCCTCGTACATGAAGCAGTACGGCAGCCATCTGGACGACCTGGGCCCGTGGTACGACAAGACCTCGCTCGAGGTCTCCGTGCCCTCCTACGTCAAGGGCGTCAAGACGATGGCGGACCTCAAGGGCAAGTCGGCCGAGTTCGGCGGCAAGATCATCGGCATCGAACCCGGCGCCGGCGAGATGAAGATCCTCAGCTCCAAGGTCCTCCCCGGCTACGGGCTCGACAAGGAGTACAAGCTCGTCGCCAGCTCCACCGCCGGCATGCTCGCCGAACTCCAGCGCGACTACGACCAGAAGAAGCCCGTCGCCGTCGTCCTGTGGTCCCCGCACTGGGCCTACAGCAAGTACGACCTCACCAAACTCGGCGACCCCAAGGGCCTGTGGGGCAAGGGCGACTCGATCCACAGCGTCGCCAACAAGAACAGCGCGAAGAAGCTCCCCCAGGTCACCACGTGGATGAAGGACTTCCACATGACCGAGCCGCAACTCGCCTCCCTGGAGGCCGACATCCAGTCGGCGGGCCAGGGGCAGACCACGGCGGGGGTGAAGAAGTGGATGGCCGACAACCCGGACATCGTCGACACGATGGCACCGGTAAGCGCGAGCTGACGCCACCACCCGCACGCGGCGACTGACCCGCGGCTGCCGAACCCGCGGGAAGCGAAGGGCCGGGGACACGGAAACCGTGTCCCCGGCCCTTCGTGTCGCCGTCTCCACCCGAACCTCCACCCACGGGACCAGGTACTTCGCCCGCCATGGCGGGAGAGTCGCTCTCGGCACCACGGGAACACCGTCGAGGCGAAGGAGTGCGAGGTCATGACCGACATGGAGCAGGCGCTGGCGATCAGCGGGGGCATCTTCGGGCTGATGCTGCTGACGCAGTACGGCCGCAGGAAGTACGACCGGCACAAGGTCCTGATGCCGCTGGTGTCGGTCTCGGTGATCGGCTACTTCTACCTCAGGGGCGCGCCCACCCACACCGTCGACCTGGTGGTCTACCTGGTGGGTGCCGCGGTCGGGGTGGTGTGCGGTGGCATCGCGACGCTCACCACCGGGGTGGAGCGGGACCGGGGCTCGGGCCGGGTGTACACGCGGTGCGGCGCCGGGTTCGTCGCCATCTGGTCCGTGGTGGTGGCGCTGCGGGTGGCGTTCATCTACCTCAGCGAGCACGACGCCTGGTTCCGCGGCCACCTGGTCACGTTCATGACGGACCACCGCATCGTCGAGGACGCCATCGCGCCGTTCTTCGTCCTGATGGCGCTGGCCATGGTGCTCAGCCGGGTGCTGCTGGTACTGGCCCGGGTGCGGGCGCTGCCGCCGGCCGAGGGCACCGCTCCCGCGGTGGACGGCCGCCCCGCGGCGGCCCCGCGCGTCGGCTGACACCCGGCCGCCGGCCGCCGGCAACCGGCAACCGGTCGGACAGCGCCCGGTCGGCAGCCACTCAGCGGCAGGTCAGCGGCCGGTCAGCCGGGCAAAGGGCGACAGGGAAGCCGTCAGCCGCGATCCCGCACCTCATCCACGGGCCTTCACCAGCCCGTGGATGAACGCGTACTGCACGGCGTGCGCCCGGTCGCGCAGATGCGCCTTCGCGAAGAGGTTGTTGATGTGGGTCTTCACCGTGGCCTCGCTGACCACCAGGCGTTCGGCGATACCGCGGTTGGTCAGGCCCTCGCCGATGAGGGTGAGCACCTCGACCTCCCTGGGCGTGAGGTCTGGTGCGAGGCCGGCGATCGGCGCCTCGGCCGGGGCCGCGCTCTTGACGGCGGCCGCGAGCAACCGCTCCTGGACCGCCGGGTCGAGGACGGCCTGCCCGGCCGCGGCGGCCCGCACCGCGCGGGCGATGTCCTGGCGGCCGGACTCCTTGGTCAGATAGCCGCGGGCCCCGGCGCCGAGCGCGGCGAGGATGTACTGCTCGTCGGCCAGCGTGGTGAGCACCACCACCGCGACGTCGGGAAAGCGCTCGGTGACCAGCCGGGTGGCCTCGACGCCGTCCATCCGCGGCATGTTGAGGTCCATGAGGATCACGTCGGGGGCGTGCTCGTCCGCGGCCGCCACGGCCTCCGCGCCGTCCCGCGCCGTGGCCACGACCTCCAGGCCCGGCTGCAGGTCGAGCACCACCGCGAGCGCCTCGCGGATCGCGGTCTGGTCGTCGGCGACGACCACCCGCACCGTGTGCTCGCCGTCCGCCCCGAGCGCCTCCACCCCGTACCCCCTCACGTCCCGCCGGTCCACATCGTGCCCGTTCCCGTCGTACCCGTTCCCGGTGTGCCCGTTCCCGGTGTGCCCGTCCGCCTCGCGCTCGCTCACGCCGGTATCACCACGCGTACCCGCCATCCTCCCGCGTCGTCGCCGTCCACGATCGGGCCGGCCGTCACCGTGCCTCCCACCAGTTCGACGCGCTCGCGCATCCCGACGAGTCCCATGCCGCTCCCGGCACCGGCCAGCGGCCGGGAACCGTCCGGGGGCGCGGAGTTCACCACCTCGAAGGTGGTCTCCTCCGTGCCGTACCCCAGGCGCAGCCGGACCGGCGCGCCAGGTGCGTACTTGTGCGCGTTGGTCAGCGCCTCCTGGGCGCAGCGCACGATCACCTGGGCGGGCCGGACGGGCAGTTCGTGCGGCGATCCGTCGAGGGTCAGCGTACCGGTGCCCGGGCTGGAGCCGAGCATGGAGCGCAGCGTCTCCAGCAGCGGCAGCGCGTCCTCCCGCAGGTCGCGGACCGTGCGCTGGACCTCGGTCAGTCCCGCGCGGACCAGGCTCTGCGCCCGCTGGGCGGCCTGCCGGGCCTCGTCCACCGCGCCGGCCTCCAACAGCGCGTCGGTGACCTCCAGTTGCATGTTGACGCCGGCCAGCGAGTGGGCGAGCACGTCGTGCACGTCGCGGGCGATACGGGCGCGCTCGGCCAGCGCCTCGGCACGGGCCTCGGAGCGCGAGGCCAGCTCCGCCTGCTCGGCGGCGGCCCGCGCCGAGCTGAGCGCGTCGGCCTGCGAACGGTTGGAGATGCCGAACAGCACGCTGACGCCGGTCAACGCGCCCAGGTACCACGACACATGGCCGTAGGCGCTGCCGACCGGGAAGAGCAGCACGCTCGCGCACAGCACGCTGGTGAGCACCGCGAAGGCCAGTGCCCGCTGCTGCGCGAGGCGGAACCCGGCGTGGCCGGCCGCGTAGAACGCGAACAGCGACGCCGCTCCGGAGTGGTCCTGGCTCATCAGGGCGGCCGCGCTGACCGCCGCGGCGCCCAGCACCGCCGTCTGCGGACCGGGCGGCAGCACTCCCACGGGGATCAACCGGGTGCACAGCAGCACCGAGTTCACGACGAGCAGGCACAGGACCGCGAGTCCGGTGCCGGACGTCCCGATCGGGTTCACCAGCACCGCGCACACCGCGATGCCGGTGGCGGTGGTGAAGAACTGGAAGAGGTGGTTGTCCTCCGTGAACCAGCGGATCACGGCTCGGAGTCGATGCACTGGAGCTCTTTTCCCGTGGTCGGCCGGTCAGCCGGTAACGGTTCGGGGCGAAAACTACCAGCGCCCCCGCCCATCGCGACAACCGGAGGCGCCCCGGCTGGTGCCGTGACCCTGGCGATCCCCCGGCTCCCGGTGAGCCGGACTGTGCCCGCCGTGGTCCTCCGCCCCCGCGGGCCGGGCGCGGGTCGCCCGGAACAGCACCACCAGCGACTCGGCCAGCACGCCGAGGCCGACCGAGAGCAGCACACCCTGGTCGGCGGCGCGCCCGGACGCGGCCGCCACCGCACGACCGGCCGACGACAGCGCCACCTGCGACGCCGCCCCCAGCAGCCACAGCAGCAGTGAACCGGCCCCGTACCGCATCGATCGCGCGCCGTCCCGTGTCCCCAGGCGTACGGTCAGCCCGCGGGCCAGCCCGACGGCCACGCCCAGCAGGCAGCTCGCCGCGATCAGGGCGACCGTCGCCCCGCCCGCCGGCCGGGCGTCGCGGACCGTGACCAGCCCCAGCACGCCGAGCACCACCGGCGCCGCCAGCACCGGACCGGCCTCCAGGGCCTCCCCGATGATCCGGCGGGCGAGGACGTAGCCGACGCCGCTCACGAGCAAGACGATGTTCAGGGCACTCATCCCGCCCCTTTCCCGCCACGTGCTTCCGCCGGCGTTCCGCTGATACCGGCACGCTACGGACCACCGCCGTTCGGTCGCTCCACCCCAGGGTGGAGATCCGGGTGGAGATCCACGTGGAAGGCCCAGGTGGAGGTCCAGGTGGGAGGTCCGCGCGGGGGTGGGGTACGACCACGCCGTGACGTTTCTCGATCATCGGCGGATACTGGGGGGTATGAACTGCCCGCCCGGACGAGTGGCCTCGACCCCGGGCTCCCGCGTACCGGGGGCGCGTCCCGCCCGCCGGCACCCGGTCGGCGGAAGCGCCGCGCCGCGCCCTCGCGCAGCACCGCGGGCCGCCGCCGTCGAGAACTCTGGACACAGCCTCTGACCTGCTACGACACAGGCGGTTGCCCTGGCTGCCGGCCTGGCGAGGAGATTCCCGTGAAGATGCTGATCAACGTACCGGAGAACGTGGTCCCGGACGCGCTGCGGGGCTTCGCGGCGGTGCACACCGATCTGACCGTCGACGTGGAGCGCCGGGTGATCGTCCGCCGCGGGGCGCCCTACGACGGGCAGGTCGGGCTGGTGTCGGGCGGCGGGTCGGGGCACGAACCGCTGCACGGCGGTTTCGTCGGGCGCGGCATGCTCACGGCCGCCTGCCCGGGCGAGGTCTTCACCTCTCCGGTGCCGGACCAGATGGTGCGGGCCGCGGCGGCGGTGGACAGCGGCGCGGGCGTGCTGTTCATCGTGAAGAACTACACCGGCGACGTGCTCAACTTCGACATGGCCGCCGAACTCGCCGAGGACGAGGGCGTCCAGGTGGCGAAGGTGCTGGTCAACGACGACGTGGCGGTGACCGACAGCCTCTACACGGCCGGCCGGCGCGGCACCGGGGCCACCTTGTTCGTCGAGAAGCTGGCGGGCGCGGCGGCCGACGAGGGCGCGCCGCTGGACCGGGTCGCGGGCATCGCCCACCGGGTCAACGAGGTGTCCCGCAGTTTCGGGGTGGCGCTCAGCGCGTGCAGTACCCCCGCGAAGGGCGGCCCGACCTTCGACCTGCCCGAGGGCGAGCTGGAGCTGGGCGTCGGCATCCACGGCGAGCCGGGCCGGGAGCGCCGCGCCATGATGACCTCGGGCGAGATCGCCGACGTGGCGGTGGACGCCGTGGTCGAGGACCTGCACCCCGACGCGCCGGTGCTGCTGCTGGTCAACGGGATGGGCGCCACTCCGCTGCTGGAGCTGTACGGCTTCGCGGCCGAGGTGCACCGGGTGCTGGCCGCCCGCAAGGTCTCGGTGGCCCGTACGCTCGTCGGCAACTACGTGACCTCGCTCGACATGGCGGGCGCCTCGGTGACGATCTGCCAGGCCGACGAGGAGCTGCTGCGGCTGTGGGACGCGCCCGTGTCGACCCCGGCGTTGCGCTGGGGCTGCTGACCGCGGTCCCCGGCCGCCGCCGGGTGCGCGGGCGCGCACCGCGCGCCGTGCCGCTTCGACCACCCGTGGAAAGGCACACCGTATGAACGCCGTCCCCGAACAGCCCGACCAGCCCGCCGACATAGACGCGGCCCTGCTGCTGCGATGGCTCGACACGGCGACGTCCGTGATCGAGCGGGAGGCCGCCCACCTCACCGAACTGGACTCCCCGATCGGCGACGCCGACCACGGCAACAACATGCGCCGCGGTTTCCTCGCCGCGCGCGCCGCACTTCAGCAGGAGCCGCCGGACACCCCCGGCGGGGTACTGGTCGCGGTGGGACGGCAGCTGATCAGCACCGTCGGCGGCGCGTCGGGCCCGCTGTACGGCACGCTGCTGCGGCGTACCGGCAAGGCGCTCGGCGACGCGCCGGCGGTGACCGCGGCGGAACTGCGCGACGCGCTGAAGGCCGGGGTGGACGCCCTGGCGCAGCTCGGCGGCGCGGTGCCGGAGGACAAGACGATGGTGGACGCGCTGGTGCCGGCGCTCGACGCGTTCACGGCGGCGCTCGACGCGGGCGAGGGCACCGCCGATGCGCTGAGCGCCACGGCGCGGGCGGCGGGGGAAGGCGCCGCAGCAACGATTCCGCTGCGCGCCCGCAAGGGCCGGGCGAGTTATCTGGGCGACCGCAGCATCGGCCACCAGGACCCGGGCGCGACCTCCTCGGCCCTCCTGCTCACCGCGCTCGCCGACACCGCACGGGAGGCGTCCTCCTCATGACCGGCAGCACGGACAGCACCACCGGAGACCGTACGCAGGCGCTGGTCGGGATCGTGCTGGTCTCGCACAGCGCGGCGGCCGCGAACGCCGTCGCGGATCTGGCGTCCGCACTCACCGGCGGCGACGAGGTGCCGCTGATGCCGGCCGGCGGCGGGCCCGACGGCGGCCTCGGCACCAGCTCCGACCTGATCTCCTCGGCCGCGCGCACCGTCGACCAGGGTGCGGGCGTGGCGGTGCTCGCCGACCTCGGCAGCGCGGTGCTGACGGTGAAGGCGCTGCTGGCCGACGACGAACTCCCGCCCGGCGCCCGCCTGGTGGACGCCCCCTTCCTCGAAGGGGCGGTCGCCGCCGTCGTCACCGCGTCCACGGGCGCGGACATCGACGCGGTCGCGGCGGCAGCGGCGGAGGCGTACACCTACCGCAAGGTCTAGGGCCTGGACCGGACGCAGCCGCGAGTCCCCGCGCTCCGCGAAGGAGCGCGGGGAGCCCGCGGCCTGGCCTCGCGGCCTCCCGCGTGGGCGGTCGGTCAGCGGCCGTAGGTCAGCAGGTGGCGGACCATCCGGCAGGTGATATCGGACGGCGGGTGCACGCCTATCCGCTCGGCGGTGCGGCGAATCCGTCCGTTCCCGGCGTGAGCCGCTTCGTAGACCCCCGAGTCGAGCAGGGCGATGGTCAGGCGCATGGTCTTCAGGCGGCGGTTGTGGGCGACGTACCACTCGCGGGGCAGGCCCGCGGGCAGCGGCTTCTTCGGCAGTGCGACGACGGGCGCGGATGTGTGTCGGCGTGTATCCAGGGGCAGTACGGCAGCGGCCATCGGCTTCCTCCTGAGGCGTCGGCCAACCCTCTCGAACACTGTCGATTTTACCGCCAAGCACTGACAAAGCGGCCTGGCCAGGAGGGGGTTGGCCCGACCCGGTCGACATGTCCACGCCGGCCGCGGTCCGATGGTCGTACCGGGGTCACGGAGCCCGGTGACCGTCACCGTCGAGCGCGGGGGCGGGTGCGGGCGCGGGCGCAGGGGCGGGTGCGGGTGCGGGGGCGAACCACGTCGGCTCCTCGCGCAGCGCCGACTCGATCCGGCCGCGGGCGATCGGCCCGAGCGGCGGCAGCTCGTCCAGCGCGAACCACCGCACGTCCAGCGACTCGTCGTCGTTGACCCGGGCCTCGCCGCCGACCGCCCGGCAGCGCAGCACGATGTCGATGTACTGGGCGTGGTCGCCGTTGTCGTACACCACCGGCTCGTTGGTGAAGACGCTGAGCACCCGCTCCACCACCGCGGACACCCCGGTCTCCTCCTGGATCTCCCGCACCGCGCTCTCGGCGGGCTGCTCGCCGGGGTCGGGGATACCGCTGATCAGCGCCCAACGGCCGGTGTCCGTGCGACGGTTGAGCAGCACCCTGCCGCGGTCGTCGAAGACCACCATGACCACGCCGGGCAGCAGGAGGAGAACGTTCCCCGCCTTTTCGCGGATGTCCTGGATGAACTGGGGAGTCGCCATGCCCCGAGCCTACGAGATGAAAGGTGAACGCCACATCAGCACCAGGTTTCACAAGCTCGACGAGCTTCCTGTGCGACATATCCACAGGGCGGGCCCTCACCCGTTACGGTGATCCGGACAACAGCGCCCACGCGGGGAACGCGGGCACGGGGTACCCCGTCGCGCCCGGGTGGTGGCGGCAGGGGGTCGGGGATGGACACGACGGCCGGCGGCGCGCCGGAAGCGGCGCGCGGGGCCCGCGCGGCGGAGGCCGGCCCGCGCCGCGCCGGTTCGCACGAGGACGACCGGGCGGCCGACGGTACGCCCGAGGACGACCCGGACGGGAGCGCGAGCGGCAGCACGGCCGCGGACGGCACCGGCTCCGCACTGTTTCCCGACCTCGGCGACACGGGTGACACCGGCGGCATCGGCCACAGCGCTGGGTCCCCGCCGCGGCCGGTCCGGCCGGCACGGCCGCCGTCCGGCGGCGGGGCGGTCGACGCGGCGGGGATGGTCGTCCTGGCCTGCTGCGCGGTGTGGGTGATGGTCTGCGCCGGCGGCCGCGAGGCCAGGCCGGAAGGCGCGCTGCTGGCGCTGCTCGCGGTCACCGCCGGATACGCCGCGGGCCGGGTGCTCGGGGCGATGCTGCCGACGCTGACCCTCACCGTCGGCGCGGTGACCGTGCTGGCGCTGGTGCTGGGCCCGGCCCACCGGCTGTCCGGGGGCGCGAGCGCGCCGCCGCTGGGCTACCCCAACGCGGACGCGGCGCTGCTCGTCCTGGCCGCCGGGGCGGCGTGCTGCGCGGCGTGGGGCGTCCCCGACACGGTGTGGCGCGTCCCGTCGGTGGTGTGGCAGGCGCTGCTGCGGCTGCTGGCGATGGCGGCCGCGGTGGCGGCGCTGGTACTGGGGTCGTCGGCGGGCTTCGCGGCGGGCATGGCGGTCGTGCTGTGCTCGCTGGCCGCGGCCCGGATGCGGCACCGGCTGATCGGCCTGGTCGGGCTAGCGCTGGCCGCGGCGCTGGCGGTCGGCGGAAGCTACGCGGTCGCGGTCGACGCGGCGCCCGGCGGGCTGTCCGAGTCGCTGACCGGGCAGCTCACCCAGCCGCGCGTCGCGCTGTGGCACGAGGCCGTGCACCTCGCCGGACGCCATCCGCTGCGCGGCGTCGGGCCGGGACGCTTCGCCGAGGAGAGCACCCCGCTGCCCTCCGACACGCCCACCGCCGAGACCCCGCAGTCCGCGCCGTTCCAACTCGCCGCGGAGCAGGGAGTGCCGGGGGTGGCGCTGCTCGGCGGCGCCTACCTGTGGACGCTGTGCGCGCTGTGGCGCTCCCCGCGGTCGACGCCCGCGGTGCTGACCGCGGCCGCGACGCTGACCGGGCTCGGGCTGCTCGCGGCCGTGGACCACGTGCTCAGCTACACCGCGGTCACGGCCGCGGCGGGGCTGCTGGCGGGGCTGGCCACCTCGCGGCCGCTCCCGGCCCAGGCGCCGGCACCCGCACCGAAGCCCGGCCCGAGGTCCGGCCCGAAGCAGCCCATGCGGAAGCCCGCCCCGCGTTCTGGCGCGGAACGGGCTTCCTCGCCGGCTTCCGGGTCGGCGCCGGACCGTTGACGATCGGGGTACCGAGGCGCGGCTGCGGGCTCAACGGGCGGCGGTGGGGCCCTGTGGATCGCGCGGCGCGGCGCGCCGGTACCCGCACCGAAGCCCAGCCCGAAGCCCGGCCCAAGGTCCAGTCCGAGGTCCGGCCCGAAGCAGCCCATGCGGAAGCCCGCCCCGCGTTCTGGCGCGGAACGGGCTTCCTCGCCGGCTTCCGGGTCGGCGCCGGACCTTTGACGATCGGGGTACCGAGGCGCGGCTGCGGGCTCAACGGGCGGCGGTGGGGCCCTGCGGATCGCGCGGCGCGGCGGACAGGCCGAGCATCTCGCGGATGGCGCGCACCGCGCCTTCCGCGTCGTCGACGGTGACGGTGAACCACCGGCCGCCGCCGAGGTCGATCACGATGCCGGGCCCGCGGCGCACCACCACGGCGGTGCCCTTCTCCGGCCGCCAGCGGTAGCCCCAGCCGCCCCAGGCGCGCGGGCTGATCACCGGGGCCAGCCGGGCGCCGCTGACCTCGCCCATCGGGATACGGCGGCGCGGCACCCCGATGTGGCCGCAGCGCACCTGAACCGCGTCACGGTCGACGCGCACATGGACGTGGGTGAAGGCGACGGTGCCGAACAGGACGAGCAGTCCGACGGCGAGGCACCCCACCACCGACATCACGAGCGGGACGAGGCTCGCGGTGGGGCCTGGGCCCTCCACTGCGAGCGAGATGCCGAGCGCCACACAGGCGGCGCCCACGGCAGCGGGAACCCACTGCATACGGTTGCTGGCCCGGCCCGTCCACACCTGGGACGCGCCGGTCTCCGGCCGGGGAGCGTGCGTCATGCCCCGAAGCGTACCCATCCGCGGGGCGCGTGGCATCGTGCCGGGGTCAAGCCGTGGCGGGCGTCACGGCGAGTCCCGCGCCCTGCGGGTAGGTGAGGGCGGCGGCCGGGAGGGGGGCCGAGCGGCCGCTGAGGATCACCTCGACGGTGCCGCCGCCCGGGGTGTCGGCCACCCTGCGCAGGGCCTGGGCCGCCACGGCGTCGGCGGAGCCGTACAGTTCGGCGCCGGGCACGGCGGCGGAGATGCGGTCGACGACCAGTTCGTAATGGGTGCATCCCAGGACGACGGCACTTACACCCGACGGAGTGAGGGCCGCCGCGGCGGCGACCGCCGCGTCGATGGCGTCCGTGTCGGCGTTCTGCACGGCGTCGGCCAGTCCCGGACAGGGCACTTCGGTGATCCGAGCGCCGTTGCCGAACTCGGCGATCAGGCCGCGCTGGTAGCTGCTGCCCGTCGTCGAGGGGGTGGCCCAGATCGCCACGGCGCGGTGGGCCGCCGCCGCGGGCTTGATCGCCGGCACGGTGCCCACGATCGGCAGCCCCGGCTCGAACGCCGCCCGCAGCGCGGGCAGCGCGTGCACCGACGCGGTGTTGCACGCCACGATCAGCCCGTCCAGCCCGTGCGCCGCCGCGGCCCGCGCGCACTCCAGCGCCCGCGCGGCCATGTCGTCCACCGGCCTCGGACCCCACGGCATGCCCTCCGGGTCCGACGCGAGCACCAGGTCCGCGTCCGCCCGCATCCGCCGCACCGCCGCGGCGGCGGCCAGCAGCCCGATTCCCGAATCCACCAAACCGATCTTCACGCCGCCACTTTAGTTCCCCCGGGCCCGGGGCGCCGTGCTCTCCGGGCCGGCCCGGATCTGCGGGCGGAGCCGCACGAACGAGGGGCGCGGGGAACCGCCCGAGCAACCGACCACCGACAGGTGGTCCCGGAACCGACAGGACCCGGCAGGGCGGGCGGGTCGGCGCGACGCCGTACGGCACACTGCGGGGGTGAGCGTGATGACCGGGGTCGCAGGGGTGTCGTTGGTGGCGTGGGCGTGGTTGCTGGTAGGGCAGGGAGGGTTCTGGCGGACGGACGTGCGGCTGCCGCGTGGCGGCGGGGGCGAAGCGGTGAAGGCGTGGCCGGACGTGGCGGTGGTGGTGCCCGCGCGCGACGAGGCCGAGGTGATCGGGCGGAGCCTGGCCTCGCTGCTGGCGCAGGAGTACCCGGGCCGGGCCGAGGTCTTCCTCGTGGACGACGGAAGCACGGACGGGACCGGCGAGCTGGCACGGGAGTTGGGCGAGCGACCGGGCTCGCTGCCGCTGACCGTGACCTCGCCGGGCGAGCCGCCCCAGGGGTGGACCGGCAAGCTGTGGGCGGTCCGGCACGGGATGGCGCTGGCCCGGGAGCGTACGGGCGCGGAGTACTTCCTGCTGACGGACGCGGACATCGCGCACCGCGAGGGCAGCCTGCGGGCCCTGGTGGAGGCCGCGGTCGGCAACGACCTGGACATGGTCTCGCAGATGGCCCGGCTGCGGGTGGAGACCGGCTGGGAGCGGCTGATCGTCCCGGCGTTCGTGTACTTCTTCGCGCAGCTCTACCCGTTCCGCTGGATCAACCGCCCGGGCGGCCGTACGGCGGCCGCGGCCGGCGGGTGCGTGCTGCTGCGGGCGTCCGCGGCGGAGGCCGCCGACGTGCCGGACGCGATCCGGCAGTCGGTGATCGACGACGTGGCGCTGGCCCGGGCGGTGAAGCGTTCGGGCGGCCGGATCTGGCTGGGGCTGGCCGAGCGCGTCGACAGCGTGCGCCCGTACCCGGATCTGGCCGAGCTGTGGCGGATGGTGGCGCGCAGCGCGTACGCCCAGTTGCGGCACAACCCGCTGGTGCTGCTGGGCACGGTGCTGGGGCTCGCGCTGATCTACCTGGTGCCGCCGGTCGCGGCGATCGGCGGGGCGCTCGCGGGCGCGTGGCCGCTGTGCGTGCTGGGCGCGGCGGCGTGGGCGGTGATGGCGGGGACGTACCTGCCGATGCTGCGGTACTACGGGCAGCCGTGGGCGCTGGCCCCGCTGCTGCCGTACACCGCGGCGCTGTACCTGCTGATGACGGTGGACTCGGCGGTGGAGCACTACCGCGGCCGGGGCGCGGCGTGGAAGGGCCGCACCTACGCGAAGCCCGACGCGACGGTGTGATCCGCGGCGTCCCCCGGGCTCAGCCGGGCCCGGGGGTCCAGCGCAGGCCCCACCCGTAGGCGTAGTCGACCATCCGCTGCGGGCTCAGGCCGGCGCGGGGCGCGAGGTAGCGGGCCTCGCGGCGGACGAGCAGGTGCGGGCCGTCGCGGACGAGCAGGGCGAGCGCGCAGGCGGTGGCGGGCGCGGTGCGGGGGCCGAGCGGGATACGGATGCCGGCGCCGTGTGCGGAGTCCAGGATCAGGGAACCGTTCAGGCCGCGCAGATCGTGGTCGTCGGTGTGGGCACTGACGAAGAGCAGGACGCGGCGGAAGGCGGCGCCGTGGTCGAGGTCGAAGGCGACGTGGTCGCCGCGGTGCCGGTCGGTGCCGAGCCGCAGGAACGGCGGCCGGTCCAGGGCGCCGTGGCCGCCGCCGAGGGCCTGGACGACCCCGCGGCTGCCGTCGGTGAGTTCGAACAGGGCGCACAGGTCGATGCCGGCCGGGACGGGGGTGCCGGGGGCCGCGGGCTGCCAGGCGGGGGTGGCGCGCAGGATGCCGCGGGTGGCGCCCTGGAGGGTGAGCGACGAGGTGGGCGCGTCCTCGGTGAGCGTCACGGCGGTGGGGCGGGCGCCGGCGGGGCGCAGGAGGGCGCGGAAGTGCCAGCGGTCGTCGTAGTGGCAGCACTCCCCCACCACGTAGTCGCCGCGCGCTCCGGTATCGGTATCGGCGTCGGTGGGGCCCGCGCACTCCATGTCGGCGAGCCCGACGGCGGGTTCGGCGCCCGGGACGCCGACGGCGAGCAGCCGTATCCGGCCCGCGGCGGGTGCCCGGCCGGGTGCGCGCAGCACGATCCGCACCGTCTGCCCGGGTTCGGCGAGGATCGCGAGGTCCACCGAAAGGATGGTGCCGCGGTCCGCCACGGTGACGCCGGGTCCGGTCTCCCCGGGGGACGGCGGGGCCGCCGGGTCCGGCCGGTCCGGCGAGGACGACGGCGCACCGGAGCGAACCGGCGGCAGCACCCCGAGCACGCCCGGCCCGCCGCCGGACCGACCGCCGGTCCCGCCCGATCCGCCCGATCCGGTCCCCCCGCGGTCCCCGCCGGCCCCCGGTTCGTACCGGAACCGTAGGACCGCCCCCGCCGGAAGCTCCACGCTCTCCCCTGCGCGCAGCGTCATTGACACCCTCTCAGCACCCTCGTCCACGGCGTGCCGACCCCCGGGTTACGCACATGACACGCGCCTTTTACCTGATCACATCCTGAGATGGTGACCGTTTTTCGGGGGTTCGCTCATATTGGTGACCTGAGGTCACTCCCTGCACGCAAAACAACCATCCAATCGGTCTCCCCAACGACCACATCGTGGGCTTAACTTATGGCTCATGACCACCCCCCGCGGTTCGTACGGTGGCGGCTACGGCAGCTACTACCCTTCGTCTGCGTCCTTCCCGGACACCCCGATCTACGACAGCCTCGTGGCCGAGCGCGGCACCCCGCAGATCGCCCCCATCCGCGTGCCCGCGCCGTACCCCTCGTACGAGTCCGGCGGCTACAACTCCTTTGGCAGTAGCGGGAATCTGCCCGCACTGCCGGCCGCGCTCCCCGCGCTGCCGGCCGGCCCTTCGGCGCCGATGGGACAGATGGGCCAGCAGCACCAGCCGCACCCCCAGCCGGTGCAGAACGGCTACCAGGGCGGCGGCTACCAGCCGCAGCCCGCGCCCTACGTCCCGCAGCAGTCCGCGGCGCCGCGCCAGGGGTACGGCAACGGGTACAACACCAATGGCGCCGGCTACCCTGCGCAGCCGCCGCAGCCCTCGCCCTCCGGGTACCAGACGGCCCGCCCCGCACCGCCGCGGCCGATGACGCCGCGGCAGGGGCCCGCCGGGCACCCCGAGGAGAACTACCAGCGCCGCAACCTCGGTCTCGGGGTCCCGCCGGCGCAGCCTGGAGGCGGGTACTACCAGGGCTGACCTCCCGACGAGCGGCGCCCGGCCCGGTGGCACGATGGTCATATGACCATGCCCAAAGTCAGCGCGTCGCACGTCTACCCGGTCAAGTCGCTGCGTGCGACCAGCACGCCGGCAGCGGTCGTGGAGCCGTGGGGGCTCGCGGGGGACCGCCGCTGGATGCTGGTCGACGCCGATACCGGCAAGGCCGTCACGCAGCGAGAGGACGCGCGGCTGGCGCTGATCGGCGCCGTCCTCGACGAGCGCGGCGGGCTGCGGCTGACCGCGCCCGGCCGGCAGCCGCTCGACGTCGCGGTGCCGCCGCCCGGGCCGCTGGAGACCGTCCGGATCTTCTCCGGCACGCTCGAGGTACGGCCCGCCGACGAGACCGCGAGCGCCTGGTGCAGCGCCTACCTCGGCATGCCGGTACGGCTGGTCCACCTCGACCGGCCCGAGTCGCGCAGGCCGATCGACCCCGAGTACGCGCGGCCGGGCGAGACGGTCAGCCTCGCCGACGGCTTCCCGCTGCTGGTCACCACCACCGCGTCGCTCGACGCGCTCAACGCGCTGATCGCCGCCGGCGACCGCGCGGACGAGGGCCCGCTGCCCATGAACCGGTTCCGCCCGAACGCCGTCGTGGACGGCACCGAGGCATGGGCCGAGGACGGCTGGCGGCGGGTGCGGATCGGCGAGGTGGTCTTCCGGGTGCCCAAGCCCTGCGGGCGGTGCGTGATCACCACGACCGACCAGGGCACCGGCGTACGCGGCCGGGAGCCGCTGCGCACCCTGGGCCGGCACCGCAACATCAACAGCCAACTCGTTTTCGGCCAGAATCTCGTGCCCGAGACATCAGGAACCCTGCACGTCGGCGATCCGTTGACGGTGGTGGAGTGATGTTTCCACGCACCCCGTCCGCGCCCCGGCGGACGGAGCAGGCATGAACCGCGCCGGTTGCGGTAGGTAGTTGATGGGTGTGAAGGGGGTGGCCGTCGATGAGGGGTCGCACAAGAGTCACCAGGCCGGGCTGGCGCTGGCGGCGCAATCCACTGCGCCGGCGCACGGACGTGGTGGAGACGTGGCTCGCGCTGCTCTTCGCCGTCCTGCTCTGCGCGTCGCCGCTGTTCGGCTGGTGGGCGGATCGGTCGGTCGGCCGCGCCCTGCGGCATGAGGTGGCCACCGAGCACTCCGAGCGGAGCCTGGTGACGGCGTCGCTGGCCCGCTCCAAACCGTCCGGTGCGAAGACGCACCCCGCCGAGCAGCTGCGCTGGACCGGCCCCGACGGCACGTCGCACACCGCCTCCGTCTCCTCCGACGTCGAGGTGGTGCAGCAGGGCCGGATCAAGATCTGGACGGACCACGAGGGCCGGCTGGTGCCGCCGCCGCTGGACTCCGCCACGGCGGCCACCCACGCGGTGCTGGCCGGCGTCGCGGCCGGATCGGCCGCGGTCGGACTGCTGGTGATATCCCGCCAGTTGCTGATGTGGCGTCTGATGCTGCGCCGGCTGGACTCCTGGGAGCGCGAATGGGCCCGGGTGGGCCAGGATTGGGGCCGCGCGGGCGCCGGCGGCTGACCGTCCGGCGGCTCCTTCCGGCGTCCGGCGGCCCGCCGCGCGTCACCAGCATGCCTCCGCTCGCGCTACGGTTGATCCCCGGTCGGCCGACGCAAGAGGTGGGGGCTGAGCAGCCCGATGGCACATGGCGTGGTGCAGGTGACCAATCCGAGCAGTTCTCGGTGGCGCCGCCGCACAGGTGAGTACGAGACCCTCGCCGCCGCGCTGGAAGCGGCGAGTGACGGCGACGTGCTCTCGGTGGGTCCCGGTACCTACCGGGAGAACCTGCTGGTGGACAGCGCGGTGACGCTGCGCTGCGCGGACGGGCCCGGCACCGTGCGGCTCGCGCCGGCCTCGGGGGTCGCGCTGACCCTGCGCGGCGCCGCCGTCGTGCAGGACCTGCTGGTCGAGTGCCAGGACGTCACCTCGGCCGCGCTGCTGGTCGAGGCGGGCGCCCCGGAGCTGTCGGGGGTGCGGATCAACACCCGCTCGGCGGTCGGCCTGGAGGTGCGCGACGGCGCCCGGCCGACGGTGCGCCGCTGCACCGTGGACAACCCGGCCGGTCTCGGCGTGAGCGTCCTGGACGGCGCGGGCGGCCTGTTCGAGGAGTGCGAGGTGATCGCCGCCGGGCAGAACGGCTTCGCGGTCCGCGGCGGCGCGTCCCCCCGGCTGGAGCGCTGCCGTATCCACCACGCCTCCGGCGCGGGGGTGTCGGTCACCGGTGAGGGCAGCTCGCTGGAGGCGGTGAGCTGCGAGGTGTTCGAAGTACGCGGCACCGGCGTGCAGTTGTCCGCGCGCGGCAGCGGGCAGTTCACCGACTGCCAGGTGCACCGCACCACGGGCGACGGCATCACCCTCGACACCGACGCGGTGCTGGCGATGGCCGACTGCGACCTGCACGACATCCCGGAGAACGCCGTCGACCTGCGGGCCCGTTCGGTGCTGACGCTCACCCGCTGCACGGTGCGCGGCTTCGGCCGCAACGGCCTGTCGGTGTGGGACCCGGGCACCCGCGTGGACGCCAACCAGTGCGAGATACATGACAGCACCGGCGACTATCCGGCGGTGTGGGTGAGCGACGGCGCGGTGGCCATACTGGACTCCTGCCGCGTGCACGACGTGCCGGACGCGCTGTTCGTGCTGGACCGCGGTTCGCGCGCGGACGTGGTGGACAGCGACTTCGCGCAGATCCGGAACACCGCGGTGTCGGTGAGCGACGGCGCCAGCGTGCAGCTGGACGACTGCCGGATCAAGGAGGCGGCCACCGGTGCGTGGTTCCGCGACCACGGCAGCGGCGGCACCCTCTCCCAGGTCACCATCGACGACACCGCGACCGGCGTGATCGTCACCAAGGGCGCCGACCCGGCGCTGGAGCGCTGCACGGTCACGAACCCCGCCGAGGCGGGCGTGTACGTGTCGGCGGGCGGCCGCGGCACGTTCAACGGGTGCCGGGTGATCGGCAGTCGGGGCTTCGGCTTCCACGTCATCGACGGCTGCCGGTCCCACCTGACCCGCTGCCGCACCGAGCGGTGCGCCCGCGGCGGGTACGAGTTCTCCGAGCCGGGCCCGGTCACCGAGGACTGCACCAGCGACCGGGCCGCCACCGACGACATGCCCGAGCCGGTGCCGACCGCGACCGGCGGCGTGCTGGGCACGGCGGCCCCGGCCGGCACGTCCGCCGCCCCCGGCACGCCCGCCCGGCAGCAGAGCCCCGGCACGCAGTCGTACGGCCTGCTGGGCGGCGTCCCCGCGCAGCGGCCGGCCGAGCAGCAGCAGGAGCCGCAGGTGCGGGTGACCGCGCGGGAAAGCGATGCCGTCCTCGGCGACCTGGACGCGCTGGTCGGCCTGGACGGCGTCAAGCGCGAGGTGCGCACCCTGATAGACCTGATCTCGGTCGGCCGGCGCCGTGAGAAGGCCGGGCTCAAGGCGCCCTCGCCCCGCCGCCACCTGGTCTTCACCGGCTCCCCCGGCACCGGCAAGACCACCGTGGCGCGGCTGTACGGCGAGATCCTGGCCTCGCTCGGCGTGCTGGAGCGCGGGCACCTGGTCGAGGTCGCCCGCGTCGACCTGGTCGGCGAGCACATCGGCTCGACCGCGATCCGCACCCAGGAGGCGTTCGACCGGGCGCGCGGCGGGGTGCTCTTCATCGACGAGGCGTACGCCCTCGCGCCGGAGGACGCCGGCCGCGACTTCGGGCGCGAGGCGATCGACACGCTGGTCAAGCTCATGGAGGACCACCGCGAGGCGGTCGTGGTGATCGTGGCCGGCTACACCGCCGAGATGGAGCGGTTCCTCGCCTCCAACCCCGGTGTGGCGTCCCGCTTCTCACGCACCATCACCTTCGGCGATTACACCCCGGGGGAACTCCTCCAGATCGTGGAGGCGCAGGCCACCGAGCACGAGTACCGGCTCGGCGACGACGCCGCCGACGCCCTCATGAAGTACTTCACCGCGATCCCGAAGGGCCCCGCGTTCGGCAACGGCCGCACCGCGCGCCAGACCTTCGAGGGCATGGTCGAACGGCACGCGGTCCGCATGGCCCACGTCGAGGAACCGACTCACGACGAACTCCAGCTCCTCTACCCGGAGGACCTGCCCAACCTCAACTAGCGGCTGCTCGCGTCGAGGGGCCGAAGGATGCCTTCTCGGCGGAAGTGCCGCACGAACGCGGGGCCGCGGGGAGCGGCGCGGGCGACCCACCACCGCGGGGTGATCGCGGAACCGACGGTACGGACCACCCCGGGGGGTCAGGGGCGCCTAAGATAAGCGGTCGGTGCACTTGGACAACGACACGGACGGGACGGGGTCACGGGTGAGCGACAACCAGAACCTCCTCGCGGAGCAGCGGCGGGCCCTGATCCTGGACGAGGTCCGACGGCGCGGCGGGGTGCGGGTCAACGAGCTGACCCGGCGGCTGAACGTCTCCGACATGACCGTCCGCCGCGATCTCGACGCGCTGGCGCGGCAGGGCGTGGTGGAGAAGGTGCACGGCGGCGCGGTGCCGGTGGTCGAGCCGAGCAGCCACGAACCGGGGTTCGAGGCGAAGTCGGGCCTGGAGCTGGGCGCGAAGGAGGCGATCGCGCGGGAGGCCGCCGCCCTGGTCCCACCGGGCGCGGCCATCGCGCTGGCCGGCGGCACCACCGCGTACGCGCTGGCCCAGCAACTGCTGGAGGTGCCGGACCTGACCGTGGTGACCAACTCGGTGCGGGTCGCGGACGTCTTCCAGTCCGGTCAGCGGCTGGCCGGCGGCACGCACGGCTCGGCCGCGGCCACCGTGGTGATCACCGGCGGGATGCGCACGCTGTCCGAGACGCTGGTCGGGCCGGTCGCGGACCGGGCGATCCAGTCGCTCCACTTCGACCTGCTCTTCCTGGGCGTGCACGGCATCTCGGTGGAGGCGGGCCTGTCCACGCCGAACCTCGCGGAGGCCGAGACCAACCGCCAGTTCGTCCGCTCGGCGCGGCGGGTGGTGGTGATCGCCGACCACACCAAGTGGGGCACGGTCGGGCTGAGTTCGTTCGCCACCCTGGAGGACGTGGACACGCTCGTCACCGACGCGGGCATCCCCGAGGTGCTGCGCGAGGAGATCGCCGAGCACCTGTCGGACCTGATCGTCGCGGGCGACCCCGCGTCCCCCACCCTGACCTGACCGCTGCGGAGTCCCGCAGCCGCCGGCGCCGCCCGCGGCGGGGAATCAGCCCTTGCCGGTGACCAACGACCAGGCGTGGCTGGGCGACAGGACGATCAGCAGGATCACCACGAGCAGGACGACCGCGACCATCCCGCGCAGCCGGCCGCGGCGCAGCCTGCGCCGGTCGCTCTCGTCGGTGCGGCCGGTGCGCCAGGAGGTGTCGTCGGGTATCCGGGAGGCCGGCACGGCGGCGCCACCGCGCCTGCCGCGGCGCCGCTTGCTGCCCGGTGCGGCGGCGGCGCGCGCTTCCTGCTCCCGCAGCCGGCGGGCGACGATCCGGGCGCGCGCGGACGGCTCCTTGGGCGCGGAGGCGCGGATGTCGCGCTCGTTGTCGGAGAGGAACTGTTCCCACACCTCGTCCGGGATGGACGACTCCCCTTCCGGGGTGGGCGCGGAGTCTGTGGTCATCGGGCAGGCTCTCATCTCGTCCAGGACGGCCGGGGGTGAAGAGTCGTGCTCGGTGCCCCCCCAGGCGGTACGGCTTCGACCCACCAATATACGTTCGCCGGGCGCCCGGCGGCGTGGCTCCCCCGGCTTCCCGGAAAAAGCCGGTCATCGCCGGCCCGGCGCCGCTCGCCCGCCGGGCACCGCTCAGCGGTACTCAGCGGTACTCGGCCAGCCGGGGCCGGACTGCCAGCAGGGCCAGCAGCGCGGCGGCGCCCAGCGCCCCGGAGGGCAGCGCGGGCCAACCGGCCAGATCGCTCCGGGCGTCGGCGGCGTGCGCGGCGAAGTCGTCGAGCTGCTGCCCGGCGAGGTCGTCCAGGGTGGTCGCGAAGTCCCAGAAGTCGAAGGCGATGTCCCCGCGCCCGACCGTGGTGAGCAGCACGGCCGCCTGGTCGGTCTTCCCGTCGTTCGTCAGGCGGCGCAGCGTGGTGTCGTCGGCGCGGAAGCGGTGGTAGCGGGTGAGCACGTCCTCGTACGCCGGGCGTTCGCGCGCGGTGGCGTAGCCGTCGGGCGTCAGCAGGGTGTCGAGGCGCTTGGTCAGCGTGGTGAACAGGGCCGCGTCGCTCCGCCCGAGGTCGTCGCCCTGCACGAACCAGCGGCTCTCGGCGGCCGCGGCCTGCGCGGCCACGGCGCTCGCCTCGGCCAGCCGCGACCAGGGCCGCAACCCCTGGCGGTCGGCGGCGCCGGCGCCGCTCGCGCAGGAGGTCAGGGCGAGCACGCCGGCCAGGCACACCGCGAGCACCGCGGCGGTGCCGGCCACCAGCGGCGGGCTGAGCAACCGCCGGTAGTCGCGGGCCAGTTCGCGCTGCCACCAGAGCAGGAACAGCAGCGTGGCCAGGCCGAGCAGGCCCACCACGAGCGCCCAGCGCCGGGTGTCCGCGCGCACCCGGGCGGTGTCGTGGTCGGCCTGCAACTGGTAGTCCGCCGCGAGCTTGTCGGCGGTGGGCAGCAGCGTCCGGGTCATCACGGCGGCGGCCTGCGCGTTCATGGCGACGGTGACTGCCGGCGGGTGACCGGCGAGCCGGTCGGGCGCCTGCTCGTCGGCGTAGGACGCGCGGCCGCTCAGGTCGTCGTAGTGGCCCAGGCCGTCGAGGAGTTCGCCCACCAGGTCGCCGTGCGCGCCGTCGCCGCTGAGCCGTCGCAGCGCGTCGCTGACCTGGGCGCGCCGCTGCTGCGCGGTGATCAGGGCTTCGAGCTGGTTGCCGACGTACGTGCCGCTGCCGTCGGCCGACATGCCCGGCGCGAGGGTGTCGGCGTGCTGGGCGTCGAGGTCGGCCAGCGCGAACCTCAACTGGGTGGCGACGGCGGCCCGGTCGGAGACGGTGGTGCGCAGCCGCGCGGTGTCGCCGCGTACGGTCACCGCGCCGATCACGGCGGTGGCGCACAACGCGGCGAGCAGCAGCAGCGCCAGGGCGGCGCGGGCGCCCAGCCGACGCGGCCCGTTCAGCCGCAGCCGCACCCGCCGCCGCGCACGGTGGGGCTCGGGAGGGGCGGCGGGCGGCTCGGACCGCGCCTCGGACCCGGCCGGATCGGCGGCCCTCCGGCTCGTCAACTGCGACGTGGTCATACGGTGACGCTAGGTGCGGGCGGCGAAACCCCGGTGGCCCCGGGGCATCCGTGGAGTGTCCTGGCTGTAACGGAACCGAACCGGCCCTGGGGGAAGGGTTGTCGGCGGTTCGGCGGGCTACGGTGGCGCCGTCAGGGGGTGTCCGCGTCGTCGGTGCCGCGGGAGGTCGCACCGGGTGCGGGAGAGGCGGGGGCGGCGGGCGGCGGCGTGGGGGTCGGGGAGGATACGGAGGGCGCGGGCGGCCCGGGGGAAGCGGGCGCGGGCGGCCCGGTGTGCCACAGCGGGTGCTCCCGGCGCGCCCACCAGTGCGAGACCCTGCCGGTGCGCAGGCCGCGACGGGCTTCCGGGTCGCTGCTGGCCAGCCACACGTGCCCGGTGATGACGGCGGCGACCAGCAGCGCGAGCCAGTCGTGGACGAAGGTGGCGCCGGTCCGCCACAGCAGCGGGGTGAGCCGCGGGAACCACATGATCAGGCCGGTGCCCATCATGATCAGGATCGCGCCGACCGCGAACGCGGCGTAGAGCTTCTGACCGGCGTTGAACTTGCCCGCGTACCGCGAGTCGCGCCGGCGCCTGCGGGCGGCGATGCGCAGCCACGTCCAGTCGTGCGGGAAGAACCGGCCCAGCCGCCGGGTGTCGGCGCGGTAGGCGCGGGAGGCGAGGCCGAGCACGAGCGGCACGGGCAGCAGGATGCCGGACCACTCGTGCACGGTCACCACCAGCCGGCGGCGGCCCACGATCTCGGCGAGCGGCGGGAGGTAGAGGCACGCGGCGGTGAACACGCAGACGGCCATGAGGGTGTTGAGGGTGCGGTGCACCCAGGTCTCGGCGCGGGTGAAGCGCCGTACGGTCCCGGCCGGGGCCGGGCGGTCACGACGTCGGCGCGTCATGGCGGCCGTTGGACTTTCCGACCCATCCGTCGACGTCATATCCGTAGTGCTCCCAGTAGCCGCGTTCGACCTTCTCGGTGACGGTGATGCCCGACAGCCACTTCGCCGACTTGTAGAAGTACATCGGGGCCGCGTAGAGCCGGACCGGGCCGCCGTGCGCGGCGGTGACCGGCTTGTCGTCCATGGTGAGGGCCACCAGCATGTCGCTGCGCCGGGCCTGCGCGAGCGTGAGGCTCTCGGTGTAGACGCCGTCGAAGCAGGTGAAGTGGACGGCGCCGCCCGGGGACTTGACGCCGGCCGCGTCGAGCAGCGTGGACAGCCGCACCCCGGAGAACGCGGTCTTGGGCACCCGCCAGCCGGTGACGCACTGCACGTCCCGCACCAGCCGGGTCTGGGGCAGCGCCCGCAGGTCGGCGAGGCGGTACGACGCGGGCTTGTCCACCAGCCCGCCCACCGTCAGCCGGTAGTCGCTCTCGCCGCGGTGCGGGATGGAGTCGGAGACCGAGTAGAACCGGAAACCACCGCCGCCGGGCAGCAGTCCGGTCACCCCGGTCGGGTCCTTCGCGCTCACCGAGGCGAGGATCGAGTCGAGCCGGCCCTGCACGGCGCCGCCGACCCCCACGCCGACCGCGCCGAGCCCGAGCATGCCCAGCACGACCCGCCGCCCGACCGGTGCGCCGCGGCCCTCCTCCGCGCCGGGCTCGGCGCCGGGTTCCGTCCCCGTGCCGCCGTCCGCGGCGGCCTGGCCGGCGGTGTGGTTGTCCATACAGCGATTCGAGCACGCGCGACCGCCGAGAACCAGGGCCTGCGGCCGATGTCAGCGTTTCGTCATATCTCAGGGCTCGCGCCGCGCGCCCCACCTCGGGCACGAACAGACCCCGTGGCAAGCCCGACCCTGGGCACGGGCAGAGCGCGGGAGCGGGCGGGGGCGTGGGAGCGGGCAACGGGCAGGGGCGCGGACACGGGCACAGGCACAGGCGCGGGCACAGGCGCGGGCACAGGCGCGGGCGCGGGCGCGGGCAAGGGCACGAGCGGGACCGGAAGCTCAGCAGCGGTTACGGACACGGCCCCGTCCACGGCCGCGGGCGCGGCTGCGGGCCACGCTCCAGGCGTGGGGCCGAACTCCCTTACAGCGCGGGCCAGTTGACGTACGCCGTCGGCCCGGTCCGGCCTTCGGCAGGGAGGCACCCGCACATCACCACGCGGTCATGCGTCTCCCGGCCGCCAGGCCAGGGGAGATCGCCCTCTCACCAGGCGTACCCGGGCGGCTCCGCCGACGACGGGGGCGCTCCCCCCGCCTCACTGGAAGCCCCCCGCCCGGCAAAGGCAACGGGAGAGGTGCCATGCGGCGCACCGCCGACCGCCCACCTGTGGGCGCTTCCGGTCGCGGCCCCTACCGTTCCGCCACCGCCGTGAGCAGTTCCGACAGCGCGGCGTTGAACGCCTCGGGTTGTTCCAGGTTCGGCAGGTGGCCCGCGGCCTCCACGATCGCGAGCCGCGAGCCGGGGACATGTTCGTGCAGGAACCGCGCGTCCGAGACGGGGGTGAAGACGTCGTCGCGGCCGACGACCACCAGCGTCGGCACCGCGATCCGCGCCAGGCTCGGGGTGTAGTCGGGGCGTTCGGCCCGGCCGCGCAGCGCGGCGGCGGCGCCCTCGGGCGGCGCGGCGAGCATCATCCGCAGCACGTGCGCGGCGACGTCCGGCTGTTCGCGGACGGTCGCGGGGGCGACCATCGAGTCCAGCACGCCGTGCGCGTAGTGCGCCATGCCGTCGCGCTCCAGCGCCTCGGCGCGGGTGTACCGCTCCCGGCGGCCCGCGTCGGTCTCGCCCTGGGCGAAGGTGTCGGCGAGCACGAGTCCGGCGACGCGCCCGGGGAACAGCCGGTGGAACTCCAGCACGATCTGGCCGCCCATGGACAGCCCGCACAGCACGGCCCGGGGCACGCCGAGGGTGTCGAGCAGGGCGGCGAGGTCGCGGGCGAACACGTCGAGCCCGGTGCTGCCGGGCCGTACCGAACTCGCCCCGTAGCCGCGCAGATCGGGGACGATCACCCGGCGCCCCGCGCCGAACGCGGCGGTCTGCGGGTGCCACATGGTGCGGTCGAAGGGGTGGCCGTGGACCAGCAGCAGCGGGGCTGGCTCGGCGTGATCCGCGCGCTTCGCGGGCCCCTCGTGCGGGCCCCGGCCGTCGGCCGTGTCGTCGTAGCCGATCGTGATCCCGTTGACGATGACCGTACTCACCTGGGGTTTCTCCTCTGCTCCTCCGGTATGCCGATGCTAGGGAGATGGCAATCGCGAGGGCAATACACGGCATTGATCTCGGTGCAATAGGCTGCGGGCGGGCGGGCAAGCGGACGGGCTTCGACGGCGGATCGGGGGGAGGGCGCGTGCGGGACTTCCGGCGGGTGGCGGACGCGGTGGCCGCGCGGATCGCGTCGGGACAACTGCGGGCCGGGGACCGGCTGCCGACGCAGCGGGCGTTCGCACGGCGGCACGGCATCGCGGACTCCACGGCGGGCCGGGTCTACGCCGAACTGGTGCGGCGCGGGCTGGTGGTCGGCGAGGTCGGGCGCGGCACCTTCGTACGGGCCGCGCCGCCCGCCGCCGGACCCGCGCTCGCGGAGCCCGCGCGGCAGCGGGTCGACCTGGAGCTCAACTACCCGGTGGTGTCCGGGCAGTCGGAGTTGCTGGCCGCGGGTCTGGCCCGGTTGGCCCGGCCCGACGTGCTCGCGGCGGTGCTCGGCCCGGGTGGCGCGCGGGGCACCGGCGCGGCCCGCGAGGCGGTCGCCGCGCTGCTGGCCCGGCCGGGCTGGCAACCGGCCGCGGCGGACGTGCTGTTCGCCGGAAGCGGCCGCCAGGTCATCGCGGGCGCGCTCACCGCGCTCGTCCCGGTCGGCGGGCGGATCGGGGTGGAGGAGTTCACCTACCCCGTGGTCAAGGCGCTGGCCGCACGGCTGGGGCGCACGGTGGTGCCGCTGGCCTGCGACGCGGAGGGGCTGCGGCCGGACGCGCTGGTCGCCGCGCACCGCGAGGGGCCCCTGCACGCGGTGTACGCGCAGCCCACGCTGCACAACCCGCTCTCCCTGACGATGTCCGACCGCCGCAGGAGCGAGGTCGCCGACGCGCTGCGCCGCACCGGCACCGTGGCGGTGGAGGACGCGATCTGGTCGTTCCTGCGGCCGGACGCCCCACCGCCGCTGGCCGCGTACGCGCCGGAGCGGGTGGTGCTCGCCGACAGCCTCTCCAAGCGGCTCGCGCCCGGCCTGACCGCCGGGTTCGCGGTCGTCCCGGCCGGGTGCGCCGAGCGGGTGGCGGCGGCGCTGCGCTCGGGCGGGTGGGGCGTGAGCGGCTACGCCCTGGAGGCGCTGGCCGGGTGGGTCGGCGACGGCACCGTGTCCCGGCTGTCGGCGGCGAAACGGGCGGAGGCCGCGGTACGCCAGACGCTCGCCGCGGAGGTGCTGCACGGGTTCGCGGTGCGCGCCGACCCGTACTCCTGCTTCTGCTGGTGGGACCTGCCGGAGCCGTGGCGGGCCGACACGTTCGTGGCCGCGGCCGGGCGCCGGGGCATCGCGGTCACGCCCGCGGCCTCCTTCGCCGCCGGATCGCGCCGCGCCCCCGACGCGGTGCGGATCGGCCTTGCCTCTCCCCCGCGGGACGTCCTGCGCACCGCGCTGGCCACCCTCGCGGACCTCGCCCGCACGCTGCCGGAGGACTCGGCGCCGGAGTAGCCCCGCGGCGTCCCCCGGAACCGCCTCCGGACCCCGGATCAGGAACCGCTCGCCGCCGCGATAAACGCGCCGTAAGACTCCGAGTTGCGGCAACCCCCGCAACGGGTGAACCTGATTACGCATCACGGAGTACTGCAGCAGTCACTCTACGCATTCCCGCTCAAGTGTTCCCATCGGAGCGGTGAAGCCCGGCCCCCGTACGGGAGCCGGCCCCACCGCGGAGGGAGTCGCAGCCGTGATCATGCAATCCGACCAGACCGACCCAGCCATGCGCGAGTGCGCACTCGAACTCGAAGCGCACCCCTACCGCATCCAGCAGATCCGCCGCATCGTCTCCGCCCAGCTGCGCTACTGGCGGGTGGAACCCCTCGTCGACGCGGCCTCCACCGGCATCAGCGAGCTGCTGGCGAACGTCCACCGCCACGCGAGGCCCGACAAGCAGTGCGCGGTGAAGATGACCCTGGTGCCGGACCGCCTGACGGTGGCCGTCGCCGACCACGACACGCGGCTGCCGCACCTCCAGCCGATGGAGCCGACCGCGACCACCGGCCGCGGCCTGGCGATGGTCGAGGCGATGTGCGACGGCTGGGGCACCGACCTGCTGCCCGACGAGACCGGCAAGGTGGTGTGGTTCGTGCTGCGCACGCCCACCCAGCAGCCGAAGCTCGTCCCGCTGCGGACCGCCGCGGTACCGCTGGAGGAGACCGTCCCCGAGGAGCGTGTCGCGGTCGCGGTCTCGGTCGCCTGACCGCCTCTCGGACCGCCGTCGGACCCCGTGTCCGACACCGCGCCTGACGCGGACCGCGCGCACGCGCGCAGAGCGCAGGCGTACGCCGTAGATGTGAGCGCCGGACCGGCCGCCGCCTCCCGTGATTGGGAGGAGGCGGCCGGTCCGGCATCCGGAGGCCCAGCGGACGGGTCTGCCGTCTCCGGCCGCCCGCACGGGACTTGGCCCCGCGCCGGGCCACGCCCCGCACCGGGCCACGCCCCCACCGGACCACGCCCCGCGCGGGACTCCGCTCCCCCGCGCGGGGCTTCACTCCGCCGCGATCGCCCGCAGCACGTCCAGGCGGGCCGCCCGGCGGGCCGGGCGCCAGCCGGCCAGGACCCCGGCCGCGACGCCGACCAGCACGACCACCGCGAGCTGCGCCGGCGGCAGCGTGAACGCGCTGATCCCGTCGCCGTCGGCGGCCCGTACCAGCGCCCAGCCGAGGAACGCGCCGAGCCCGAGCCCGCCCGCGGTGCCGAACGCGGCGACCACCACCGACTCCCAGCGCACCATGGCCCGCAGCTGGCCGCGGGTCTGGCCGACCGCGCGCAACAGGCCCAGCTCGCGGGTGCGTTCGTGCACCGCGAGGGTGAGGGTGTTGGCGATGCCGAGCAGGGCGATCAGCACCGCGAGTGCCAGCAGGGCGTAGATCAGGGTGAGGAAGGTGTCGATGCCGGCGGCCGACGACGCGGCGTACTCGCTCTTCGTCTGCACGTCGGGCGAGCCGAAGGGCACCACCGCCTTCTGTACGGCGGCCTTGCCCGCGGCCGTGGACACGCCGTCCTTGAAGCCGATCGCGACGAGGGTGTCCTTGTCCTGGATGTGGTGGGGCGCCCAGGCGGCGCGGGTGATCAGGTAGTCGCCCGCGAGGTCGGCCCGGTCGTAGACGGCGCCGACGGTGAACGGCAGCCGCTGCCCGTCCGCGAAGCCGACCGTGATGCTGCTGCCGGGGCGCCAGCCGTGCCGCTTCGCCTCGTCCTTCGCGACCGCGATCCCGTGCGTGCCCAGGCCCGCCAGGGAGCCGCGGACCGTGCCGAGGTCGAGCAGCCGGGAGAGCGCGACCGGGTCGGTGACCGTCAACTGCCGCCCGGCGCCGTCGATCTCGCCGACCCCGCGGCCGAGTCCGACCGACGCGCCGACCTGCGGCAGCGCGGCCACGGTGGGGGCGATCCGCGGGCTGAGGCCGGCGCCGCCCGCGCCGTAGACCTGCGCGCTGATCGCGACGTCACCGGCGAAGGAGCGGTCGACGGTCCGGTGCATCGTGGTCTTCATCGACGCGCCGAGCACCGTGAACAGCGACACCACCGCCACTCCGATCATCAGCGCGGTCGCGGTGGCCGCCGTCCGCTTGGGGCTGCGCAGCGCGTTACGCCGGGCGAGCGTGCCGCTCACCCCGCGCAGCCGGCCGAGCGGCGCGCCGAGCACCCGCACCGCGAGCGAGGAGGCGACCGGGCCGAGCACCACGAACGCGGCCAGGGTCAGCGCGGCACCCGCCGCGGCCGGCGGCAGCGTCGGGCCGGCCACACCGGCCACGGTCAGCGCGACCCCGGCCACCGCCATGGCCGCTCCGGTCACGGCCCGCCGCCGGGACCCGCCCGAGGTGTCGACGGCGCTCTCCCGCAGCGCCGCCAGCGGCGCGGTCCGGCCGGCCCGCAGCGCGGGCAGCAGCGCCGATCCGACGCAGACCGCCAGCCCGACCGCGAGCGGCACCGCCATCGACAGCGCGTGGATCACCAGGCCGCCGCCGGGGAAGGGGAACCCGACCGCGGGGAAGAGCGCCTGCAGGCCGGCCGCGATGCCGATGCCGCCGAGCAGGCCCGCCGCCGAGGAGACCACGGCGACGGCGGTGGCCTCGGCGAGCGTGGCCGCCAGCACCTGGCGGCGACTGGCGCCGAGTGCCCGCAACAGGGCGTTCTCCCGGGTCCGCTGGGCCACGACGATCGCGAAGGTGTTGTGGATGCTGAACGTCGCCACGAGCAGCGCGATGCCCGCGAAGACCACCAGCAGGCTGGTGAAGAGGGTCAGGAACGTGCCCGCGGTGGCGTCCTCGGTCTCGTCGCCGGCCTGCTTGCCGGTGATCGCCTGGTACCGCGCCGGCAGCGCCGCGCCGACCCGGTCGGTCAGCTCTCGCTGGCCGATCCCCGGTCCGGCCCTGACCTTGATGGCGCTCGCCTCACCGGGTCGGGGCATCAGGTAGCGCTCGGCGTCGGACCGGGTCAGCCCGGTGAAGGTGGTCTGGCCCTCGCCGCTCTGGCCGCCGAAGGTGGCGATGCCCACGATCGTGATCGGCACCGGGTCGGGCGTGCGCAGCAGCGTGTGGTCGCCGACCTTCAGCTTCGCCTGGTCGGCCGCGCCGCGGTTGATCACCGCCTCGCCGGGGCGGCTCGGCGCGCGGCCCTGGACCAGCCGGTAGGGGTTGAGCTTCGGGTCGGCGATCCAGTTGCCCGCGTTGGTGGGGCCCTTGGTCTGCAGGGTCCTTCCGTCGTGGGCGACGATCTCGCCGGCGCCCTCGATGTCGGGCTCGGCCGCCGCGACACCGGGCACCTTCCGGATGGTGGCGATCAGGTCGGTCGGCACCGGCGGGCGGGTGCCCACCCCCCGGCCCGCCTTGATCTGCTCCGCGCCGCGTACGACGGTGCCGGTTCCGCTGTCGGCGTCGGCGAACAGCGCGCCGAAACTCGCCCGCAGGGTGTCCCCCATGACCATGGTGCCGGCCAGGAACGCGACGCCCAGGAAGACGGCGACGAAGGTCCCGGCGAAGCGCCGCTTGTGGGCGCGCAGACCGGCCAGGCCGAGGCGCAGCGCCGTACGGTTCGCGCCGCCGCCGCTGCCGGCCGCGCCCGCCGGGGTCGACGCTGTCGCTCCCGTCGTCGTCGGGTCGGTCACGGTGTGCCCCCGCTCGGGGCGAGGGCACCGCCGGTGCGGGTGTCGAACGCCTTCATCCGGTCGAGCACCCGCTCGGCGGTGGGCCCGGTCATCCGGTCCACCAGGCGGCCGTCGGCGAGGAAGACCACCTCGTCGGCGTGCGCGGCCGCGTTCGGGTCGTGGGTGACCATGACGACCGTGCGGTCCATCGCGTGCACGGCCCGGCCGAGCAGGTCGAGCACCTCGCCGCCGGACCGGGAGTCCAGGTTGCCGGTGGGCTCGTCGGCGAACACCACGTCGGGCCGGCCGGCCAGCGCGCGGGCCACCGCGACCCGTTGCTGCTGGCCGCCGGACAGCTCGCTCGGCCGGTGCGCCAGCCGCCCGCCGAGGCCGACGACGTCGATGAGCGCGTCCACCCACTCCCGGTCGGGCCGCTGCCCGGCCAGGTCCGTCGGCAGCGTGATGTTCTCGGCGACGGTCAATGTCGGCACCAGGTTGAAGGACTGGAAGACGAAGCCGATCCGCTCGCGGCGCAGCAGCGTCAACTGCCGGTCCCCGAGCGTGCCCAGCTCGGTCTCCCCGATGTACGCCGTGCCCGAGCTGAGCGTGTCGAGCCCGGCCGCGCAGTGCATCAGCGTGGACTTCCCCGAGCCCGACGGGCCCATGATCGCGGTGAAGCGCCCGGCGGGGAACGCGACCGTCACCCCGTCGAGCGCCCGCACCTGGGCGTCGCCCGTGCCGTACACCTTGGTGGCGGCGGCGACCCGGGCGGCCGCGACGCCGCCCGGGGCGGCCACGTCACCGGGGGCGGCGCCGGCCACCGGACTCACGCCGCACCGCCCTTGCCACCGGGCCGGCCACCGCCCGCGGTGCCGCGCGGGTCCCTGGCGAAGTGCTCCTCCAGGACGGACATCCGCCGCCAGTACTCCTCCTCGTCGATCTCGCCGGAGGCGAACCTGCGCCCGAGCACCGCCATCGGCGAGTGCTCGCCGCCGACGCCGCCGCGCGGCTGGTACTGCCACGGCCCGCCGCCGCCCCAGCCGCGCCGCCATCCGACCCGCCGCAGCGTCGTGACCACCACGGCGACCACGGCGACCCACACCAGCGGGAAGAACAGAATCCACGGGCCGGGCCCGCCGTCATGCCACGCCAACGTGTCCATCGTTCGTCATCTCCTCGATCGGTGCCGGACCCTCTGGCCGGTCCGTCGTCCGGCTGTTCCGACACCACCGAGCCTGGTCCGCGCCCACCCCCCGCGTCGTCGTCCGGCCAGCGACACCTCCGCTGCTCCCCGGGCAGTACCCGGCGGCCCGCGGCCTGCTCCCCGCCCCCCGCGCGGCCGGGCCCGGCACGTTGTCGGTGGGTCCGCCTACGGTGGACGCCATGTGGCGGAGCACGGGTATGCGCTGGCGGGAGGAGGGGGCGCGCTGGATGTGGTGGCACCCCTCGCACGGAGTACGCGCGAGCCCGCTGGAGCTCGGCGCCCCGCTCCACCTCGCGCTGGACGGCTCCGCGGTCCGGCGCTGCGCGGGCGTGTGGCGCGCGGCCCGCAACACCCCGTGCCCGTACGCCGCCGAACTCCCGCCGGGCGCGCGGCGCGACCGGTGCGAGGCGTGCGCGGCGCTGGACCGTACGTCGTCGGTCGCCGCGGACACCGTGCCGGACGACGGGCAGCCGTACCGCGTGTACCTGGCGTACTTCGGGCCGGGCCTGCACAAGGTCGGCATCACCGCAGCCGCCCGCGGACGGCTGCGGCTGCTGGAGCAGGCCGCGGTGTGCTTCACCTTCCTCGGCGAGGGCCCGCTGATGGCGGCCCGCCGGACGGAATCGGTGCTGGGCGCCGCCCTCGACCTGCCCGACCGGATGCTCGACCCGGCCAAGCGCGCGGCCCGGCACCGCCTGCCGGGACCGGCGGTCCGCGCCGCCGAACTGGCCGCCCTGCACGCGCGGGTGACGGAGCTGCGCGGCGCGCTGCCGGAGTCGCTGGCCCCGGCCGCCCTGCGCTGCGTGGACCACGCCGAGGTGTTCGGGCTCAGCGCCCAGCCGCCGCCTCCTGCCCCGGTCGCCGAGGTCACCGCGCTGCTGCCCGGCCGCGCCCTGGCCGGCACGGTGCGCGCGATCGCGGGCCACGACGTGTACCTCGACACGGCCGACGGCCCGCTGCTGTTCGACGCCCGCCTGGCCGCGGGATGGCCGCTGCGCCGCCCCGCCCCCGGCGAGGACCTCTCCGCCGCCCGCCCCGCCCCGACCGCGCCCCTGCGCCCTCGACAACCGGAGCCGGAGCCGCTGTTCTGAGCGCCCGGCGGCGAGCGGCGGTCCCCTGGTCGGCCGGTCGCCGGCAGGGCCCGTCGCGCGGCCGACCCGCCTCCGGCGTCACCGCCCGGGCCGCTCCCGCCCGGCCAGCAGGACCACCGCGGCCCCGGCGGCGCAGATCGCCGCGCTGACCAGGAACCCGCGGTTCGCGCCGGCGGCCAGTGCGGCCGCCGGGGTGCGCCCGTGCGCGGCGCTCGCCACCGACACCGTCAGGGCCAGCCCCAGCGCGGAACCGACGTACCGCGCGGTGTTGTTCGCACCGGAGCCCATGGCGCTGCGGTCGGCCGGAACGCTGGAGACGGCGAGCCGGGCCAGTGCCGCGTTGAGGACGCCGCCGCCGATTCCGGCGACCGCGAGGCCCGGCACGAGGTGGCCGTAGGAGCCGCCGGCCCGCAGGCCGTACAGCGCGGCCTGGCCGGCCCCGGACAGCAGCAGGCCGAGCGCGACCTGGGCGGCGGCGCCGATCCGGCCGGCCAGGTGGCGGGCGAAGAGCGCGGTGACCGCGGACACCCCGGCCCAGACGATGAACAGCAGGCTCGCGGCGAGCGGGCTCATGCCGAGGACGAGTTCGAGTTCGGTCGGCAGGTAGCTGAACAGTCCCACGACGGCCAGCCCGGTGCTGAACGCGCCGGCGCCCGCGGCCAGGAAGGCGCGGCTGCGCCACAGCGCGGGATCGAGCATCGGCTCGCCCACCCGCCGCTCGACGGCGCCGAAGAGCGCGAGAAGCGCCGACCCGGCGGCGAGCGGCACCAGGACCGCGGCCCGCGTCCAGCCGCCGCGGCCCTCGCCGAACGCCGCGACCAGGCAGGCGATCCCGGCGCCGAGCACGAGCGCGCCGCTCAGGTCGAGGCCGCGGGCCCGCTCGGCCCGCGACTCCGGCACGGAGCGGGTCGCCACGGCGGTGACCGCGGCGAGCACGGCCAGGCCCCAGTACAGCGAGCGCCAACCCCAGACCTGCGTGAGCAGCGCGGCGTAGGCCGGGCCGAGCGCGATGCCGGCGCCGAGGGTGGCGCCGAAGAAGCCGAGCGCGCGCACCCGGTGCGGCCCGGCGGGGTGGGTCTGGGCGATCAGGCCGAGACCGGACGCGAGCACGGCGGCACTGGCGGCGCCCTGGAGTATCCGGCCGGTCAGGAACAGCGCCGTGTCGGGAGCGGCGGCCGACAGCACGCTGGCCAGGACCAGCAGGACGGCGCCCGCGCCGAACACCCGCCGCCGGCCGCGGGCGTCGGCGGCCGACCCGGCGGTGAGCAGCAGCGCGGCGAGCCCGACCGGGGTCCCGGTGAACATCCAGGTCTGGGCGACCGGCCCGGCGTGCAGGCCGCCGGCGGTGGCGGCGAGCGTGCTGGCCGGCGCGGTGAAGGCCATCAGCGTCACCAGGGTGCCGAGCCCGACGGTCAGCAGCGTGGCGACGGCCCCTGGCGCGCGCTCCGCCCCGGCCGCGTCCGTACCGGCCCTTTCCGCGCCGCTCGCCGCGGTGTCCTCCACCCCCGCTCCCGCACCCGGCACGGGTGGCACCTCGGCGCTGTGTGCGGCCTGAACGTCCATACGGGGCTCCTCCGTCGAGGGCTGCCGACCCACCCGAACAGGTAGGTCTGGTGAATGAACTCACGAGCGGGACGGCAGCCTAGCAGCCTGAGTCTGTTCACCGAACCGAGCAGTACCCTGTCCCCCATGGCCCTCGGCACCGACTACGCCCAGCAGGACTGCTCCCTCGCCCGCGCCCTGGAGGTCGTCGGCGAGCGCTGGAGCCTGCTGATCCTCCGGGACGCCTTCTACGGCGTGCGCCGGTTCAACGACTTCCTGGTCCACCTCGACATCCCGCGCGCCGTGCTCACCACCCGGCTCGCCGCCCTCACCGAGGCGGGCGTCCTGAGCCGGGTCGCCTACCAGCAGTCCCCGCGGCGCCACGACTACGTGCTGACCGACGCCGGCCTCGAACTGTGGCCCGTCGTGCACGGCCTGGCGCTGTGGGGCGGACGGCACGCCACCCCGGGCGGCCCGTCGCGCACCTTCCACCACGCGCGGTGCGGC
The DNA here is from genome assembly GCF_044744625.1 of Streptomyces sp. NPDC087270. Taxonomy (NCBI): domain Bacteria; kingdom Bacillati; phylum Actinomycetota; class Actinomycetes; order Kitasatosporales; family Streptomycetaceae; genus Streptomyces; species Streptomyces sp. NPDC087270. The sequence goes on from NZ_JBIUYR010000014.1 coordinate 113,093, forward strand.
ACCCGGCTCGACGCCGGCGGCGGCTGCCCGCCGTGCGCGGTGCAGCCGGTGCCGCCGCAGGACGTGGAGATGCGCTCGCACTTCGGTCCGGAGGGCCCCGGCCGGGACGACCCGGTCTCCGCGGTGCTCGCCGGCCGGTGGCGGCTGCTGCGGCCGGTACGTGCCACCACGTGACCGGGTGCGTTTGCCGGTGCCGATGATCCGGGCAATTCGTAGGGGTCAACGGAGAAGGGGGCACCGTGATCATCTGGGTGAACGGGGCGTTCGGCGCCGGCAAGTCCAGCGCGGCACGCGAGATGCTGGACCTGGTACCGGAGAGCACCCTGTACGACCCCGAGGCGCTCGGCGGCTGCCTGCGCCAGCTACTGCCGGAGAAGCGGCTCCAGGAGGTCACCGACTACCAGGAACTGGCGATCTGGCGGCGGCTGGTGGTGGAGACCGCCGCCGCCCTGCTCGCCGAGGTCGGCGGTGTGCTCGTCACACCGATGACGCTGCTGCGCCAGGAGCACCGGGACGAGATATTCGGCGGGCTGGCGGCCCGGGGCATCGAGGTGAAACATGTGCTGCTCGACCCGGGAGAAACGATCCTGCGCGCGCGGATCGCCGCCCGGGCCGACGCTCCCGACGACCCCGGGGCCGACGACGCCGCCCGGCGCTGGGCACTGGACCGTATCGCCGACTACACCGCGGCCCTGCCGTGGCTCACCGGCGACGCGCACGTGGTCGGCACCGGCGGGCTCGACCCGCGGCAGACGGCGGTGGCGGTCACCGAGGCGGTCGGCCGCGGCCAGGGCGTCTGCGGGATCATCCAGACGCCCGAGCCGCGCGCGGAGACGGTGGCCGCCGGGGTGCTGCTCTTCGACGACGCCGACCGGGTGCTGCTGGTCGACCCGACCTACAAGCCGGGTTGGGAGTTCCCCGGCGGCATCGTGGAGCGCGGCGAGTCGCCGGCCCGGGCCGGCTACCGCGAGGTCGCCGAGGAGTTGGGCATCGAACTGACCGGCGGGCTCGAACTGCTCGTCGTGGACTGGGAACCGCCGCACCCGCCGGGTCACGGCGGTCTGCGGCTGCTCTTCGACGGCGGCCGGATGCCCTCCGCGGACATCGGCCGGCTGCTGCTGCCCGACGCCGAACTGCGCGGCTGGCGCTTCGTCACCGAGGACGAGGCAGCCGGGCTGCTGCCCCCGGTCCGGCTGGACCGGCTGCGCTGGGCGCTGCGGGCGCGGGAGCAGGGCCGCGCCCTCAACCTGGAGGCCGGGCACCCCGCGCCGTGACCCGTCCGCGGACCCGTCCAGCGGGGCGTCGGACGCGCGCCGGCCGACGCCCCCGCCCGTTCCCCCGGCCTCGGCCCGGACCACTCCTCCGGCCGGGCCGCTCCCAGTCCGGGCCGCTCCCAGTCCGGGCCGCTCCCAGTCCGGGGCCGACATCCCGGCCCCGGACGGTTCCCCGACCCCGGACGGCTTCCCGGCCCCGGATTACTCCCCGGACTGCTCCCCGGTCAGACTCCCTGGCCGGCCGAGTGCGCCGCCGCGTACCGGCGCAGGAACAGCGCCTCGGTCAGCGCCATCCGCTCCAACTCCTCCGGCGAGACGCTCTCGTTGACCGCGTGGATCTGCGCCTCGGGCTCGCTCAGCCCGATCAGCAGGATCTCGGCGCTCGGGTACAGGGTGGCGAGGGTGTTGCACAGCGGGATCGAGCCGCCCTGCCCCACCACCGCCATCTCCTGGCCGTACGCCTCCCGCATCGCCTCGGCCATCGAGGCGTACGCCGGGCTGCCGGTGTCCGCGGCGAACGGCTGGCCGCTGCCGCGCCGGGTCACCTCGACCTTCGCGCCCCACGGCGCGGCCGCCCGCAGGTGGGCCTCCAGCACCTCGGCGGCCTTGGCCGCGTCGACGCCCGGCGGCACCCGGACGCTCACCAGGGCGCCCGCCTCGGCCTGCACCGACGGGGTGGCGCCGACCACGGGCGGCGCGTCGATGCCCAGCACGGTCACCGCCGGCCGGGCCCACAGCCGGTCCGCGACGGCGCCGCCGCCGACCAGTTCCACCCCGTCGAGCACCTTGGCGTCGCGGCGGAAGTCGGCCTCCTCGTACGCCAGTCCCGACCACTCGCCGGAGCTGTCCAGGCCGTCGACGGTGGTGGCGCCGGACGCGTCGCGCAGCGTGGCGAGCATCTGGATCAGCGCGGCCAGCGCGTCGGGGGCGGCGCCGCCGAACTGCCCGGAGTGCAGGTTCCCCGCGAGGGTCGCCACCCGGACCTCGGTCAGCACCATGCCGCGCAGCGAGGAGGTGACCGTCGGCAGGCCGACCCGGAAGTTGCCGGTGTCGCCGATCACGATGGCGTCGGCGGTCAGCAGGTCGGGGTGGGCTTCGGCGTACCGCTCCAGGCCGCCGGTGCCCTGCTCCTCGGAACCCTCCACGATCACCTTGACGTTCAGCGGCACGCCGCCGTGCTCGCGCAGCGCCCGCAGCGCGGTCAGGTGCATCACCAGGCCGCCCTTGCAGTCGGCCGCGCCGCGCCCGTACCACCGGCCGTCCCGTTCGGTCAGCTCGAACGGCGGGGAGAGCCAGGCCGATTCGTCCAGCGGCGGCTGGACGTCGTAGTGCGCGTAGAGCAGCACCGTCGGCGCGGCGGCCGGGCCGGGCAGCACTCCGTAGACCGACTGGGTGCCGTCGGGCGTGTCGAGCAGCGCCACTTCCTCGAAGCCCTCCTCCCGCAGCGCCGCCACGATCCAGGCCGCCGCTTTCTGCGACTCGCCGCGGGGGAACTGCCGCTCGTCGGCCACCGACGCGAACGACACCAGCTCGGCCAGTTCGGTCCTGGCGCGGGGGATCAGCGACGCGACGGTCTCGGACAGCGGGACTGACGACATGAATGCTCCTGGTAGGGACGGACGAGGCCGACACGACGGCGACGAAAGCCGACAAAGGATGACAGGCACCGGCAGACCGGCGCCCCCGCCGGGGGCCGGCGGGCCGTTGCCGATGGTGCCACAGCGAGCCCTTGGCCACGGGCGCAATAGGATGCTTGTGAACAGCGCTGAACAGCGAGGACAGCCGAGCGTGGCGAGCGGGAGCGAAAACGACGTGAGCGGTGAGCAGGCGGCCCAGGGCAGCGGTGCGGAGAACGACGGGACCGAGCCGGTCTGGGACGTCGTGGTGATCGGCGCGGGTCCGGCAGGCGCGTCTGCCGCCCACGCGGCAGCCGTGACCGGTCGGCGGGTCCTGCTGCTGGAGAAGTCCGAACTGCCGCGCTACAAGACCTGCGGCGGCGGCATCATCGGGCCGTCCCGGGATTCGCTGCCCCCAGGCTACGAGCTCCCGCTGCGCGACCGCGTGCACGCGGTCACCTTCAGTCTCAACGGCCGGCTGACCCGCACCAAGCGATCCCGGCAGATGCTCTTCGGCCTCATCAACCGGCCCGAGTTCGACAACGGGCTGGTCGAAGCCGCCCGCGAGGCCGGCGCCGAAGTGCGTACCGGGGTGACGGTCTGCCGGGTCGAGCAGCACGGACCGGGCGTGCCCGACCGCAGGACCGTCGCGGTCGTGGTGACCGGCGGCGCCGGGGGCAAGCGCGGCGAGGAGGAGACCCTCTACGCCCGCGCGGTGGTGGGCGCCGACGGCAGCGCCAGCCGGATAGGAGCACACGTCGGGGTCAAGCTCGACCAGGTCGACCTCGGCCTGGAGTCCGAGATCCCGGTGCCCGCCTCGGTCGCCGAGGACTGGGCCGGCCGGGTGCACATCGACTGGGGCCCGCTGCCCGGCAGTTACGGCTGGGTCTTCCCCAAGGGCGACTCCCTCACCGTCGGCGTGATCTCCGCGCGCGGCGACGGCGGCGCCACCAAGCGCTACCTGGACGACTTCATCGCCCGGCTCGGGCTGGCCGGTTTCGAGCCGAGCGTCTCCTCCGGGCACCTGACCCGCTGCCGCGCCGACGACTCCCCGCTCTCCCGCGGCCGCGTCCTGGTCTGCGGCGACGCGGCCGGACTGCTGGAGCCCTGGACCCGCGAGGGCATCTCCTACGCGCTGCGCTCCGGCCGGCTGGCCGGCGAGTGGGCGGTGCGCATCGCCGAGGCGCACGACGCGGTGGACGCCCGCCGGCAGGCCCTCAACTACGCGTTCGCGGTCAAGGCCGGGCTCGGCGTCGAGATGGGCGTCGGACGGCGGATGCTGGCGCTGTTCGAGCGGCGCCCCGGTCTGCTGCACGCGGCGCTGACCACCTTCCCGCCGGCCTGGCGCGCGTTCGCCGGTATCACCCGGGGGAAGCGCTCGCTCGCCGAGCTGGTCCGCACCCACTCGATCGCCCGCCGCGCGCTGGACGCGTACGACCGCACCTGACCGAGGACGGCCCGGCACCCCCGGTATCCGGTGCCGGCGCCGACCCGGGGTACTTCGTACGGAGTACCCGCGCCGCCGACCGCCGGTGGACGCCGGGCCGTCGGGTGGCGGTCTAGCGTGGGACGCATGACGTACGAGGACCGGCCGGAACCGCGGCGGCGCGGGCTGCTCGGCACCCGGCGCGTCTGGGTGCCGGTGATCGTGCTGGCGTTCGTCCAGCTGGTCGGGTCCAGCGTCGCCGGGCGGCACCAGCCGAGCCGCACCGAGCTCGACGCGCTGGGGTACACCCTGCTGCTGGCCGGGCCGGTCATGCTCCTGTTCCGGCGGCAGCGGCCGGTCGCCGTGGCCGCCGGCACCGCCGCGGTCACGCTGCTCTACGTCATGCTCGGCTACCCGTTCGGGCCGGTGTTCGCCTCGATGGTGGTGGCGTTCTTCAGCGCGGTGGCCGCGGGCCACCGCAGAGCCGTGCTGGTCATCGCGGCGGCGGCCTACGCCGCGCACATCCTGGTCGGCGCCTGGCTCTACCAGTGGCTGCCGTCGTCCGGCAGCCAGCGGCTGACGTGGGCGGAGGCGTCGGGGGTCGGCGCGTGGCTGCTGGCGGTGCTCGCCGGCGCCGAGCTGTACCGGGTCAGACGGGAGCAGGTCACCCGGGACCGGCGGGAGCGCGCGGAGGCGGAGCGCCGCCGGGCGGACGAGGAGCGGCTGCGGATCGCCCGCGAGCTGCACGACGTGCTCGCCCACAGCATCTCGGTGATCAACGTACAGGCGGGCGTCGCCCTCGCCCTGATGGACGAGCGGCCCGAGCAGGCGCGGACCGCGCTGACCACGATCAAGGCGGCGAGCAAGGAGGCGCTGGGCGAGGTGCGCCAGGTGCTCGGCACGCTGCGCGCGCCCGGCGAGGCGCCGCGCTCCCCCGCGCCCGGCCTGGACCGGCTGCCCGAGCTCGTGGAGCAGGCGACCGCCGCGGGCCTGGCCGCCGAGGTCGCGGTCGAGGGCACCCGTGTGCGGCTGCCGCCGGGCGCGGACCTGGCCGCCTTCCGGATCGTCCAGGAGTCGCTGACGAACATCGTGCGGCACTCCGGTTCCCGCACCGCCCGGGTCCGCCTGACCTACCGGCCGGGCGCCGTCGAGGTGCTGGTCGACGACGACGGCCCAGCGGTCACGGGCGGCGAGACCGGCGGCGGCAACGGCCTGGTCGGCATGCGGGAACGGGTGGGCGCGCTGGGCGGTGAGCTACGGGCCGGGACGCGGGAGGACGGCGGCTTCCGGGTTCGCGCGGTGCTGCCGCTGGGTGGGGAGAAGCGGGACGGCGCGGACCCTCCGCCCGGCGCGGACTCTCCGTGTGACCCGGACTCTCTGCCCGGCCCGGACTCTCCGTGCGACCGGGGGCGTCCGTCCGACGAGAGGCGTCCGTCCGACCCGGGCCACTTGTCCGACCAGGGGCACCCCTCCCCCTCAGGGCGCCCCTCTGCCGCTGACCGTCCCTCCGGCTCGTCCGATCCCTCCGGCCCCAGCGGCCTGACCTCCGCCGAGGAGCGCACATGATCCGCGTACTGCTCGCCGACGACCAGCTTCTGGTCCGGGCCGGCTTCCGGGCGCTGCTGGACGCGCAGCACGACATCGAGGTGGTCGGCGAGGCGGCCGACGGCGGGCAGGCGGTGCGCATGGTGCGCGAACTGGCCCCGGACGCCGTGCTGATGGACATCCGGATGCCGGTGATGGACGGACTGGTCGCCACCCGCACGATCACCGCGGACCCGGCGCTCGCACAGGTGCGGGTGGTGGTGCTGACCACCTTCGAACTCGACGAGTACGTCTTCGAGGCGATCCGGGCGGGCGCCTCCGGGTTCCTGGTGAAGGACACCGAGCCGGCCGAACTCCTGCGCGCGGTCCGGGCGGTGGTCGGCGGCGACGCGCTGCTGTCTCCCGGCGTGACCCGCCGGCTGATCGCCGAGTTCGCCGCCCGTTCCAAGGAGCCGGCCACCGCCGCCGACCTCGAACAGCTCACCGACCGGGAGCGCGAGGTGATGGCGCTGGTCGGGATCGGCCTGTCCAACGACGAGATTGCCCGCCGGCTGGTGGTCAGCCCGCTCACGGCGAAGACACACGTCAGCCGGGCGATGGTGAAGCTCGGCGCCCGCGACCGGGCCCAACTGGTGGTGCTCGCCTACGAGTCGGGGCTGGTCCGGCCCGGTTGGCTCGGCTGATCCAACACTGATCGCGGCGCTGATCCAACACTGATCGCGGCGCTGATCCGGCGCTGATCCTGCGGCGCCCCCGCCACCCGCGCCCGCGCTCAGCCGATCCGGTCGGCGCCACCCCGCGCGCCGCCCCTGCCGGCACCACTGCTCGCGGCCTGCCGCACCACCCGCCGGGGCCGGTACGGCGTCACCACCGGCGCCAAGGGCGCGGCGCCCGGGTCCGTACCGCCGTCGCCGCCACCCTCGGCGCGCCCGTGGCCGTAGCCGTACCCGGAACCGTGGTCGTCCCCGTGGCCGGCCGGGATGCGGGGCGGGTCCCACGGGTACGGCGGCGGGGCCTGCCGCCGCTGCCGGGCGCGGCGTTCGAAGCGGTGCAAGGTCAGCACGATCCGGCCGAAGAAGAGCCCGGCCGCCACGATCACCGCGGCGCTGACCCACCCGTCGCGGGCCGAGCCGTGCGCCGCGCCCGCCATCACCGGGGTGGTCACGACGAGGAAGCCGGCCGCGCCGAGCACCGCGGCGGTCACCACCGCGTACATCGCCTCGACGGACGCGGCGTCGCGTTCCGCCTGTGTACGGCGCCCCGTCACGCCCCGGCTGCCCGTGCCCGCCCCGCTCATCTCCACCGCCTCCCGCACCCGCGTCCGCCGCTTCCCGGCCAGCGCGCTAGACGCCGTACGGTACAGCCGCGTTCCCCCGAGCCCGCCCGGAATCCGCGGCGCGTGGGCGGCAGTCGGCGGGAGGGTGCCCGGCGGCACGGGGGCACGGCGGGGCGCGCGGACGTGGACCGGCCCCGCGCGTTCCCTCCTCGCGCGGGGCCGGTCGGTCGTTCGGGAGCGGCGGGGACGGGCCGGCTCAGTCGCGTGCGGTCACGCGGCCGTCGCGGACGTCCCGCTCCGTGCCGTCGGTGGCGTCGGCGCCCTGGGCGGCGGTGGCCTTGCCGGGCGCCTCCGTGTCCGAGGAGGCGACGAGGATGCCGTAGGAGGGACGGCGGCGGCGCAGCCCCGAGAGGGTGAGCAGCAGCCCGGCGAAGCCGACGCCGGTGACGACCCACAGCCCGGGCCGGTAGCTGTCGAGGGTGGCCTGCGGGCTCGCGGGGTGACCGCCGGCGCTGGAGGTGACCACCGCCGTGACGACGGCGAGGAAGATCGCGCCGCCGACCTGGAAGGACGTGTTCAGCAGCCCGGAGACCATGCCCTGCTCCTCGTCGCGCACCCCGTTGGTGGCCTGGATGTTCAGCGACGGGAAGGCGGTGGCGAAGGCGGCGCCGAGCAGCAGCATCGAGGGCAGGATGACGGTCGCGTAGTTCGGGTGCAGGCCGATCCGCAGGAACAGGACGTACCCGACGACCAGCGAGGTGAAGCCGGCCGCGATCACCCGCGGGGTGCCGAAGCGGTCGACGACCGGCCCCATCCGGGTGGAGAGGATCGCGACGAGCGAGCCCGCGGGCAGGAAGGCGAGCGCGGTGTGCATGGCGCTGTAGCCGAGGACGTTCTGGAGGTACTGCGTGACCAGGAACTGGAAGGCGACGTAGGACCCGAAGAAGGTGGCGGCGCCGAGGTTGGCGCGGACCTGGCTGGAGTCGCGCAGCACCCCGAGCCGGACCAGCGGGTGGGACGAGCGCTGCTCGATGACGGTGAAGGCGGCCAGCAGGGCCGCGACGGCGGCGAAGGAGCCGAGCGTGCGGGCCGAGGCCCATCCGACCGACGACGCCGAGACCACGGTGAACACCAGCAGCAGCATCGCGCCGGCGCCGGTGATCGCGCCCGGCAGGTCGAAGCCCCGGCCGTCGGCCTTCTCGCGCGGCGTCTTCGGGATCAGCTTCAGCCCGGCGATCAGGGCGATCACGGCGACGGGGGCGGGCAGCAGCATCGTCCAGCGCCAGCCGGCCTCGGTCAGGAACCCGGAGAGCACCAGGCCCATGGAGAAGCCGGTGGCGCCGCAGCTGGAGTAGATGGTCAGCGCCTTGTTGCGGACCGGGCCCTCGGCGAAGCTGGTGGTGATGATGGACAGGCCCGCGGGCGCGGTGAACGCGGCGCTGAGGCCCTTGACGAACCGGGTGGCGATCAGCAGTTCACCGGAGTCGACCAGGCCGCCGAGGAGCGAGGCCACCGCGAAGACCGCGAGGGCGATCAGGAAGACCCGGCGCCGGCCGAGCAGGTCGGCCGCGCGGCCGCCGAGGAGCAGCAGGCCGCCGTAACCGAGGATGTAGCCGCTGACGACCCATTGCAACGAGGAAGTGGACAGGTGCAGGTCGCTGCCGATCGAGGGCAGCGCCACGCCGACCATCGAGACGTCGAGGGCGTCGAGGAAGAGCGCGGCGCACAGCACGAGGAGGGCGCCCCATTGCAGGGCGCTCCATCGCTGGTCGGAGCGGGGGACGGTAGGGGACGGGACTGACGGAGAGGTCATGCGGAACAGACTACATGCACGCGCATCCAATGCAAGCGCATTTAATGCCCGTGCATAGGGGTCGGTTTTCTGCTAACGTTGTGTCATGACCGGCGACAAGGGTGAGCGCGCGCTCGTGCAGGAATGGCGGGACATCCTGGCCGTTCACGCCCGTACGGCTTGCGAGATCGACCGCGAGCTGCACCGGTACGGACTCGGCGCCAGCGACTTCGAGGTGCTGGACGTCCTGATCGGCGACGACGCGGAGGACGGCTGCACCTTCCGCGTCCAGGAGCTCGCCGACCGCGTCCACCTCAGCCAGAGCGCGCTGTCCCGGCTGGTGGCCCGCCTGGAGAAGGAGGGCCTGGTCGACCGCGGCATCTGCAGCGAGGACCGGCGCGGGGTGCGGGTCGCCATCACGGAGGCCGGCCGCAGCCGCTACGAGCAGGCCCGCCCGTGCCACCGCGCGGTGCTGGAGCGGATGCTCGTCAAGTCCTGAGCCGACGGGTCGGCTGGGCGCCGGCCCACGCCGCGGCCCCTCGCGCTTCGGCGAGCGCCGCTCCCCTCCGGTGGACGGACCCTTGAGCTGCGCTTACGCGGGCCGGTTGGTGTGCTGGCGGGCCCAGTCGCCGCGCGCTTCGATGAGTGCGTGTCGTACGTGGGTGTCCAGCACCTCGGCGTGAGCGGAAGAGCTCGCCGCGGAAGTGAGGGCCGCGGGGCTCCGGGAGGTCGAGGTGTTCGGCATCGAGGGCTCCACCTGGTGCCGGCAACGAGCACGTACTCACGACGTGGATTGTTTCCGGCCGCGAAGCCTCGATGGTTTGGCGTGATCGCCAGAACATTGAACGGTGCCCAGCCTCGCTTGCGAACGAAGGAGAAGGCATGGAGCCCTGCACGGAGTGCGGTGCGCCGATGAACCCGCTGTCCTGTGAGGAGCTATTCCACGCCTTGCTCGCATTGGACCATTCGCGGCGGGCACCGTGGGGGCCGCTGCACGGCGTCTCCGTCGCTTGCTTCCTGCTCCAACACCCCAGCCGGCTACCCACCGACGACGGTGCGATGGCTTGGGCGCTCCTGCGCGCATACATCGACGGCGGCCTGGACGAAGTGAACCAGCTCGTTGGCCAAGCTCGTCGTGGCAACTCCCATTGTGTGAAGGGCCGGCCTTCCCGAGTCGCGCTGGACGGGGCGCTGCCGCACCGGGACACGCCGCCATCTCGTTTCGCCGTCACGATCGAAGACGTCGCCGTCGACGGAACTTTCCCCTCCGCAAAGTTCACGGAACGCGTCGGGTCTTGGGCCGCTGCAACGGTCGACGCGTGGAGCAGCGGCAGGTGATCGAAAGACCTCGGGCCTGCCGAAGGAGTGCGCCCTCCTACCCGTTCGGCCTGTCCACGGCGCGCGCGTAGACGACGCTGGTCCGCCTGGCGCCCAGGGCGCTGGAAACGAGGGCTTCCAGGGCGAGCACGGCCGGGTACCGGAACCCGCGCTATGTCACGCGTACTCCCCTACCCGAATCAGCCGTAGCTTGCGTCCGCTGGACAGCCGTTCAGCGCGATGCCGATACCTTCCTCGCGCACCCGGCCATCGCCCGAGTTCCGGCGGTTGCGGTGCCCTGAGGCACCCACGTTGTGAGGGCGCCACAGGCCGCTTCGGTGCGACCGAATCCCTGAGCGGACGGAGGATCGGGTCACGCGCTCGTCAGGACGCGGCGCCGGAGGACAGCCAGAGGTCCATGACGTCGCGGTCGCCGCGCAGCGACAAGTGGTCGTGGGGCAGCCGGTTCCACAGCGCCAGGTACAACTCAGCGGCCGGCGCGCTCACTTCGCAGTCGGCGCCGCCGTCCGCACCACCTCGCTCCCAGCGCGGCGGGTCCGGTGTGAAGTGCAGGGTCCAGCCGCTGTCCCCCGCCACGTCCTCGGTACGGACCCGCAGCGTGCGCGGCTGTGGGCTGCGCGCCCGGTTACGGCCCTTGCCCTCGAACCGGAGCATGAGTTCGTCCACGCCGTCCGCGGCGAAGGCGGGGTCCACCGCTGACGGGGCCAGGCCGGCGGCGGCCTGGGCGTCGACGCGGTGGACGGTGGTCTCGTGTGCCTGGCGGCGGACCCAGAACTCCAGCGGCGAGGGCGCGGGCATGAAGGTCCAGCAGACCAGGTCCGCCGGGGCGTCCTCCAGCACCTCCACCAGCCGGGCGTGCGAGAGCCGGTACCAGTCGACGAGTTCGCCGCCGTCGGAGCCGGTGCCGTCGCTCCCCGTGCCGCTCGGCGCCGTGTCGTCGAGTTGGGCGGGCTCGGTACGCCCCTCGGCGACGAACCCGGCCGCCCAGCGGTGCACCGCCCCGGTGTGCCGCAGCAGATCGCGGACCTGCCACTTCGGGCAGGTGGGCACGGACGCGTCCAGCCCCGCGCGCTGTGCGGCGTCGGCCAGCAGGGGTCCCTCGCGGCGCAGCGTCTCGATGAACTCGGCAGTCTCCATAGGGGAATTGTGCCGGGTCGGCGGCGCCGGTCAACGTGCGGCGACACGGCGCCGGGCGGCGCGCACCCCGTAACCGATCAGCACGGCGTCCAGGGCCGCCGCGACGATCGCGGCGACCACGGTCAACGTCCAGCCGGTCCATCCGCTCGCGGCCGACGACACGTCCAGCCCGCCGACGGCCGCGAACAGCCGCCACAGCGCCGGTGTCCAGGGCAGCGTCGCCAGTTCGAGCAGCACCCCGCTGAACGACAGCGCCGGGCCGCCCGCGATCGCGGTCTGCAGCAGCGTCAGCAGCAGGCACACCGCGACCACGCCCAGATAGATCCGCGCGGCCCGCTCACCGGCCACGACACGAGCGACACGAACCGTACGGACGGCACGGGCGGTACGGCCGGCACGAACCGTACGGGCGGTACGGCCGGCCCAGGGCGGCATGCGCATCGGCTCCTCCTGCGGTGCGTACGGGGCCCCCGCGCGGGGGCACCTGCGGGCTCGTACCGGCGGCGACAGGCCGCAACGGCCGTACGCCACCGCGACGTTCCGCGGGGCCACCAGCATGCCGCCTCGACGCCGTTCGCACGCCTGTGATGTACGTCAAGCCGACCGGGGCGGCGAGGTGTGCCGTACCGACCAGGCGATCACCGCGGCGACGGCGGCGAGCGCGGAGACCGTGGTCAGCGCGGTGGGCAGGCCGACCGCGTCGGTGAGGAAGCCGATCGCGGGCGGGCCGAGCAGCATCCCGCCGTAGCCGAGCGTGGAGGCGGCGGCCACTCCGCTCGGACCGGTCAGCGCGCCGGCGCGCGCGATGGCGGTCGGGAAGAGGTTCGCCAGGCCGAGGCCGGTCAACGCGAAGCCGACCATCACCAGCGCGGTGAACGGCGCGAGCGCGCCCAGCAGCATCCCGCCGCACGCGGTCAGTCCGCCGAACACCAGCGCGCGGCTCTGCCCGAGCCGGGTGATCAGCGCGGCGCCGGTCAGCCGCCCGATGGTCATCGCCGAGGTGACGCAGGCGTAGCCGGCCGCCGCGATCCCGGGCCCGTTGTGCAGGTCCTGCTGGATGTGCAGCGCGCCCCACTCGGCGAGCGCGCCCTCGCCGTACGCCGAGCAGCCCGCGATCAGGCCGAACACGGCGACCAGCAGGGTCGTACGGTGGCCGGCGGTTCCCCGCTTCCCGGCCGGCGCCTTCCCGGCGAGTGCCTTTCCGGCGGGCGCCGTCCCGCCCGGCGCCGGCGTCGTACGCTCCGGGTCGACCCCGGCCCCAGCACCGGCCTCGGCACCCGTTCCGGCCTCGGCCTCGGCACCCGCACCCGCACCCGCACCCGCACCCGCAGAACCCTCCCGCGCCGCGGCACCCCGTCCGCCCCCGTGACTGAGCGGATGCGCCACCAGCACCCGCCCCGCGAACAGCACCGTCAACAGGCCGACCGGCGTGAGCAGCATCAGATGGGTGGCGGGCGACAGGTGCGACGCCAGCAGCCCGCCGATACCCGCGCCGAGCAGACCGCCCATGCTGTAGGCAGCGTGGAAACTGGACATCACCGGGCGGCGCAGCGCGGCGACCAGGTCGACGGCGACGCTGTTCATCGCGACGTTGAGGCCGCCGTAGGACGCGCCGAAGAACAGCAGCACCAGGCCGAGGGCGAGGGCCGAATGGGTACGCGGCGGCAGGGCCACGCTGACCGCCAGCATGGCCGCGGTCACGACGGTCACCCGCTCGTTGCCGAAGACACGGCACAGCCGGCCGGTGAGCACCATCGTGGCGATCGCCCCGACCGACACGCCCAGCAGCGCGAGCCCCAACTGCCCTGCGGACGCGCCGACCTGGGCCTTGATGGCGGGGATGCGCACCACCCACCCGGCGAACAGGAACCCGTCCACGGCGAAGAAGACCGTCAACGCGACGCGCAGCGCGCGCAGGGCCGGGTCGGGGGCGAATGTGTGGTGGGATCGGGACAGCGCCGTCCCTATTTTGTTCAGCGTCGGCACAAAGTGAGAATAGAGTGGTGACACAGATTCGGACAAGGCTTGAGCGCGGCCGAGGCGCGCTCGGTCCAGCGCTCGGCCTGGTACACACCGGCCGCGCGCCGACCCGCGCCCTGCTCACCGCGGAACTGGGCGTGACCCGCGCGACCGCCGGGGCGGTGGCGGCCGAACTCGAGGCGCTCGGTCTGATCCGGGTCGACACCCGGCCGACCGGGCCCTCCGGCGCGCAGGGCCGCCCCTCCCACCGGCTGGAGGTGGCCCCCGAAGGACCGGTCGCACTCGCCGCGCAGGTGCACGCCGACGGCTTCCGCGCCGCGCTGGTCGGCCTCGGCGGTGAGACGGTGGCGACCGCGCCCGGCTGCATGACGGTTCCGGCCGACCCCGCGCACGTGCTCGGCGAGGTGGTGGCGGCCGGCGCGGAGCTGCTGCGCGCCCACGGGCGGGAGTGCGTCGGCGCCGGGCTCGCGGTGCCGTCCGCGGTCGCCGAGCCCGAGGGCGCCGCGCTCAACCCGCTGCACCTGGCCTGGCCGGCCGGCGCGCCCGTGCTGCGGGTGTTCACCGAGCAGGTGGCCAAGGCCGGTATCACCGGTCCCGGCGGGCGCCCGGTGCCCTGCTTCGTGGGCAACGACGTCAACGTGGCCGCGCTCGCCGAACACCGCCACGGGGCCGGCCGCGACGCCCAGCACCTGCTGGTGGTCGCCTCGGGCCACCGCGGGGTCGGCGGTGCCCTCGTGCTCGACGGCCGCCTGCACACCGGCAGCGCGGGGCTGGCCCTGGAGGTCGGCCACCTGACCGTCCGACCGGACGGGCGGCCCTGCCACTGCGGCTCCCGCGGCTGCCTCGACGTCGAGGCCGACCCGCTCGCCTTCATCGAGGCCGCCGGACGCCCGGCGGGCCCGGAGATCTCGCTGCTGGAGCAGTCCCGCGACCTGCTGCGCACCGAGTACGAAGACCCGTCCGTACGCCGCGCCGCCCATATCCTCATCGACCGGCTCGGCACCGGCCTGGCCGGACTCGTCAACGTGCTCAACCCCGACCGCATCCTGCTCGGCGGCCTGCACGGCCACCTGCTGGACGCCGACCCCGACCGGCTGCGCGCGGTCGTCGCCGACCGCAGCCTGTGGGGGCGCAGCGGAAGCGTGCCGCTGCTGGCGTGCGCGCTGAACCACAACAGCCTCGTCGGCGCCGCCGAACTCGCCTGGCAGCCGGTCCTGGACGACCCCTTGAGCGCGCTCGGCGGCTGAACGACCACGTGCCCCGGACCGCGGGTGGAGGGCCGGTGGGACGCGATCCGGCGACGGCCTCGGACGCGGCCGCCTCGGCTGCCCCGGACCTGGCCCATCGAGGTCCGGCGGGGCGGTACGGTGTCGGCCACTTCCGTTGTGCGGCCAGTTGGGGGCGGACATCGTGCGACTTCTTCTCACTTCCGCCGGCATCACCAACCAGAGCATCCGGGACGCGCTGGTCGACCTCCTGGGCAAACCGGTCGCCGAGGCCCACGCCCTGTGCATCCCCACCGCGGGGTACGGGAGTTCCTTCGGCCCGGTCGGGCCCTGGCGCTTCCTCCGCGGGGCCGATCTGGGGTGGAAGTCCGTGGGGGTGCTGGAGCTCACCGCGCTGCCCAGCATCGACCGGGAGCGCTGGGTGCAGTGGGTCCGAGCGGCCGACGTCCTGCTGGTGAACGGCGGCGACACCCTGTACCTGAGCCACTGGATGCGGGAGTCCGGGCTGGCCGACCTCCTGCCGTCGCTGCCCGAGACGGTCTACGTGGGAATCAGCGCCGGGAGCCTGGTGCTGACCCCCCGCGTCGTGCGGGACTTGGACGACTGGATGCCGCCCACCGGTGACGACCGCACGCTCGGGTTGGTCGACTTCTCGATCTTCCCGCACCTGAACCACCCGGAGCTGCCGGAGAACACCATGGCCGCGGCGGAGAGTTGGGCGGCCGAGATCGGGGGGCCGGCGTACGCGATCGACGACGCCACCGCCGTCAAGGTGGCCGGCGGCGCCGTGGACGTCGTCTCCGAGGGGAACTGGAAGCTCTTCACGCCCGCCCCGTGAACGCCCGCCCCGTCAACTCCCGCCCCTGTGAACTCCCGCCGCATGAACGCCTGTCCCATGAACGTCAGCGACTGAACGTCAGCGGCCTTCCGTACGCACCCGGCGGCTCGTGAAACACGGCCGGGGCCGCCCGGTCGGCGCGAGGCGGCCGGCCCGACACCGGCGAGGACGAGATCGACCCCGGCCGGGAACTGCTCGCCGTCGTCGTGCTCGCGCGGCTGATCCGCAACCGGTTCGGGTGAGCGGATACTTCTCCGGGTCCAGCGCCTCCCACGCCTTCGCGACGCTGTCGTGGAACGTGGCGCGGTCCATGTCGGGCCCGAACGTGCGGGCGCTCGCGGTGTTCGCGGCGTTCCGGCCGGCGGCGCCGAGGATGTAGTGCACCAGCACCGAGGTCGCCGTGGGCCAGCCGCCCTCGGGCACGCCCAGCGCGGGCGGAAACCGCTCAGGAGACGCGCGGAGGCACCGGCCGCGCGGGCCGCGGCGACGGCACGGTGTGGCTCGGCGCCAGCCCCACCAAGTCCCCGTCAGCGCCCATGACGCGGGCCAGTTTCAGACCGGCCTCGAAGCGGCTGGTCGCGTTCAGCCGCTCCATGAGCTTGGCCACCGCGCGCTGCACGGTCCGGCGGTGCACACCGAGCTTGCGGGCGATCTGGTCGTCGCTGAGACCGCTGGCCATGAGCCGTACGACCACCCGCTCCTGGGCACTGAGCGCGGTCCGCTCGGACTGGGCGACCGCCCGAGGGTAAGGGCACCGCACGCAGCCAGTAGTCCTCGTAGAGCGCCAGCTGGGCTATCACCAGGGCAGAGCCGCGCAGGAGAGCCACGCCCTGCGAGTGCGTGCCCGGAGCGGCCGGGATGAAGGCGAGCAGGCGATCGAGCACGACCAGGTCGTAGGCCGCGTGGTCGATCAGCCGGATCTCGACGCCGGCCTGCGCCAGGTCGTGCAGATAGCGCGCGTGCTTGGGGTTCTCGAGCAGCGCCTGCCGGTACATCGCCCGGCACCGCACACCCCGTTCGACGAGGCCCCTGTCCTCTGCCAGCGACCGGTTGAGCACGTCCATCGACGGCAGCGCGCCGGGGTGCAACGCATCGACGCTCGACTTGACCCCCGCGCCCAGCTCCTGCAACCTCCGGTCCTTCAGGCGCGGTTCGGTGATCAGCTCCACCTCGGCCTGGGGTGCGTTCGCCGAGAGGGTCGGCTGATAGAGCGTCAGCAGCACGTGCGCGAGCTGCTCCAGGTCGCTGACGCTCGCCGCGTGCGCCGCGGCAGTCGCCTGGTGGGCCTGCGCCTTCCCGAGCAGCGCCGCGTTGGCTTCGACGGGCTCGATCGACTCCTGCACGTCACGTACCAGGCCCAGCCGGCGCAACTGCCGTATGCCGCGCTCCACCTGATCGAGGTCGAGTCCCGTCTCGGCGGGCAGGTCGGCCACCGCCGCCTTACCCACGGTCCGCAACACCTGATAGGCGGAGAGTGCGTACTTCTCGTCGTCCTCCATCGGCCCCCCTGCTGTCTTGCCGTGTCATCGCCTGCGACCGGTTCTCCGCAGTGGCGGGGAAACAGTATGCCGGGTCCGTATCCTCGCCCCCGCGCCGGCGACGCCCGCGTCCTGGCCGCCGCGCGCGGGTCGGCGCGTACGGGCGGCTCGCGGGTCGCCTCCCCGGTCAGGGAGTGCGGACGGACGGGAGGACGTGGCCGAAGAACTCGCGATCGCCGGGGAAGACCGGGGTGAGGGTGAGGAACTCACGCGGCGTCACCCAGCGGACCTCGGCGACCTCGCGAGGGTCGGGGACGACCTCACCGTCATCGACGCGGGCGGTCCACCAGTGCAGCAGGAACACGCCGTCCGCGGCCCGCGACTCCCAGACCTTCGCGGCCGGGGCGACCGTGAGGCCGACCTCCTCGCGCATCTCGCGGACGAGCGCGTCCTGCTGGCTCTCACCCGGTTCGAGCGTGCCGCTCGGCGGCGCCCAGTAGCCGGGCATACGGGCGCCGGGCCCCCGTCGGATCACCAGCACCCGCCCGGCCCGCGGCAGGACCGCGACGACCGCCTCACGCCCGGCCATGACACCCGTCCACGACGCCCTACCGTGAAGTCCGGAACCGAAGCCCGGGACCGCAATCCGGGACCGAAGCCCGGGACTTGAAGTCCGGGACGGAGCCTACGCGGTGGTGGGGAAGAGCTGAAGCGCCTGCGCGGCGGCCGCGGCGGCCCCGACCAGCCCCGCGTCGGTGCCGAGCTTCGCGGGCACCACGTCGACACCCGCCGCGAAGGACAGCGTGGCGTAGCGGGACAGGTGCACGCGCAGCGGGTCGAAGAGCAGCGGCCCGGCCGCCGAGACACCGCCGCCGATCACGGCGACGTGGATCTCGACGAGCGTGGCGGTCGCCGCGATGGCGGCGGCGAGGGCCTGGGCGGCGCGGTCGAACGACGCCAGGGCGACCGGATCGCCCTGGCGGGCGGACGCGGCGACCGCGGCGGCGGTCGGCTGCGCGCCGGCCGGCGGGCGCCAGCCCTCCTCGACCGCGCGCCGGGCGATGTTGGGACCACTGGCGATCCGCTCCACGCAGCCGCGCGACCCGCACGGGCACGGGTCGCCGTCGAGGTCCACGCTGATGTGCCCGATGTGCCCGGCGTTGCCGGTCGGCCCGGGCAGGAGGGCACCGCCGAGCACCAGACCGCCGCCGACACCGGTGGACACCACCATGCACAGCGCGTTGTCGTAGCCGCGGGCCGCGCCCTGCCAGTGCTCGGCGGCGGTCATCGCGACACCGTCGCCGGTCAGTACGACGGGCAGGCCGCCGGCCGCCGCCGAGACCCGCGGTACGAGCGGGAAGTCGCGCCAGCCGGGCACGTTGACCGGGCTGACGGTGCCCTGCGCCGCGTCCACCGGACCGGCGCTGCCGATGCCGACCGCGACGGCCCCGGGCCAGTGCGGGGCGGCGCGCAGTTCGGCGAGCACCTCGTCGACCGCGGCCATCACCCGCTCGCCGTCCGCGCTGCCGGGCGTCGGGCGCAGCGCGCGCGCCAGCAACCGCCCCTCGGCGTCGATGAGGGCCCCGGCGATCTTGGTGCCGCCGATGTCCAGTGCGGCCACGATCGGACCGGTCGCGCTGTCAGGGTGCATCGCTGCGGCGTCTCCTTGTGCGTTGTGCGTGCGTCGTGCCCGCGGTGGGCGCTTCGTCATGCGTCATGTGAGTGTGGGGGGTCGTGGGGGCGGGTGTGGCGGGGGTGAACAGGGGCGTGGTGCGTGTGGTCGGCGAGCGGCGGACCGCGGTCGGCACTCGGTCCCCACTGCGGTCTGTCCCTTCGTGCGTTCTGTGTACGTTCTGTGGCGGTCGGATGTGCGCGGAGCGTAGATATTCGGTCGCTGGGCGTTCGTACTACGTGGGTTGTAGGGGCCGTATCGACAAGGGTGCGGACGAGGGTAGTCTCGCCTGATCGTGACAACGTTGTCCATCTCTTGTCGCAGGGAATACTACGACCGTGACCCAAACACCAGGACGTACCCCCCGGCCCACGATGAAGGATGTCGCCGCGCGGGCGGGCGTCGGCCTCAAGACGGTGTCGCGGGTGGTGAACGAGGAACCCGGCGTGACACCTGATACCGCCGCCCGCGTTCAGGCCGCCATCGACGCGCTGGGGTTCCGGCGCAACGACAGCGCGCGACTGCTGCGGACCCGGCGTACGGCGAGCGTCGGCCTGGTGCTGGAGGACCTCGCGGACCCCTTCTACGCGGCGCTCAGCCGGGCCGTGGAGGACGTGGCGCGCTCGCACGGCGCGCTGCTGTTCACCGGGTCCAGCGCGGAGGACCCGCGCAGGGAGCAGGAGCTCGTGCTGGCGTTCTGCGCGCGGCGGGTGGACGGGCTGGTCGTGGTGCCGGCCGGGGACGACCACCGCTACCTCCTGCCGGAGATCGCGGCCGGGGTCGCGACGGTCTTCGTGGACCGGCCGGCCGGGCGGCTGGACGCGGACGTGGTGCTCACGGACAACGCGGGCGGCACCCGGGAGGGCGTCGCGCACCTGATCGCGCACGGCCACCGGCGGATCGGGTTCATCGGCGACCAGCCCGGCATCCACACCGCGGGTGAGCGGCTGCGGGGGTACCGCGAGGCGATGGCGGCGGCCGGGCTGACCGTACGGCCCGAGTGGTACGCCATGGGGCCGACCACGCCGGAGCGGGTCGAGGCGGCGCTCGACGCGATGCTGAACGGCGTGGAGCCGGTGACGGCCCTCTTCGCCGGGAACAACCGGGTGACGGTCACCGCGGTGCGCGTACTCGCGGGGCGGCCGGAGCGGATCGCGCTCGTCGGGTTCGACGATTTCGAGCTGGCGGATGTGCTGGACCCGGCGATCACGGTGGTGGCGCAGGACGCGCCGGGCATCGGGCGGGTGGCCGCGCAGCAGTTGTTCCGGCGGTTGGACGGGATCGCGACGGACGGGGCGAGCCGGACCGAGCTCCCGGTCCGGTTGATCGAGCGCGGCTCGGGCGAGTTCCCGCCCGAGCGGTGAGCGATCCGCCCGGGTTTCCCGGAGCGGCGGTCGAACGCGGACAACACGTGGGCCCGGGGCCCGTCGGCGTACCGTCAGGGTGTGGCGAGCGAGGACCTGGGACGGACGCTGCGGCGCTTGCGGCGGCTGGCCGACCTCACGCAGGAGCAACTGGCGGAGCGTTCCGCCGTGTCGTTGGACGCCATCCGGCAGTCGGAGCAGCGGCGCAAGCACTCGGCGCGACTGCCCACGTTGCACGCGCTCGCCAACGGCCTGGGCGTGGAGCTGACGCCGATCGATGCGTGGTGACCATGTTCCGCCTGATTCGACCGCATCTCAGGAACTCGACCGCGCGTGATCTCTACGAGCGGGCACGGTTCGCGGCGCCGTCGCTGGCAGCCTGAGCGGCGCTTCGGGCCCCCGGGCGGGCGACCGTCCGCGTTACCGGCCGGCGAGGGCTGCGAGGGTGGTGGGGGCGGGGAGTTCGTCGGGGGTGAGGGCGCCGCAGTCGAGGCCGCGCAGGAGGTAGGCGGCGAGGGCCCGGGCGGTGGCGGGCTCGTCGAGGACCGCGGAGGTCGCGGCACCCGCTGAATCCGCGGCGCCGGCGGAGTCGGCCGTGTACGCGGCGAGGCGGGCGGTGGCGGCGGCCAGGCCCTCGCGGTAGAAGGCGTAGGTGGCCGCGTAGCGGGTGGGGAGGTGGGCCGGGTGCATGTCCCAGCCCTGGTAGTACGCACGGGCGAGGGAGCGGCGCACCAGGCCGTGGTGGAGCCGCCAGGCGGAGTGCACGTCGGCGGTGGAGCCGACCGGGAGCACGTTGGTGGAGCCGTCGGAGAGGCGTACGCCGGTGCCGGCCGCGGCGACCTGCATGACCGCCTTGGCGTGGTCGGCGGCCGGGTGGTCCAGGGACTGGTGGGCGGCGCTGACCCCGCAGGCGGCGCTGTAGTCGAAGGTGCCGTAGTGCAGCGAGGTGGCGCGGCCGCGGGCGGCGTCGATGAGGCGGGGCACGGTGGCGGTGCCGTCGGGGCCGAGGATGGCCTGGGTGGTCTCGATCTGGATCTCGAAGCCGAGCCGCCGCTCGGGCAGCCCCGCGGCCCGCTCGAACTCCTCGCACAGGTCGGCCATCGCGGCGACCTGCTCGGGGAAGGTGACCTTGGGCAGGGTGAGGAGGAGCCCGTCCGGCAGCGCGCCGCCGTCGAGCAGGGTCGTCAGGAACAGGTCGAGCGTGCGGATGCCGCGGTCGCGTACGGCGGCCTCCATGCACTTCATGCGGATGCCGAGGTACGGCGGTGCGGTGCCGTCGGCGACGGTGGCGGTCACCGTGCGGGCGGCGGCGACGGCCGCGGCGTCCTCCTCCGCGTCCGGGCGCACCCCGTAGCCGTCCTCGAAGTCGATCCGCAGGTCCTCGACGGGCTCGCGGCGCAGCTTGGCGCGGACCAGGTCGTAGACGTCGGCGGCGAGTTCGCCGTTCAGGCCGAGTACGGCGCCGAACACGGCCGGGTCGGGTGCGTGGGTGTCGAGCGCGGCGAGCGCCTGGTCGCCCCAGGTGCGCACGGTGCCGGCGTCGAAGGCGTCGGCGGGCACGTACACGGTGTGCACGGGCTGGCGGGTGGCGCGGTCGCCGGGGTAGCGGCGGGCCAACTCGGCGTCGGTGCCGGCCAGCGCGGCGCCGATCCGCGTGCGTACGGCGTCTGCGAGTGTCGTCACGGCCGGCATCTGCACCCTCCCGGAATTCAACAAATCGTTGAAGTGCAAGCTAGCGGGGGTGTACGCGCCGGTCAACAGGGCGGCGGCTCGCGTCGGTCCGGGCCGCGCGGGGGCGTATCGGCCCCGCGGACACGCGTATCGACGCCGCGGACGCGCGCATCGGCCTCCCCGGGCGCGCGTCGGCCCCCGCGCACCGCAGCCGCGCGGGGGCCGACAATGCGTTCAAGCGGCTCAGCCCTTGCGGGCCTTGACCTCTTCGGTGAGCTGCGGGACGACGTTGAACAGGTCGCCGACCACGCCGTAGTCGACGAGGTCGAAGATCGGCGCCTCGGCGTCCTTGTTGACCGCGACGATGGTCTTCGAGGTCTGCATGCCGGCCCGGTGCTGGATCGCGCCGGAGATGCCGTTGGCGATGTAGAGCTGCGGGGAGACCGACTTGCCGGTCTGGCCGACCTGGTTGCTGTGCGGGTACCAGCCGGCGTCGACCGCCGCGCGCGAGGCGCCGACCGCGGCGCCCAGCGAGTCGGCGAGCGCCTCGATCACGGAGAAGTTCTCCGCGCCGTTGACCCCGCGGCCGCCGGAGACCACGATCGCGGCCTCGGTCAGCTCGGGCCGCCCGGAGGACTTGCGCGCGGTGCGCGAGACGACCTTGGTGCCGGTGGCCAGCTCGCCGAAGGCGACCGTCAGCGGCTCGACGGTGCCGGCGGCCGGCGCGGACTCGACCGGCGCGGCGTTCGGCTTGACGGTGATCACCGGAGTGCCCTTGCGCACCGTGGACTTGGTGGTGAAGGCGGCGGCGAACACCGACTGGGTGGCGACCGGGCCGTCCGCGCCGGCCTCCACGTCGACGGCGTCGGTGATGATGCCCGAGCCGAGCCGCAGCGCCAGGCGCGCGGCGATCTCCTTGCCCTCCGCGGAGGACGGCACCAGCACCGCGGCCGGGTTCACGGCCTTCGCGGCGGCTTCGAGCGCGTCGACCTTGGGGACGACGAGGTAGTCCGCGAACTCCGGTGCGTCGGCGGCCAGTACGCGGGTCGCGCCGTGCTCGCCGAGCACGGCCGCGGCGGCCTCGGCGCCCGGGCCGAGGTGGACCGCGACGGGCTCGCCGATCCGGCGGGCGAGGGTGAGCAGTTCGAGGGTCGGCTTGCGGACGGCACCGTCCACGTGGTCGACGTAGACGAGGACTTCAGCCATGGGAATCGTTCTCCTGCGAATTCGGGAAGGGGCGGCGGGCCATCAGGTGGGGCGGCGCGGCCGAGGCTCAGATGAACTTCTGCGCGGCCAGGAACTCGGCGAGCTGCTTGCCGCCCTCGCCCTCGTCCTTGACGATCGTGCCCGCACTGCGCGCGGGGCGCGCCGTGGCGTCCTGCACCGCGGTCCAGGCGCCGCCCAGACCCACCTCGGCCGCGTCCACACCGAGGTCGGACAGGTCGAGCGTCTCCAGCGGCTTCTTCTTCGCGCCCATGATGCCCTTGAAGGACGGGTAACGGGCCTCGCCGGACTGGTCGGTGACCGACACCAGCGCCGGCAGCGCCGCCTCCAGTTCCTCGCTCGCCACGTCGCCGTCACGGCGCCCGGTGACCTTCCCGTCGGCGACCGCGACCTCCGACAGCAGCGTCACCTGCGGGACGCCCAGCCGCTCGGCCAGCAGCGCCGGCACCACGCCCGCGGTGCCGTCGGTGGACGCCATGCCGGTGACGACCAGGTCGTAGCCGATGTGCTCGATGGCCTTGGCCAGCACCAGCGAGGTGCCGATGATGTCGGTGCCGTGCAGCGCGTCGTCCTCGACGTGCACGCCCTTCGCCGCGCCCATCTGCAGCGCCTTCAGCACCGCGCCGCGCGCGTCCTCGGGGCCGATCGTGACCGCGGTGACCTCCGCGTCGTCGGCGGCCTCCGCGATCTGGAGCGCCTGCTCCACGGCGTACTCGTCAAGCTCCGACAGCAGGCCGTCGACCGCGTCGCGGTCGGTGGTCAGGTCCTCGGCGAAGTGACGGTCACCCGTGGCGTCGGGCACATACTTCACTGCGACTACGATCCTCAAGCTCACGCCTGCTCTCCTACTGCTTCCGTCCTGCACGTCTTCGTGAACTGCCCAGGTTAGGCGCCCGCCGTGGCGGCTCCCTGCCAGGGCACGGCTACTACCCCGCCGAATATATTACTCGTCAGTACACAGAGGTACCTACCCACGCGCAAGGCCCTTGAACTGTGACGTGCCCGACGCGCCCACCTGTCCCGTTCAGTGGAACAACCGGTGGTACCCGCCCTGATGGTGGACAAGCGGCCCGCCCGGCCCGTGCGGGTCGCCGGCGACGGCCCGGGCCACCACGATCCGGTGGTCGCCGGCCGGCACCCGACCCACCACCCGGCCGACCAGCCAGGCGGCCACGCCGTCGAGCAGCGGCACTCCGTGCGGGCCGGGCGACCAGCCGGTCGGCGGCCCGAACCGGTCCGCCCCCGAGCGGGCGAAGACCGCGGCGAGTTCGCGCTGGTGGTCGCCGAGGACGTGCACGCCGACGTGCTCGGCGGTGGACAGCGCCGGCCAGCAGGAGGACCCGACGCTGACGCCGAAGGAGAACAGCGGGGGTTCGACGGCCACCGAGACGAGCGAGGTCGCGGTGAAGCCGACCGGACCGCGCACGCCCTGCGCGGTGACCACGGCGACGCCTGCGGCATGGCGGCGGAAGACCGAGCGGAAGACGTCCGGGTCGAGGTCGGGGACGTCCGGGCCGGCCGAGGCGAGGTCGTGCGTTGCGGTCACGGGTGGGTACGTCCTTCCGCGGCGAGCGGGCGGGGCGGCGGCCCCTCGGGCCGGGCCGACCGTCGGGGCTGGGAGGCGGCGGTGCTCAGCGGACCGGGCGGCACACGCGGGCGTGTCGGCCGGATGCGGCAGCGGCAGGAGGGCTCTGCGGCGAGTCACGGGACATCACGTCAGACTGACGATTCGCGGCGTCAACCGTCAAGAGCACACGGGCAGATGCAAGGACCGTCACACCGTCCCCGCGTCGCGCCGGACGGGTGCCAAAGCGACCCGATGCCGCCCCCGCGACCGGCCCGGCCCCCGCCGCCGCCGACCGCGCTCCGGCTCACCGCCGCCGCCCGCGGAACGGCGTCCGCGGACCGCCGCGCCCAGACCCCCCGCGCTCAGAACCCGCGTTCAGACCGCGGAACGCCGTCCGCGGACCCCCGCGCTCAGACCCCCGCGCTCAGACCGCGGCGCCCAGCGCGGCGATCACGTCGGCCGTACGCGGCTGTCCTGCCGCCCTGCGCACCACCGCGCCCTGCGCGTCGAGCACGAACACGGTCGGGGTCTTCAGCACGTCCAGCCGCCGCACCAGTTCGAGATGCGCCTCGGCGTCGATCTCCACGTGCCGCACGCCGTCCACCATGCCCGCCACCTCACCCAGCACCCGCCGGGTGGCGCGGCAGGGCGCGCAGAAGGCGCTGGAGAACTGCACCAGCGTGGCCCGCTCCCCCAGCGGCTCCCCGAGGTCGTCGGCCGTCAGCCGCTGCCCGCCGTCCTTGGCCCGCACCCTGATCCTCCCGTCCCGGCGCCGGTGCACGATCCCGTAGCCACTCGCGGCCACGAGCACGGCCAGGCAGACGATCAGTCCGGTCACGGCGGTCGCGCCTCCCTCGTCGTTCGTTCGTGCCCCGTCGCGTCCCTCGCGCCGCGGGCGTCCTCGCACCACGTGCCTACGGGCCCGCCGGCCACGCCGGCAAGCCCACCGTGGGCAGCGTTCACGCGACCGCAATGATTCCCGTGGGTGCGGCACGCCGTCCTTGGGCGATGATTCCAGCCATGCAGATCGATGTACGAGGGCCCCGCTTCGGTGCCGCGGTGACCACGGTGGTCCTCGCGGTGGTGCTGGTCACCGGCAGCGGCTGGCTGCTGGCGGCGCAGGCGGTCGTCTTCGCCGTCGGCGCGGCGGCCGGCGTGTCCAGGTCGCCCTACGGATGGGCGTTCCGGGTCCTGCTCCGGCCGCGGCTCGGGCCGCCGACCGCGACGGAGGACGCGGCGCCGCCGCGTTTCGCGCAGGCCGTCGGGCTGTTCTTCGCGGTGCTCGGCACCATCGGCTACCTGGTCGGGCCGCAGTGGCTGGGCCTGGCGGCCGCCGCGTGCGCGCTGGCCGCCGCCTTCCTCAACGCGGTGTTCGCCTACTGCCTGGGCTGCGAGATGTACCTGCTGCTGAAGCGGGCCACGGCCGCCTGAGCGGGGACCGGCCGGGGTCCGGGACCGCCGGTCTCACTCCAGCGCGGTCGGCAGCCGTGCCGCCAGTTCCGTACGGTCGGCGGACTCCCGCAGCGCGGCGAGCACCGCTGCGGGCGGGGCCGCGTACACCGTCGGGTAATCGTACTCGCCGCTCTCGGGCCGCACGGGGAAGGCCAGCCGCTCCCGGCCGAGGGAGAAGTGGGCGTCGACACCGGGTTTGTTGCCGCGCGGGTCCTGCCGGGTCCAGCGGTCGCCGCCGGGCAGCAGCAGCGCGACGAGCCCGTGCACGACCGGCCGGCCGTCGTCCTCGGTGAGGCGCTGGTAGCACAGCCCCGCGGGGATGCCCTCGGCGCGCAGCAGGGCGGCCAGGGCGTGGGACTTGGCGTAGCAGATCCCGTTGCGGGTGCGCAGCACCTCGGAGGCGCGCCAGCTGACGCGGTCGTCGCCGCTGTCGAAGGAGTGCGGCACCTCGTCGCGCACGTAGTCGTACGCGGCCTTCGCATACCCATACGGCGTGGGTGCGGCGGAGCGCAGCAGCGCGGCGGTCTGCCGGACCTGCGGGTGGTCGTGGTCGAGCACCTCGTCGGCGCCGAGATACGCGGAGAGGTCGGTGGTTTCCGGGATGGGTTCCATGCTGGAGGAGCCTACGGAGCCACCGACCTCTCGATCAATCACTTT
This sequence comes from Streptomyces sp. NPDC087270, assembly GCF_044744625.1. Classification (NCBI taxonomy): domain Bacteria; kingdom Bacillati; phylum Actinomycetota; class Actinomycetes; order Kitasatosporales; family Streptomycetaceae; genus Streptomyces; species Streptomyces sp. NPDC087270. Next base: position 139,626 of record NZ_JBIUYR010000014.1, read on the forward strand.
ACGAAGCTACGCATATTCATGCGCTATCCGGCTCGCATCTCCTCGGCGATCGCGGCGGCGAAGCCGTCCACGTCCTCCTCGGTGGTGTCGAAGGAGCACATCCAGCGCACCTCGCCGGTCGCCTCGTCCCAGAAGTAGAAGCGGTAGCGCTTCTGCAACCGCTCGCTGACCTCGCGGGGCAGCAGCGCGAACACCGCGTTGGCCTGGACCCGTTGGGTGACCGTCACCCCGTCGATGTCCCGCACCGCGCGCTCCAGGCGGCGGGCCATCGCGTTGGCGTGCGAGGCGCTGCGCAGCCACAGGTCGCCGGCGAACAGCGCCTCGAACTGCACGGACACGAAGCGCATCTTGGACGCGAGCTGCATGGACAGCTTGCGCAGGTGCTTGAGCGCGCGGACCCGCTCGGGGTTGAGCACGACCACGCACTCGCCGAGCAGCAGGCCGTTCTTGGTGCCGCCGACCGACAGGATGTCCGCGCCCGCGTCGGTGGTGAAGCTGGACAGCGGCTGCCCCAGGCTCGCGGCGGCGTTGGCGATCCGGGCGCCGTCGATGTGCACGGCCATGCCCAGCGCGTGGGCGTGGTCGCAGATCGCCTTGATCTCCTCCGGGGTGTAGCAGGTGCCCAGCTCGGTGCTCTGGGTGATCGACACCACCTGCGGCTGCGCGCGGTGCTCGTCGTCGAAGCCGTACGCCTGCCGGTCGATCAGCTCGGGGGTGAGCTTGCCGTCCTCCGTGGGCACCGTGAGCAGCTTCAGGCCGCCGACCCGCTCGGGCGCGCCGCACTCGTCGACGTTGATGTGCGCGGACTCCGCGCAGATCACCGCGCCCCAGCGCTCGGTGACCGCCTGGAGGGAGGTGACGTTGGCGCCGGTGCCGTTGAAGACCGGGAAGACCTCGGCGGTCGGGCCGAAGTGGCCGCGGAAGAGCTCCTGGAGGTGGTCGGTGTACGCGTCGGCGCCGTAGGACACCTGGTGGCCGCCGTTGGCCAGGGCGAGTGCGGCCAGCACTTCGGGGTGCACCCCGGCGTAGTTGTCGCTGGCGAAGCCCCGGGTGCCCGGGTCGTGGCGCCGTATGGCGTCGGTGTCGCCGGTGGGGGTGGAGGTGGGGTCGGTGGACTCGGTCACGGTCGGGGCGTCAGCCACTGTCGGGTCCCGTTCACTTGCTGAGGGCTTGCGTTCCACACGTCCGCGATGGCCTCGGCGAGGTCGCGCACGTCGGTGAAGCCGGCGAATTTGGCGTTGGGGCGCTGGGCCCGCATCTCATCGTGCACCAGGGCCTTGATCACCAGTACGGTGGCCGCCGCGCTGGGGGCGTCACCGCCGAGCTTGCGGAACGAGTCGCCCATGGCCAGCGTCCACGCCTCGGCGGCGGCCTTGGCGGCGGCGTACGCCGCGTTGCCGGCCGTGGGCGCGCTGGCGCCGGCCGCGCTGATCAGGACGTACCGGCCGCCGGGGCTGCGCAGCAGGCCGTCGTGGAAGGCGAGGGTGGTGCGCTGGACGGTGCGCACCAGCAGGTCGTGCAGCACGTCCCAGTCGGCGAGTTCGGTCTCGGGGAAGGACGCGGAGCCGCGCCATCCGCCGACCAGGTGCACCAGGCCGTCGACCCGGCCGTGGTCCTTCTCGATCCGGCCGGCCCAGTCCTGCGCGGCCTCCAGGTCCAGCAGGTCCACCACCTCGCCGGTGATGTCGGCGCCGCCCGCGTCGTAGCGCGCGGCGTCGACCGCCTGCGCCAGCCGCTCGGGGTCCGCGTCGGCCGCGACCACATGGCTGCCGGCCCTGGCCAGCCGCTGGAGCACGGCCCGTCCGGCCGGTCCCGCCGCGCCCGCGACCGCGATCACCGCGCCGTCGAGCCCGCCTGTGTACGTGTCGGTCGTCATCTCCGCCTCCTCGCCTGCACCGGTCACGCGGCACCTCGCAGCGCGCTGTTCCCGGTGATGCCCCGGGTCGAGGCAATCGTCTCGCGGAGCTTCTTCGCAAGGGCCTCGTAGAACATGCTGAGCGGAAACTCGTCCGGCAGCACGTCGTCCACCAGCTTGCGCGGCGGGAGCGAGAGGTCCAGGGCGTCCGCGCCCTTGGCCCAGACCGAGCCGGGGTTCGGCGAGAGGTAGGTCGCGACCAGGTCGTAGGCGGCCAGCCAGTGCACGAGCTTGGGCCGGTCGATGCCGTCGCGGTAGAGCGTCTCGATCTCGCCGCACAGTTGCGTGGTGACCTGGGGCGCGCGCTCCCAGTCGATGTGCAGGGTGTTGTCCGTCCAGCGGACGGCGTCGTGCTTGTGCAGGTAGGCGAAGAGCAGCTGGCCGCCGAGGCCGTCGTAGTTGCGCACGCGCTCGCCGGTGACCGGGAAGCGGAAGAGCCGGTCGAAGAGGATCGCGTACTGCACTCCCAGGCCCATCGGGTGGCCCTCGGCCTGGAGTTTGACCGCCTCCTTGAAGGTGGTCAGGTCGCAGCGCAGCTCCTCCAGGCCGTACATCCAGAACGGGGCGCGCTGCTTGATCATGAACGGGTCGAACGGCAGGTCGCCGTGGCTGTGGGTGCGGTCGTGGATCATGTCCCACAGCACGTAGGTCTGCTGGGCGAGCTCCTGGTCGTCGACCAGGCGGGCGGCGTCCTCGGGCAGGTCGAGGCCGAGGGTGTCCACGGCGGCGGAGGTGACCGCGCGGAAGCGGGCGGCCTCGCGGTCGCAGAAGATCGCGCCCCAGGTCCAGCGGTCGGGCGCCTTGCGCACGGCGACGGTCTCGGGGAAGAGCACCGCGGAGTTGGTGTCGTAGCCCGGGGTGAAGTCCTCGAAGGTGATCGGCACGAACTGCGGGTTGTCGTAGCGGGTGCGCTCCAGCTCGGCGAGCCACTCCGGCCACACCACCCGGAAGACGACCGCTTCGAGGTTGCGGTCCGGGTTGCCGTTCTGGGTGTACATCGGGAAGACGACCAGGTGCTGGAGGCCGTCGCGCCGGTCGGCGGCGGGCTGGAAGGCCAGCAGCGAGTCGAGGAAGTCGGGTACGGCGAAGCCGCCGTCGGCCCAGTGGCGCAGGTCGGTGGTCAGGGCGCGGTGGTACGCCTCGTCGTGCGGCAGCAGCGGGGCGAGCTGTTCGAGGGCGTCGACGACGCGGCCGAGCGTGCGGGCGGCGTCGTCACGGGTGGGCGCGTCCTCGGCGTCGAAGTCGATCGAACCGTCCTTGCGCTGCCAGGGCCTGATCGCCTCGACCGCCTGCTTCAGCACGGGCCACTGGGGGTGTCCGAGCACGCCTTCGCCGGATATCCCGCCTCCGGTCGCCACCTTCGACGAAAGAACTTCGCCCATGACCCCTCCTCCACAAAAGAAACTGTCGTGCGAACAGCGTAGCCATGGCCGGGCCCCGTCTTCAAGGCCACTTCCTTGAGATTGTGCGGTCAAGGCCGCCGAAGGCCGTAGTTTTTACGGCTCGACTCCAGGATGGGGCGCTAAAAGTTGCGGTGAGCGCCGAGGTGTGCCCGGGGCGCGGCAAGGCCGGGCCGAGACCCGTGGCGGCACCCGGGAGGGCCGTCCGGGACGAGCCCGGGGCGGGCGTCGTGGCGGCGCCGGGGGCGGCGTCCGCCAGGCCGCTCAGGGGGCGCCGGGGCGGTCGGCCGGCAGGCCGGACGGTGGCACTAGGGTGCCCTCATGAGCTTCCTCACCGTGGGCCACCGCGGGGTCATGGGCGTCGAGCCGGAGAACACCCTGCGGTCCTTCCGCCGCGCGGAGCGCGAGGGCGTGGACCAGGTCGAACTGGACCTGCACCTGAGCAAGGACGGCGCCCTGGTCGTCATGCACGACGCCTCGGTCGACCGCACCACCGACGGCGCCGGCCCGATCCGCGACCTCACCCTCGCCGAGATCCGCCGCCTGGACGCGGGGCAGGGCGAGGGCGTACCGGTCTTCGAGGAGGTCCTGGACCGCGTGACGTGCCCGATCCAGGCCGAGATCAAGGACACCGCGGCCGCAAGGGTGCTCGCCTCGGTGCTGCGCGAGCGCGACGAGACCGGCCGGGTCAGCGTGCTGTCCTTTCACGACGACGCCCTCGCCGAGATCCACACCCTGCTGCCCGAGGTCGCCACCGTGCTCGTCGCGAGCGACCTCGGCCCGGACATCGTGCCGCGCGCCCAGGCCGTCGGCGCCCGCCTGGTCAGCCTCGACCTCACCCAGCTCACCCTCGACGTCGTAAGCCGCTGCCACGCGGCCGGGATCGCCGTCATGGCCTGGAGCGTCAACACCCCGCAGGACTGGGCGCTGACCCGCGCGCTGGGCCTGGACGGCGCCGCCACCGACCTGCCGCCCGCGCTGGGCCGCGACCGCGCACCGGCGGACGGAGTCTCGGCGCCGTAAGGCGTCAGCCATACGGCGTAAGGCATGATCCCTAAGCCGTCAGCCGTCAGCGGTCACCTGACGCGATGACATCGCGACCGACCGCGTACGGCCGGAAACACCGCGGACACAAAGGTCCGGCATCCGGACGGAGTGCCGAATGGCGTGGACAGATCGGCCCACCGGGTGCCAAGGTCCCGCCATGCGTCCCGCGATCCTCCCGTCCCGTCATCGCGCGGCCCTCGCCGCGGCCGCCCTGCTCACCCTGGCCCTGGCCGCCTGCTCCCCGCAGGACGACGGCGACTCCTCGGCGGCGTCCTCGCCGTCCGGCAGCGCCTCCGGCACGACCGCCGGCGCGTGCAGCCCCGGCGGGCTCGCCACCCGCACCGCGGGCAAGTTCACCGTCGGCACCGACAACCCGGCGTACGACCCCTGGTTCGTCGACGACAAGCCGTCCAACGGCAAGGGCTACGAGTCGGCCGTCGCCTATGCGGTGGCGAAGCAACTCGGCTACACCGGCGACCAGGTGGTCTGGCAGAAGGTGCCGTTCAACAGCGCCTTCTCCCCGGGTGCCAAGAACTTCGACGTGGACATCAACCAGGTCTCGATCACCCCCGAGCGCCGCAAGACGGTGGACTTCTCCCCCGGCTACTACGACGTGCGGCAGGCGGTCGTCGCGCCCAAGGGCTCGAAGATCGCCGGGGCGCACTCGCTGGCCGACCTGAAGAACGCGAAGCTCGGCGCCCAGGTCGGCACCACCAGCCTCGATGTCATCGACGACCTGGTGAAGCCCACCAAGCAGCCCGCGGTCTTCCAGCGCAACGACCTCGCGGTGGCCGCCCTCAAGAACGGCCAGGTGGACGGCATCGTGGTCGACCTGCCCACCGCCTTCTACGTCACCGGCGCCCAGGTCACCGACGCCAAGGTGATCGGGCAGTTCTCCACCACGGGCACCGCACCGGAGCAGTTCGGGCTGGTGCTGGACAAGGGCAGCAAGCTCACGCCGTGCGTCTCGCAGGCGGTCACGGCGCTGCGCAAGGACGGCACGCTCGCCGCGCTGGAGAAGAAGTGGCTGTCGGACGCGGTGAACGCCCCGGTGCTCAAGTGACCGTCCAGGACGGGCCGGAGCGCGGCGGCGGGGACGTCGCCGCGCCCGCGCCACCGGCCGCGGCGCGGGACCTCGACGGCGGTACGACGAGTGCCCCTGACGAGTACCGCCCCTCGGCGCGGCGGATCGCCCGGGAGCGCTACCGGCGCACCCGCACCCGCCGCGCGTTCGCCGTCGCCACGGCCAGCACCCTGGCGACGGCCGCCGTGCTGTACGCACTGATCGTCAACTCGCCCGGCTGGGACCGCACCCGGCAGACGTTCTTCGACGCCCACTACGCGCGGATCTCCCTCCACCCGATCCTGCACGGCCTGTGGCTGAACCTGCGGCTGCTGGCGGTGTGCGGCGCGGTCGTCCTGGTCGCCGGGCTGCTGATGGCGCTGCTGCGCACCCTGCGCGGCCCGGTGTTCTTCCCCGTCCGCGCCCTGGCGACGGCCTACGTGGACTTCTTCCGCGGGCTGCCGCTGATCATCTGCATCCTGCTGTGCGTCTTCGGCATCCCCGCGCTGCGGCTGACCGGGGTGACCAACAACCCCGTGCTGCTCGGCGCGTTCGCGCTCTGCCTGACCTACACCGCCTACGTGGCCGAGGTGTTCCGCGCGGGCATCGAGAGCGTGCACCCCAGCCAGCGCGCCGCCGCCCGCTCGCTCGGCCTCAGCAACGCCCAGGCGATGCGCTACGTCGTGCTGCCGCAGGCCGTCCGCCGGGTGGTGCCCCCGCTCCTCAACGACCTGGTCTCCCTGCAGAAGGACACCGGCCTGGTCTCGATCGGCGGCGCGGTGGACGCGGTCTACGCCGCGCAGATCATCGCCAGCCGCGACTTCAACTACACGCCCTACGTCATCGCGGGCCTGATCTTCGTGGCGATCACCATCCCCATGACGCGCTTCACCGACTGGGTGGCCGCGCGGATGAACCGGCGGCAGTCGCAAGGAGGCGCGGTATGAGCGCGGAAGGCCGCCCGGCGGACGGGCCGAAGACCGGCGGGGCCGAGACCGGCAAGGCGAAGACCGGCGGGGCGAAGGAAGCCGGGGTGCACCCCGGTGGGGCGAAGGACATCGGGGCGACGGGCCTGGGGGACGGGCCCGGCGACGCGGGTGGACGGCCGGCCGCCGCACCCGTACCCGTACCCGTACCCGGGGCTGAACCCGCGTTGGGCGCCGAACCCGTGCTGCGGCTGGAGGCCGTCCGCAAGACCTACGGCGACACCGTGGTGCTGCGCGACATCGCGCTCGACGTGCCCGCGCACACCGTCACCGCGCTGATCGGCGCGTCCGGCTCGGGCAAGTCCACGCTGCTGCGCTGCGCGAACCTGCTGGAGGACGTCGACGACGGCGCGATCTTCCTGGACGGCGAGGACATCACCGACCCGCGCACCGACGTCGACGACGTACGGCGCCGGATCGGCGTCGTCTTCCAGGCGTACAACCTCTTCCCGCACATGACGGTGCTGGACAACATCACCCTCGCGCCCCGCCGCGTGCACAAGGAGCCGCGCCCGCAGGCCGAGGCCCGGGCCCGGGAACTGCTGGAGCGGCTCGGCCTGGCCGACCGCGCCCGCGAGTACCCGGACCGGCTCAGCGGCGGCCAGCAGCAGCGGGTCGCGCTGCTGCGGGCGGTCGCGACCCGGCCGCGCCTGCTGCTCCTCGACGAGATCACCGCCGCGCTCGACCCGGAACTGGTCGGCGAGGTGCTCGCGGTGGTCCGTGACCTCAAGGAGGAGGGCATGACGATGGTGATCGCCACCCACGAGATGGCCTTCGCCCGCGAGGTCGCCGACCAGGTGTGCTTCCTCGACGGCGGGGTGATCCTGGAGCGCGGCACCCCCGCCGAGGTCTTCGGCGCCCCCCGCGAGCGGCGTACCCAGGACTTCCTGCGGCGCATCACGGCGGCCGGGCGGCTGTGAGCGCGGCGCCGGACCGAGGCCGTACGGCAGGCGGCCGCGGTCAGCCGAGCCGCTTCGTCAGCAGCTCGAACTCCAGGTCGTCGCGGGTGGGGCGGCCGAACCGCTCCTGGCCGTAGGGGAAGGGCGACATCTCGCCGGTGCGGGAGTAGCCGCGGCGCTCGTACCAGGCGATCAGCTCCTCGCGGGCGCTGATCACCGTCATGTGCATCTCGGACACGCCCCACTCCTTCGCGGCGACGTGCTCGGCCTCGGCGATGATCACCTTGCCGAGGCCGGCGCCCTGGAGCGAGGGGCGGACCGCGAACATGCCGAAGTAGGCGTGCAGGCCGCGGTGTTCGAGCTGGCAGCAGGCCACCAGTTCACCGTCGCGCTCGACCACCAGCATCATGCCGTCCGGCTTCTCCACCACGTCCAGCACGCCCTGCGGGTCGGTCCGCTGCCCCTCGATGAGGTCCGCCTCGGTGGTCCACCCGGTTCGGCTGGTGTCGCCGCGGTAGGCGGACTCGACCAGGGCCACGAGCTCGGTCACGTCGGCGGGGGTCGCGGGGCGGAAGCTGAGGGATGCGGTGTCCATGCCGGTCAGGCTACCGAAGGCGGCCACCGTCGCCGAGGCCCGTGCGCCGGCCGGCGGGCGGCACCCCCGCGCGTGGCGCCGCCCCCGCCGAGGGGGCGCGCGCCGGTCCGGCGCACTCCCCCGGGCGATCCCGTGCGCTCGGCTGCGCGCCCGCCTGGCCGGGTAGGACCCGAACGGACAGGCGGACCGGACGGGACCGGGCCGCGGCTGTGCCGGGGTGGAGTGGGCGTGCCGGTCGGGGCGGCTCGGCACGGCTCGGAGCAGGGCGGACGGGAGGGGGATCACCGATGCGCGAACCGCTGCTGGTCGCATGGCTCCTCGTGGCGCTGAGCGCGGCCGCCGCCGTGTCGTGCCTGGTGCGCGCCGAGGACAAAGACGAGGCGGTGATGGGCGCCGGCATGGCGGTGATGGCCGTGCCGGTCTCCGTGCTCGACCCGCACCGCTGGGCCGCCCCCGTCTTCGCCGTCGTCTACGCGATGGCCGCGCTGCGCGCCGTGCTCCCCGGCCGGCACCCCTCGGGCCACCGGGTGCACCACGTGGTCTGCTCGGCCGCCATGGTCTACATGGCGTTCGCCATGGCGCGGGCCGCGCCGTCCGGGGCGGGGCACACCATGGTGATGGGCGGCGCGGGCAGCTCCGCGCTGACCGGCCTGTTCCTCCTCTACTTCGCGGTCTACGTGCTGCGTACGGGCGTACGGCTCGCGTACGCGCCCGTGCCCGTTGCGGCGCCCGGCGGGTTGATACCCGGCGCCGCGACGGTCGCTGCCACGGTCGCCGGACCGGCCGCCGCGCCATCGGGCGGAGCCTCACCCGGACCGTCGCCACACGCGCCGTCGCGCGGGCGGGTACAGCTGCGGCACGCCCCCGAGGTGGCCGTCGCCTGCCGGGTCTCGATGGCGCTGGGCATGGTCGTCATGCTGCTCGTCATGTGAGCCGCGCGGCCCGGCCGGTCCCGACGGCCGCGCGGACCCGGTGAGTCGTGCGTCACATCGGCGCGCTGCCACGTCCCTGTGAGCAAGGCGACTCCTAGGGTGATCAGCATGACGGTCCCGTTCGTGCTGCTGGTTCTCGGCGCACTGGCGGCGGCGACGGCGCCGCGTCTGCTCGCACGTGCCGACTGGCCCGAGCGCGAGCCGGTACTCGCCCTGTGGGTGTGGCAGTGCGTGGTCGCCGCGGTGCTGCTGTGCTGCGTGTCGGCGATGGCGCTCACCGCCTCGGCCGCCTGGGTGGCGGTCCGCGGCCACGTCTTCGCGTTCGCGCCGCGCGGCGTCGAGGACGCCTACGGGCTGCCCGGATACGGCCGGTGGGCCGGCGCGCTCGCGGTCCTGCTCGCGCTCGGCGGCGTGTGGACCGCGGCGATGCTCACCCGCGAGGTGCGCACCGCCCGGGGCCGGCGGCGCTCCCGCCGGGCCGAACTCCAGGTGCGCGCGCCCCGGCTGCCCGGCGAGTCCGTGCCGCCCGGCGAGCGGCTGGTGGTGCTGGAGGACCCCCGTTCCGACGCGTGGTGGCTGTCCGGCGCGGAGCCGCGACTGGTGATCACCACGGCCGCGCTCGGCCGGCTCAAGGGACGCCAACTCGACGCCGTCATCGCCCACGAGCAGGGCCACGCCCGCGCCCGGCACGACCTCCTGCTGCACTGCGCGGGCGCGCTCGCCGGCGGGTTCCCCCAGGTCCCCGTCTTCGCCGCCTTCCGCGACCAGGTCCACCACCTGATCGAACTCGCCGCCGACGACACCGCGTCGCGCCGGTTCGGCCGCCTCACCACCGCCCTCGCGCTGGTCGAACTCAACGAGCCGCGCGGGGTCTTCGGTCCCTCCCCCGGGCCGCTCGCCGAACTCCCCGGCCGCGTCAACCGCCTGCTGGCACCGGTCCCGCGGCTCCCCGTCGCGCAACGGCTGCGGCTGACCGTCCTGTCGCTGCTGGTCCCGGCCGTCCCCCTGATCATCACCTTCGGCCCCGGCCTGCACGCCCTGACCTGACCTGCCGGGTGCGGCGACCCGCCCCGCCGGCCCGGCCGTCCGAAAACACACCGTGCACCCGAACCGCCCCGGAACGCGTCTGGAATGCTGGAGCCGAGCGACCACTACCGGGGAGGCACCATCAAGGCGGTCATGTTCGATTTCTCGGGCACCCTGTTCCGGATCGAGCCCTGCGAGCGATGGCTCAGGGGCGCGCTCGCGGCCGAGGGCATCGAGGTCGCGGACGACGAAGTCATCAAGTACGCACAGGAGTTGGAGCGGGTCGGCGCGCAGCCCGGCGGGCAGTCGCCCACCGCGGTGCCGGCGGACCTGGTCGAGGTGTGGCAGGCGCGGGACCTGACCGCGGAGCTGCACCGGGAGGCGTACACGGCCCTGTCCCGCGCGGCGGGGCTGCCGTGGGACGTGCACGACGCGCTGTACGAACGGCACCGCACCCCCGCGGCGTGGCAGCCGTATCCGGACACCGCCCAGGTGCTGGCCGGGCTGCGCGAGCGCGGGGTGCCGGTGGCGGTGGTGAGCAACATCGGCTGGGACCTGCGCCCGATCTTCCGGGTGCACGGCGTGGCGGACGACATCGACGCCTTCGTGCTCAGCTACGAGCACGAAGTGCAGAAGCCGGACCCACGGCTGTTCCAGGTGGCGCTGGAGGCGCTCGGCGTCACCGGCGACGCGGTGCGGGAAGCGGTGATGGTCGGGGACAACGCGGCGGCCGACGGCGGCGCGGCGGCCCTGGGCTGCCGGTTCCTGCTGGTGGACCCGCTGCCGGTCGCGGACCGGCCCGACGCGCTGCTCGCCGTGCTGGACCCGCCCGTCGGTACGGAGCCGGACCCTGCGGAGCCTGTCGGTACGGAGCCCGTCGGTACGGAGCCGGACCGTGCGGAAAGCGCTCACCGGGAGCCGGAGCGGCACGAGCCGTAGGGAGTACATCGGGCGCCCGCTCCGGCGATCCCCCGTGTCGCCGGAGCCGGCGCCCGATCCCCGTACACCCGCCATCCATCTGGCCCGGCGAGCCGCGTTGAGTATATTGGCTCGCAGCCAGTCAACGCAGGAGTTCATCATGTCCCCTCGTAGCGCATCGGTCAATGAAGCGATGCGTCAGCGTTCGATCGATCGCCTCCTGCAGGCGACCGTCGAACTGGTCGAGGAGCGCGGCTACGAGGCCACGACGCTGGCCGACATCACGCGACGGGCCGGTTCCGCCCGCGGCCTGGTGTCGTACTACTACTCGGGCAAGCGCGCGCTGGTGCAGTCCGCGGTGCACCGGTTGATGAACCAGGAGCTGACCGCGGCGCTGGACGCGGAGCCGGCCCCGGCCGACGGCGACGAGGTGCTGGCGCGGGCGATCGACGCCATCCTCGGGCTGACCGTCACGCACACCAAGCTGATGCGCATCCACATGGCCCAGATACTCGCGGACGAGGGCTTCATCCAGTGCCCGGAGCAGCAGCGGCTGGCGGCGCTGCTGGAGCTGGCGGTGACGCGGTGGGGCGCGCAGGCGCCGCAGGAGGAGTACCGGCTGCTGCGGGCACTGCTGATGGGCGCGACCGTGGCCCTGCTGCTGCCGGGGGCGCCGATGCCGGTGGCCCGGCTGCGGGCGGAGCTGTTCCAGCGGTACGGCCTGAACTGGCAGGCGGGCTCGCCGCCTTGCCCGCAGGACCCGCGCGACCAGCAGGACCGGTCCGGGACCGCCCGCGCCGTCGAGGGCTCCTGACCGGGGCCCGGCACCTGGGAACGGGCCCGGCACCTGGCACCTTGATCGCGGACTCCGGTACACGGCACGGCTGTTGAGCCAGTAGAGTGACGGACCGTGACTGCGCGACCGTTGCACGAAATCGTCGAGGCGGGCTGGGCGAAGGCGCTCGAACCCGTGGCGGACCGGATCGCGGCGATGGGGGACTTCCTCCGGGCCGAGATCGCCGCCGGCCGCACCTACCTGCCGTCGGGGGCGAACGTGCTGCGCGCGTTCCAGCAGCCCTTCGACGAGGTGAAGGTGCTGATCGTCGGCCAGGACCCGTATCCGACACCGGGACACGCGGTCGGCCTGAGCTTCTCGGTGGCGCCGGACGTGCGGCCGCTGCCGGGCAGCCTGGAGAACATCTTCCGCGAGATGCACGGCGACATCGGCGCCCCCCGGCCGTCCAACGGCGACCTGACGCCCTGGACGCAGCAGGGCGTGCTGCTGCTCAACAGGGCGCTGACCACGGCGCCGCGCCGCCCGGCCGCGCACCGCGACAAGGGGTGGGAGCAGGTGACCGAGCAGGCGATCAGGGCGCTGGCCGGCCGCGGCCGCCCGCTGGTGTCGATCCTGTGGGGCCGCGACGCGCGCAACGCGCGGCCGCTGCTGGGCGAGCTGCCCGCGATCGAGTCCGCGCACCCGTCGCCGATGTCGGCGGACCGGGGCTTCTTCGGGTCGCGCCCCTTCAGCCGCGCCAACGATCTGCTGGCGCAGCAGGGCGCCCAACCGGTGAACTGGCAACTGCCCTGAGCCGCGCCCCACGGTAGTCTGCCCGGGTGACGACGCACTCCAACACCCCGGCCGGCTGGTACGCCGACCCGCAGGGCACTCCGAATCTGCTCCGGTACTGGGACGGCGCCCAGTGGACCGAGCACACCAACCCCGGCCAGGTCCCGGGCCAGCAGGGCGCGCCCAAGCAGGAGGGCGGCAACGCCTGGGAGCTGGACGTCAGCCGCACGCCCGACCCGTCGAAGATCCAGCACCAGGTCCAGGGCCAGGCCGGTGTGATGTCGCCCGGCTACGGCGGCGGCACCCTGTTCACCGAGCCGGTGCTCGTGGTGAACCAGAAGGCCAAGCTGATCGAGCTGGTCAACGAGTACACCGTCTTCGACCAGAACGGCCGCACCCTGGGCTCGGTGGTGGAGGTCGGCCAGAGCACCGCCAAGAAGGTGCTGCGGTTCGTCTCCAGCGTGGACCAGTTCCTCACCCACAAGCTGGAGGTGCGGGACGCCCAGGGCCAGCCGCACCTGGTGCTCACCCGCCCGGCGAAGTTCATCAAGTCCAAGGTGCTGGTGCACCGGGCGAACGGCGAGCCGCTGGGCGAGATCGTCCAGCAGAACGCCTTCGGCAAGATCAAGTTCGGCTTCATGTACAACGGCCAGCAGATAGGTGCGATCAAGGCCGAGAACTGGCGGGCCTGGAACTTCGCCATCGTGGACCACACCGACACCGAGATCGGCCGGATCACCAAGACCTGGGAAGGTCTGGCCAAGACGATGTTCACCACGGCCGACAACTACGTGCTGCAGATCCACCGGCAGCTCGCCGACCCGCTGCTGAGCATGGTCGTGGCGTCCGCGCTCACCGTGGACACCGCGCTCAAGCAGGACTCGCGCGGGCTCGGCTGAGGCGTGCGGCACTCCTCCTCCGACACCGGCCCCTCCTGGGTGCTGGGCGTCGACTCCGGCGGCTCCGGCGTGCGGGTGTCCCTCGCGCCCGCCGACGCGGTCACCGGCCCCACGCGGTCGGCGGACCGGACCGGGGCGCCCGCCACCGTGGACACCTCCGTGGCGACCGTTGCCGCCGCCGACCGCCCCGCCGTCACCGGGCCGCGCGGCATCGACGCGGCGAGCCTGCTGGAGCGCGTCCTGCCGCTCGTCGAGGGGCTGATGGCCGCCGCCGGGGCGCGGCGGATCGCGGCCGCCTGCGTCGGCGCGGCCGGGATGGCCACCCTCGGCGACGACCTGCGCGACCGCCTGCCGGACGCCCTCGCCGACGCCTTCGGGGTACGGCGCCTGGCGCTGGCCGGCGACGCCGTGACGGCGTACGCGGGCGCGCTCGGGCTGCGCCCCGGCGTGGTCGTGGCCGCGGGCACCGGCATGATCGCGCTCGGCACCTCGGCGGACGACGGCGGTTGGCGCCGCGCGGACGGCTGGGGCCATCTGCTGGGCGACGCCGGCGGCGGCGCCTGGATCGGCCGGGCCGGCCTGGACGCGGCGATGCGCGCCCACGACGGGCGCGCCGGCGGCTCGCCGGCGCTGCTGGCCGCGGCCGAGAAGCAGTTCGGGCCGCTGGACGCGATGCCGGGCCGGCTCTACCCGCGGCCGGACCGGGCGGCGGTGCTCGCCTCGTTCGCCCCGCAGGTGGCGCGCCACGCGGGCGACGACCCGGTGGCCGCCGGAATCCTGCGGCAGGCGGCGCGGCACATCCTGGAGTCGGCCGCCGCCGTACGGCCCGGCACCGGCCCGGTGGACGTGGCGCTGGCCGGCGGGCTGTTCAGGACGGGCGAGCCGCTGCTGGGGCCGCTGCGGGAACTGGCGGCCGAACTGCTGCCCGGTGCCACCCTCGTGCCGGCGGCGGGCGACCCGCTGGACGGCGCGGTGCTGATCGCCGGCGCCGCCCACCACGGCCACCTCACCCTGCCGCTCGACCCGGGGCTGCTCACGGTGACGGACCGCCCGGGCGCGTGAGGCCGGCGCCGCCCGTACCGGTCGGGCTCGCCCACTGACCGAACGTGACCGGTGAAACGGACACTTCTGGACAGGTCTGACCTCCTTCGCACCCGGGCGAACAAGCAGGTGGCGCAAGGCGTTAGCATGCGTCGCCATGAGCAATGCCACAGGGCCCGCCTCCGGCCTCCCCGTTCGAATGCCGCGTCCGCGCCAGCCGGGACGACACCGCCGCCCGGAGGCGCTCAGCGCGCCCGAGGGCTCGCCGGTGCTGGTCCTCGCCGTGCCGGGCACCCCGACCGCAGCGGCGCTCAGCCTGGCCGAGGAGGTCGTGAGCATCGCGCGCTCCGAGCTGTCCGGGCTCGACCCCCGGATCGCCTTCGTGGACGGCGAGGACGGCGACCTGGACGAGTTCCCGTCGCTGCGGGGCGTGCTGGACCAGGTGGCGGTGGAACGACCCGGAGAGGACACCTCGGCGGTCGTGGTGCCGCTGCTGGCCGGCCCCGAGGCGGCCGTGCTGCGCCGGATCAAGCAGGCGATGGTGGACAGCAAGGCGCAGGTGGAGCTGACCGACGTGCTCGGCCCGCACCCGCTGCTCGCCGAGGCGCTGCACGTCCGGCTGTCGGAGGCGGGCCTGGCCCGCGCCGACCGCGCCCGGCTGTTCACGGTCGCCACGGCGGCCGACGGCATCATCCTGGCCACGGTCGGCGGCGAGGAGGCGGCGCAGGCCGCCGGCGTGACCGGGCTGCTGCTGGCCGCGCGGCTCGCGGTGCCGGTGCTGGCCGCCGCGTTGGACGTGGACGGCGCGATCGCGGGCACCGCCGAGCAGTTGCGGTCCTCGGGCTCCTCCACGCTGGCGCTCGCGCCGTGCCTGATCGGCCCGGAGATCGCCCCGCAGCTCCTGCACACCGCGGCCGCGGAGGCGGGCTGCTCGGGCGCAGACGCGCTCGGGCCATACCCGGCGGTCGGCAAGCTCGTGGTGACGCAGTACGCGACGGCGCTGGGCATCGCGCTCCAGCCGGTGCAGCAGGGCGGCGCTCAGCAGCAGTGACAGGGGCTCCCCTGCCGCCCGTCACGGGGCCGCTGGGAGGCGAGCGGCGGGGGGGGGGGGGGGGGGGGGGGCGCGGGGGGGGGGCCCCCCCCGCCCCCGGGGGGGGGGGCGCGCCGGCGCGCGGCCCGGCGGGGGCGCGCGACGCCCG
>NZ_JBIUYR010000014.1:155122-278424 GCF_044744625.1 Streptomyces sp. NPDC087270
CCCCCCCCCCCGGCCGGGGCCCCCCCCCCCCCCCCCCCCCCGGGGGGCCCCCGCCCCCCCCCGCCCGGGGGGGGGGGGGGGCGGGCGGCCCCCCCCCCCCCCCCGCCCCGCGCCCCCCCCCCCCCCCCCCCGCTCCAGGAGGCGCCTGTGCGGGCGCTCGCGCGCCTGCGGACGGCCGCCTTGCGCGGCAGGACCGACCGCCGGTCAGACGAACCACCGGTCAGACCGACCACCGGTCAGGTAGGCCGCCGGTCAGGTAGGCCGTCGGTCAGACGAACAGCACGCAGGACACCGCGGGCAGTGCCAGCGAACCCGTCTGCTTCGGGATGCCGGTGGCCGGGTCGACGTCGAACCAGCTCACGTCGCCGGAGTGCTCGTTGGCGGCGTACAGGCGGGTGCCGGACGGGTCGAGGGTGAGGTGGCGCGGCCAGGCGCCGCCGCAGCTCACGGTGTCGAGGAGTTCGACCTGCTCGCCGGTCTCGTCGATGCCGAGCACCGCGATGCTGTCGTGCCCGCGGTTGGCTGCCCACGCGAACCGGCCGCCGGGCGAGACCACCAGCTCCGAGGGGTAGTTGTCGCCCTTGACGCCGTCGGGCAGCACCCGTGTCTCGGCGAGCGGCCGGAGGCTGCCCTTGTCGGCGTCCCAACGGCAGACGGTGACGACCGAGTCGAGCTCGTTCATCACGTAGGCGTGACCGCCGCCGGGGTGGAAGGTGAGGTGGCGCGGGCCGATGCCGGAGCGCAGGCCGAGTTCCCGCTCGACCTCCAGCTCGCCGGTGGCCGGGTCGAGTTCGCAGACCCGTACCGAGTCCGTGCCGAGGTCCACGCTGAGCAGCCAGCGGCCGCTGGGGTCGGGCAGCACCGCGTGCGCGTGCGGGGCCTCCTGGCGCTGCGGGTTCGGCCCGTCGCCCTCGTGCGCCAGGACGCACCGGACCGCGCCCAGCGCGCCGTCGTCCTCGACGGCCAGCACGCTCACGCTGCCGGGCGCCGCGTAGTTGGCGGTCACCAGGTGGCCGTGGTGCAGCGCCAGGTGCGTCGGCGCGCCGCCGCGGACCGGCACGGGGACGCCGAGCAGCTTGGGGGCGGCCGGGTCGGCCAGCGAGAACGCGGCGGCCGTGCCGTCCGGATCGGTCTCGCCGACCGCGTAGAGCGTGCCCCCGTCGGCGGACGCGGTGAGGAAGGACGGGTTCCGCACCTCGGCGGTGTGGCCGAGCGCGGTCAGCGCGCCCGTGCCCGGGTCGACCTCGGCGGCGGTGAGCCCGTGCCCGCCCGCCGACGTGAACGACCCGATGTATGCATGTGCGGCCACTTGCCGTACCTCTTCCGACTGACACCTGTACGGCGGCTGAGAGTAGTACCTGCGGCGGTCGGCGTCGCCCCCGGGTCACCCGGTGGGGGCATGTCGGACCCCCGGGGCGACGCCGTCGGGCGCCCCGGGGGTCCGGATTCCGTTCCGCGGACGGTCAGAAACCGCCGTAGGACGACACGGTGTAGGCGCAGTCCGTGTAGTAACTGCCCGAACGCAGCGTCTCGGAGTCCGCGTGCGAGGTGGCGCCCGAATCGCCCGACGGCTTGTGCAGGAAGTAGATGGTGCCGGTCGGCAGGTAGATGGTCTTCTCCGGGTAGTGCTTGCCGCTGGCCTGGCAGGCGCTGCCCTGCGCACTGGCCTCGCTGGAGTAGGCGTGGCAACTCCCGCACGCCTTGAGGGTGAAGCTGCCGGTGACCTTGCCGGTGTAGAGGATCTGCACCGGGTCAGGGCTGTCGTTGCTGACGATCAGCTTGATGCTGCCGCCGGAGGCCATCGTGGGCACGTGCTTGCCGGCCGGGGCCTCCTCCTTGGCGATCTCCGCGGCGATGGCGAACTTGTGGGCCAGCGCGTGGTTCTTGTCGTGCGGGTACTTGCCGGTGAAGTCGTTCATCGTGGTGAGCGCCGTGTCGAAGTCACCGGACTTGTACTGGTGCACGCCGCACGCGTACGTACCCGACTCCACATGGCTGCCCGCACGCGAGGAGTCCTTGGCCAGGGCCGCCGCGGCGCTGCCGTGCGCCTTGCCGGAGAGGGTGGTGGCGAAGGAGCCGAGGCCGGTGACCTTCTGGGTGGCGCCGCAGGGGTCGCTGCCGCCGATCGCCTTGGCCGCCTTGTCGATGGTGGAGCTGACCGCCGGTTCCACCTTCGCGGCCTGCGGCGACTGCGGGAAGGTGGTGAGCAGTTCGCCCAGGTCGTTCTCGTCGCCGCCGGAGGAGGTGGACTGGTCGGTGCTCTGCAGGTCGACGACCCCGCACTCGTACAGCGACGTCGCCAGCTTGTCGTCGGGCCAGGTGGCCAGTGAGCCGACGCCGTCCTTGCCGAACGAGTCGGGCACGGTGCGCAGGTACTTCAGCGGGGGTATGGCGTCGCAGTACTGCTGCTGGTCGAACGGCGCGGCGACCGTCGAGTAGAACGTCTGCAACCGGGCGGGCACCAACTTGGCGGCCTTGGAGCCGGAGTGGTGCTTCTTGAGGTCGCTGTAGGAGGCGAGGGCCGACTTGTAGGCGGGCTGGGCGGACGAGAAGTCCTTGCCCTTGGCGGCGGTCACCTTGCTGTCGGCCGCGGCGAGGCGGTCCAGCAGCATCTTCTGCGTCGCGTTGTCCCGCGCGTTGTCGTAGAGGACCACGCCGCCGGCCGGCACGGCGAGCAGCACCAGGCCGACCACGACCGCGACCGGTGCGAGCGGCGGCCACGACAGGCGGGTGCGCAGGCCGCGCCACGCGCCGTGTGCGGCGGCCAGCACCAGGAAGGCCAGATAGCCGGCGAGGACGCCGCCGGAGACGCCGTCCGGCTTGGCGGGCAGCGCGACGACCACCAGCGCGGCGGTGGCGATCAGGCAGATCGCCAGGCCCAGCCAGCGGCGCATGAAGGCGTAACCGAGGCCGAGGCCACTGAGGTTGAGCAGCCCCACGGCGACGGCCCGCAGCGCGTCGGCGGGCGGTTTGGGCGCGGCGGGGGGCGCGGGCGGCGGGGGCGGCGGATATCCGCCGGGGCCGCTGCCGGGCGGGCCGAAGCCGCCCGCCGGGGCGCCGTAGCCACCGTAGCCGCCGGCGGTGGGCGGAGCCGGCGGGACGGGCGGGACGGGTGGCGGTGCGCCGTAGCCGCCGGGGCTGCCGTAGCCGCTTCCCGGCGGGTTGCCGGGACCGCCCGGACCACCGGGTCCTCCCGCGCCGCCGGGTGGCGGCGCACCGTAACCACCGCCGCCACCAGCCCCGTTCTGCCCATCCCAAGACACCGCGAACTCCCCCACCCTCGGTCACCGTCGACATCGCCGGGCGCGCGTGATCGCGCCCGGGTGTGGCCGGAGCCTATGCGCACGGCCCGGTTCGTGCCCGTGAATATGAAGATTCCGCCGATGGTCCGCCGGTTCCCTTCCGGCGCGACTTTTCCGTCGGCCATGGCGGTGGCTCGAAATGATCGTCGGCCGACGACCCGTCGGTACGGTGAATATGCCAAGAACACAGCCGTGAGGGGACCACCGGCCCATGCCCGTCGACGCCCTGGACGCCCGTATCCTGCGGCTGCTCCTCCAGCAGCCGCGTACCAGCGTCCGCGAGTACGCCCGTATCCTCGGCGTCGCCCGCGGCACCCTCCAGGCGCGGCTGGACCGCATGGAGCGCGACGGCGTGATCACCACCGCCGGCCCGCGGGTCTCGCCCGCGGCGCTCGGCCACCCGGTGCTGGCGTTCGTCCGGATCGAGGTCGCACAGGGCCATCTCGACGAGATCGGCACCGAGTTGGCGGTGGTGCCCGAGATCATCGAGGCGTTCTCGATCACCGGCGGCGGCGACCTGCTGGCCCGGGTCGTGGCCCGCGACAACGCGCACCTGGAGGACATCATCCAGCGGCTGATACGGCTGCCGGGGGTGGTCAGGACCCGCACCGAGATCGCGTTGCGGGAGCGCGTGGCCGAGCGGGTGCTGCCGCTGGTGGAGACGGTGGAGCGGGCGGCCGAGCGGCTGCGGGCCGCCGAACCGCGGCTGCCGGAGGGGCAGGAGGCGGACGGGGCGGGGTCCGACGCTGATCGGGAGCCGGACCCGGGTACGGACGAGGGTCCGGGTACGGACGAGGGTCCGGCCACGGACGAGGACGCGGGCGCGCCGGCGTCCGCTCCGGCCGCGCGCTCCGCCTCCCCCGCGCCCGGTGCCCCGCCGGCGCCGCGCCCGCAGGGCGGGTGGCACGGCGGGGCGGCGTCCCACGCGCCCGCGGCTCAGCGCGCCGCGAGGTAGTCCTTCGCCTCCTGGGACGCCTTGGACAGCGCGCCGGAGTCGAACGGCGGCTGCGGGTCGTACTCGATGGCGAGCTGGAACGCCTCGGCGGCGACCCGGCCCGCGGCGAGTTCGGCGAGCCGCAGCGCCATGTCGATCCCGGAGGAGACGCCCGCCGAGGTGATGATCCCCCCGGGCTGCTCCACCACCCGCTGCTCGGTGTAGGTGACGCCGAAGGACGCCAGCTTCCCGGCCGCGCTCCAGTGCGTGGTGGCCGTCAGCCCGTCCAGCAGCCCGGCGGCGCCCAGCAGCAGCGAGCCGGTGCACACCGACGTGGTCCACCGGGTGGTGGCGTGGATGCGGCGAATCCACTCCAGCAGCGCCTCGTTGCCGAGGTTGCGGGACGCGCCGGGGCCGCCGGGCACGAGCAGCACGTCGGCCGACGCCGTCGCGTCGAGCGTGGCGGAGGGGATCACGGTCAGCCAGCCGGCGTCGTCGGTGACCGGGGCGGTGGACTGCGCGGCGAAGACCACCTCCGCGCCGGGCAGCATCCGCAGCAACTCGTAGGGGCCGATGGCGTCGAGCGAGGTGAAGCCGTCGAAGACCGGAACGACGATTCGCACGGGCGGAACCTTTCGGGAGTGATCGTTTTCGGGCGTGTCCGACGCCGCTCCGGACCCTTGGGGGCCGGTACGTGTCGCCGTACGGGCGTGTCGGTTTGTCGACCTGACATGTGGTCGGTTCGTCGACTCGTGGGCAGGAAGGGGCAGTTGGGGGTCAGGGGCCCGGTGGTACGCCGAGCCCGGGCGAGTGGCCGGAAGGCGCCCAGGGCACCGATCCGGCCGGCTACCGGGGCGGTTCGGCGGCCGCGGCCGGGCCCGCGGGTACGGGAACGGGATCGGGCGCCGGCGCCGGCGCGGGTACGGGCACGGAGAAGTGCCGTCGGTACTCCCCCGGAGTGACCCGGACCCGGCGCTTGAAGCTGCGGTGCAGCGTCTCGACCGTGCCGAACCCGCACCTGCGGGCCACGCCGTCGAGCGTGGCGCCGGTGGACTCCAGCAGCCGGCGCGCGGCCTCGATCCGGGCGCCCTCGACGTACGCCCCCGGGGTGCGGCCGGTCTCGGCGCGGAAGACGCGGGTGAAGTTGCGCTCGCTCATCCCGGCGCGGGCGGCGAGCGCGGGCACCGCGAGGTCGTCGCAGAGGTGGTCCGCGATCCAGTCGAGCACATCCCGCAGCGGCGACCTGTCCGGGCGCTGCGCGGCGAGTTGGGTACTGAACTGGGCCTGCCCGCCCGGTCGTTGCACGAACATCACCAGGTGACGGGCGATCGTCCTGGACACCTCCGGGCCGTGGTCCGCCTCGACCATGGCGAGCGCGAGGTCGATGCCCGCGGTGACCCCGGCCGACGTCCACACGTCGCCGTCGCGGACGAAGATCGGGTCGGGGTCGACCGTGACGGCCGGGTAGCGCTCGGCCAGTTCGGCGCAGACCGACCAGTGGGTGACGGCCCGGCGCCCGTCGAGCAGCCCGGCCTCGGCGAGCAGGAAGGCGCCGCTGCACACGGACGCAGTACGCCGGGCGGTGCGCGCGGTGGCCGCGAACCACTCGACGAACTCCCTTTCCTGGCAGGCTCGTTGGACGCCGGGTCCACCGACCGCGACGAGCGTGTCGACCGGGCTGCCGACTCGCGCGGGGGGCAGTGTCGGGGTCACCGCGAGGCCGCCGCTCGACGCGACCGGGCCGGCCTCGGCGGAGACGACCTCGATCACCGTCCGGTCCGCGCCGTCACCCACGTGCGGGTCCGCCGCCCCGGCGCCCGCCGCGGCGGCTATCCGTCCGGCGCTCGCGAACACCTCGTGCGGCCCGGTGAGATCCAGGATCTGGAAGTCCGGGTAGACGGCGAAGACGATACGGCGGCTGGTCACGTCACCATCCTGGGCGCGGCCCGGGAATGGCGGCAAGGACAGGGTTATGACGATTCCGGCCACCGTCGGTGCACCGGGAAACCATCTACGCGCGTCCGCCCTCTGGCGGACGCGCGTAGAAGCGCGCATCATGGCCGTGCTCCACCGCACTACAGCCCCAACGTCCCCACCCGGCACAGCCGGAGGCGCCCGATCCCGGGGCCCACGCGCGCAGCGCCGCGTCGCGTGCGGCTCCACGAGACACCACGGGCACGCCACACCCCGGGCACGTCGCAGACCGTACGTCGCAGACCGCGTTTCGCACGTCGCACCTCGTACGCCGCACGTCGCACCTCGTACGCCGCACCTCGCGCATCGCACCTCGTACGCCGCATCCTGAACTCCTCCCGAACTCCCGCGAACCCCACCTCGCATCCCGAATTGTCATGCACAGGACACCTCGGTATTCCGACATCAGCGAAGGGAACCCGACATGGCTTGCGGATCGACCAGCCTCTGGGCAGGTGAGACCTCCTGGTTCTGCTGCGGCAGCTCCTGGGGCCCCTGCGGCAGCGCCGGCACCGGCGCCTGCGGCACCTGCCAGTCCAGTTCCAACCAGGCCGCCTGGCCCTACGCCAGCCAGGCGTGCTTCAACATCACCCGGCCCGACCTGTGCGGCGAGGGCCTTCCGCAGCGCGGCTGCGGTTCGGTGATGAACGTCAAGCACCAGTGCTCCGGCGCCCAGGTCTGCGTCACGATCTCCGACTGCGGCCCGAGCACCCACAGCTTCTGCGGCGAGGCCACCTGCTGCAACGGCGCCTGCCGCACCAACCGTGTGATCGACCTGACCCCGGCGGCCTTCTCGGCGATCGGGAGTCTCAGCTCCGGCCTGCTGCCGGTCTACATCTACGAGTGACCCGACCCGGCAGGAGGAGCACCGACATGAGCAACCGCCAGGACCCCAGGGCCCGTTCCGGCTTCGACCGCAGGCGCTTCCTGACCACCGCCGCGCTCGGCGGCGCCACCATCGTGGGCGCCTCGGCGCTCGGTGGACTCGACGCGGACGCCGCGTTCGCCGCGCCGTCCCCCTCCCTCGACCCCGCGATCGCGAAGTCGGCGTTCGCCGAGGGCCGGATCACCGCCATCAAGGGCACCGTGCTCGAAGTGGCCGGCTCGTACGGCGACCGGCACCTGATCCAACTCACCAACGCCACCAGCGTCTGGAAGCTGCACACCACCACCGCCGATGCGATCGAGGTCGGCGACGGCCTGTACGCGCGGGGCGTCGACATGCCCGACGGCACCATCGCCGCCGACGCGGTGTGGGTGAACATCGTGAACCTGTTCTGCACGATCCGGGGCATCGCCAAGGACCGCCTGCACCTCACGCACGGCGACGGCAACCACGCCGTGGTGGGCCGGATCGTGCCCCAGACGACCACCGCGTCCTACCTCGGCGGGTCGCTCACACCGGACCTGTCCCGGGTGCGGATCGGGCAGTCGGCGCAGGTGCTCGGCGCCTGGCGGCCCGCGGACGACTCGGTGGACATCGCCCGCGTCACGGTCGGCCATTGAGGAGCGGCGCGATGATCCTCGACCTCGCTCCCCTGGTGTGCGGTGTGCTGCTCGCGGTGAGCGGCGCGGCCAAGCTGCTGGGCCGGCGCACCGCGCAGGTGGCGGCGAACACCGTACTGGTGCGGGTGCTCGGCAACGGCCACCGGGCGGCGTTCGCGCTGCGCGCGGTGGGGGCCGTCGAACTCGTGGTGGCCGCGGGTCTGCTGGCCGCCTTCCCCGGCACGGTCCTGCCCGGCGCGGCCACCGCGCTGCTCGGGGCGGGCTTCACCGGCTACCTCGGCTATGCGAAGGCGACCGCGCCGCAGTCCTCCTGCGGTTGCAGTGCCCGTGACGAGGGCCCGATCGGCGTGCGCTCGTTCCTGCGGGCCGGCGCGGTACTGGTCGGCGGGGTGGCCGCGGCCTTCGCGGGCACCGCCTGGTGGTCGCGGGTGGCCCGGGACCCGGGCTGGTCGGTGCTGGTGGTCGCGGTGGCCGCGGCGGGCCTGCTCGCCCTGTCCACCGACCTGGACCGGGTGTGGATGCCGCTGCGGCGGCTGCGGCTGCGGGTCTTCGGCACTCCGCTGCCGGTCGGCCCGCGCGGCTGGGTGCCCGTCGAGGCGTCGGTGGAACTGCTGGAGCGCTCGCTCGCCTGGCAGGCATCGGCGCCGATCGTCCGTTCCGCGCTCCTGGACTCCTGGGACGACGAGGGCTGGCGGGTGTTGCGGTTCGCCGGCGTGCACCACGACGCGGGCGGCGCGCGGCCGGTGAACGTGCTGTTCGCTCTGGACGACCAGGCGACCAGGGACGCGAACCCGAGCCCCGCGGTGCGGGTGTCGGTGATCGACGACCGCACCCAGGAGGTCGTGCCGGTGGACCTGCTGGAGCTGTCCGGGCTGCACAAGCCGCTGCGGATGGCCTGACCGCGCCCTCGCGGGACCCGCGCCCGGGGTTGCTCGCGCGCCCTGCGTGCCCCGCGGCGGCCGGAACCGCGCCCGGGGTGGCCGCTCTCCGTGAAGAGCGGCCACCCCGGTTTCCGTGCGTCTGCCCTACTGCGGCGGGTAGCCCACCGGCGGGTTGGCGTACGACCCGTAGACCCGCATCTCGGCGGCGGCCGCGAACGGCAGGCCGTTGAGCGCGTTCAGCCCGGTGAAGCGGACGTAGGAGGCCCTGACCGGGGGGAAGTTGATCGCTTGCGTCTGCGGGGAGTCCACGAGGGTGCCGTGGGTGACGGTCTGCCAGGTGGTGCCGTCGTCGGAGACCGCGATCTCGTAGTCACCGATCCGGCCGTTGAGACCGCCGCTCTGGCGGTCGAGGTAGCCGAAGCCGTCGACGTCGGCGGGTCCGGACAGCTTCAGGGTGACCCAGTGCGGGTAGGGCGCCTCCGAGTTGGTGTAGTCGGTGTGCCAGATGGTGCCGGGGTCGCCGTCGAGCACGTTGGCGACCGGGCCTTCGGTGGGGTCGGAGGAGAGGTTCTCGGAGTCGGCGGTGGCGGTCATGGAGCCGGGCGAGAGCAGCGCGCGGGAGGCGACCGTCGCCTTGGCGTCGGTGGCGACGGTCTTGGTGGCTCCGCCGTTGGTGTAGGAGGCGGTGGCCTTCCAGCTCGCCGAGGTGCCCGCCGCACCGGCCGGCGCGGTGATCAGCCAGGTGGTGGTCGCGCTCGCGCCGGGCTTGACGGCCGCGAAGGCGTTGCCGCCCTGCTTCTCCACTTCGGCGGTCCAGCCCGCGGGCAGCCCGTCGAGTGTCATCCGCACGCCGGTGGCGTCGGTGGTCTCGCTGTTGGTGAAGGTGGTGGCGTACTCGCTCGGCACCCCGGGGCTCAACTCCGCGGTGGGCGGCACCGTGACGCTCGCGCAGGCCGGCCCGGTGGCCGAGGGGCCGAGGTCGGTGACGGTGAAGTCGTCCAACACGAAGTCCGTGCCGGAAGCCCCGCCGAGCTTGCGCAGGCCCACCCAGGTGTCACCGCACCCGGCCACGATGTCCTTGCTGTAGGTGGCGGTGTCCAGCGCCGGGTCGAGGGTGTCGCGGGTGACGTCCTTCGACGTGACCTTGCCGCCGCCGACGGTGTCGGCGCCCGTCACCCAGGCCCACTGCCCGGCCACGTTGGTCTGGTACCTGAACGACACCCGGTACTGGTGCCCGGCGGTGAAGGGCACGGTCGCCGGCACGGTGCGGTAGACCAGTCCGGTGTTCTCCTCGTGGGCCTTCAGCGAGTGGTCGCCGCCGATGACGTCGTCCACCGCCTGACCCTTGAGGGTGCCGGAGTTGTAGGGGGCGTAGGTGTTCTTCCAGGTCTTCTGGCTGTAGGGCGCGTGCAGGTCGCTGATGCTGGTGCGCGGGTCGGTGACGCCTCCCGCGTCGCCCTTCACGAAGGGGCCCCAGCCGGGCTGGTTCCCCTCGAAGTCCTCGCTCGCGACGAGGGTGCCGCCGGCCGCCTTGCTGCCGGCCTTGGGCAGCGGGACGGTGCTGTCGGCCATCAGCCGCACGTCGTCCAGGGTGACCGCCGGGTCGCCCGCGGCGGCGCCGATGGCGACGGTGACCCGGCCGCCGGGCGGTGCGGTGAAGGTGACCGAGGCGCGCTGGGCGTACGTCCCCTCCTTGGCGTCGGCCGCCACCTCGTTGGGCGCGGGTGTGGTGTCGAAGGTGTTCGCGGCGGGCTGCTTGCCGCCGCTGACGCCGAGGGTGACGGCGCGCCGCTGCCCCTTGGCGATCTCGACGTCGGCGCTGAGCGTGTAGGTCTTCCCGGCCTTCAGTCCCTTGACCTGCTGGGAGATGCCGGACGCGGCGCCGGTGCCGAGGCGGGCGACGTTGTCGCCGTTGGTGGTGCGCGCGACGGCCGCGCCGCCGGTCGGGTGCCAGGCGGTCAGGTCGCCCGCGTTGAAGCCCGGGTCGGACAGGCCGCTGCCCTGGCCGTAGTCCACGTCCGTGTGCGGGGCCTTGCCGCCGGTCGGCACCAGGACGTACGGCTGGTTCTTGGTGGTGGTCAGGGTGACCTGGCCACCGGACGGGGTGATGTCGGCGGCCTTGACCCGGCCGGTGTCGGTGAGCCGGTAGAGGGTGAAGTGCCGGTCCCGGGCGAACTGCGCGGTGAGCCCGAAGGTGTGGGTGCCGCCCGACGCGCTGAAGGCGTACATCTTGTCGGCGTCGCTCGGCGAGGAGGTGCCGTCGCCGCCCTTGGCCTCGCCCCACGGCAGCAGGTAGCTGTCGCCCTTCAGGACGAGGGCGCCGCCCATGGTGATCTGCCGCACCCCGTCGGTCATCGCGATGTCGACCCCGCCGGTGAGCCGGGCGGACTTCCCGAAGTCCCAGTCCGTCACCTGGTAGTGCTGGAGGAACTTGGTGGGCAGGTTCTCGGTGAAGATGTTGCTGTAGAAGGCGTTCCAGTCGTCCTGGCCGGTCCAGCCCTCGAACTCCTTGATGTCGGAGCCGCCGAGCAGCGGGTCGACGTTCCACACGTCACGGTCGGTGTTGCCGATGAAGCGGACGATGTTGGAGTTGATGCCCTTGTTGGTGGGGCCGCCGTAGTTCTTGTCGCTGGCCCAGTGCGACCAGATCGACTCGCCCTCGAACTTGTACGCCCACTCGCTGGCGACCTCGAAGCCCATCTTGTGCAGCTGGGTGGCGAGTTCGTCGGCGAGCCAGCCGCTGGAGTAGTAGGCGTCGATGTAGACGGTCTTGATGCCGGGCGCTTCCTTGCGCAGCTCCTTGAAGCGGTCGAGGATCGCGCCGCTGCCCAGGTCGGTGCGCTGGTCGATGTGGTACGACTGGTTGAGCCAGTCCCAGCCGTTGACCTGGCCCTGGACCAGGCCGGAGCTGAAGTGCTTCGCCTGCGGGTACGCCTCGGTGACGTTGACGTGCACGGCCAGGTCGGCGTTGTACTTCGCGCCCTGGGCGGCGAGTTGGTTGAGGTCGCTCAACCCGCCGGCCCGCACGTTGTAGTCGCCGCCGTAGTCCGGGTGCCCGGAGTCGTGGCCCTCGTTGGCGTAGCCCTTCTCCAGCACCCACTGGCCGAGGTCGTCGGTGGCCAGCGAGATCCGCTTGACGTTGTCGAGCGTCTTCAGGAACGGGTTGGTCGCCTCGCTGGCGAAGTTGAACGGGATGTGCTGCACCACGCGTTCCGGGACCCGGTCCGCGCCCAGCGGGCGCGTCATCGCGTTCCGGTAGGCGATCGCGCCGTCCTCCCAGGTCACCTGGCCGTCGCCGTTGGCGTCCCCGGCCAGCACCACCGTGGTCTTCGGCAGCGTGTACGTCGCCACCCGCGGGTCGGTCGCGCCCTTGGCCGCGTAGGTGTAGTTGCCGACCGACAGCTCCGCGCGCCGGGCGCCGCCGCCCGCGTCCACGATCCGCGACTGGAGCCGGGTGTTGCCGTTGTCGTTGTTGTCCTGCGCGGCGTCGTCGGTGGCGTCGGTGAGCAGCCCCGCGGACAGCCGGGAGTCGGCGACGAAGCCGTAGGGGGTGCCGACCGACGCGGCGTCCGGCGTGGTGGCACCGGTGACCGCGATGAACTGGTCGGCGGTCGTGGTGGAGTCGGTGGAGATCCTGGTACGGGCCAGGTTCGCGTGCGGGTCGGAGGTGTCGACCGACACCAGCGACTGGTCGGGGATCGACAGCTCGTCCACGGTGCGGGCCGCACTGCCGGCGATCTTCTTCACCTCGAACACCACGGTCTTCTTCGCGGTCACGGTGATCGCCGAGGTGATGGTGACGTTCGGCAGGTCGGCGAAGGTGGATGTGTACGTCGCGGTGTCGCCCGTGACGCGCATCGCGGTGGTCGCGGTGTGCGCCTTGCCGTTGATGTCGAAGGTGTCCAGCACCGACGGCTGCCCGCCGAGCGTGCCGCCGTCCATCGCGTACGACACGACCTGCGGGAACTCCTTGGCCACCTGGACCTTCAGCCCGCCGCGGGACAGGGTCACCGGGGTGGCGGGGTGCGCCGGGGGCGGCGGCGTCACCGGCGCGGGCGTGGTGTCGCCGGTCGCGCGCACCCGCAGCTCGGAGACGGACGCGTTGTCGCTGCCGTTGATCGCGCTGTCCGCCTCGAACCTGACGTAACGGCCCTTGACCGGCTTGTCGAACGCGACCGTCTGCACCTCGGTGTCGGCGGTGGGCTGGTGGAACGACCCCGTGGCGGCGGGTGCGCCCCAGTCGCCCTTCGGGTCCTTCGCGACGGCCGGGTCGTCGGTGACGTAGACCTTGAAGTCCTTGACCGGGCCGTTGTCCTGCTTCTTCACGGAGTAGTCGAGGCCGGTGAGGGTGAACGACCCGCCCACGTCGACGGTGAGCCAGTGCGGCATCGGCGTCTTGGCGACGCCGGCCCCGTTCACGACGTCGTACGCGACGGTCCACTGCGTGCCGGTGTCGTCGTCGAACGCCGCGAGCGCGGTGCCGTCCAGCGCCGGCGGCGCCGGATACGCCGGCGACTGCGAGTCGGCGCCGACCAGGCTGTACTGGCCCGGGTCGATGGGTGTGCCGGGGTCCGCGGCCGCCTGCGCGGCCGGCGCCGCCGCCAGCGCGGGGGTCACTCCGACCGACAGCAACGTCAGCGAGGCGAGGAACGCGACCGCGGTCGCAAGCCGCCGGCTACGTCTGCGACGCGGTGAACGGGGTGGGCTCGAGGTCATGCTCAAGGTCATGCCAACTACCGCCTAGGGCTGGGAGAGCGCCGAAAGTGGTGCCGACTGTAGCCGCGATGGCATCGATAACACCAGAGTCTGTGAACCAAGCGAGCAAGCCTGATATCGCCGCACACCCGATGAGCATCCGGTCCAGCCGGATAGCGGGCGCGTGGGGCCGCTCCCCCTGGCTCCGCCGGGGGCGCCCCCACCCGGGCGAAGCCCTGGGGGGGACAACGGCGCGGCCAGCCCACCACCGGCGGGTGGTCCCTCGACCGACAGCACCCACCACCCCGGAGGGTCAGGGCACCCTGACGGGAGCAGTGCTCGCGCGGACCACCAACGTGGGCTCCACGGAAGCGGGTTCGGGGGCGGCGCCCGGCTCGGCGATCGCCCGGACCAGGTGCGCCACCGCGAGCGCCCCCATCTCCGCGAACGGCTGCGCGACCGTGGTCAGCGAGGGCGAGCAGTACTCGGCGAGCGCGATGTCGTCGACCCCGACCACGGAGATGTCGTCCGGCACCCTGCGCCCGAGTTCGTGCAGCGCCCTGATCACGCCGAACGCCATCTCGTCGCTCGCTACGAACACCGCGGTGACGTCGGGGATGCGGCCCAGGATCAGGCCGTTGCGGTAGCCGGACGCGGGCGACCAGTCCCCCGCCAGCTCCGGCGGGACGGTACGCCCGGCGGCCTCCAGCTCGGCCCGCCAGCCGGCCGCGCGGCTCGCCGCGTCCAGCCACTGCCCGGGCCCGGACACGTGCCACACCGTCTCGTGGCCCAGGTCGAGCAGGTGCCGCGTCGCCAGCCGCGCGGCGAGCGACTGGTCGACGGCGACCACCTCGGTCGCCGAGGTGCGCGAGCCGTCGATGGTGATGGTGGGCACCGCACCGGTCAACTGCTCGATCTGCCGCGAGACATGGATCAGCGGCACCGCGAGGATCACGCCCTCCACGTGCTGGTCGGCCAGCCGCTGCAGCGCCCCCTCGATCGCGGAGGTGTCCAGCGACGCGGTGGTGGCGGTGCTCACCGCGTACCCGGCGGCCTGCGCGGCGTGCTCGATCCCCGAGGTGAGCGCGGTGCGCGAGTAGAAGCTGGTCTGGAGGGTGACCACGCCGATGGTGCGGCTGCGGCCCGAGGAGAGCATGCGGGCGGCGTTGTTCCGCCGGTAGCCGAGCTGCTCCACCGCGGCGAGCACCTTCGCGCGGGTCTTCTCCTGCACGTTCGGGTGCCCGGCCAGCGCCCGGGAGACCGTCTGCGCGGACACTCCCGCGACCCGCGCGACGTCCGTCATCCCCGGCGGCCGTACGCTCTCGCGCCCGCTCTGCTTCTCCATGGGCCCCTTCCGCTCCTCCCTCGATGATAACGGTCCCATCCGCCCCCCTCCCGTGCGGCCGAGCGCCCCTCGGGGGTGGCCGCCGCCCGTGAAGGACACCCCGGCCCCGGAGAGGGGCCACCCAGGGGCCGCCGGACACCCGGCACCGGCCGGGCTTGGCATCGATATCATCCTGTGCAACAGTTCCCCCGAGGTTGCTCCACCCGTGAGCACGTCACTAGGGAGCGAGCATGGCGAAGTCGGCGGTGGACCGGACGGTATCGGTATCATTCCGCGGGATGGCGGTGGGCGTGGACGCCGATCAGCGGGACACTGCCGATCAGCGGGACGCGACGGCCGCCGTGGTCCCGGTCGGGAGCCCGGCGCAGCCACCCGCCCCGATCCTGTCCTACCCGCGGGGCGAACTCCTGCGGGACGGCGAGCCGCACCGGATACTCGCCGGGTCGCTGCACTACTTCCGGGTGCACCCGGCGCAATGGGCGGACCGGCTGGCCCGGTTGGCCGCGCTGGGCCTCAACACCGTGGACACGTACGTTCCGTGGAACTTCCACCAGCCGCGCCGCTCGGCGCCCCGCTTCGACGGCCCGCGCGACCTCGCACGGTTCCTCGACCTCGCGCAGGACGCCGGCCTGGACGTGATCGTCCGCCCGGGCCCGTACATCTGCGCGGAGTGGGACAACGGCGGGCTGCCCTCGTGGCTGACCGGCATGCCAGGGCTGCGGCCACGCACCTCGCAGCGGCTGTTCCTGGACGAGGTGGCACGCTGGTTCGACGTCGTGGTACCGAAGATCGCGGCGGCGCAGGCGGCGTACGACGGGCCGGTGGTCGCCGTGCAGGTGGAGAACGAGTACGGCAGCTACGGCGACGACACCGACTATCTGGAGTGGCTGCGGGACGCGCTGGTGGATCGCGGGATCAGCGAGCTGCTGTGCACCGCGGACGGCCCGACCGAGCTGATGCAGGACGGCGGTTCGCTGCCGGGGGTGCTGACCACCGCGACGTTCGGCTCGCGGGCCGGGCAGGCGGCGCGGCTGCTGCGCGAGCGCCGGGCCGACGAGCCGTTCGTCTGCGCCGAGTTCTGGAACGGCTGGTTCGACCACTGGGGCGACCCGCACCACGTTCGATCGGCCGGCAGCGCGGCGGGCACGCTCGGCGAGATCCTGGACGAGGGCGGCTCGGTGAGCCTCTACATGGCGCACGGCGGCACCAACTTCGGCCTGTGGGCGGGCGCCAACCATGACGGCACCCGCTTCCAGCCGACCGTCACCAGCTATGACTCCGACGCGCCGATCGCCGAACACGGCGCGGTCGGGGCGAAGTTCGTCGCGCTGCGGGAGCGGCTGCGGGCGGTGGCCGCCGGGACGCAGGACGGCGCCGCGGCGTCCGGGGTACGGGATCGCCCGCTGCCGCCGCCGGCCGAACTGCTCGCCCCGCGCGACCTGCCGGTGCGGCAGGGCGCGGGTCTGCTCGGCGGGCTCACCGCGATGTCCGCGGCGGTGCGCTCGCCGTACCCGATGAGCTTCGAGGAGCTGGGGCAGCCCTCCGGCCTGGTGCTGTACCGGGCGTGGCCCCGACTGCCGCACGGCAGCTGCGAGTTGACGGTGACCGGACTGCACGACCGGGCGCAGGTCTTCGCCGACGGGGTGCCGTTGGGCGTGCTCGACCAGGAGACCGGCTCGCTGGCCGTCGAGGGCGCCGGGCAGCGGGTCCGGCTCGAACTGCTGGTGGAGAACCAGGGCCGGATCAACTACGGCCCGCTGCTGGGCCAGGGCAAGGGCATCCTCGGCGGGGTCCGCGTCGAGCGGCGGCTGGTGCACGGCTGGGAGATGCGTGAACTCCCGCTGGACGAATGGTCGCCGGACGACGTGCGGATCGCGCCGGACGCGGCCGCGCCCTCGGGCGGCGCGGGCTTCGCCGTCGCGTCGTTCAGCGTGCCGCGGCCCGCCGACACCTTCCTCGCCTTCCCCGGCTTCGGCAAGGGCTTCGCCTGGGTCAACGGCACGCTGCTGGGCCGCTATTGGGAAATCGGTCCGCAGCTGACGCTGTACGTGCCCGCGCCGCTGCTGGCCGCGGGCGGCAACACCGTGACGGTGCTCGAACTGGAGCGCTTCGGCGACCGGATCGAGCTGCGTGACCGGCCGGAGCTGGGCCCGCCGCAGGAGTTCGTGGAGACCTTCGACTGAGGCCCGCCCCCATGACGTGACCCGGGTCCCGGTGCCTCCGGGCCCGGGTCACCCCCCACCGCACTCCCCCGGCCGCTACGCGTCGGTGCCTTCCGGCGCCCGCGCTTCCTCCCGTGTCCCCTTCTCCTTGCTCTCCCTGCTTCTCCCTTACTTCTCCTTCTTCGCGCGGCTCGGCTGCACCCGCTTCGGCTCGCCCGCCATCTTCGGGTGGTCCGGCGGATAGGGCAGGTCGCCCAGCCCGTGCTCGGCCTCGTCGCGCGCGGCCAGCTCCAGGGCGGCGTCGAGCCGGAAGGCGTGGTCCTCCATGTCGGCGTGCAGGTCGCCGACCTCGGCGTACCGGCCCGGCATGGTGGCGAGGTCGAAGTCGGCGGGCACCGCGCTGTCCAGCTCGTCCCAGCGCAGCGGTGCGGAGACGGGGGCCTGCGGGCGGGGCCGTACCGAGTAGGCGCTGGCGATGGTGCGGTCGCGGGCGGTCTGGTTGTAGTCGACGAAGATCTTCGCGCCGCGCTCCTCCTTCCACCAGGCGGTGGTGACGTGCGCCGGGTCGCGCCGCTCCAGTTCGCGGGCGATCGCGATGGCCGAGCGGCGGACCTGGACGAAAGTCCACTCGGGGGCGATCGGCACGAAGACGTGCAGGCCCCGGCCGCCGGAGGTCTTGGGCCAGCCGGTCAGGCCCAGCCCGTCGAGCACGTCGCGCAGTTCGTGGGCGGCGCGCACCGCGTCGGCGTAGTCGGTGCCCGGCTGCGGGTCGAGGTCGATACGCAGTTCGTCGGGGTGCTCGGTGTCGTCGCGGCGCACCGGCCAGGGGTGGAAGGTGAGGCAGCCGAGGTTGGCCGCCCAGGCGACGGCGGCGGTCTCGGTGGGGCAGATCTCGTCGGCGTGGCGCCCGCTGGGGAAGGAGATGCGGCCGGTCGGAATCCAATCGGGCAGGTTCTTGGGCGCGCGCTTCTGGAAGAACGACTCGCCGCCGACGCCGTCGGGGTAGCGCTCCAGGGTGGTGGGCCGGTCCCGCAGGACGCGCAGGATGCCGTCCCCGACGCTCAGGTAGTAGCGGACGACGTCGGCCTTGGTGAAGCCGCGCTCCGGGAAGTACACCTTGTTCGGGTTGGACACGCGGACCGTGCGCTCGCCGACCGTGAGCTCCAGCGCCTCTGCCATGCCCCTCACGCTAGGCCGCCTCGCCGCGGATCGCCCGTCGGCGCGGCAGCCGCCTCACGCGCGCGGGCCGGGGCTCCCCCCGCCCGTCACTCGGCGGGCGCCTCTCCGCCGCGCGGCGGAGAATCCCGGCATGGACCTTCCCGTGATGCCGCCGGTGCGGCCGATGCTGGCGAAGTCGGCGGCGGCCGTCCCGCCGGGGATGCTGTACGAGCCGAAGTGGGACGGCTTCCGGGCGATCGTCTTCCGTGACGGCGACGAGGTCGAGCTGGGCAGCCGCTCGGGCAAGCCGCTGACCCGCTACTTCCCCGAACTGGTCGAGGCGCTGCGCGAGCAGGTGCCCGCACGCTGCGTGCTGGACGGGGAGATCGTGATCGCGAGGGACGGCCGGCTGGACTTCGACGCGCTGCTGGAGCGCATCCACCCCGCCGACTCGCGGGTGCGCCATCTGGCGGAGGTCACGCCGGCGAGCTTCGTCGCGTTCGACCTGCTGGCGCTGGGCGACACCTCGCTGGTGGCGGCGCCCCAGCGCGAACGGCGCGAGGCGCTGCTGCTCGCGCTGCGCGACGCGGCGGCCCCCGTGCACGTCACTCCCGCCACCGACGACCTGGCCGTCGCGCGGGAGTGGTTCGCGCAGTTCGAGGGCGCGGGCCTGGACGGCGTGGTCGCCAAGCCGCACGAACTGCCGTACCAGCCGGGGGCGCGGTCCATGGTCAAGGTCAAGCACGAGCGGACCGCGGACTGCGTGGTGGCGGGGCTGCGGCCGCACAAGAGCGGGCCGGTGGTCGGCTCGCTGCTGCTGGGCCTGTACGACGCGGACGGCCGGCTCCAGCACGTCGGGGTCTGCGCGTCCTTCCCGATGGCCCGGCGCGCGGCCCTCATGGAGGAGCTGGCGCCGCTGCGGATGGAGTCGGTCGAGGGCCACCCCTGGCAGGAGTGGGCCAGCGAGGAGGCGCAGTCCGCCGACCGGCTGCCGGGCGGGCCCAGCCGCTGGACGGGCAAGAAGGACCTCTCCTGGGTGCCCTTGCGCCCGGAGCGCGTCCTGGAGGTGGCCTACGACCACATGCAGGGCGACCGTTTCCGGCACACCGCCCAGTTCCGCCGCTGGCGCCCGGACCGGACCCCTGACAGTTGCACGTACGCGCAACTGGAGGAGCCCGTCTCCTACGACCTGGCGCAGGTGCTGGGCGGCGGCGGGCCGGCCGGCTGAGCGCCGGGCCCGGGCCGCGCGGGCTCACGACTGTACGGGCTCCGCGCCGGCCCCGGGTGCCGCGCTGTCCTCGCGGATGCCCTCCTCCTGTTCCTGGGCGGTTTCGGACTTCTCACGGGACGGTTCCGCGCCGGATGCCCCCTGCGTGGACGCGGCCGGGCCGCCGGCGACGATGCGCAGCGCCTCGGCGAGGTCGTGGCCGGTGGGGGCCTGCTCCGGGTCGATGAGCCACAGCGCCAGCACCCCCGTGAGCAGGGCCTGGTGGAACATGCCGACCAGCTGCGCCGACTTCTCGTCCGCGGCGCTGTCAACGCCCTGGAAGAGCTCGGCGATCGCCTCGTGGGCGTCGGGCAGGGCCCCCGCGATCGTCTTGCGGAGCTCCTCGTCGTGCGGGATCTGTGCGAAGACCTCGAAGCTCACCCGCCACAGGCGGCTGTTGTCCGGAAACAGTTCGATCATCCGCGTCCAGGTGGACTCGAAGCGCTCCAGCGGGTCCTCGGACGCGGGGGCCTCGGCCGGAAGCGCGCGCAGCATCTCGCTGCCCCACTCGTTCATCGCCCTGATCAGGGCGGCGCGCAGCAGGACTTCCTTTGTCCCGTAGTGGTAGCCGATGGAAGCAAGATTGGTGCCGGACGCCGCCACAATGTCACGTGCCGTAGTCCGGGCGTAACCCTTTTCATACAGGCAGTGCTTGGCGCCTTTGAGCAGTTCCTCGCGATGTCCCATGGTCCAACTGTAGCTCTGGATCAGACGTATGTATTACACACTGCGCGCAATTCGTAGGAACGCATGTGGCTGCTGGTGAAGAAGCCGCTTTGCCGGACGAAAAGCCGAGGTGAGCGAGGGCGCGGCCCGGGACGCGACCGCACGCCGCGAACCGGTCCGCGCCCCCGCCCACCTGGCGTCGAGCCGATCTCCCGAGCGGCCGGCGCGGCCCGCGGACCCTTCCGCGCACCCCTCGGAGGGCGGCGCGCGGACCCTCGGGGGCGGCCGACGATCGGGCAACCGGGGGGAATTCCGGGCGCCGGAACCGGGTCGGGCGAGGGTCGTCGGGAAAAACCGCCGAGCCCGGCGAACGGAGGCAGCGGATTTTCTCCGCTTGGCGCTCCGCGGTGGGCTCCCGTCCCCCGGCCGGCCGTCGTCCGGCGCCTTTTCCCGTTCCCGTACCGGGCGGACAAGGGGTGTTCGGCCCAGGAACACGCGGTGAGCCGAAGCCCCCTTCTCCCCGCCACCGCATAACATTCCGACCTGATTCCGAAAGCTATTCCCGAGGAATATCGCGGGTATCCGCATTCGCCGGAGGCCCCGGCGTGGACCCCGCTCCCGCACGCGGACGCGGTAGGGGCCGTATACAAGCGAAAGTCATCCAACTGTCAACCAGATTTTTCCGGCCAGGCCATTCCGGCCCGTCGGGGCAACCCGGCAGTGGCCGCCTCGGCCGCCGATCGACGGCTCGCCCGCGCGGGCGCGGCCGCTCGGCCAACGGCGTTCGCAGGGCGTCCGGCCTGGGCCGACGCCCCCACTCAGGGCGTGCCGGCTCCCCCGCTCCGACGGCGAACCGGCCGAATGTGGATCATAGGGGCCCGCGGACCGAAGGAGCCCTGTGAGTCCGCCACGAACTGCCGCGGACTTCAGGACCGGAACGTGCCCCCGCGGCTAGCCGGCGAAGGGACATCTCCCCTGATCCAACCCCCTATGCGCCCGTAGAGAGGGCGCCACCCCTACATGCGAACTTACTGCCGTGCAACTTGCGGTCAGCGCGAAACGACTGCCCGCTCTCTAGACTTACGCCGTTGATCGTACGTTGCATCGAGTCGCCAATTCGGGGGAAGATGATGACTCTCGTGGAACATCGTATGGACATTGAGATCATCGAATCAACACTGGCCGATTTCCTCTCCGGGCAAGCCCGTCTGCTGTTTATCGAGGGCGCCTCAGGCTGCGGAAAGAGCGATTTAATCGACTTCCTCGCAAAGCGAGCGGTGGCCGAGGGCGCCGCCCTCCTGCACGGGGTCGGGTCACCGGGCGAGGCGGACGTCCCGTCGGGAGTACTGCGGCAACTGCTCGCCGACGCGCCGACCCCGCGGCTGGCCCAGGTGCCGCAGGCCACGGACGGCCGGCCGCGCGCCGAGGCCATGCGCGAGTTCTGCGCGGCGATCCAGGAGCTGAGCCAGAACGTGCCGGTCGTCTGCTGCGTGGACGACCTCCAGTACGCGGACGCCGTGTCGTTGCAGTACCTCCAGGCGCTCATCCGGCACGCCCGTACCGGTCCGGTCCTGCTGGTGGCGGCGCGGTCGCTGCACTTCAGCTCCCAGGACCCGACGTTCGACACCGAGTTGCTGCGCCGGCCCGACTTCCGGCGCATCCGGCTGGGCCGGTTGAGCGAGGCGGCCGTCGCGGAGGCGGTCGCCGGCTACCCGCGGATCGCCGCCATCCCCGGGTCCGCCGCGGCGCTGCACGACATCAGCGGCGGCAACCCCCTTCTCCTGCGGGCCCTGCTGGAGGAGACCCGCGCCACCACCCCGCCCGCCACCACCACGGAGGAGTTGGAGCCGGAGCGCGGCGGGCTCTTCTCCCAGGCCGTGCTGACGTGCGTGCTGCGCAGCGGCCCGGCCGCCTTCGACCTGGGCGTCGCCCTCGCGCTGCTCCAGGACCGCGGCTCGCCGGAGCAGGCCGCGCTGCTGCTGGGCATCCCGGTCTCCGCGGTCGAGCAGGCCGACACCGCGCTGCGGGCGGCGGGCATCCTCGACGGCCACCGCTTCCGGCACCCGGGCGCCGCGGCCGCCGTGCTGGACGCGCTGGAGCCGGCCAAGCGGGCCCGCCTGCACCGGCGTTGCGCCCGCCTGGCCTACCAGGCGCAGGAGCCGGCCGCGAAGGTCATCCAGCACCTGCGCGCCTCCGTCCACGCCCACGAGCCGTGGCCGGACACCCTGTGGGCGGTCGACGTGCTGCGGGAGCGAGCCGAGCAGCTGATGGTCACCGACGACCCGCGGCAGGCCGCCGACCTGCTCCACCTGGCCTACGACGCCTGCACCGACGAGGGAACGCGGGCGGAGATCAAGACCCGGCTGTCCTCGATCACCTGGCGGTTCGACCCGGCCGCGGCCGAGAAGCACCTCGCCGAGCCGCTGCGGCTGGCGCGCGCGGGCCAGCTCAGCAAGGGCCGGCTGACCGCTCTGGTCCGCTCGCTCAGCGCGCAGGGGCGCATCGCCGAGACCGACGAGGTCCTGCGGCGGATGAACCCGCCCGGGCCGGACTCCGGTACGGCGCACGATCCCTACCCGAACCTGCCCCACGCGGCCTTCTGGGCGGTGCGGGACCGGGGCATGAGCGATCTGGCGGACTGCGAACGGTTCCTGCAGGACGCCGTCCTGACCGAGACCACGCTGCTGCCGATCGTGCAGGCCCTCCAGACGCTCATCCTGTCCGAGCACCCGGAGCGGGCCACCCCGTGGTGCCAGACCTTCGCCGACGACGCCGCCTGCCGCAACGCCCCCGCGTGGACCGCGGTGTTCGCCACGCTCCACGGCGACGTCCTGCTGCGTCTCGGTGACCTGCGCGGCGCCGAACGGCAAGCTCTACGCGCGTGGGAGGCGCTGCCCGGCCGCAACGGCACCGTCTTCGTGGCGGCGCCGGCCGCCCTGTTGATCAGGGCGCGGACCGCGATGGGCCAACACGCCACGGTGGCCCGGCTGCTGGACCTGCCCATCGCCAACTCCCGTGACGACAGCGTGTACCTGTCCTCCTACCTGTACGCGCGCGGCGTGCACTACGTGGCGACCAACCAGTACGCCTCCGCGCTGCGTGACTTCCTGGAGGTCGGCAGGCTGCTGCGGTCCTGGGGACTGGACCGGCCGGTGGCCCTGCCGTGGCGGACGGAGGCCGCGGACGCGCTGGTACGGCTCGGGGAGCCCGAGCAGGCGGAGCAGTTGGTGGCGGAGCAGCTTTCCCTGCCGGACGCCCGGCATCCGCGGGTACGGGGCATCTCGCTCCGGCTGCGCGCGGCGATCCGGCCGCCGGAGCAGCGGCAGGCGCTGCTGAAGGAGGCCATCGACGAGCTGCGGCTGTCGGGGGACCGGGTGGAACTGGCCCGGGCGCTCGCCGACCTCGGCCAGCACCTCCAGGCGGTCGGGGAGACCAACCGGGCGAGCATGCTCACCCGGCGGGCCTGGAACCTGGCGCACGCGTGCGGCGCGAAGACGCTGCGCGAGGTCATCCTGCCCGGGCTCGCCGCGCAGTTGAACCCCTGCTATCCCACGGTGCCGCGGCAAAGACGGGGGGCCGAGGAGAGCGACGCGAAGCTGAGCGAGTCCGAGCGCCGGGTGGCCGCGCTCGCCGCGCACGGCTACACCAACCGGGAGATCTCCTCGAAGCTGTACATCACGGTCAGCACCGTCGAGCAGCATCTGACCCACGTCTACCGCAAGTTGAGCATCAGCCGCCGCCAGGACCTGCCGGTGGACCTCCCGCTCGGCTCCATGGAGAGCGCCTGAGCGACCGGGCGACGCGCAGGGCGGCCGCCCCACCGGCCGCCCCACCGTTCACCCGTCCCGCCGCCCCACCGTTCGCCCGTCCCGCCTCCCCACCGGCTTTCCGCACCGGCCGCCCCACCGGCCGCACGTCTCGCCGCCGCACCGGCTGCCCCACCCGCCGCCCTCGTCGCCGGCGCCGGCGCCGGAAACTGTGGGCGTTCGCATACCCGCCGTGCAAAGCAACCTGGAGTACGTTGACCCTCGGCATATCCAGATGCGACGGACGGGGGTCCTGTCAGGATGTCGGAGCCGGTATCTGATGAGCGGAACTGCCTCGAACTGGACGACGTCAGCGCCGCGGCCTACCGGGAAGCGATCCAGATCGGGACGTTCTCCCGCCAGGAGCTGGGCGACCGGATGGAGTTGCCGTCGGAGGAGGTCGTCAGGGCCGAACGGGTCCTGCGCCGGCTCCGGCTCCTTCAGGCGATGCCGGGCGCGCCGGACGTGCTCGTCCCGGTGAACCCGGACGTCGCCTCCGCCGATCTCGTCGGGCCGCTGGACGAGGAGGTCCACCGGATACAGAGGGCGGCGGCCGAGATCCGCAGCCAACTGCTGTCGCTCGTACCCGTGTACTTCGAGGCGCGCCGGCGGCGCAACGAGGTGGAGGCGTTCGACATCGTGTCCGACGCCGACACCGTCCAGTCGATGCTCGACCACTACCGCAGGCGGTGCCGCAGCGAGGTGCTGGACGTGCAGCCCGCCCGCCCCCGGTACGGCGCCGAGTCGGACCGGCCGGGGCCGTCGATGCTCTCCGCCCTCGAACGCGGGGTCGAGCTGCGGACGATCTACCAGCACACGGCGCGCGGTGATCTGACCACCATCGCCTACGTGCGGCAGATCACCGCCCGTGGCGCGCACGTACGCACCACGGAGGAACTCGTCGACCGGATGGTCGTCTACGACCGGGAGGTGGCCTTCCTGCCCGCGCAGTCGGCCCGGGGCGGCGGGGACGGTGCGGTCGTCGTGAAGGAGCCGAACCTGGTGGCCTTCATCTGCTCGCTCTTCAACTACTTCTGGAGCCGGTCGGTTCCGTTCGCGCCGAACACCGCGTCGCCGGCGCCGCGCACCGACGACCTCAAACGGTCGATCCTGCGGCTCATGGCGAACGGCTACAAGGACGAGATGGTGGCGCGCCGGCTCGGGATGTCGGTGCGCACCTGCCGCCGGCACATCTCCGACCTGACGGAGGAGCTGAAGGCCACGAGCCGGTTCCAGGCGGGTGTCATCGCCGCGCAGCGCGGTCTGATCGACGGCCAGCCGGAGCCCGGGGCGGGCTGGCTCGACGACAGGTGAGCGGTCACAGCCCCGCGAGGAAGGCCAGCAGGATCTCGTCGAAGCGCTCGGGCTCCTCCAGGTGGGGCAGGTGGCTGGACTCCTCCAGGATCTTCCAGCGCACGTCGGGGATCAGGTCCTGGTAGGGCTGCACGGTCGCCGGCGTCGCCTCGTCGTGGCGGCCCGAGATCAGCAGCGTCGGCACGGCGATGTCGGCGATGACGTCCTCCACGGACCAGTCGCGCAGGGTGCCGACGACGTGGAACTCGCTCGGGCCGTTCATGGCGTAGTACACGGTGGGGTCGTTGTACAGCTCGTAGAACGACGCGGTCCAGTCCCGGGGCCAGGGCTTGAGCCGGCACACGTGCCGCTCGTAGAAGGGCTGCGCGACGGCGTGGTACGCGTCGGTGTCGGTGGTGCCGGCCGCTTCGTGGCGGGCGAGTTCCTCGTCGGTGCCGGGCGGCAGTTGGGACCGCAGCACCTTCATCTCCTGCATCCACAGCGGGTAGGAGGCGGGCGAGTCGGCGATGACGAGGCCGCGCAGCCCGGCGGGGCGGGTCGAGGCGTGCTTCGCGGACAGCAGGCCGCCCCAGGACTGCCCGAACAGGATGTAGTCGTCGGCCACGCCCAGGCCGCGCAGCAGGTTGTCGAGTTCGTCGAGGAACAGCTCGACGGTCCAGAAGTCCGCGCCGGCGTCCGGCAGATGGGTGGAACCGCCGTTGCCGAGCTGGTCGTAGTGGACGACCGGCCAGCCGTGCGCGGCGAAGCCGGCCAGCCGCAGCAGGTAGTCGTGCGTGCTGCCGGGACCGCCGTGCACGGCGACCAGTGCCGGCCGGCCGGCGCCCAGCTCGCCGGTGACGCGGTACCAGGTCCGGTAGGGACCGAACGGCAGGGTTCCTCGGGCGCTCGGGGCCGGGTGCATGATGTCCATCGCCTCTCTTTGGCACGTCGGTGACACGTCGGTTCCTGACGGTGGGGGGAGGCCGGCCGGACCGGCCTCCCCCGGAGCCGCCCGCACAGGGGCGGGCGCCGCTCAGTCCAGGGTGGTCAGCCACTCCTGGACGACCCGCGCGGTGTCCGCTGCCTTCCCCTCGATGAGGCTGAAGTGGTTGCCCGGGACGGTCCGGTACTCCTGGCGGCTGTCCCAGGGCTTCGCCTGCCAGTCGTCGTCGGGGCCGGCCGAGTCGCCGGCGCCGGGCAGGAACGACTCCTCCGCCCCGACGAACAGCACCGGTGCCCGCAACTCCCCGACGGTGAACTGCGGGACCAGGTCGAAGTAGCAGCTCATGGCCGACAGCACGGTGCTGTCGAACATCTCGTACTCCGAGTCCTTGGCCACCAGCCCCATCACCAGCTGCCGCATCAGGTCGCGCTGGTCGCCGTCGCCGGTGTCCACCTGGTAGGTGTCGATCAGCACCAGGCCGGCGGGACGGACGCCCATGTGCTGCTCCAGGTGGACCGCCACGGCGTGGGCGATCACCCCGCCCCCGGAGTAGCCGAGGAGCACGAACGGCTCGCCGGCCGCCGTCTCGACGGCGCCGGCCGCGAACGCGGCGGTCGCGGCCTGGACGGACGACGGCAGGCTCTCCCCGTGTCCGAAGCCGGGTGTCGGCAGCGAACTGACCGAGCGCAGGCCGCGGAAGGGCGCCGCCAGCCGGGCGTGCTGGTGCGGGCCGGCCGTCGCCATCGGCGAACTGATGCAGATCAGCCGGTTCGTGGCCGGGCCGTCGGCCAACCGCACCCCGACGGGCGGGTGTTCCAGCTCCGTCACCGAGGAGAACACCGGCCGCAGCGCGGCCACCGCCCGCAGCAGGTCGAAGCCCTGCGGGACGTTGTCGGACAGCACCGCGCCGCGGAACAGCTCCGACAGGGTGTCGGGGCGGCGGCCGGGCGCCTGCTCCGGCTGCTGCGCCGCCGCGGGTTGCCCGGTGAGCGTCCCGTCGAGCTGGCCGGCGAGCTCCTCGTGCAGCCGGGACGCCAGCTCGGCGGGCGTCTTGGCGTCGAAGACGGCCATGGGCGGCAGCCGCAGCCCCGTCGTGGCGTTGAGGTGGTTGCGCAGCTCGACGGCGCTGAGCGAGTCGAAGCCGGACTCCAGGAAGTCCCGTTCGGGCTCCACGGCCTCCGGCCCGCTGTGGCCCAGCACCATCGCCGAGTACCGCAGCACGACGTCCTGGATGGCCCGCTTCTGCTCGGCCTCGGCCATGCCGGCCAGCTGCCGGCGCAGCGAGACCGCGTCGGCGCCGCCGCCCGCCGCACGGCGCCTGGCCTTCGGCGCGAGCCCCCGCAGCAGCGCCGGCGGCTCGCCGGACCAGCCGCGCAGCCCCTTCGGGTTGACCCGCAGCGGCACCAGCGTCGGGTGCGCGGTGGTCAGCGCCGCGTCGAACGCCGCGAGGCCCTCCTGCTCGGTCAGCGCGGGCAGGCCCTGGCGCTTCATGCGCTCCCGGTCCGCGTCGGTCAGCCACCGGCTCAGCCCGGTCGCCACGTCCCACAGGCCGTAGGCGAGGGAGCATGCCGGCAGGTTCAGGGCGCGCCGGTGCCGGGCCAGCGCGTCGAGGAACACGTTCGACGCGGCGTAGCCCGCCTGTCCCGCGGCCAGCACCAGGCCGCCCGCGGAGGAGAACATCACGAACGCCGCCAGGTCCATCTCCCGGGTCAGCTCGTGCAGGTGCCAGGCGGCGTCGGCCTTGGGCCGCAGCGACGTCTCGACGTTCTCCGGGGTCAGCGCGGAGACCAGCCCGTTGTGCGCGACACCGGCGACGTGGACCACGGCCCGCAGCGGATGCCCGTCGGGGATCGCGGCGAGGACGCCGGCGAGCGCCGAGCGGTCCGAGACGTCGCACGCGGCGATCGCCACCTCGGCGCCGGCGCGCCGCAGCTCCTCCCGCAGTTCCTCCGCCTCCGGGGCGTCCGGCCCGCTGCGGCTGACCAGCAGCAGGTGCCGGACGCCGTGCGCGGTCACCAGGTGCCGGGCGACCAGGCCGCCGAGCCCGCCGGTGCCGCCGGTCACCAGTACGGTGCCGTCGCCGGCGAGCACGCCCGGTTCGGCCTCGCCCGAGTCGCCCTCGCGCGGTTCGCTCTCGGCCGGGTCGCTCTCGGCCGGTTCCTCCTCGGCCCTGACCAGCCGCGGCGCGAGCAGTTCACCGCCGCGCAGCGCCGTCTCCGGCTCGTCCCCGGCGACGGCGGCCGCGAGCGCCCGCTCGGACTCGGGGGTGCCGTCGACGTCCACGAGCAGGAAGCGGTCCGGGTTCTCCGCCTGCGCCGCCCGCACCAGACCCCACACCGGTGCCTGCTCCAGCCGAACGTCGCCGCCGTCGGCCGCACCGGTGGTCACGACCGCCAGCCGCGACCCGGCGTACCGCTCCTCCGCCAGCCACTCCTGGACCAGTGCCAGGACACCGTGGACGGTCCCACGCACCGCGGCGGGCATGTCCGCCTCCCCGGGCGGGCCGTCCACGGCGGCCACCGCGTCCACCCGTACGGCGACCACCTCGGGTACGGCGGCGCCGGCCTCGACTGCGGCGGTGAGCGCGGCGAGGTCCGCGTAGGAAGCGGCGTCGCCGAACCCGGTCGGGTCCGCGAAGGAGCCGATCAGCGCGGAGGGCACCGCGCGGGCAGGCAGGGCGACCGGCGTCCAGTCGATCCGCAGCAGCGGCTCCTTGCGCCCCGCGGCGGGCACCCGGAACTGCTCCGGCGACGCCTCCCGCAGCATCAGCGACTCGATGTGGACGACGGGGGCGCCCGTGGGGTCGGCGAGTTCCACGGACACCGCCTGCGGTCCCGTCGCGGCGATCCGTATCCGCACCGCCCGCGCGCCCTCGGCGTGGACCGACAG
Organism: Streptomyces sp. NPDC087270; assembly: GCF_044744625.1. Taxonomy (NCBI): domain Bacteria; kingdom Bacillati; phylum Actinomycetota; class Actinomycetes; order Kitasatosporales; family Streptomycetaceae; genus Streptomyces; species Streptomyces sp. NPDC087270. The sequence continues at coordinate 183,944 of NZ_JBIUYR010000014.1, forward strand.
GCCGCTCCAGGAGAAGGGCAGCACGGTGGCGCCCAGGGTGTCGTCCTCGCGGATTCCGGCGAAGGCCATGATGTGCAGGGAGGCGTCGAGCAGGGCGGGGTCGACTCCGAGCCGGCTGACGTCCTGGTGCGCGTCCTCGGGCAGCTCCACTTCGGCGAACAGGTCCTCGCCGCACCGCCAGGCGGCCTTGAGCCCCTGGAAGGCCGGACCGTAGCCGTAGCCGTACTCCGCCAGCCGCTCGTAGGCGCCGTCGACGTCGATGGTCGTGGCGTCGGCCGGCGGCCACTGGGTGAAGTCGTACGACGGTGCCGCCGCGCCGGTGCCCAGGAACCCCTCGGCATGCAGCGTCCAGGACTGGTCGTCGCCCTCGGGCCGCGAGTGGACGGTCAGTGACCTGCGGGCGTCTGCCGGGCCGGCCTCCCCCGGCTCCCCGACGGACACCTGCACCTGGACCCCGCCCTCCTCCGGGAGGATCAGCGGGGCGTGCAGGACCAGTTCGTCCAGCACGTCGCAGCCGACCTGGTCGCCGGCCTGCACGGCGAGTTCGACGAAGCCGGTGCCGGGGAAGAGGATCGCGCCGCCGACGCGGTGGTCGGCGAGCCACGGGTGGGTCGCCACGGAGAGCCGGCCGGTGAGGAGGACGGCCTCGGACTCCGCGAGCGTGACGGCCGCGCCCAGGAGGGCGTGATCGGGGGTGTCCAGGCCCGCGGAGGCCACGTCGGCGTGGTCCTCGGGGAGCAGCCAGAAGTGCTGGCGTTGGAAGGCGTAGGTGGGCAGGTCCAGGACGTGGCGGGGCGCGGGGCTGGTGAAGGTCTTGGGCCAGTCCACGGTGACGCCGGATGTCCACAACCTGCCTATCCCGGTGAGGACTTCGGCCGCCTCGGGGCGATCGCGGCGTACCAGCGGCACGATGACCGCGGAACTGGCCGCGCTGGTGGCTGTGTTGGTGGCTGCGTTGTCCTCTTCGGTGGCGGCTTCGAGGCAGGGGGTGAGCATTCCGGACAGCACCGCGTCAGGTCCGATCTCGACCCAGCGCGACACCCCCTCACTCGCCAGCCAGCTGACGCCGTCGGCGAACCGCACCGCCTCTCGAACGTGGCGCACCCAGTAGTCGGGGGTGCACAGGTCCTCGGCCGTCGCGAGGCCGCCCGTCACGTTCGACACGACCGGAATCTGCGGCGCCGCGAAGGACACCCCCGCCAGCACCTCCCCGAACTCAGCCAACATCGGTTCCATCAACGCCGAATGGAACGCGTGGCTCACCCGCAGCCGACTCGTACGGCAGCCACGCCCCGCGAACACCTCCGCCACTTCGGCCACGGCGTCCTCGACCCCGGACACCACCACCGACGAGGGGCCGTTCACCGCAGCGATGGACACGCCTTCCGGCAGTTCCGCGCACACCTCGGCCTCGGAGGCCCCGATCGCCACCATCGCGCCGCCCGCGGGCAGGGCCTGCATCAACCGGCCTCGTGCCGCCACCACCCGCGCGGCATCCTCGACCGACCACACCCCGGCCACACACGCAGCCGCCACCTCACCGATCGAGTGACCCACCACGAAGTCCGGCCGTATCCCCCACGATTCGACCAGCCGGAACAGCGCCACCTCGAACGCGAACAACCCCGCCTGAGCAACGACCGTCTCGTTCACCCGGTCCGTGTCAGAACCCCAGAGCACCTCCCGCAACGAGAACCCGAGATGGCGGTCCAACTCGGCCACCGCCTCGTCGAAGGCCGTCGCGAACACCGGGAACGCTCCGCACAACTCCCGCCCCATTCCCACTCGCTGCGCGCCCTGCCCCGTGAACACGAACGCCGAACGACCCGAGGCCGTCACACCGCGAGACACATTCGCCGCCCGCGCCTCGCCGGCCGCCAACGTCTCCAGCCCTCGGACCAGTTCGGCACGGTCCTGCCCGACGACCACCGCACGGTGCTCCCACGCGGCGCGGCCTGCCAACGACCAGGCCACATCCCCCACCGGCACACCACTGCCAGCCCCACCCACCCACTCACCCAACCGGCCCGCCTGAGCCGCCACCGCCGACTCCGAACGACCCGACACCACCCACGCCACCAACCCCGAACCCGCCTCGGACTCAGCCCCGTCGGCCTCCGCCGCCCCCTCCAGCAGCGGCAATTCCGAGCCCACCACCGGTGCCGACTCAGGCTCGTCGGGGGCTTGTTCGATGATCACGTGGGCGTTGGTCCCGCTGATCCCGAAGGACGACACCGCAGCCCGCCGTGCACGATCCACCCGCGGCCACTCCCGAGCCTCCACCAGCAACTCCACGGCGCCCGAGGCCCAATCCACCTCACTCGACGCCGCCCCCGCATACAGCGACCGCGGCAACACCCCCCGCCGCAACGCCTCCACCATCTTGATGACGCCACCCACACCCGCAGCCGCCTGCGTATGACCGATGTTCGACTTCAACGACCCCAACCACAAAGGCGAGTTCTCCGCACGGCCACGCCCATACGTCGCCAACAACGCCTGCGCCTCGATCGGATCACCCAACGACGTCCCGGTGCCGTGCCCCTCCACCACATCCACATCCACCACGGACAACCCCGCCGCACCCAACGCCGCACGAATCACCCGCTGCTGCGCCGGACCGTTCGGCGCCGTCAACCCGTTACTCGCCCCGTCCTGGTTCACCGCGGAACCCCGCACCACCGCCAACACCGAGTGCCCACCCCGCCGGGCATCCGACAACCGCTCCACCACCAGCATGCCCGCGCCCTCACCCCACCCGGTACCGTCCGCCCCCTCCGAGAAGGACTTCGAACGGCCGTCGGGAGCAAGGCCGCGCTGGCGGCTGAACTCGATGAAGACGTCCGGGGTCGCCATCACGGCGACACCGCCGACCAGCGCGAGCGAGCACTCGCCCGAACGCAACGCCTGCACAGCGGAGTGAAGGGCGACCAAGGACGACGAGCACGCCGTGTCGATGGTGATCGCGGGCCCTTCGAGGCCGAAGGTGTAGGAGATCCGACCCGAGGCGATGGAACCGGTGTTGTTGTTGTTCGCGTAGTCGTGGTACATCATCCCGGCGAAGACACCCGTCGCGCTCCCGCGCAACGACGCCGGGTCGATACCCGCCCGCTCCAGCGCCTCCCACGAGACCTCCAGCAACAGCCGCTGCTGCGGGTCCATCACCAGCGCCTCATTCGGACTGATCCCGAAGAACGCCGGATCGAACTCCCCCGCGTCATGCAGGAATCCGCCGTGCCGGGTGTAGGTGCTGTTAGGCCGCTCACCCGTCGGGTCGAAGATGCGTTCCGTGTTCCAACCGCGGTTGGTCGGGAACTCGGAGATCGCGTCCACGCCGTCCGCCACCAGCCGCCACAGATCCTCCGGCGACTCCACGCCACCCGGATACCGGCACGCCATCCCCACGATCACGATCGGGTCGTCACCGTCCACCTGTGTACGGAACGCCACCGGCGTCAACGCCTGCGCGGCGCCGGTCAGTTCGTCGACGAGGTGGGCCGTGACGGCCTCGGCGCTCGGGTAGTCGAAGACCAGGGTGGCCGGCAGGTGGATTCCGGTCGCCGTGTTGAGGCTGTTGCGCAGCTCGACGGCGGCCAGCGAGTCGAAGCCGAGGTCGCTGAAGGCACGGTCCGGTTCGATCGCGTCGGAGGACGCGTGCCCGAGCACGTCGGCGACGTGCTGCCGGACAAGGGTGAGCACCAACGCGTGCCGCTCGGCGGGCGCCAGGCCCGTCACCCGGCCGGCCAGGCCGGAAGCGGCGGCGCTCACCACGCTCTGCCGGGCGGGCACGCGCACGAGGTCGCGCAGTACCGGCAGGACGAAGCCGGAGGACACCGCCTGGGCGCGCAAGGCGGCGGGGTCCAGCCGGAGCAGCACGGTCAGCGCCTGTCCGGACCGCGTGACGGCGTCCGACCGCATGACCTCGTCGAACAGGGCCAGGCCCTCGGCGTCGGACAGCGGCGGGAAGCCCTGCCTGCCGAGGCGCCGTACCTCCACCTGTGTCAACTGGCCACCCATGCCGGTCGCCCACAGGCCCCACGCCATGGACACCGCGGGCAGGCCGGCGGCTTTGCGCCGTTGGGCCAGGGCGTCGAGGAAGACGTTCGCCGCCGCGTAGTTGGCCTGGCCGATGCCGCCGAACGTGCCGGCCATCGACGAGAACAGCACGAACGCGGACAGGTCGAGATCGCGGGTGAGCTCGTGCAGGTGCCAGGCGGCCACGGCCTTCGGCAGCAGCACGGTGTCGAGCCGTTCGGGCGTGAGGGCGGAGACGACGCCGTCGTCCAGCACGCCCGCGGTGTGGATCACGCCGGTGAGCGGGTGCTCAGCGGGGATGCCGTCGATGACGGCCGCGATCTGCGCGCGGTCCGCCACGTCGCAGGCGGCGATCACCACGTCCGTGCCCAACGCGGCCAGCTCGTCGCGCAGTTCGGCCGCACCGGGGGCCTCGGCACCCCGGCGGCTGACCAGGAGCAGCCGTCGCACCCCGTGGGCCGTCACCAAGTGACGGGCCATCAGCGCGCCCAGGCCGCCGGTGCCGCCGGTGATCAGCACGGTCCCGTGCGCGTCCCAGACGGGTTCGGCGTCGCTGGGCACGGTGCTCGACCTGACCAGTCGAGGCGTCCGCATGACGCCGTCCCGTATCGCGATCTCTGCCTCGCCGGTGGCGAGGGCGGCGGGCAGCGCGGCCCACGGATCGGTGGCGGCGTCGGCATCCACGAGGACGAAGCGGCCCGGGTTCTCGCTGTGGGCCGCCCGGACCAGGCCCCACACCGCCGATGCCGACAGCACGGCCTCGGACAGGGCTTCGGCCTCGGGTATTGCTTCGGGCACGGCTTCTGGCACGGTTTCGGGCCGGGCCTCGGACGCGGACTCACCGTCCTCCGGCAGGCGGATCGCCCCGTCCGTCAGCAGCACCAGTCGGGACGGCGCGAAACGCTCGTCCGCGAGCCAGGACTGCACGACCTCAAGGGCACGGTGGGCGATGACGGTCAGGCCGGGGCCGTCCGCGCCGTCAGTGCCTTCGGCGCCGTCGAGAAGGGCGGCGTACGGCAGGACGACCGCGTCGGGGAGCGGCTGTCCGGCTTCCAGCGCCGCGCCCAGCGCCTCCAGACCGGTGAACGAGGGGGGTTCGGTCGCTCCGGGCCGGCCGGTCGCCGGTTCGGCCGCTCCGGCGGGCCGGATGACCGCCCAACTCGGCGCGTCGGCCGTGCCGGTGGGCGCGGGCAGCGTGGCCCACCCCAGGTGGTACGGGACCTGCTCCGTACGGCGTGCCGCCGCGAGCTGTTCCGGGGAGACCTCGCGGGCGACGAGCGAGGAGACGCTGAACACGGGCTGACCGTCGGCGGTCGCGGCGACGATGGACATCCCGGCCGGGGCCGGACCGCCATCGGCCGTCCGTCCGGCTTCCTGCGGTGTCAGCCGCACGCGCAGCGCCGTGGCCCCGCGCGCGTGGAGCGCCAGGCCGTTCCAGGCGAACGGGACCACGGTGCGGTCCTCGTCGTCGGAGTCCCCCGCGGCGACCAGATTGACGTGCAGGGCGGCGTCGAGCAGGGCGGGGTGCAGCCCGAATCGGGAGGCGTCGGCGTGCGACTCCTCCGGCAACTCCACTTCGGCGAAGAGGTCGTCGCCGCGCCGCCAGGCGGACTTGAGCCCCTGGAAGGCCGGGCCGTAGACGTAGCCGGCGCCGAGCAGCCGCTCGTAGGCACCCGCCACCTCGACGGGCACCGCACCGGGCGGCGGCCACGCGGCGAGGTCGAACGCCGGGGCCTCCTGCTCAGGGGTGAGGACGCCCTCGGCATGCAGGGTCCAGACGGCCTCTTCGCCGTCCTCCTCCGGCCGCGCGTGGATCGCGAGTTCCCGCAGACCCGCGGCGTCGGGCGCGCGCACCACCACCTGGACGGCTACGCCGCCGCGCTCCGGGAGGACCAGCGGGGCGTGCAGGGCGAGTTCCCGCAGACCCCCGCAGCCCACCTCCAGCCCTGCGCGCAACGCGAGTTCGACGAACGCGGTACCGGGCAGCAGGACCGCCCCGAGGATGTCGTGGTCGGCCAGCCAACGGTGGGTTTCCGTCGAGAGGCGCCCGGTCAGCACGACGGAGTCACCGTCGGGCGACGGCAGTACGGCGCTGAGCAGCGGGTGGTCGACGGCCTCAAGTCCCGCCGCGCCCACGTCCGTTCCGCCGCGTGACGCGTCCAGCCAGTACCGCTTCCGCTGGAAGGCGTAGGTGGGCAGGTCCACGACGTGGCGGGGCGCGGGGCCGGTGAAGGTCTCGCGCCAGTCCACGGCCACGCCCGAGGTCCACAACCGCCCTACCCCGGTGAGAACTTCCGCCGCCTCGGGGCGATCACGGCGCACCAGCGGCACGATGACCGCCGAACTGGCCGCGCTGGTGGCTGCGTTGGCGGCTGCGCCGTCCTCCTCGGTGGCGGCTTCGAGGCAGGGAGTGAGCATCCCGGACAGCACCGCGTCAGGTCCGATCTCGACCCACCGCGACACCCCCTCACTCGCCAGCCAGCTGACGCCGTCGGCGAAGCGCACCGCCTCTCGAACGTGGCGCACCCAGTAGTCGGGGGTGCACAGGTCCTCGGCCGTCGCGAGGCCGCCCGTCACGTTCGACACCACCGGGATCTGCGGCGCCGCGAAGGACACCCCCGCCAGCACCTCCCCGAACTCCGCCAACATCGGCTCCATCAACGCCGAATGGAACGCGTGACTCACCCGCAGCCGACTCGTACGGCACCCCTGCCGCTCGAATACGTCCGCCAGCGCAAGCACCGCGTCCTCGACCCCGGACACCACCACCGACGAGGGGCCGTTCACCGCAGCGATGGAGACACCTTCCGGCAGTTCCTCGCGAATGGCCGCCTCCGAGGCCCCGATCGCCACCATCGCCCCGCCCACCGGCAACGCCTGCATCAACCGCCCCCGCGCCGCCACCACCCGCGCGGCATCCTCGACCGACCACACCCCGGCCACACACGCAGCCGCCACCTCACCGATCGAATGACCCACCACGAAGTCCGGCCGTATCCCCCATGATTCGACCAGCCGGAACAACGCCACCTCGAACGCGAACAACCCCGCCTGAGCAACGACCGTCTCGTTCACCCGGTCCGCATCCGAGCCCCACAACACCTCCCGCAACGAGAACCCGAGATGACGGTCCAACTCCGCCACCGCCTCATCGAACGCCGCCGCGAACACCGGAAACGCCCCGCACAACTCCCGACCCATCCCCAACCGCTGCGCACCCTGCCCCGTGAACACCAACGCCGAACGACCCGAACCCGCCACCCCCCGAGACACACCCGCACCCGGCAGACCGGCCGCCAACGCCTCCAACCCCCGCACCAGTTCGGCACGATCCTGCCCGACGACCACCGCACGCTGCTCCCACGCAGCACGCCCCGCCAATGACCACCCCACATCCCCCACCGACACACCAGAACCAACCCCACCCACCCACTCACCCAACCGAACCGCCTGAGCCGCCACCGCCGACTCCGAACGACCCGACACCACCCACGCCACCAACCCCGAACCCGCCTCAGACTCGGACTCCGCCGCAATCTCCAGCGGCGCCGGCCCAACCCCCGCCGACACCGTTCGCGCTTCTTCCCCCTCCGGTGCCTGCTCGATGATCACGTGGGCGTTCGTCCCGCTGATCCCGAACGACGACACCCCCGCCCGCCGCACACGACCCACCTGCGGCCACTCCCGAGCCTCCGCCAACAACTCCACCGCACCCGACGCCCAGTCCACCTCACCCGACGCCGTTCCCACGTGCAGTGACCGCGGCAACACCCCCCGCCGCAACGCCTCCACCATCTTGATCACACCACCGACACCCGCAGCCGCCTGCGTATGACCCACATTCGACTTCAACGAGCCCAACCACAAAGGCGAGTTCTCCGCACGGCCACGCCCATACGTCGCCAACAGCGCCTGCGCCTCGATCGGGTCACCCAACGACGTCCCCGTCCCGTGCCCCTCCACCACGTCCACGTCCACCACGGACAACCCCGCCGCACCCAACGCCGCACGAATCACCCGCTGCTGCGCCGGACCATTCGGCGCGAAGAAGCCGTTGCTGGCGCCGTCCTGGTTGACGGCGGAGCCCCGCACCACCGCGAGGACGGGGTGCCCGTTCCTGCGGGCGTCGGAGAGCCGTTCGACCAGCAGGAGGCCCAGGCCCTCGCCCCAGCCGGTGCCGTCCGCCGCGTCCGAGAAGGACTTCGAACGGCCGTCGGGAGCAAGGCCGCGCTGGCGGCTGAACTCGATCAGCATCTCCGGCGTGGCCATCACCGCGACACCGCCGGCCAGTGCGAGCGAGCACTCGCCCGAACGCAGCGCCTGCACCGCCAGATGCAGCGCCACCAGGGAGGAGGAGCACGCCGTGTCCACCGTCACCGCCGGCCCCTCCAGGCCGAAGGTGTAGGCGATCCGGCCCGAGACGAGGCTTCCGCCGCTGGTGCTGGCGCCGCCGTTGCCCTGGCCGTAGTCGTGGTACATCAGGCCGGCGAAGACACCGGTCGAACTGCCGCGCAGCGCGGTGGGGTCCATCCCGGCCCGCTCGAACACCTCCCATGACGCCTCCAGCAGCAGCCGCTGCTGCGGGTCCATGGAAAGCGCCTCGCTGGGGCTGATGCCGAAGAAGTCGGCGTCGAAGTCGGCCGCGTCGTAAAGGAATCCGCCCTCCGACGCGTACGACTTCCCCGCCTTGCCGGGCTCGGGGTCGTAGACGTCCGGGTCCCAGCCGCGGTCGGTCGGGAAGGGCGCGATCGCGTCCACCTCGTCGGCCACGAGTCGCCACAGGTCCTCGGGCGAGGAGACGCCGCCCGGGTAGCGGCAGGTCATGGCGACGATCGCGATCGGCTCGGCGTCCTGACGGGTGAGCGGCAGCGGGGTCACCGGCACGTTCGCCACCGCTCCGGCGATCTCGTCGTCGAGGTACCGCGCGACGTCGGCCGCGGTCGGGTAGTCGAAGACGAGGGTGGCCGGCAGGCGCAGGCCGGTCTCCGTGTTGAGGACGTTGCGCAGCTCGACCGACGTGAGCGAGTCGAAGCCGAGTTCCTGGAAGGCGCGGTCCGGCTCGATCGCGTCGGAGGACCCGTGCCCGAGCAGCGCGGCCACGCGGTCGCGGACCAGATCCAGCAGGACGCCGCGGCGCTCGTCCGCGGGCAGGCCGGCCAGCCGCTGGGCCAGGGCGGTGCCCTGGGACGGTCCGCCGGAGCCGGACACCTGACGGCTCCTGACCAGCCCGCGCAGCAGCGCGGGGACCTCGCCACGGGCACGCAGCGCCGCGGTGTCCACGCGCAACGGCACCAGCACCGCGGGTGCGGCGGACGGCGGCGTGCTCGCCGGCCCGGCTCCGCGCAGGGCGGCGTCGAGTGCCGCGAGTCCTTCCTCCGCGGACAGCGGCGGGAAGCCCTGCCGCTTCATCCGGTGCAGGTCGGCGTCGCCGAGGGCCGCGCCGAGGCCCGCTTCGACACCCCACAGGCCGTAGACGAGGGAGGTCGCCGGCAGACCGTGGGCCCGGCGGTGTGCGGCCAGCGCGTCGAGGAAGACGTTCGCGGTGGCGTAGGCGCTCTGTCCGGCGGCGAAGAGCAGGCCGCCGGCGGACGAGAAGAGCACGAACGCCGACAGGTCGAGGTCGCCGGTCAGCTCGTGCAGGTGGTGGGCGGCGTCGGCCTTGGGCCCGAGAACGGCGTCCAGCCGCTCGTCGGTCAGCGCCGTCACGAGTCCGTTGTGGGCCACGCCGGCGGCGTGCACGACCGCGGTCAGCGGATGCGCGGGGTCGATTCCGGCGAGCAGGGCGGCCAGCGCGTCCCGGTCGCTCACGTCGCACGCGGCGACCGTGACGGAGGCGCCCGCCGCGACGAGTTCCGCCCGCAGTTCCTCGGCGCCGGGTGCCTGGAGGCCGCGGCGGCTGGTCAGGAGGAGGTGCCGTGCGCCGTGGGCCGCCACCAGATGGCGGGCCACGAGGGCGCCGAGGCCGCCGGTGCCGCCGGTGACCAGCACCGTCCGCTCGGGGTCGAGTCGCGGGGTGTCCGCGCCAGTGGCCATGTCGGTGTCGGGGTCGGTGTCGGTGTCGGTGACCGCGGCGGTGACCGCGGCGGTGATCTCGTCGGGCGCGACCCGGGCGAGCCTCGGCACCCGCGCCTGTCCGTCGCGCAGCGCGATCTCGGGTTCGCCGGCGGCCACGGCGGCACGCAGCAACTCCGGCGCGTGGTCGTCGTCGAGGTCCACCAGTACGAACCTGCCCGGCTGTTCGGCCTGCGCGGCCCGCACCAGTCCCCAGACGGGGGCGAGCGCCAGGTCGATGTCGTCGCCGTCGGCCGTGGCGACCGCGCCGCGGGTCACGACCACGAGCCGCGAGCCGGCGAAGCGGTCGTCGTCGAGCCAGCCCTGTACCGCCGCCATGACGGTCGCCGCGCGAGCCCGTACCGCGGCGGGGACCGGACCCGCGGTCTCGTCCGGCGGCAGGGCGAGAAGCGCGACCGGGGGGACGGCGGCTCCGTCGTCATCGAGCGCCGCCCGCAGCGCCGCGACATCGCGGTACGCGGATCGCCCGGTCATGCCGAGCCGTTCGGCCGTCTCCGGGCCGTCCGAGTCCGCGGTGAGCAGTACCCACTCCGACGTCTCCGGCTGAGCCTGGGAGACGGCAGTCGCGGTCCACTCCACCCGGAACAGCGCCTGGTTCTGTGCCGCGCCCGCCGCCCGGGCCGCGCCCAGTTGCTCCGACGAGACCGCCCGGGACACCAACGACCCGACGGACAGGACCGGTTGACCGTACGCGTCGGCCATCTCCATGGACACGCTGTCCTGGCCCTCGGCGCGCATCCGCATCCGCAGCCCGGTGGCACCCGACGCGAAGAGGGAGACGCCGTTCCACGAGAAGGGCAGCAGCGTCTCCTCGCCGGTCTCCTCCTCCTGGAGCAGGGCCGCGTGCATGGCCGCGTCGAAGAGGGCCGGGTGCAGGCCGAACCGGGCGGCGTCGGGGTGTGCCGCGTCGGGCAGTGCGACCTCGGCGAACAGTTCGTCGCCGCGCTCCCAGGCGGAGGTGAGGCCCTGGAAGGCCGGGCCGTAGCCGTACCCGCGGTCCAGCAGGCGCTCGTAGCCGCCGGTGACGTCGATGGGCGTGGCGCCGGCCGGCGGCCACTGGGTGAAGTCGTACGAGGGCGTCGCCGCACCCACGCGCAGGAGTCCTTCGGCGTGCGGTGTCCAGAGCTGGTCGGCGCCTTCGGGACGCGAGTGGATGGTCAGCGACCTGGCACCGGAGCCGTCCGCGCCGCCGACGGTGACCCGGAGCAGGACGCCTCCGCTGTCGGGCATGACCAGGGGCGCCTGGAGTGTCAGCTCCTCAACGACGTCGCACCCGAAGTGGTCGCCCGCGTGGATCGCGAGTTCGACGAAGGCGGTGCCGGGCAGCAGGACGGCCCCGAGGACGTCGTGGTCCGCGACCCACTCCTGCGTGTCGAGCGCGAGCCGGCCGGTGAAGACGGCCCCGTCGGTCTCCGGCAGGGCCACAACGGCACCGAGCAGCGGGTGTTCGACCGCGCTCAGCCCCATCGCCTCGGGCCTGCCGCCCAGTTCGGCCGCGAGCCAGGACTCGGCGAGGAACTCCAGAGGGTGCAGCCAGTAGTGCTGGCGTTGGAAGGCGTAGGTGGGCAGGTCCAGGACGTGGCGGGGCGCGGGGCTGGTGAAGGTCTTGGGCCAGTCCACGGCCACGCCCGAGGTCCACAACCGGCCCACCCCGGTGAGGACTTCCGCCGCCTCGGGGCGATCGCGGCGTACGAGCGGCACGATGACCGCCGAACTCGCCGCATGCGTCTCGTCAGTTACGGTGGCGGCTTCGAGGCAGGGGGTGAGCATCCCGGACAGCACCGCGTCAGGTCCGATCTCGACCCACCGCGACACCCCTTCACTCGCCAGCCAGCTGACGCCGTCGGCGAAGCGCACCGCCTCTCGAACGTGGCGCACCCAGTAGTCGGGGGTGCACAGGTCCTCGGCTGTCGCGAGGGCGCCCGTCACGTTCGACACGACCGGGATCTGCGGCGCCGCGAAGGACACCCCGTCCAGCACTTCCCCGAACTCGGCCAACATCGGTTCCATCAACGCCGAATGGAACGCGTGGCTCACCCGCAGCCGACTCGTACGGCACCCCTGCCGCTCGAATACGTCCGCCAGCGCAAGCACCGCGTCCTCGACCCCGGACACCACCACCGACGAGGGGCCGTTCACCGCCGCGATGGAGACGCCTTCCGGCAGTTCCTCACGTATGGCCGCCTCCGAGGCCCCGATCGCCACCATCGCGCCGCCCGCCGGCAACGCCTGCATCAACCGCCCCCGCGCCGCCACCACCCGCGCCGCGTCCTCGACCGACCACACCCCGGCCACACACGCAGCCGCCACCTCACCGATCGAATGACCCACCACGAACTCCGGCCGCACCCCCCACGATTCGACCAGCCGGAACAACGCCACCTCGAACGCGAACAACCCCGCCTGCGCCACAACCGTCTCGTTCACCCGGTCCTTGTCAGAACCCCACAACACCTCCCGCAACGAGAACCCGAGATGGCGATCCAACTCCGCCACCGCCTCATCGAAGGCCGCCGCGAACACCGGAAACGCCCCACACAACACCCGCCCCATCCCCAACCGCTGCGCACCCTGCCCCGTGAACACGAACGCCGAACGACCCGAACCCGCCACACCCCAAGACACATTCGCCGCCCGCGCCTCACCGGCCGCCAACGCCTCCAGCCCCCGCACCAGTTCGGCACGGTCCTGCCCGACGACCACCGCACGGTGCTCCCACGCGGCACGGCCCGCCAACGACCAGGCCACATCCCCCACCGGCACACCAGAACCAGCCCCACCCACCCACTCACCCAACCGGCCCGCCTGAGCCGCCACCGCCGACTCCGAACGACCCGACACCACCCACGCCACCAACCCCGAACCCGAACCCGAACCCGACTCAGACTCCGCCGGCGCCGACTCCACCTCCTCCGGTGCCTGCTCGATGATCACGTGGGCGTTGGTCCCGCTGATCCCGAAGGACGACACCGCAGCCCGCCGTGCACGATCCACCCGCGGCCACTCCCGTGCCTCCACCAGCAACTCCACGGCGCCCGAGGCCCAGTCCACCTCACTCGACGCCGCTCCCGCGTGCAGTGACCGCGGCAACACCCCCCGTCGCAACGCCTCCACCATCTTGATGACGCCACCCACACCCGCAGCCGCCTGCGTATGACCGATGTTCGACTTCAACGACCCCAACCACAAAGGCGAGTTCTCCGCACGGCCACGCCCATACGTCGCCAACAGCGCCTGCGCCTCGATCGGGTCACCCAACGACGTCCCGGTGCCGTGCCCCTCCACCACATCCACATCCACCACTGACAACCCGGCTGAACGCAGTGCCGATCGAATCACCCGCTGCTGCGCCGGACCGTTCGGCGCCGTCAACCCGTTACTCGCCCCGTCCTGGTTCACCGCGGAACCCCGCACCACCGCCAACACGGAATGCCCGTTCTGCCGAGCGTCGGAAAGCCGCTCGACCACCACCATTCCCGCGCCCTCACCCCAGACCGTGCCGTCCGCCCCCTCGGAGAACGAACGGCACCGACCGTCACGCGACAATCCGCGCTGACGGCTGAACTCCACGAACACATCCGGAGTCGCCATCACCGCCACCCCACCCACCAGCGCGAGCGAGCACTCGCCCGAACGCAACGCCTGCACAGCGGAATGAAGCGCGACCAGGGAGGAGGAGCACGCGGTGTCCACCGTCACCGCCGGCCCCTCAAGGCCCAGCACGTAGGAGATCCGGCCCGAGGCGATGGAGCCCGTGCTGGCATTGGCCGGGTAGTCGTGGTACATCATCCCGGCAAACACGCCGGTCGCGCTCCCGCGCAACGACGCCGGGTCGATACCCGCCCGCTCCAGCGCCTCCCACGACACCTCCAGCAACAACCGCTGCTGCGGGTCCATCACCAACGCCTCATTCGGACTGATCCCGAAGAACGCCGGATCGAACTCCCCCGCGTCATGCAGGAATCCACCGTGCTTCGTGTACGTGGTATTCGCCCGCTCACCCGTCGGGTCGTACAACTCCTCCGTTTTCCAACCCCGGTTGGTCGGAAACTCCGATATCGCGTCCACACCGCCGGACACCAGTTGCCACAAATCCTCCGGCGACTCCACACCACCCGGATACCGGCACGCCATCCCGACGATCGCGATCGGTTCGCGGGCACCGGCAACGAGACTCTGGTTCTGGGCGCGGAGCCGCTCGGTCTCCTTGAGGGAGGAGCGGAGGGCTTCGACAAGCTTCTGGTCAGAGCTGGACATCTACAGTTCTCCCGTTTCCTGTGTCGGCTCGTCAAAGCCATGCCCGTCAAGTGCCATGCTGATCAGTGCCGCGGTGTCCATCTCGTCGATGGACGGTCCGCCGTCGGCCGCGCCCGGGGCCGACGCGCCGGAGTCCGGACCGTGCGCTCCGCCGAGTTCCAGCAGCAGTTCCATCAGGCCCGCCTCGCGCAGCCGGCTGACCGGAATGCTGTGCAGCACGCGCCGGATCTCCGCCTCCTCGCGGTCGGCCGGGTCCTCCTCCGGCAGCAGTTCGCCGTGCACATGGGCAGCCAGGGCGCAGGCGTTGGGGTAGTCGAAGACGAGCGTCGGCGGCAGCCGCAGACCGGTGGCGGAGTTGATCAGGTTGCGGAACTCCACCGCGCTCAGCGAGTCGAAGCCGAGTTCCTTGAACGCCCGATCGGGTTCGATGGCGTCGGAGGACGCGTGTCCGAGCACCTCAGCGGCCCGGGTCCGCACCAAGTCCAACAGCAGCGCGTCGCGTTCCTCCGCGGTGGCGTCGGCGAGCCGGCCGCGCAGCGCCGCACCGCTGCCCGGCCCCCCGTCCGCGCTCCGCCGGGACGTGCGACGGACCAGGGAGCGCAGCAGCGGCGGGACGTCGTTCGGCCCGCCACCGCGCCCGCCGGCGGGCGCGGTGAGGTCCAACCGGATCGGTACGAGCACGGCGGCGTCGAGTCCGCGGGCGGTGTCGAAGAGCGCCAGCCCCTCGTCGGTCGCGAGCGGGCGGACTCCCGTGCGGCTCATCCGCTGCCTCCCCGCCACGTCCAGCTCGCCCGCCATGCCCTCGTCGTCCTCCCACAGCCCCCAGGCGAGGGACTGGGCGGGGCGGCCGGCAGAACGGCGGTGTGTGGCCAACGCGTCGAGGAAGGCGTTGGCGGCCGCGTAGTTGCCCTGGCCCGGGGTGCCGAAGACACCGGCGGCGGAGGAGAACATGACGAAGGCGGAGAGCTTCGTGCCCATCTCCTCGGTGAGTTCGTGCAGGTTGAGCGCGCCGTCCACCTTGGGCCGCAGCACGGTGTCGACCCGCTCGGGGGTCAGCGCGCTGATCACCCCGTCGTCGAGCACCCCCGCCGCATGGACCACCGCTGTCACCGGATGTGCGGCGAGCACGGCGGCCAGGGCGGCCCGGTCCGCGACATCGCAGGCCACGAGGGCCGCTTCGGCGCCGAGTTCGGCGAGATCCGCGACGAGTTCGGCGGCGCCCGGGGCGTCCATGCCGCGGCGGCTCGTGAGCACCAGACGCCGGACGCCGCAGCGTACGACCAGATGGCGTGCGACGAGGCGGCCCAGCGTTCCGGTGGCGCCGGTGAGCAGCACGGTCCCGTCGGGGTCGAACGACGCCGGGCGTTGGCCGCCGTCCGCACCGGCGTCCTCAGCCGCGATCGGTTCCGGGGCCGCGGCACGGACGAGCCGAGGCGCGTGGAGGAGGTCGCCGCGCACCGCGATCTGCGGTTCGCCCGTCCCGACGACCGCGGCGATCAGCGCGTCGGCTGTGGCCGCGGTCACCTCTCCGGTCGCCTGGCCGCTCGCCTGGCCGGGCTCGAACGACGCCGCGGCTTCGTCGAAGTCGGCGACGAGGAACCGGTCCGGATGCTCGGACTGCGCGGAACGCATCAGCCCCCAGACCGCCGCACCCGCGAGGTCCGCGATGTCCTCGCCGCCGACCGACACCGCGCCGCCGGTCAGGACGAGGAGCTTCGCGAACGTGAAGCGCTCGTCCGCGAGCCAGCGTTGGAGCACGTCGAGGACGCGGTGCACGCGTGCCTGCACGGTGCCGTCGTCGCCGTACGAACGCAACACCACGGTCGCGGGCGGCACTTCGTCGTCGGGCAGCGCCTCCCACTCGCACCACGCGGGCACGGCGGACGCGGGCGCGGGCTCCGGCACCGGAACCGGCACGGGTGTCCAGGAGAGTTGGAACAGCGCGTCGCTGTGCCCGGCGGCCCGCGCCGCCGCCAGTTGCTCCGCCGACACCTCGCGCAGCGCCAACTGCCGGACGTGCGCCACCGGGCCGCCCGCCTCGTCGGCCACCGACAGCGAGACCGCGCCGGTGCCGGCGGGCGAGACGCGCACGCGCAGAGCGGCAACTCCGCTGGTCCGCAGGGTCACCCCGTGCCAGGCGAAGGGCAGCCGCGCCGCGCCGGGTTCACCCTCGTGCGCCGCCTTGAGGCCGATGGCGTGCAGGCACGCGTCGAACGCGGCCGGGTGCAGGCCGTACGACGCGGCCTCGGTCGTGAACCGCTCGTCCAGGCGCACCTCGGCGTAGATGTCGTCGCCGCCGATCCAGGCCCGGTGCAGCCCCTGGAACGCGGCGCCGTACTCCAGCCCGGCGTCGGCCAGTTGCTCGTACAGCGCGTCGACGTCGACCGGTTCGGCCCCGGCGGGCGGCCAGTCGGTGAGGTCGACGTCCGCGCCGGGGTCGCTCGGGCCGGTGGTGAGCGTTCCACTGGCGTGCCGCACCCACGGCGACTCCGCCTCTTCGCCGCGCGAGTGCACCGTGAGCGTACGGCCGCCCGCCTCGTCTATCTCGCCCACAGTGAGCTGGAGTTGGACCCCGCCCTGCTCGGGCACCGCGAGCGCCGCCTCGATCGTCAGCTCCTCCAGTACGTCGCAGCCGACCTGGTCGCCGGCCTGCACGGCGAGTTCGACGAAGCCGGTGCCGGGGAACAGCACCATGCCGCCGACGCGGTGGTCGGCGAGCCACGGGTGCGTCGCGAGTGACAGCCGACCGGTCAGCACCACGCCGTCGGCCTCCGCCAGCGGCACGGCCGCACCGAGCAGCGGCGAACCGGTGGCGCCCAGGCCCAGCGACACCGCGTCGCGCCGCGTGTCCCCGTGTACGGAGTCGAGCCAGAAGTTCCGGCGCTGGAAGGCGTACGTGGGCAGGTCCACGACGTGGCGGGGCGCGGAGCCGGTGAAGGTCTCGCGCCAGTCCACGGCCACGCCCGAGGTCCACAACCGGCCCACCCCGGTGAGGACTTCCGCCGCCTCGGGGCGATCCCGGCGCACCAGCGGCACGATGACCGCCGAACGGGCCCCGCTGGTGGCTGTGTTGGTGGCTGCGCTGTCCTCTTCGGTGGCGGCTTCGAGGCAGGGGGTGAGCATCCCGGACAGCACCGCGTCCGGTCCGATCTCGACCCAGCGCGACACCCCCTCACCCGCCAACCAGCTGACGCCGTCGGCGAAGCGCACCGCCTCTCGAACGTGGCGCACCCAGTAGTCGGGGGTGCACAGGTCCTCGGCCGTCGCGAGGCCGCCCGTCACGTTCGACACCACCGGAATCGTCGGCGCCGCGAACGACACCCCGTCCAGTACTTCTCCGAACTCGGCCAACATCGGCTTCATCAGGGCGGAATGGAAGGCGTGGCTCACCCGCAGGCGGCTGGTCCGGAATCCTTGCCGCTCGAATGCGTCCGCCAGCGCAAGCACCGCGTCCTCGACGCCGGACACCACCACCGACGAGGGGCTGTTCACCGCAGCAACCGACACGCCTTGCGGCAGTTCCGCGCACACCTCGGCCTCGGACGCCCCGATCGCCACCATCGCGCCGCCCGCGGGCAGGGCTTGCATCAACCGGCCTCGTGCCGCCACCACCCGCGCCGCGTCCTCGACCGACCACACCCCGGCCACACACGCAGCCGCCACCTCACCGATCGAGTGACCCACCACGAAGTCCGGCCGCACTCCCCACGACTCCACCAGCCGGAACAACGCCACCTCGAACGCGAACAACCCCGCCTGCGCCACAACCGTCTCGTTCACCCGGTCCGCATCCGAACCCCACAACACCTCCCGCAACGAAAACCCGAGATGACGATCCAACTCCGCCACCGCCTCATCGAACGCCGCCGCGAACACCGGAAACGCCCCACACAACTCCCGCCCCATCCCCAACCGCTGCGCACCCTGCCCCGTGAACACCAACGCGGTCAGGCCCTCCGCCACCGCACCCCGGAGGACACCGGCCCGCACCTCGCCGGCCGCCAACACCTCCAGCCCCCGCACCAGTTCGGCACGGTCCTGCCCCACCACCACCGCACGCTGCTCCCACGCAGCACGCCCCGCCAACGACCACCCCACATCCCCCACCGACACACCAGAACCAACCCCACCCACCCACTCACCCAGCCGGCCCGCCTGACCCACCACCGCCGACTCCGAACGACCCGACACCACCCACGCCACCAACCCCGAACCCGAACCCGAACCCGCCGGCGCCAACTCGGCCTCCTCCGGTGCCTGCTCGATGATCACGTGGGCGTTGGTCCCGCTGATCCCGAACGACGACACCGCAGCCCGCCGTGCACGATCCACCCGCGGCCACTCCCGAGCCTCCACCAGCAACTCCACGGCGCCCGAGGCCCAGTCCACCTCACTCGACGCCGCCCCCGCATGCAGCGACCGCGGCAACACCCCCCGCCGCAACGCCTCCACCATCTTGATCACACCACCCACACCCGCAGCCGCCTGCGTATGACCCACATTCGACTTCAACGACCCCAACCACAAAGGCAAACCCTCCACCCGACCACGCCCATACGTCGCCAACAACGCCTGCGCCTCAATCGGATCACCCAACGACGTCCCCGTCCCATGACCCTCCACCACATCCACATCCACCACCGACAACCCCGCCGCACCCAACGCCGCACGAATCACCCGCTGCTGCGCCGGACCATTCGGCGCCGTCAACCCATTACTCGCCCCATCCTGATTCACCGCGATCCCACGAATCACACCCAGAACGGGGTGGCCGCTCCGCCGAGCATCGGAAAGCCGCTCCACCACCAGCATTCCCGCACCCTCACCCCACCCGGTACCATCCGCCCCCTCCGAGAACGAACGGCACCGACCGTCACGCGACAATCCACGCTGACGGCTGAACTCCACGAACACATCCGGAGTCGCCATCACCGCCACCCCACCCACCAGCGCGAGCGAGCACTCACCCGAACGCAACGCCTGCACCGCGGAATGAAGAGCGACCAAAGACGACGAGCACGCCGTGTCAAAGGTGATCGCGGGCCCTTCCAGGCCGAAGGTGTAGGAGATCCGACCCGAGGCGATGGAACCGGTGTTGTTGTTGTTCGCGTAGTCGTGGTACATCATCCCGGCGAACACACCCGTCGCACTTCCCCGCAACGACGCCGGGTCGATACCCGCCCGCTCCAACGCCTCCCACGACACCTCCAGCAGCAACCGCTGCTGCGGGTCCATCACCAACGCCTCATTCGGACTGATCCCGAAGAACGCCGGATCGAACTCCCCCGCGTCATGCAGAAAACCACCGTGCATCGTGTATGTGGTATTCGCCCGCTCACCCGTCGGGTCGTACAACTCCTCCGTGTTCCAACCGCGGTTGGTCGGAAACTCCGATATCGCATCCACGCCATCGGACACCAGCCGCCACAGATCCTCGGGCGAGGAGACTCCACCCGGATACCGGCACGCCATCCCGACAATCACAATCGGGTCGTCACCGTCCACCTGCGTACGGAACGCCACCGCTCCGGCGTCCACGGTGTCGGTCGAGCCGGTCAGCTCGCCCAGCAGGAACGCGGCGACCGCCGCGGCGGACGGGTAGTCGAAGACGAGGGTGGCCGGCAGGCGCAGACCGGTCTCGGTGTTGAGCACGTTGCGCAGCTCGACGGCGCTCAGCGAGTCGAAGCCCAACTCGCCGAACGCGCGGTCCGGTTCGATCGCTTCGGGGGACGCGTGCCCAAGTACGTAGGCGACCTGCGCGCGTACCTCGCCCAGCAGGAAGGCCATGCGGTCCCGCTCGGGCAGCGCGGTGAGCCGTGCGGCGAGTGCGGAACCGTCCTGGGTTCCCTTGCCGCCCGCCCGGCGCAACGGCGCGGGCACCAGGCCGCGCAGCAGAGGCGGGAGCGCGTCGACTCCGGCGGACGCGACCTGGGCCCGTAGGGCGGCGAGGTCGAGCCTCAACAGCATGAGCAGCGCGGCATCGGAGCGCAGGGCCGCGTCGAAGTACGCGAGCCCCTCCTCCGGCGACATGGGCGGGAACCCCTGGCGTCGCAGCCGCCGGACAGCGGTCGCGTCAAGACCGCCGCCCATCCCGGTGTCCGTGGCCCACAGGCCCCAGGCCATGGACACCGCGGGCAGCCCGGCGGTCCTGCGGTGCTCGGCGAGCGCGTCGAGGAAGACGTTCGCCGCCGCGTAGTTCGCCTGCCCGGCGGCGCCGAGGGTTCCGGCGGCGGAGGAGAAGAGAACGAAGGCGGACAGGTCGGCGTCGCGGGTGAGTTCGTGGAGGTGCCAGGCCGCGTCCGCCTTCGGCGCCATGACGCGGTCGATCCGCTCCGCGGTCAGCGAGGAGAGCACGCCGTCGTCCAGGACACCCGCGGCGTGCACCACGCCGGTCAGCGGGTACCCGTCCGGGATGCCGTCGATGACGGCCGCGATCTGCGCGCGGTCCGCCACGTCGCAGGCGGCGATCACCACGTCCGCGCCCAACGCGGCCAGCTCGTCGCGCAGTTCGGCCGCGCCCGGGGCCTCGGCGCCCCGGCGGCTGGTGAGCAGCAGGTGCCGCACGCCGTGCTCGGTCACCAGGTGCCGGGCCACGAGCGCACCGAGCCCGCCCGTACCGCCGGTGACGAGGACCGTGCCGTCGGGAGCGAACGCGACGGGCGGGCGTTCCGCGGAGGGCGCACTCTCCAGTCGCGGGATCAGCATCTCGCCCGCACGCAGGGCGACTTCGGGTTCGTCGCTCGCGATGGCGGCGGGCAGCGCCCGGTAGGAGGCGTCGGTGCCGTCGAGGTCGATCAGCACGAGGCGGTCCGGGTGCTCGCCCTGCGCGGCGCGTGTCAGGCCGCGGACGGCGGCCGAGGGCAGGGAGGCGGGGTCCGCGGCACCGTCCACGGCCACGGCGTTCCGGGTGACGACGCAGCATCGGGTGCCTGCGAACCGCTCGTCGGCCAGCCAGGCCCGCATCGCCTCGAACACCGCGTGCAGGGTGGAGTGGGCCTCGGCGACGACGTCGGTGGCCGGCTCGTCGGGGGCGCACGGCAGGAGGACCACCGCCGGCGCGGGCAGCCCTGCGTCGACGGCCGCGGCGAGTGCGGCGATGTCCGGATGGACGGCGATGCCCGCGGCCCGCAACCGCGTCGCTGTCTCGGTGGTCGGCGCACCGACCAGAGCCCAGTCGGCGCCGGGCGCCTGGCCGGTGTCCTCGTGGCGCCCCGGTGTCGTGGCGGTGCGGTGACCGGCCGACCAGGTCACGCGGTAGGGGTGCGCGTCGCGCCGGCCGGCGAGCTGCGTCGCGGTGACCTGCCTGGAGACGATGGAAGCGACGGACAGTACGGGGGCGCCGGCGCCATCCGTGGCGAGTAGTTCGATGGCGCCGCGGGAGCCGGCGTCCCCGTTGGCGTTGGCGCGGACACGTATCCGCAGGGCGGTCGGTCCGGTGGCGTGGAGGGCGACACCGCTCCACGCGAACGGCACCATGGGACCGGCCTGTTCTCCGTCGCTCCCGTCCGCCGCGCCGTCGTCGTCGCCGCCGCCGAGGAGCGTGGCGTGGAGGGCCGCGTCGAGCAGCGCCGGGTGGACCCCGGTGCGCGGGGCGTCGTCGACGGCCTCGGGGGCGAGTTCGACCTCCGCGAACAGGTCGTCGCCGCGCCGCCAGGCCGCTGTCAGGCAGCGGAACACCGGGCCGTAGCCGTACCCGCGCTCGGCCAGACCGTCGTAGAAGCCCACCAGGTCGATGGGGGCGGCGCCGTTCGGCGGCCACTGTTCGAGGTCGGCGGCGGGTCGTACGGAGGGGGTACCGGTGACGGCTCCCTCGGCGTGCAGCACCCACGGCTCGCCCCCGTCGCCGACCCGCGAGTGCACCCGTACGGGCCGGGCTCCGGTGGCATCCGCCGCGCCGACGGCGACGCGCAGCACGACGTCGCCGCTCTCCGGCAGCAACAGGGGTGCCTGCAGGGTCAGTTCCTCCACCGTGTCGCACCCGAGGTGACCGCCGGCGCGCAGCGCCATCTCGACGAAGGCCGTCCCGGGCAGCAGTACGGTGCCCAGCGCCTGGTGGTCGCCGAGCCACGGGTTCGCCGCGAGCGACAGCCGACCGGTGAAGACGGTGCCGCTCTCACCGGGCAGCTCCACGACGGCCCGCAGCAACAGGTGGTCGACCGCCTCCACTCCGCTGGACCCGATGTCGCTTCGCGCCGCACCGGCCCACGGATCGGCCCAGTAATCAAGGGAGTCGAGCCAGAAGTGCCGGCGCTGGAAGGCGTACGTGGGCAGGTCCACGACCTGCCGGGGCGCGGGGCCGGTGAAGGTCTCGCGCCAGTCCACGGCGACGCCCGAGGTCCACAACCGCCCTACCCCGGTGAGGACTTCCGCCGCCTCGGGGCGATCACGGCGCACCAACGGCACGATGACCGCCGAACTGCTCACGGAGACGGTCGCGTCGGTGGCTGCGGACTCACCGGTGTCGGGTGCGCTGTCCTCTTCGGTGGCGGCTTCGAGGCAGGGGGCGAGCATTCCGGACAGCACCGCGTCAGGCCCGATCTCGACCCATCGCGACACCCCCTCACCCGCCAACCAACGCACACCGTCGGCGAAGCGCACCGCCTCTCGAACGTGCCGCACCCAGTAGTCGGGGCTGCACAGGTCCTCGGCCGTCGCGAGGCCGCCCGTCACGTTCGACACCACCGGGATCTGCGGCGCCGCGAAGGACACCCCCGCCAGTACTTCTCCGAACTCGGCCAACATCGGCTCCATCAGGGCGGAATGGAACGCGTGGCTCACCCGCAGCCGACTCGTACGGCAGCCCCGGCCCGCGAACACCTCCGCCACTTCGGCCACTGCGTCCTCGACGCCGGACACCACCACCGACGACGGACCATTCACCGCAGCAACCGACACACCCTCCGGCAACACCTCGCGAATCGCCGCCTCCGAGGCCCCGATCGCCACCATCGCGCCGCCCGCCGGCAACGCCTGCATCAACCGGCCCCGCGCCGCCACCACCCGCGCCGCGTCCTCGACCGACCACACCCCGGCCACACACGCAGCCGCCACCTCACCGATCGAGTGACCCACCACGAACTCCGGCCGTACTCCCCACGATTCGACCAGCCGGAACAACGCCACCTCGAACGCGAACAACCCCGCCTGAGCCACAACCGTGTCATTCACCCGGGCCGCGTCAGAACCCCACAACACCTCCCGCAACGAGAACCCGAGATGGCGGTCCAGCTCCGCCACCGCCTCGTCGAAGGCCGCCGCGAACACCGGGAACGCCCCGCACAACTCCCGACCCATCCCCATCCGCTGCGCACCCTGCCCCGTGAACACGAACGCCGAACGACCCGAACCCGTCACCCCGCGAGACA
Organism: Streptomyces sp. NPDC087270; assembly: GCF_044744625.1. Taxonomy (NCBI): domain Bacteria; kingdom Bacillati; phylum Actinomycetota; class Actinomycetes; order Kitasatosporales; family Streptomycetaceae; genus Streptomyces; species Streptomyces sp. NPDC087270. The sequence goes on from NZ_JBIUYR010000014.1 coordinate 207,673, forward strand.
CACCCGCACCCGGCAGACCGGCCGCCAACGCCTCCAACCCCCGGACCAGTTCGGCACGGTCCTGCCCGACCACCACCGCACGCTGCTCCCACGCGGCGCGGCCTGCCAACGACCACCCCACATCCCCCACCGACACACCAGAACCAACCCCACCCACCCACTCACCCAACCGAACCGCCTGACCCACCACCGCCGACTCCGAACGACCCGACACCACCCACGCCACCAACCCCGAACCCGAACCCGAACCCGACTCAGACTCGGACTCCGCCGCAATCTCCAGCGGCGCCGGCCCAACCCCCGCCGACACCGTTCGCGCTTCTTCCCCCTCCGGTGCCTGCTCGATGATCACGTGGGCGTTCGTCCCGCTGATCCCGAACGACGACACCCCCGCCCGCCGCACACGACCCACCTGCGGCCACTCCCGAGCCTCCGCCAACAACTCCACCGCACCCGACGCCCAGTCCACCTCACCCGACGCCGTTCCCACGTGCAGCGACCGCGGCAACACCCCCCGCCGCAACGCCTCCACCATCTTGATCACACCACCGACACCCGCAGCCGCCTGCGTATGACCCACATTCGACTTCAACGACCCCAACCACAAAGGCGAGTTCTCCGCACGGCCACGCCCATACGTCGCCAACAGCGCCTGCGCCTCGATCGGGTCACCCAACGACGTCCCCGTCCCGTGCCCCTCCACCACATCCACATCCACCACCGACAACCCCGCCGCACCCAACGCCGCACGAATCACCCGCTGCTGCGCCGGACCATTCGGCGCCGTCAACCCATTACTCGCCCCATCCTGATTCACCGCGATCCCACGAATCACACCCAGAACGGGGTGGCCGCTCCGCCGAGCGTCGGAAAGCCGCTCCACCACCAGCATTCCCGCGCCCTCACCCCACACCGTGCCGTCCGCCGCGTCGGAGAAGGACTTCGCCCGGGCATCACGCGCGAGGCCGCGCTGGCGGCTGAACTCCACGAACGCTTCGGGGGTCGCCATCACCGCGACACCGCCGACCAGCGCGAGCGAGCACTCGCCCGAACGCAGCGCCTGCACCGCCCAGTGGAGTGCCACCAGTGAGGAGGAGCACGCCGTGTCCACCGTCACCGCCGGCCCCTCCAGGCCGAAGACGTAGGAAATCCGACCGGAGGCAATCGCACCGGTGCCGCTGTTCGCGGCGTAGTCGTGGTACATCATCCCGGCGAACACGCCCGTCGCGCTTCCCCGCAACGACGCCGGGTCGATACCCGCCCGCTCCAGCGCCTCCCACGACACCTCCAGCAACAACCGCTGCTGCGGGTCCATTATCAACGCCTCATTCGGACTGATCCCGAAGAACGCCGGATCGAACTCCCCCGCATCGTGCAGGAATCCACCCTCACGGACATAACTCGTGTTCGGCCGCTCACCTGTCGCGTCGTACAACTCCTCGGTATTCCAGCCTCGGTTGGCGGGAAATTCCGAGATCGCGTCCACGCCGTCCGCCACCAGCCGCCACAGATCCTCCGGCGAGGAGACCCCACCCGGATACCGGCATGCCATCCCGACGATCACGATTGGGTCGTCGTCGGCGGCGGCCGGGGCAGCGGCGGCGGTGGGCGCGGCGGTGTCGACGGAGTGGTGGCCGGCGAGTTCCTCGCACAGGTAGCGGGCCAGGACGGTGGCGGTGGGGTAGTCGAAGACGAGGGTGGCCGGCAGGCGCAGACCGGTGTCGGTGCCGAGGCCGTTGCGGAGTTCGACCGCGGCCAGCGAGTCGAAGCCGAGGTCGCGGAAGGCGCGGTCGGGCTCGACGGCGCCGGTGGAGCCGAAACCGAGGACGAGCGCGACGCGTTGGAGGACGACGTCGAGCAAGGCGGCGGGCCAGTCTGCTGCCGGGAGGGCGGCCAACTGCCGGCGCAGCGCGGCGGCGGCGTCTTGGCCGCCGTCGGCACGGCGTCGCCGAGCCGGCGGGACCAGACCGCGCAGCACCGCCGGAACGTCGTCCGCCTGGCGCCGCATCGCGGCCAGGTCGAACCGGACCGGGACCAGGGCGGGCCGGTCGGTGGCGACGGCGGCGTCGAAGAGGGCGAGGCCGTGGTCGGCGGTGAGCGGCAGGACGCCGCCTCGTGACATGCGGGACCGTTGGCCGGCGTCGAGAGCGGCCGCCATCCCGGCGGGGCCGGCGGCGGACGCGTCGGCCCAGGGGCCCCAGGCGAGGGAGTGCGCCGGCAGGCCCTGGGCGTGGCGGTGCTCGGCGAGGGCGTCGAGGAAGGCGTTGGCGGCGGCGTAGTTGGCCTGACCGGGGGCGCCGAGGACGCCGGCTCCGGAGGAGAACATGACGAACGCGGTGAGGCCGAGTCCGGCGGTGAGCTCATGCAGGTGGAGCGCGGCGTCCGCCTTGGGGCGCAGCACGGCGTCGATCCGGTCGGGGGTGAGTTCGGTGACGACGCCGTCGTCGAGCACACCGGCCACGTGGACGACCGCGGTGGGCGCCGTCCGGCGCAGTTGCTCGGCGAGTGCCTGGCGGTCGGCCGCGTCACACGCCACGAGGTCCACATCGGCACCCATGGCGGCGAGTTCGTCGCGCAGCGCGTCGGCGCCGGGAGCGGCGGGGCCGCGCCGGCTGGTGAGCAGCAGGCGGCGCACGCCGTACCGGTGCACGAGGTGGCGGGCGAGCAACCCGCCGAGGGAACCGGTCGCCCCGGTGATCAGGACGGTGCTGTCGGGTCCGAACGCGGGCGTGGTGCCGGTCGGTTGGGCGCCCGTCGGTTCAACGCCCGTCGGTTCGGTGCCCGTCGGTTCGGTGCCGGTCGATCCGGTGCCGGTCGGTTCGGAAGGGGCGGGGGCCTGCGGAAGCCGGGTGAGGCGCGGTACGTGGACGAGGCCGTCACGCATCGCGACCTGCGGCTCGCCGCTGGCGAGGGCGACGGCGAGCCCTTCGTCGTCGGGTTCGCCGGCCAGGTCGACGAGAACGATGCGGTCGGGGTGCTCGGACTGTGCGGCCCGGACCAGGCCCCACACCGCGGCGCCGGCGAGGTCCGTGACCCCCTCCCCGCGAGGTCCGGCCGCACCGCGGGTCACGACGGCCAACCGGCCCGCGCCGCCGACCCGTTCGGCACTGATCCCTTCGGTGCCGTCCTTCTCCCGCGCCACATCCTGGGCAGCGGCTCCCGCCCCCTCCACGTCCACGTCCACGTCCTGCGTGGAGTGCTGTGCGCCGAGCAGCGTCCTGAGCGCCTCCAGTACGGCGTGGGTGGCCCGTCGTACCGCGTCGGCGTCGTCGCCGGGGACGCTGTGCAGCACCTGGACATCCGGCGGCAGAACGGTCGGAGCGGTCGCGGCGCCCGGGGCCGCCTGCGGGGTCCACTCCAGCCGGAACAGCGCGCCGTCGCCCGCCGAGCGGGCCGCCGCGATGGCGTCGCGGGACGGCGGGCGGACGGTGAGCTGCTGGACGGACGCCACCGGTCGGCCGGCGGTGTCGGCTGCTTCCAGGGAGACGGAGTCGGGTCCGGTGCGCCGCAGCCGGACCCGCAGACCGGACGCGCCGGAAGCGTGCAGCACGACTCCGTTCCACGAGAAGGGCACTGCGGCCTGGCCGTCGGCCGCGCCGGTGAAGGCGATCGCGTGCAGGGCGGCGTCGAGGGCGGCGGGGTGCAGCCCGAGGCGCTCGGCGTCGGCGTGGGCCTGCTGCGGGAGGGTGACCTCCGCGAGCACGGCGCCGTCGTGGCGCCAGGCCGAGGTGAGGCCCTGGAAGACGGGGCCGTACTCCAGCCCGGCGCCCGCGAGGTCCTGGTAGATGTCGTCGAGCGCAAGCTCCTCGGCACCGAGTGGCGGCCACTGCGGCAGGTCCTCGGGGTCGGCGGCCGGCGCGGCGATGGAGAGCGTTCCGATGGCGTGGCGGTGCCAGGGCGCGTCCGGCGCGGCCTCCTCCGCCCGGGAGTGGACGCCCAACGGCCGTACGCCCGTGGTGTCCGGCGCGCCGACGGTGACCTGAATCTGCACGCCGCCCTGCTCCGGCAGCACCAGCGGCGCTTCGATGACGAGTTCGTCGAGCGTTCCGCAGCCGACCTGTTCGCCTGCGCGCAGGGCGAGTTCGACGAAGCCGGTGCCGGGGAAGAGGATCGCGCCGCCGATCCGGTGGTCGGCGAGCCACGGGTGGGTGGCAAGGGACAGCCGGCCGGTGAGCAGGGTGCCCTCGGAGTCAGCCAGCGTCACGGACGCGCCGAGCAGCGCGTGGTCGGCCGAGCTGAGCCCGGCGGCGGCGACGTCGCCCGCGGTGTGCCGCGGGGCCACCCAGTAGTGCCGGCGCTGGAAGGCGTACGTGGGCAGGTCCGCGACCTGGCGCGGCGCGGGGCCGGTGAAGGTCTCGCGCCAGTCCACGGCCACGCCCGAGGTCCACAACCGGCCCACCCCGGTGAGGACTTCCGCCGCCTCTGGGCGATCACGGCGCACCAACGGCACGATGACCGCCGAACTGGCCGCGCTGGTGGCTGTGTTGGTGGCTGCGCCGTCCTCCTCGGTGGCGGATTCGAGGCAGGGAGTGAGCATCCCGGACAGCACCGCGTCCGGTCCGATCTCGACCCAGCGCGACACCCCCTCACCCGCCAACCAGCTGACGCCGTCGGCGAAGCGCACCGCCTCTCGAACGTGGCGCACCCAGTAGTCGGGGGTGCACAGGTCCTCGGCCGTCGCGAGGCCGCCCGTCACGTTCGACACCACCGGAATCGTCGGCGCCGCGAACGACACCCCGTCCAGTACTTCTCCGAACTCGGCCAACATCGGCTTCATCAGGGCGGAATGGAAGGCGTGGCTCACCCGCAGGCGGCTGGTCCGGAATCCTTGCCGCTCGAATGCGTCCGCCAGCGCAAGCACCGCGTCCTCGACGCCGGACACCACCACCGACGAGGGGCTGTTCACCGCAGCAACCGACACACCCTCAGGCAGTTCCGCGCACACCTCGGCCTCGGACGCCCCGATCGCCACCATCGCCCCACCCGCCGGCAACGCCTGCATCAACCGCCCCCGCGCCGCCACCACCCGCGCCGCGTCCTCGACCGACCACACCCCCGCCACACACGCAGCCGCCACCTCACCAATGGAATGACCCACCACGAAGTCCGGCCGCACCCCCCACGATTCGACCAACCGGAACAACGCCACCTCGAACGCGAACAACCCCGCCTGCGCCACAACCGTCTCGTTCACCCGGTCCGCATCCGAACCCCACAACACCTCCCGCAACGAAAACCCGAGATGACGATCCAACTCCGCCACCGCCTCATCGAACGCCGCCGCGAACACCGGAAACGCCCCACACAACTCCCGCCCCATCCCCAACCGCTGCGCGCCCTGCCCCGTGAACACGAACGCGGTCAGGCCGTCGCCGACGACGCCTCGCACGATGCCGGGGGTGCTCCGGCCCTCCGCGAGGGCGGCGAGCGCGGTCCGTGCGGTGGCGCCGTCGGGGGCGACGACGACCGCCCGGTGTTCGAGCGCGGCGCGGCCGGTGGCCAGGGTGTGCGCGGTGCCGAGCGGGTCCGCGGTGCCGACGTGGGCGGCGAGCCGGGCGGCCTGTGCGGCCAGCGCGTCGGCGCCGCGGGCGGAGACGGTGAAGGCGAGCGGCAGCCCGGCCGGGCGGTCCAGGGCCGTGGCCGTGGCCGTGGCTGTTGCTGTGGAGGGGGCCGGGGCCGCGGACTCCTCGGCGTGCTCGTCGTCCTGCTCCGGCGCCTGTTCCAGGATGACGTGCGCGTTGGTGCCGCTCAGGCCGAACGCGGAGACGCCGGCGCGGCGCGGGTGCCCGGTCGAGGGCCACGCGACGGGCTCGGTGAGCAGCCTGACGTTGCCGGCGGTCCAGTCGACGTGGTGTGAGGGCTCGGTGACGTGCAGGGTCCTGGGCATGGTGCCGTGCCGCATGGCCATGACGGCCTTGATGATGCCGCCGACGCCGGCAGCGGCCTGGGCGTGCCCGATGTTCGACTTGAGGGAGCCGAGCCACAGCGGCCGGTCCTGGGGGCGCCCGCGGCCGTAGGTGGCCAGCAGGGCCTGGGCCTCGATCGGGTCGCCGAGGGTGGTGCCGGTGCCGTGCGCCTCCACGAGGTCGATGTCGGCGGTGGTGAGTTCGGCGGCCTCCAGGGCCTGCCGGATCACCCGCTGCTGGGAGGGGCCGTTGGGCGCCGACATGCCGTTGCTGGCGCCGTCCTGGTTGACCGCCGAGCCGCGGATCAGGCCGAGTACGGGGTGGCCGTTGCGGCGGGCGTCGCTGAGCCGTTCCAGCAGCAGGATTCCGGCGCCCTCGGCCCATCCGGTGCCGTCGGCGCTGTCGGAGAAGGACTTGCAGCGGCCGTCGGCGGCGAGGCCGCCCTGCTTGCTGAAGGCGACGAACGGGCCGGGGGTGGACATGATCATCACGCCGCCGGCGAGGGCGAGGGTGCACTCGCGCTGCCGCAGCGCCTTGGCGGCCAGGTGCACGGCGACGAGGGAGGAGGAGCAGGCGGTGTCGACGGTCAGGGCGGGGCCTTCGAGGCCCAGCGTGTAGGAGATGCGGCCGGAGATGACGGCGGCCACGGCGGCGGTGCCGAGGTACGCCTCGGCGACCTCGGGGGCGGCGTCGAGCAGGTCGCCGTAGTCCTGGAAGCCGGAGCCGACGAAGACGCCGACGGGCGCGCCGCGCAGCGCGTCGGGGGCGATGCCGGCGCGCTCCAGGGTCTCCCAGGAGATCTCCAGCATGAGCCGCTGCTGCGGGTCCATGGCCAGCGCCTCGCGGGGGGCGATGCCGAACAGGCCGGGGTCGAAGTCGCCGGCGCCGTCGACGAATCCGCCCTCGTGCACGTAGCTGGTGCCGGCGTCGCCGTCACCGCCGAGGCGCGCCAGGTCCCAGCCGCGGTCGGTGGGGAACGGTGCGATGCCGTCGCCGTCGCCGGCCACCAGCCGCCACAGATCCTCGGGTGAGGAGACGCTTCCGGGGAAGCGGCAGCCCATGGCGACGATCGCGATCGGCTCGTGGTCGGCCGCCTCCGCGTGGCGCAGCCGCTGCCGGGTCTGGGCGAGGTCGGCGGTGACACGTTTGAGGTAGTCCAGCAGCTTGGCGTCGTCAGCCATCCCTGTTTCACAACACCTTTCGGTCCCGGTGGGGACTGGATTCCGGCTCCGGTCGGGGCGCTTGCGCGGTCGGTCAGGACAGCCCCAGCTCCTGGTCGATGAAGGCGAGGACGTCGTCGGCGGACGCCTCGTCGAGGCGCGCGCCGACGTCCGGCGTGCCGGGCGCGGCCGGGTCGGTGCCGGTGTCCGTGCCGGGCGGGTCGCCGGCCAGCCGGGCCGTCAGCGCGCGCAGCCGGGCGGCGATGCCGTGCTCCTCGACTTCCTGCGGGGTGAGTTCGGCGGCTGCCTGCTCCAGGCGTTCGACCTCGGCGAGGACGGCGGTGGCGCGGGCCTGCTCGTCCAGGCCGAGTCGGGCGAGGAGGTGGTCGGCGAGGGCGGTGGGGGTGGCGTGGTCGAAGACCACGGTGGCCGCGAGCGGGACGCCGCCGGCCGTGGCGAGGCGGGTGCGCAGGTCGGTGGCGGCGACCGAGTCGAATCCGAGGTCGGTGAAGGGCCGGGCGGTGTCGAGTTCGCCCGGGTCGTCGTAGTGGAGCAGGGCCGCGACGTGGTTGCGGACCAGGTCGACCACGGTGTGCCTGCGGCGGGCGGGCGACATCGTGGCGAGCTTGTCCCGCAGGGCCGCGCCGGCGGCAGGGTCCTGCGCGGGTGCCGCGGTGAGGCCGCCTCGGGTCTCCGGCAGGCCGTCGAGCAGCGGCCGGGGCCGGGCCATGGTGTAGACGGGGGCGAAGCGGGCCCAGTCGATGTCGGCGACCACGAGGTGGTGCTCGTCGTGGTCCAGGGCGGTCCGCAGCGCGCCGACGGCGAGATGGGGTGGCATGGGGGGTGCGCCGAGGCGCCGCATGGTGGCGGCGAGTTCGGCGTCGACCATGCCGCCGTCCCACGAGCCCCAGGCGATCGAGGTGGCGGTCCGGCCCTGGGCGCGGCGGCGGTGGGCGAGGGCGTCGAGGAACGCGTTGGCGGCGGCGTAGCCGGCCTGGCCGGTGCTGCCCCAGACGGCGGCGCCGGAGGAGAACAGGACGAACGTCGCCGGCTCGCGGTCGGCGAGCAGTTCGTCGAGCAGGGCGGCGCCGACCACCTTGGCATGGGCGGCCTGGTTCACCTCCTCGATGGTCAACTCCGTGACGGACGCGAGTCGTTGGAGTTCCCCGGCGGCGTGCACGACGTGCAGGGGCGCGTCGGTGGGCAGGGAGTCCAGCAGCGCGGCGAGGGAGGTGCGGTCGGCGACGTCGCAGGCGACGACGGTGGTGCGGGTGCCGCGGGCGGCGAGTTCCGCGCGCAGGTCGTCGGCTCCCTCGGCCGCCGGGCCGCGGCGGCTGGTGAGCACCAGGTGTGCGGCGCCGAGGTCGGCGAGCATCCGGGCGACGTGGGCGCCGAGGCCGCCGGTCCCGCCGGTGATCAGGGTGGTCCCCTCGGGCCGCCAGGTGCGCGGCGCGGTGGCGCCGTCCCGTGGGGCGCGCAGCATGCGGCGGGCCAGGAGGGCGCCGGGGCGTACGGCGAGCTGGTCCTCGCCACCGTCTGCGGCGAGGATGGCGCACAGGGTGCGGGCGGCGGCCGCGTCGACGGTCTCCGGCAGGTCCACCAGGCCGCCCCAGGCGTCGGGGCGGTCCAGGGAGAGGCCGATGCCGAGGCCCCACAGCAGCGCCTGGTAGGGGTCGGCGGGTTCGGTGGCGGTGGCCGCGACGGCCTGCCGGGTGACGCACCACAGGCGGGCGTCGGGCGCGGCGTCCGCGAGTGCCTGGGCGAGCAGGAGCGTTTCCGCGCAGCCGCGGGTGAGGGCGGGGTGGCGCGGATGCCCGGTGGTGTCGAAGGCGAGCAGGGAGACGACGGTGCCGAGCGGGCCGTCGGCGGCCTGCTCGGTCAGCCGTACGGCCAGGCCGGCGCGGTCGTCGTCGGCGTCGACGCGGATCAGGGCGAGGCGGTCGGCGCCGTGCGCGGTGAGGGCGTCCAGGACGGTGCGGACGGCTTCGTCGTCGTCGAGTCCGGCGGGGACGGCGACCGTCCAGGTTCCCTGCGGGCCGGTGGGAGCGGGGGTGGTGACGGGCCGCCAGCCGACCTGGTAGCGCCACGTGTCGGTGGTCGCGCTCTCGCGCCGGCCGCGGCGCCACTCGGTCATCGCCGGCACCACCTGGCCGAGGGCGTCGACGCCGACCTTCAGGTGCGCGGCGAGTTCGGGCAGGCCGGTGCGTTCGAGGCTGTCCCACAGCGCGCTGTCGGTGGGGTCGCCGCCGGTCGCGCCGGGTGCCGTGCCCCCGTCGGTGTCCTGCCACCAGTACCACTTGCGCTGGAAGGCGTACGTGGGCAGGTCGTCCACCGCGCGGGCGTCGCGGCCGGCGTAGAAGGCGGACCAGTCGACGGGGACGCCTCGTATGTGGAGGAGCGCGAGGGCGCTGACCGCCTCCCGTTCCTCGCCGCGGTCGCGGCGCTGGAGCGGTACGCAGGCGTGGTCGCCGTCGTGGGGCAGGCAGTCGGGGACGACCGGGGTGAGCGCGGCGTCGGGGCCGACTTCGAGGAAGGTGGTGACGCCCTTCTGCCCGAGGTGGCGGACGCCGTCGAGGAAGCGGACCGGTTCGTGTACGTGCCGCACCCAGTAGTCGGGGCTGCACAGGTCCTCGGCCGTCGCGAGGGCGCCCGTCACGTTCGACACGACCGGAATCGTCGGCGCCGCGAACGACACCCCGTCCAGCACCTCGCCGAACTCCGCCAACATCGGCTCCATCAGGGCGGAATGGAACGCGTGGCTCACCCGCAGCCGACTCGTACGGCACCCCCGCCCCGCGAACACCTCCGCCACTTCGGCCACGGCGTCCTCGACCCCGGACACCACCACCGACGCGGGGCCGTTCACCGCCGCGATGGACACGCCTTGCGGCAGTTCCGCGCACACCTCGGCCTCGGAGGCCCCGATCGCCACCATCGCGCCGCCCGCCGGCAACGCCTGCATCAACCGGCCCCGCGCCGCCACCACCCGCGCCGCGTCCTCGACCGACCACACCCCGGCCACACACGCAGCAGCCACCTCACCGATCGAGTGACCCACCACGAAGTCCGGCCGTACTCCCCACGATTCGACCAACCGGAACAACGCCACCTCGAACGCGAACAACCCCGCCTGGGCGATGACGGTGTCATTCACCCGGGCCGCGTCCGAACCCCACAGCACCTCCCGCAACGAGAACCCGAGATGGTGGTCCAGCTCCGCCACCGCCTCGTCGAAGGCCGCCGCGAACACCGGGAACGCCCCACACAACTCCCGCCCCATCCCCAACCGCTGCGCACCCTGCCCCGTGAACACGAACGCGGTCAGGCCCTCCGCCACCGCGCCCTGGAAGACATCCGCCCGCACCTCGCCGGCCGCCAACGCCTCCAGGCCGCGCAGGTATTCGGCGCGGTCCTGCGCGACGACCACCGCGCGGTGGCGTAGCGCGGAGCGGGTGGTGGCCAGGGAGTAGCCGAGGTCCATGACGCTGTGGCTGCCGGTGGCGGCGTGGTCGAGCAGCCGGCGGGCCTGGGCGGACAGTGCCGTGCCGCTGTGCGCGGAGAGGGGCAGCGGCACGGCGGGGGCGGACGGTTTCGGGTGCGTGCGGCCGCGCTGGTTGGGGGCCCAGATCTCGTCCATGCTGCGGCCGACGACCGGGATGACGACGGAGGAGGCGAGTTCCTCGACCTGCGAGCGCAGGCGCTGCGCCTGGGTGCGCAGGACGTCCGGGAGCGTGCCCTGCTGGTCGGCCTCGGCCGGGTCGTCGTCGGGGGCCTCCTCGATGATGACGTGCGCGTTGGTGCCGCTCAGGCCGAACGCGGAGACCCCCGCGCGGCGCGGGTGGTCCGCTCGGGTCCAGGGGCGGGCCTCGGTGAGGAGGCGGATGTGGCCGGAGGTCCAGTCGACCTCCGACACGGGTTCCTTGATGTTCAAGGAGCGCGGCAGGGTGTCGTGACGCATCGCCTGGACCATCTTGATGATCCCGGAGACCCCGGCCGCGGCCTGGGCGTGCCCGATGTTGGACTTGATCGAGCCGAGCCACAGCGGCCGGCCGGGGTCGCGCTGCTGCCCGTAGGTGGCCAGCAGGGCCTGGAGTTCGATGGGGTCGCCCAGCCGCGTGCCGGTGCCGTGCCCCTCGACGGCGTCGACGTCCTGCGGGGACAGTTGCGCGTTGGCGAGCGCCTGGAGGATGACCCGTTGCTGGGAGGGGCCGTTGGGCGCCGACATGCCGTTGCTGGCGCCGTCCTGGTTGACCGCGGAGCCGCGGACCAGGGCGAGGACGGGGTGGCCGTTGCGGCGGGCGTCGGTGAGCCGTTCCAGCAGCAGCAGCCCGACTCCCTCGCCCCAGCCGGTGCCGTCGGCGTCGGAGGAGAAGGACTTGCAGCGGCCGTCGGGGGCGAGCCCGCGCTCCTGGCTGAAGCCGACGAAGGACGTCGGGGTGGTCATCACCGTGGCGCCGCCGGCCAGGGCCAGCGAGCACTCGCCGGACCTGAGCGCCTGCATGGCCAGGTGCACGGAGACCAGCGACGCGGAGCAGGCGGTGTCGACGGTGATGGCCGGCCCTTCCAGGCCGAGGCAGTACGAGATACGGCCGGACGCGACGCTGGCGAGGCTGCCGACTCCGGCGGCGGCGTAGTCGTGGTAGACGACGCCCGCGAAGACCCCGGTGGGGCTGCCCTTGAGCGAGTCGGGCGGGATGTTCGCCCGCTCCAGGAGCTCCCAGGCGGCCTCCAGCAGCAGCCGCTGCTGCGGGTCGGTCTCCGCGGCCTCGCGGGGGCTGGTCCGGAAGAAGTCGGCGTCGAACTCGCCGGCGTCGTGCAGGAATCCGCCCTCGCGGGCGTAGGTCTTCCCGGGGGTGGCCGGCTCCGGGTCGTAGAGCGCCGCCAGGTCCCAGCCGCGGTTGTCGGGGAAGGCGGAGATGCCGTCGCGGCCCTCGGCCACCAGCTCCCACAACTGCTCCGGGGTGTGCACGTCGCCGGGGAACCGGCAGCTCATCGACACGATGGCGATGGGCTCGTGCTCCTTGGCCTCGACCTCGCGAAGATGGCGCCGCACCTGGTGCAGGTCGGCCATCGCGCGCTTGAGGTAGTCGCGGAGCTTCTCCTCGTTCGCCATCGCCATCAACCAATCTCGAGGTCGTCGAGTGCCTGGAACAGCTCTTCGTCCGAGGCCGACTCGTAGGCCCCTTCCGCCTCGGCCGCGACGCCGTCCCGCCGGTCGCGCCACCTGCGCAGCAGGCTCTCCAGCCGGGCCGTGATCCGGGCCGCCTCCGCGTCGTCCGGGGTCGCCTCGGCCAGGGCGTCCTCCAGCCGCCGGAATTCCGCGAACACCGGCTGCCGGGGGCCGGTCCCGCCATCGAGGGCCGCGCCGAGCCGCTCGGTGACCGCCCGCGAGGTGGGGTGGTCGAAGACCAGGGTGGCGGGCAGCCACACCCCGGCGGCGGCGCTCAGCCGTTTGCGCAGTTCCACGGCGGCGAGGGAGTCGAATCCCATCTCCTGGAAGGCCCGGTCGGGGTCGACGGCCGCGGCCGAGGCGTGGCCGAGGACGGCGGCGACGTGCTCGCGGACGGCGGCCAGCAGGGTCCGGTCGCGTTCCTCGGGGGCCAGTCCGGCGAGCCGGCGGATCAGCGGCGCGTCCTCCTCGGCGCGGGCGCGGCGGACCGGGGCGTGCACCACCGCCCGCAGCACGTGCGGGAGTTCGCCGGCCCGGGCGCGCAGCGCCGCGTGGTCGAGGCGCGCCAGTACGCAGTGCGTCGCGCCGAGAGCCAGCGCCGCGTCGAACTGCGCGAGCCCTTCCTCGGCGGTGAGGGTCGGGAAACCCGGGCGGTCGGGGTGCTCGGGGTGCTCGGTGCCGGCGGCGCGGTCCGGGGCGGCGGGCCGGTCCGGGGCGGCGGTGCGCCACGGCCCGTGCGCGAGGCAGACCGCGGGCAGTCCGCGCGCGCGGCGGTGCGCGGCCAGCAACTCGAAGGACGCGTGGGCCATGGCCGCGTCCGTGGTGCCGATCTCCCCGAGGAGGGCGTCGGCCGCCGACACCAGGACGAAGGCGGCGGGAGCGGCGTCGCGGACGGCCTCGTGCAGGTGCCACGCGTCGTCGGCCCGCCGGGCCGCGGCGACCTGGGTCCCGGTCGCGGATTCGGTTCCGATCCCGGATTCCGTCCCGGAGTCGAGGCCGCTCACCGTGGTGGCCCGCGGGCCGTCGGCCGCGATGTGCACCACCGCGGTCAGCGGATGCGCCTCGGGAATCGCGTCCAGCAGCGCCGCCAGCGCCGTACGGTCGGCCAGGTCGCAGGTGGTGACGGTCACCGCCGCGTCGGGCACGGCCGTCTCCGGTTCACCGGGTGCGCGCACCAGCGTCAGGCGCCGAAGGCCATGCGTGGCGGCGAGGTGGCGGGCGAGCAGCGTGCCCGCGGCCGTGTCCCCTGTGACGAGCACGGTGCCGTCCGGGTCCCAGCCGGCCGGACCCCGCGGGGGGAGGCCGGCGCCGTCCGGGGCGGTGAGCCGCGGCAGCAGCACCTCACCGCCACGGACGGCCGTCTCGGGTTCGCCGCAGGCCAGCACGGCGGCGAGCGCGCGGTCCGGGTCGGCGGACGGGTCGAGGTCCACCACGACCGGCCGGCCCAGGCCCTCCGCGCGGGCGGCCCGCACCAGTCCCCAGGCGCGGGCGCCTTCGGGGTCGGGCGCCGGGTCCTGCCCGGGTTCCGTGCCGGCGGCCACCGCCCCGCTGGTGGCGACGACGAGCCGCACCGCGGCGAGCCGCGGGTCGTCCGCCCAGCGCCGCAGCAGCGCGGGCAGTTCCGGGTCGGGGGCGGCGGTCGCGCACACGTGAACCACGGTGGCCGGGGCCTGCTCGTCGGCGTCGATCGCCGCGAGCAGCGCGTCGAGGTCGGCGTGGCCCGGCGACGCCGGGTCGAACAGCGGCTCGGGGCGGCCGAGGAACGTCCATCCGGCGACCGCCGTCCCGGCGGGAGCGGGCGGGGCCGGCGTCCAGCGCAGGGTGTGGAGCACCGGGTGGTCGGTCCGGTCGGCGGCGGCGAGTTCACCGGGGGTGACCGCGCGGGAGGCCACCGAGTCGGCGGTGAGCACGAGCCGGCCGGCGCTGTCGGTGACCACCAGTGCGCAGCCCTCCGGGCCGGGGGTGATCCGTGCCCGCAGCGCGTCGGCGCCCGCGGCGGCGCGCAGCCGGACACCCCGCCACGTCCCCGGGACGACCGGTGCCGCGTCGCCCTCCCCGGCCAGCCGTTCGGCGTGGAACACGGCGTCGAGCAGGGCCGGGTGCACGCTGAAGCCTTCCGCCCGGGGCTCGGCGTCCCGCACCGGCTCGACCTCGGCGCACAGGTCGTCGCCGAGCCGCCAGGCGGCCCGCAGGCATTGGAACGCCGGACCGTAGCCGTATCCGGCGGCCAGCAGGCGCTCGTAGGCGTCGCCGAGGGCGAGCGGGACGGCGCCGACGGGCGGCCAGTCCGCCTCCGGGCGCGGCGCGGGCGGCTCCGGAGCCTGCGGTCCCTCGACGACACCGGAGGCGTGCCGGGTCCAGGGGGCGTCCGGGTCGGCGTCGGGACGCGAGTGGACGGAGACGGGGCGGCTGCCGTCGGGCCGCGGGCCGTCCAGCACGACGCGCAGCGCGGTGGAGCCGTCGCCGGTGACCGCCAGGGGCAGTTCGACGGTCAGTTCGCGCAGGGTGTCGCAGCCGGCGTGCCCGGCGGCGTGCAGGGCGAGGTCGACCAGAGCGGTGGCGGGCAGGACCGGGGTGCCGAGCAGGTCGTGGTCGGCCAGCCACGGCGCACCCGCGGCGGTGAGCCGGCCGGTGAGCACCAGCGCGCCGGAGTCCGGGACGGTGACCAGCGCGCCCAGCAGCGGGTGCCGGGCCGGCGCCTGACCGACCCGGGCCGGGTCGCCGCCGTGCGAGGCCGACTCCAGCCAGAAGTGCCGGTGCTGGAAGGGGTAGACGGGCAGGTCGACCCGGCGGGCCGCGGTGCCGTCGAAGAACGCCGCCCAGTCCACCGGCACACCGCGGGAGTGCGCCCGCGCGACGGCGGTGACGAGTTCCCGCGCCTCGGGGCGATCGCGGCGCGTCGCGGGGACGAAGGCGACGTCGCGCTCACCGGTGAGGCAGTCGGGCCCCATCGTGGCGAGCACCGCGTCGGGGCCGAGTTCGAGGTGCGTGGACACCCCGCGCTCGTCGAGGTGGCGCACCACGTCGTGGAAGCGCACGGTCTCGCGCACGTGCCGGACCCAGTACTCCGGGTCGCACAGCAGCTCCTCCCCCGCCTGACGGCCGGTCACCGCGGAGACCACCGGGAGCGCGGGCGGCCGGTAGGACAGCGCGGAGGCCACCGCGCGGAACTCCGCCAGCATCGGTTCCATCAGCGGCGAGTGGAAGGCGTGGCTGACCCGCAGCCGGGTGGTACGGCGGCCGTCCGCGGCGAAGCGGGCGGCGATCTCCTCGGCCGCGCCGGCCGCGCCGGAGATGACGACGGAGGTCGGGCCGTTGACCGCGGCGAGGCTCACCCGGTCGGAGAGCAGCGGCAGGACCTCGTCCTCCGCGGCCTGCACGGCGATCATCGCGCCGCCGGGCGGCAGCGCCTGCATCAGCCGCCCGCGGGCGGCCACCAGCGCGGCGGCGTCCGGCAGGCCGAGCACTCCCGCCGCGCGCGCGGCCACCAGTTCGCCGACGGAGTGGCCGGCGAGGAAGTCGGGCCGCACGCCCCACGACTCGACCAGCCGGTAGAGGGAGATCCCGACGGTGAACAGCGCCGGCTGCGCGTAGCAGGTCAGCTCCAGCGCCGCCGGGTCGGTTCCCCACATCACGTCGCGCAGCGGCCGGTCCAGGTGCGGGTCGAACGCCTCCAGCGCGGCGTCGAACGCCCGGCGGAAGTGCGGGTGGGCGTCGTACAGTCCGCGTCCCATGCCGAGGCGCTGCGCGCCCTGGCCGGTGAAGAGGAAGGCGGTGCCGCCGGTGGTGCGCCGCCCGGCCGGCTCGGCGTCGGCGGCGAGCGCCGCCAGTGCCGCGACCAGCTCGTCGCGGTCGTCACCGACGACCAGGGCCCGGTGGTCCAGCGGCGACCGGGCCGTGGCGAGCGTGAACGCCACGTCGGCCGGGCTCGGCCCGGGGTCGTCCGCGAGGTGGGCGGCCAGGCGCCGGGCGTGCTGCCGGAGGGCGTCCGGGCTCGCCGCGGAGACCAGCCAGGGCACCACGGGCCGGGGCGCCGACTCGGATGCCGGCTTGGACGCCAGCTCGGACGCCGCGGCCGACTCCGGTGCGTGCTCCGGGTGTCGCGGCTCCGCGGAACCTCCGGCGGGCTCCGCGGGGGTCTGCCCGGTGGTGGCATCGGAGACGGCGTCGGAGGCGGCGTCCGCGGGCGCCTGCTCGACGATCACATGCGCGTTGGTGCCGCTGATGCCGAACGAGGAGACGCCGGCCCGCCGCGGCCGGCCGGGCTCGGGCCACGGCTGCGCCTCGGTGAGCAGCCGTACCGCGCCCGAGGCCCAGTCGACCTGCTGCGAGGGCTCGTCGACGTGCAGCGTCCGGGGCAGCACGCCGTGCCGCATGGACTCCACGGCCTTGATCACCCCGGCGACGCCCGCGGCGGCCTGGGCGTGCCCGATGTTCGACTTGATCGAGCCGAGCCACAACGGGCGCTCAGGGGAGCGGTCCTGGCCGTAGGTGGCGAGCAGCGCCTGGGCCTCGATCGGGTCGCCGAGCGTGGTGCCGGTGCCGTGGCCCTCGACCGTGTCGACGTCGCCGGTGCCGAGCCCGGCCGCGGCCAGCGCCTGGCGGATGACCCGCTGCTGCGCCGGGCCGTTGGGCGCCGTCAGTCCGTTGCTGGCGCCGTCCTGGTTGACCGCGGAGCCGCGGACCAGGGCGAGGACGGGGTGGCCGTTGCGGCGGGCGTCGGCGAGCCGTTCCACCAGCAGCAGCCCGACGCCCTCGGAGAACCCGGTGCCGTCGGCGGCGTCGGCGTACGACTTGCACCGCCCGTCGGCGGCCAGGCCGCGCTGGGTGCCGAACTCCACGAGCACCCCGGCGGTGGCCATCACCGTGACACCGCCGGCGAGCGCGAGATCGCACTCGCCGGAGCGCAGCGACTGGATCGCCAGGTGGAGGGCGACCAGGGAGGAGGAGCAGGCGGTGTCGACGGTGATCGCCGGGCCCTCGAAGCCGTAGTGGTACGACAGCCGGCCGGAGGCGATGGAGCCGGTGGCGCTGTTGTCGGCGTAGTCGTGGTACATCACGCCGGCGAACACCCCGGTGGGCGTGGCCCGCAGGGTTCCCGGGTCGATCCCGGCCCGCTCGAACAGGTGCCAGGAGGTCTCCAGCAGCAGCCGCTGCTGCGGGTCCATGGCCAGTGCCTCGTTGGGGCTGATCCCGAAGAAGTCCGGGTCGAAGTCGGCGGCGCCCTCGAGGAATCCGCCGGAGCGGGTGTAGGTCCTGCCGGGCTTGCCGGGCTCGGGGTCGTACAGCTCCTCCAGGTCCCAGCCGCGGTCGGCGGGGAACGCCGAGACCGCGTCGGTGCCGTCGGCGACCAGCCGCCACAGGTCCTCCGGGGACTCCACGCCGCCCGGGAAGCGGCAGGCCATCGCCACCAGGGCGACGGGTTCGTCCGGTGCCGCCGCCCGGGTCCGCGCCGACTGGGGGCGCTGCCCGGTGAGTTCGCGGTCCATGTGCCGGACGACCGCCCGGGCCGAGGGGTGGTCGAAGACCAGGGTGGCCGGCAGCCGCAGGCCGGTCGCGGCGGCCAGCCGGTTGCGCAGTTCGACGGCGGTCAGCGAGTCGAAGCCCAACTCCTTGAAGGCGCGGTCCGCCTCCACGGCGTCCGGGGAGGCGTGCCCGAGGACATCGGCGACCTGGGTGCGCACCAGTTCCAGCAGGGCGCGTTCGCGCTCGCCGGGGGCCATGGCGGACAGCCGCTCGCCCAGCGGGGCGTCGCCGCCGGAGCGGGCCGCGCGCCGCGGCGGAGTCCGCACCAGGCCGCGGAGCATGGCCGGGAGGGTGCCGTGCGCGGCCTGCGCGCGCAGCGCGGTGGTGTCGAGCTTCAGCAGCAGCCGGTGCGCGGAGGCCGGGTCGCCGGAGGTGACGGGGACGGGTGCGTCGCCAGGTGCGCTGCCGGATGCGCTGCCGGACGGCGAGCCGTGCGGCGCGTCGGCGGGTACGGATACGGGCGCGGGCGCGGGTGCGGGCGCGGGCGCGGATACGGACTCGGGCGCGGACTCCGGCGGAGATACGGACCCGGGTGCGCGTACGGACGCGAGGGCGGCGTCGAGGAGGTCGAGCGCCTCCGCGGTCTCCAGGGGCGGGAAGCCCTGGCGGCGCAGCCGGGAGATGTCGCGCTCGTCGAGCGCGCCGGTCATCCCGCTGCCGTCGGCCCACAGCCCCCAGGCGAGCGCGGCCGCGGGAAGGCCGGCGGCCCGGCGGTGGGCGGCCAGGGCGTCGAGGAAGGCGTTGGCGGCGGCGTAGTTGCCCTGTCCGGGCGCGCCGAGGGTGCCCGCCGCGGAGGAGAACAGCACGAAGCCGGCGAGGTCGAACCCGCGGGTGAGTTCGTGCAGGTGCCAGGCCGCGTCGGCCTTGGCGCGCAGCACCTCGTCGAGGCGCTTCGGGGTGAGCGCGTCGATGACGCCGTCGTCCAGGACGCCCGCGGTGTGCACCACAGCGCGCAGCGGGCGGTCGGCGGGGATCGCGGCCAGCACCGCGGCCAGGGCCGACCGATCGGCGACGTCGCAGGCGACGACCTTCGCCTCGGCGCCCGACTCCGCCAGTTGCGCGACCAGTTCGGCCGCGCCGGGGGCGGCTTCGCCGCGCCGGCTGAGCAGCAGCAGCCGGCGTACCCCGTGCGTGGACGCGAGGTGGCGGGCGACGTGGGCGCCGAGCACCCCGGTGCCGCCGGTGACCAGGACGGTGCCGTCGGCCGGCCACGCCGGGCGCGGGCCGTCCTGCGGCGCCGCCGCCGCGGCGAGCCGGGGGGTGAGGACGGCTCCCCCGCGCACCACGGCCTCGGGTTCGCCGTCGGCCAGGACGCGGGCCAGCGCCTCGGGGTCGAGGTCACCGTCGGGGCCGGTGTCCACCAGCACGAAGCGGCCGGGGTGTTCGGCCTGCGCCGACCGCACCAGCCCCCACAGCGGGGCCTGTTCGAGGTCCGGCGACTCCCCGCCGCCGGCCGCGACCGCCGAGGTGGTGACGAGGACCATCACGCTGTCCTGGAAGCGCGGATCGGCCAGGAACGACTGCACCTCGTGGAGGACGTGTCCGGTACGGCGCCGGACGGCGTCGAGGACCGTGGCGCCGCTCCCGCCGCCCGCGCCGGGCGCCTCGGGTTCCGCCGGTTCCAACACTTCCGCCGGTTCCAACACTTCCGCCGGTTCCGCCGCGGCGCAGAGCACCACCACACCGGGCGGTGTCCCGGTGCCGAGCCCGGACGCCAGCGCGGCGAGGTCGGCGTGGCGGGCGGTGCCGGTCGCGGCGGCGAGTGCCTTCGCCGCGCGACCGTCGCCGACGACAGCGCACGCGGGGAGCGCGGCCGCCTCCTCGGCGCGCGGCGCCGCGGTCCACCGGACCGCGTGGGGCACCGGGCCCCGCGTCGCGCCCGCGGAGGCCAACTGCCGGGCGGAGACCGCCTTGGCGACCAGCGACTCCACCGCGAGCACCGGCCGCCCGGTGCCGTCGAACACGTCGATCCGGACCGCGTCGGGGCCGGCCGGCCGCAGTACGGCGCGCGCGGTGGTGGCGCCGGAGGCGTGCAGCGACACCCCGTTCCAGGCGAACGGCAGGACAGCGCCGCGCGAGGCGTCCGGGTCGCCGCCGCCGGCCACCAGGTCCGCGTGGAGCACGGCGTCGAGCAGCGCCGGGTGGACGGCGAAGTGCGCGGCGGCGGCACCCTCCTCCTCGGCGAGGGCGACCTCGGCGTAGATCTCCTCGCCGTGCCGCCAGGCGGACTTCAGGCCCTGGAAGGCCGGCCCGTAGGCGTGGCCGCGCTCCAGCAGCCGCGGATAGGCGCCGTCGAGCGGGATCGGCTCCGCGCCGGGCGGCGGCCATTCGGGGATCGCGGCGAGCGCGGCGGCCGGGCCCGGGTCGAGCACGCCCGCGGCGTGCCGGGTCCAGGGGCCGTCGGCGTCCTCGGCGCGGGAGTGGACGGTGACCGCGCGTTCGCCGTCCGGCCCCTCGGCGCCCACGGTCACCTGGAGCTGGACCCAGCCCTCGTCGGGCAGCACGAGCGGTGCCTGCAGGGTCAGTTCGCGCAGCAGCTCGCAGCCGGTCCGCGCGCCGGCGTGCAGCGCGAGGTCCACGAACGCCGCGCCGGGCAGCAGGACGGCGCCGAGGGCCTCGTGGTCGGCGAGCCACGGCTGGGCCGGCAGCGACAGCCGGCCGGTGAAGACGGTCTCGCCGGAGGTGGAGGAGGTGACCACGGCGCCCAGCAGCGGGTGGCCGGCCGGATCGAGGCCCGCGGCGGCGAAGCTCGTCGCGTCCTGGTCCGGGCGCGCCCAGTAGCGCCGGTGCTGGAAGGCGTAGGTGGGCAGGTCCACGACGCGTGCGGCGGTGCCGGTGAAGGACGCGCGCCACTGCACCGGGGCACCGGCCAGCGACGCCTCGGCCAGCGAGGTGGTCAGGCGGAGCAGGCCGCCCTCGCCGCGCCGCAGCGAGCCGACCACGCGGGCCTCGGTGCCGGTCGCGTCCACGGTCTCCTGGAGGCCCAGCCGCAGCACCGGGTGCGGGCTGGACTCCACGAACAGGCCGTGCCCGTCGGCGAGCAGCGCCCGGGTGGCCTCCTCGAAGCGCACCGTGCTGCGCAGGTTGGTGAACCAGTACCCGGCGTCCAGGGCGGCGGTGTCCAGTGCCGCGCCGGTCACGGTGGAGTAGAACGGCACGGCCGAGGAGCGCGGGGCGACCGGCGCCAGCACCGCGAGCAGCTTGTCCTTGAGCTGCTCCACGTAGTGCGAGTGGGAGGCGTAGTCCACCGGAATCCTGCGGACGCGGACGTCCTGCGCGGTGAGCTGGTCGAAGATCTCGTCCAGTGCCGCGGTGTCGCCGCAGACCACGACGGAGCCGGGCCCGTTGACGGCGGCGAGCTGGACGCGGCCCTGCCAGGCGCGCAGCCGCTCCTGCGTCTCGGTGGCGGGCAGCGGGACCGACATCATCCCGCCGAGACCGGCGAGTTCCTCGGCGATCAGGCGGCTGCGCAGGGCGACGATCCGGGCACCGTCGGACAGCGAGAGCGCCCCCGCCACGCAGGCGGCGGCGATCTCGCCCTGCGAGTGGCCGACGACCGCGTCCGGTTCCACGCCGTAGGAGCGCCACAAGGCCGCGAGCGACACCATCATCGCCCACAGCAGCGGCTGCACCACGTCGACCCGCTCCAGTGACGGGGCGCCGGGCCGCTCGCGCAGCACGTCCATCGGTTCCCAGTCCACGAAGGGCTCCAGTGCCCGCGCGCACTCCGCCATGCGCTCGGCGAACGCCGGTGCGGTGCTGAGGAGTTCACCGGCCATCGCGGGCCACTGCGAGCCCTGTCCGGGGAAGACGAACGCCACCCGGGTGCTGCCCGCGGGCCGCACCGGGCCGCTGACGACGGTGCCGCCCAGCCCGTGGCCGGCCAGGGCGGCCACGCCGGCGAGCAGGTCGGCGCGGTCCGTGCCGACCGCCACCCCGCGGTGGCCGAGCACGGACCGGGTGGTCACCAGCGACAGGCCGATGTCGGGCGCGGACCCGCCGGCCTCCGCCTCGGGCCCGGTGAGCCAGGACAGCAGCCGGCCGGCCTGGGCCCGCAGCGCTTGCTCGTCGCGTCCGTGCAGGACCCAGGGGACGGCCCGGGACGCCTGCGCGTCACCGGACGGCAGGCCGCCGTCCACCGGCTCTGCGGTGGTTCCGGGAAGTCGTTGCTCGCCGCTCATGCGGGGCACCCCCTTGACTGGTACCGAGTGACATGTCGCTCCCCCGAGCGGCGGCCGCTGGTGCTGTGACCGCGAGGGGCTTTCGCCGGTCGGCGCGCGGTGCCCGGCGCGGTGGGACCGCCCGGTGCGGCACCGTCCAGGTGACGGGCTCGCACGGGCGGTCCCGCCGGCGCCGCGGGCACTCCCCCTGGCTTCGCCGCGGGCGCTTCCACCCGCCGAAGGCGGAGGCGGAGCGCCCCTACGGGCACCGCGAGCAGGTGGACCCTCGCGGTCACGGCACTACCGGGGGTCGGTAACGGGTTCCGGTGCGAGCAGGTCGCCGAACTCCGGGAACTGCTCGATCGCCTGCTGCGCGGTGAGCGGCGGACGGCGCGGCCCGCGGATCACCGGCCACATGAAGGCGCGGGAGAACATCCGGCTGGGTGGCGCGCAGAACGTGCCCACGGTGAAGGCGATGTCGGACACCGTCCGGTCGCGGGCCGCCACGTGTGCCACCCGAGCCGCCATCCAGGTCTGGAAGGCGGCGCCGCGCACCGGCACGCTGGAGGTGACGCCGGGGAAGAACAGGTCGTTGCTGACCGCGTTCTGCCAGGCGAACGCGTTCGCCTTGGCGACGCCCCGCTGCACCCGGCGGCCCAGGCCCGGCCCGAGTCCGGTGCGCCGCAGCTCCGCGCGCAGCACCAGGGCGGAGCGGGCGGCCACCGACATGCCGGTGCCGTAGGTCGGGTTGAGCGCCGAGGCGGCGTCGCCGATCACGAAGTACCCCTCGGGCAGGGGCAGCTTCTCGTAGTGGCGCCGCCAGTTGGGCATCCGCCGGTAGGAGCGGATGTCGCTGAGCGGCTTGGCCCGGGACAGCAGCCGCGACACCAGCGGGTCCTCCCAGTCACCGCAGTCGGAGACGAACTCCTTCTCGTCGGTGGGGGGTTCGCCGCCGCGGCTGCCGAACCTGGTGACGATCCAGCGCCCGTTGTCGTTCGGCAGGATCGCGATCCCGCGGCCCGGCTCGCCGGTGCCGGGCTGCACCTGGATCATCACGCCGGGGAAGTCCTCCGTCCCCTCGGGCGCCTGGTACCAGCGGCTGGCGTAGGCGAACCCGGCGTCGACGAAGTCCTCCCGGGGCGCCGCCACGCCGAGCTCCGCCAGCCAGCGCGGGCCGTCGGAGCGGCGGCCGGTGGCGTCGACCACCAGGTCCGCGGCGATCGTCTCCTCCCGCGTGTCCTGGCCGGATTCGAGCGGCTTGATCCGCACGCCGGTGACGCGCTGGGCGTCCCCGGTCAGCGCCACGGCCTTGACGCCCTGCCGCAGCGTCAGGCGGGCGGCGCCCAGCACCTGGCCGCGCACCACGTGGTCGAGCGTGTCGCGCCCGCACAGCAGCAGGTAGGCGTCCGTACGGTGCCGCTGGAACCAGTCGCGCGGACCGCGGGTCAGCGTGCCGCCGGGCAGGCCGCGCCGCTTGGCGCCGGCCGCCATCAGCAACTCGGTGGTGCCCGGCAGCAGTTCGTCGAACGCCTCGGCGCCGCCCCGCATCAGGATGTGGTTGTGCCGGCCCTGCGGCAGCCCGTTGCGGGGGGCCGGCGTCGTGGGCAGCACGTCGCTCTCGACCACCACGACCTCGTCGGCGTGGTCGGCGAGGACGGTCGCGGCGAACAGGCCCGCCAGGCCACCGCCGAGAACGACAGCGGTGGTCACTGCGCTATCCCGTGGGTGGCGAGGTAGGTCTTCATGCGCTGTTCGGCCAGCGCCGGGTCGGCGAACAGGCCCAGGCCGTCGGCGAGCCGGTAGGCGGTGGCCAGGTGGGGCACGGAGCGCGCCGACTGCTCGCCCCACACCATGCGGGTGTGCGCGCTGTGACCGCCCAGCCAGCCGAGGAAGACCAGGCCGGTCTTGAAGAAGAACGTGCTGCGGCCCGGGCCCTCGAAGAGGTGGGCGCACAACGGCACGGTGGAGTCCAGCAGTTGGCGGCCGTGCGCGGTGTCACCGCGGTCCAGGGCGCGCAGCGCCTCGGCCGCCAGCGGCGCGATCGGGTCGAAGACCGGGGTCAGGCCGTCGCTGAAGCCCTGCTCGTCGCCGGCGAACAGCTCCGGGTAGCGGTCGGTGTCGCTGGTGTAGAACCGCACGCCTTCCGGCAGCAGCCGGCGCATCTGCACCTGCTGCTCGGCGGGCAGCAGCGCCACCTTCACACCGTCGACCTTGTCGATGTTGTCGCGGACGATCGCCAGCAGCGCACCGTAGGCGCTGTCCACGTCCATCTGGCCCCAGTAGCCGGTGTGGCGCGGGTCCCACACGGAGGTGATCCAGTGCAGGATCGCCGGCTTCGAGCACTGCCGCAGCAGCGCGCCGTACAACTCGGCGTAGTCGGCGGGGTCCTGGGTGGCGGCCGCCAGTTGCGGGCTGCACATGATGATCGCGGTGGCGCCGGCGGCCTCCACGACCTCCAGCTGCTGCTCGTACGCGAGCCGGACGTCCTTGACGCTGGCCGGCGAGAACGGGTCGAGCTGGTCGGTGGTGATCGCGACGGCCATCCGGCCGCCCACCGCGCGGGCTTCGGCGGCGGAGTGGCGGATCAGCTCCACCGACGTCGGCCAGTCCAGGCCCATGCCGCGGTGCGCGGTGTCGAGCGCCTCGGCGAGCGTGTAGCCGTGCGCCCACAGGTGGCGCCGGTAGGCCATGGACGCCTCCCAGTCGATCGGCTGGGGCGGCGGCGGGCCCATCGGCGGCCCGAACGGCTCGTTGGCCGCGAGCGGGTCGCCCAGCACGTGCGCGGTGGCCAGTGGGCTCCGCTTGGCGAACGGCGAGTCGTCGGGCGTGAAGACGCGCGGCGAGGCGTTCGGCTCGTACGACGTCAATGTTCCGTCGGCCTCGGGAAGTTTGATCACTTTCGGCTCCCAGTCTCTGCTCGACCACCACGGGCGCTTCATTGAATCGACTCCGCGAGTGGCCGAACCAGATCAACCGCCCCCTAAAGGACCTGGGTGACCCCCCTACCTGCGAGCGGCCCGGCACCACCCCAACTGCCCTGCCCAGAGCCCTTGTAGGGGCTGCCGGACGGTACTTCTGGGGGTCCCCGCCCTGGAGCGCCGCCGGGCCGCGATGCGTTGATGGCGGGGACGGCGATATCGCGGCCGCGCGGCCGCGGGAACGGAGAGGCTGGACACATGTGGAACTGTGAGTACGGGGTCGAGGTCGGCGTCACCGGTGCGGAGGTCTGGGCCCGGTACACCGATCTCGACACGTGGCCGGAGTGGTACGGCGCGCTGAGCTCGATCCGCCTCGACGGGCCGTTCGCGGCGGGCTCGGAAGGGGTGATCGAGCAGTCCATGGAGTCCGGCAACCGGACGGCCCCGGTGCCGTTCACCCTCACCGACGTCACCGACGGCAGCGGCTTCACGCTGCTGACCCGGATCGGCGGGCAGGTCGAGATGCGGTCGGTGTGCGCGATCGCGCCAGCCGGCGACGGCGTACGGATCACCCACCGGGCGGAGCTGGACGGGCCCGGCAGCGAGCAGATGGGCGCCCAGATCGGCGCGCAGCTGGAAGAGGCGCTCCGCACGGGTGTCGACCGCCTGGCCAAGGTCCTGACGTCCTGACGGACCCGCCCCGGCCGCGGCGCCCCACCCGGGCGCCGCGGCCACCCCACCGCGGCCGCGCCCGCGCCCACCGGCCGCCAGACCGCCGGTCTCCGGCCGCCCCCACCCGGTGCGGCCGCGCCCTCCCCCGCCGGCCGCACCCACCGGCTGCGGCAACCCGCCACGCCCCGCCCGCCGCACCTCCCCGCCGGGCCGCGGCACGGCCGCGCCGCGCACGGCGAAGGCTCCCGCCGGCAGGACCGGCGGGAGCCTTCTGGGTGAGCCGTTCGTCCGCGACGGGGGCGCGTGGGCGAACGGCGGTCAAGGGGTCAGCCGTGCGACGGCCGGGGCGCCTGCGACGGCCCGCGGTCCTCCTCCATGGCGGCGGGCGCGCCCGCCGGAGCGGCGCCACGGGACTTCTCGCGCGCCTTCGGCGCGGCGCCGCCCTGTTGCGCCTCCTGGGGCCGGACCCGCCGCAGGAAGAGCGCGGACAGCAGCGCGGACAGGGCCATCAGGACGGCGGCGGTGACGGCCGCGACGTGGATGCCCGCGGTGAAGGAGTCCCGGGCGGCGGCCAGCACCGCGGCGCCGGCCCGGCCGGGAACGGACTGGGCGACGACGGTCGCCCCGCCGAGCGTCTGCCGGGCGGCGTGCACCTTGTCGGCGTCCACGGAGGCGGGCAGCCTGCCGGTGATGTGGCGCCGGTAGACGGCGGTGGTGATGGTGCCCAGGACGGCCATGCCCATCGCGCCGCCGAACTGGGTGCCGGTGGCCAGGATCGCCGAGGCGGTGCCGGCGCGTTCGCGCGGGGCGGCGCCGATCAGCAGTTCGGTGCCGAGCGTCATCACCACGACCATGCCGCCGGCCAGCAGCGTGGAGGCGAGCAGCACGACCCACAGCTGCGAGTCGCTCTGCACCTGGGTCATCACCCCGAAGGCGGCGACCCCGAGCACGAACGCGCCGCTGATCAGGTGGCTGCGATCGACCCCGCGCTTGAGGAGGATGGTGCTCACCGGCGTGGTGACACCCACCCCGATCGACGGCACCAGGCTCCACAGGCCGGCCGCCAGCGGGCTGAGGCCGTGCACCAGTTGGAGGTACTGGGCGGTGAGGATCGCCGTGCCTGACATGGTCAGGTTGGCGATGAACTTGGTGAGGATCGGGCCCTTGACCGCTCGGCTGCGCAGCAGGTTGAGGTCGATCATCGGGTCGGGCCGGCGCTGCCGCAGCACGAACAGCACGCCGAAGACCAGACCGACCACGAGGCTGGCCACCCGCAGCGTGTTCACTCCCGAGGTGGCCATCTCCTTGGCGCCGTAGATGATCGGGAGGATGGCCAGCAGGGACAGGACGGAGCTGACGAAGTCCATCCCGCCGGTCTTCCGCGGCCGCGCCTCCGGGACCAGGAGCGGCGCCGCGACCAGGAGCAGCACCATGAACGGGATGTTGATCAGGAAGACCGAGCCCCACCAGAAGTGCGCGAGCAGCAGGCCGCTGATCACCGGCCCGAACGAGACGCCGGTGGCCAGGCCGCCGGCCCAGATGGCGATGGCCGTCTGCCGCTGCTTCTCGTCGTTGAACATGTTGCGGATCAGCCCGGCCGTGGTCGGCGTCAGCGTGGCGCCGGCGATGCCGAGGATGCCGCGGGCCGCGATCAGCATGCCGGCGCTGGAGGCGTAGGCGGCCATGAACGACGCCGCGCTGAACGCCACCGCGCCGGTCAGCAGCAGCCGCCGCTGACCGATCCGGTCCCCGAGGGAGCCCATCGTGATCAGCATGCCGGCCAGCACGAAGCCGTAGATGTCGAAGATCCACAGCTGCTGGGTGCTGCTCGGCTGGAGTTGGCGGGTGATGTAGGGCACTGCGAAGAACAGCACCGAGACGTCCATGGAGACCAGCAGGAGCGGCAGCAGGAGCACGACGAGGGCGGTCCACTCCCGGCCCCCGGCTCGCGTGCGGGTTTCTGTCATGCCGTCAATCATACGTCCGTGTAAGTCGCTTGTACAGGACGGACGAGCGACCAATACATACGGCCGTCTAGAACGACGCACGGACCTCCCGGCCTGCCGCCCGGCTCCCGACAGGGGAACCGCGGGCGCGCCCGGGAGGTCCGTGGGTGGTTCTGGTGGTTCTGGTGGTGCCGGTAGTGCTGGTACTGCCGGTACTGCCGGCGGTACCGGTGGTGCGGTGGCAGCCGTCAGGAAGCCGGGTAGATCCTGTCCGCGATCTTCGCCTTGGCCACGCGCAGGCCCTCCAGCTCGGCCGGGGTGAACCCGCCCTGCGTGGGCCGCTCCGGCACTCCCTCCAGCTTCTCCACCAGCGTCCAGCGCGAGCCGCACTCCAGCAGGGAGCGGTGCTTGACCCCCAGGTAGTCCGGCGCGATGCTGACCGCCACGCCCGAGGCGCCCCGTGCCGCGGCGAACAGGTGCGGGTGGAAGCGGGTGGCGATCCAGGTCTGCCCGGGGCTGGCCGGCAGGCCGGACTCCAGCAGCTCGTCCATCGTGTAGCGGCGGGCCACCGGCATGCGCTGCTCGGCGAGCTCCATCACCTCCTTGTCGAAGTCGGGCGAGGACTCGATCAGCCCGACCCGGTCGACTCCCCACGCCTTGACCATGCCGGCCACGTAGTCGACCAGGTCGGAGGTGTCGACCTCGGAGAACTTCGTCTGCAGGCTGACCATCACCTCGGGGGCGTCCGCGTCGGCACGGAACAGGTCCGGCGAGATGTTCAGGAACATGTCGTCCGGGCTCTGCACGGCGGCGTCGATGCCCTTGAGGAAGTCGTAGGTCACCGAGTCGCGCACGTCCGCGATGCCGAACCGGGAGATGAGCCGACGGGCCAGGTCCTCGGTGCCCGGGGCCAGCGGCCACAGGCCCTGGCCGGTGAAGGCGGTGAGCGCCCCGGAGTGGGCGGCGGCCGCGGGCGCGGCGGCGAGCATGCTCAGCAGCCGGGCGAAGTGGCTGTTGATGAAGCCGCCGCCGACGATGTGGATGGTGTCCGCCCGCCGCAGCTCCTCGATGCCCTCGGTCAGGTCGGGGACCGAGGCCGGGTCGGCGACGGAGCGCTCGACGAAGGCGACGGACTCCTCGACGTTCTTGTCCATGCACATGAAGGCGCACAGCCGCCACAGGGTGGCCACGAAGCGGACCCTCGGGTGGATGCCCTGCAACCGTCGGGCGACCACGTCGGGGCCGGCGCAGTCGATGACGACCTCCGCGTCGGGGGCGACCTTGGCGAGGTGGCGCAGCCACATCTTGGCGATCAGCTCGTCGCCGTAGTTCCCGACTCCGGCGGGAGTGACGAGGTAGTGCCGGGTGCGTGCAGTCACGCGGGGCTCCTATGGTTTCGCGCACACCCAGGTGCGCAGCGGTGGTTGACTGGCCGGGCGGGTGGACGAGCCGGCGACATCACTCGGCGACGGTGATGGCGCCCACCGGGCAGCGGAAGGCCGCGTCCCGGACGGACTGCCGGCGGTCGGGGTCCACGTGCGGATCGATCAGAAGGACGACGCGGCCGTCCTCGTCGTCCTGGCTGAAGACGGACGGATCGCTGAAGACACAGGACCCGGAGCCGACACAGCGTTCGTGGTCGACGTGCACGCGCATCTGTCGGTCTCCCGTCACCAGGTGACCGGCAGCTCGTAGATGCCGTAGATGTGCGCGTCGTGCTTGAAGGGCAACTGCTCGACGGGCTCGGCCAGCCGCAGGCCGGGGATGCGGGTGAGCAGCGTGTTGAAGACGATCTCCAGCTCGACCCGGGCGAGGTTGGCGCCCAGGCACTGGTGCATGCCGTAGCCGAAGGCGAGGTGGCCCTTGGTCTCGCGGTGGATGTCGAAGGCGCCCGGGTCGGGGAAGACCTTCTCGTCCCAGTTGGCGGCGCCGTTGAGGGCGACCATGCCCTCGCCCTCGCGGATGAGGACGCCGCCGATCTCCAGGTCCCTGGTCGCCACCCGGACGGTGGCCGCGTCCTCGATGCTGAGGAAGCGCAGCAGTTCGTCGATGGCGTTCCAGGTCAGCTCCGGGTTCTCGCGGATCTCGGCGAGCTGCTCGGGGTGCTGCAGGAGCACGACCGTGCCGAGCGAGATCATGTTGGCGGTGGTGTCGAAGCCGCCGTAGACCAGCATCTTCGCCACGGTGACGAGGCTGGAGTGCTTCAGGCGCTTGGCCTCGTCGGGCTCCTCGGCGTTCTTCCGGATCACCCGGCTGAGCAGGTCGTCGCCGGGGTTCTTGGTCTTCTCGGTGACCACGCGTTCCAGGTAGGCGTCCATCTCCAGGTGCAGGGCGCCGGCCTCTTCGGGGGTGGCGTTGCGGTTGGTGGTGGCCTCGGCGAACCGGCGGAAGAAGTCGGCGTCGGTGCCGGGTACGCCGAGCAGTTCGCAGAACAGCCCGCACGGCAGCGGGACCGCCAGCTCGCGGACCAGGTCGACCGGGCCGCCCTTCTCCAGCATCGCGGTGATCCGCTCGTCGACCAGCTGCTGGATGCGCGGGCGCAGCGTCTGTATCCGCTTCGCGGTGAACTCGGGGATCAGCAGCCGGCGCTGCACGGTGTGCCCGGGCGGGTCCATCGCCACCAGCGGGAGTTCGACGATGTCGATGAACTCCTCCGGGATGGGGAAGACGATCGGGTACGCCGGGTGCTTGCCGTTGGAGCTGAGCGTGGCGTCGGCGAGCACCTGCTGCACGTGCTCGTGCTGGGACAGCGCCCACACCTTGCGGCCGCCCTGGCGCATCACCCCCCGTACGGGGCAGCCGCCGCCCACCAGGCCGGCGTACTCCGGCGGCATGGCCAGCGGGTCCTTGCGGGGCAGCGGGAAGAGCAGCGGCTCGGCCGCCGGGTCCACCTCGGGTTCGACGTCGGTCATGGGGCGTTGTCCCTCTCGGATCGCGTGATGCGCGCGGCGATCAGTTCCGTCACCGCGGTCGCGTGGGTGGTCAGGAAGAAGTGGCCGCCGGGGTACACCCGCACCTCGTACGGGCCGGTGGTGTGCTCCCGCCATGCCTCGGCCTCGTCGGCGGTGACGTGCGGGTCGTCCGCGCCGGTGAGGACGAGCAGCGGGCAGCCCAGCGCGGGGCCGGGCCGGTACCGGTAGGTCTCCACGGCCTTGTAGTCGCTGCGGACCGCGGGCAGCAGCGACGCGAGCAGTTCCCGGTCGGCCAGCACCCGGGCGTCGGTGCCGTTCAGCCGGCTGAGCTCGTCGCGCACCTGCGCGTCGGTGCCGAGGTGCACCCGCTCCTCGCGGAAGCGGGACGGGGCGCGGCGGCCGGAGGCGATCAGGCCGTCGACGGGGCGTCCGGCGTCCTGGAGCCGCCGAGCCACCTCGAACGCCACGACGGCGCCCAGGCTGTGGCCGAAGAACGTCAACGGCCGGTCGGTCCACGGGCCCAGGGCGGCCGTGACCCGGTCGGCGAGCTGCTCGGCGTCGTCGATGAGCGGGTCGGTACGGCGGTCCTGCCGGCCCGGGTACTGCACGGCCAGCACCTCGACGCGGGGGGCGAGCGCCCGCGAGACCGGGAAGAAGTACGACGCCGATCCGCCCGCGTGCGGGAAGCACACCAGGCGCGGTGCCGGCTCCGGCACCGGGTGGAACCGGCGAATCCAGGTGCCGCTGTCGACCGGGGTCACGGGCATGTCGGGTCGGCCTCCGTTTCGGGACGAGGCTGGGGCAGGGGGAGTTGACGTGTCGGCGTCGCGTCAGGACGTGGACAGCTCGTTCCCGATGACGTAGTCGGAGACGTCGACGGAGGCCGGCTCGACCCGGGCGAGGGCCTCCTTGACCGGGACGGACAGCCGCTCGCGCTTGGCCGCCTCGCGCTCCTCGCGGCCCTCGACGAACCGCGGCAGCACCTCGTCGGCGAAGAGCTGCAAGGACTCCATGA
The DNA here is from genome assembly GCF_044744625.1 of Streptomyces sp. NPDC087270. NCBI lineage: Bacteria > Bacillati > Actinomycetota > Actinomycetes > Kitasatosporales > Streptomycetaceae > Streptomyces > Streptomyces sp. NPDC087270. Next base: position 239,058 of record NZ_JBIUYR010000014.1, read on the forward strand.
CGTGCTCGTGCTTGGTCTTGCCGAGCTGTACCTGGAAGACGACCTGGTCCACGCCGGCCGCCTCGTACTCGGTGAGCATGGCGGCGATCTGGTCCGGGGTGCCGATCCCCCGGCGCAGCGCGGTGAGCTGGTCGATCATCTGCTGGGCCATCGGGTCCGGCTCGGCGGAGGGGTCGATCGGCGCCGGATTACGGGTGAAGCCCATCGCCTCCTTCGTCTGCTGGAACGTCTGCCAGATGTCGGTGGTGCCGGGGTGGTGCTGGCCGAAGACGAAGTAGTGCATCAGCGTGTAGGCGAAGAAGTGGGCGCCCTCCAGGCCCCGGTCGACGGCCGTCTCCTCGTCGTGGTGGCACATCAGCGGCATGACGACGGCGAAGTTGGGGTTGACGCTCAGTCCGGCCGGCACGCACTCCTCGGAGTTGATGATGGCGTAGTAGGCGTCCGCGCGTTCCTTGGCCTGCTCGGGGGAGGCGAAGGAGAACGACAGCGCGCCGAGCCCGTTGCGAGCGGCCGTCTCGATGGTCTCGCGGACGCTACAGGCCACCCACAGCGGCGGGTGCGGCTTCTGCTTGGGCTTGGGCACCAGGTTGCGCGGCGGCATGTCGATCCACTGGCCCTTGTGGCCGGTGAACGGCGTCTCGGTGAGCAGCCTGACGATGACGCCCAGCGCCTCGCGCCACTGCTCGCGCTTGGTCGCCCGCTCGACGTTGAACGCGCCGAGCTCCAGCTGCGAACTGCCCTGTCCCGAGCCGAACTCCACCCGGCCGCCGGAGATCAGGTCCAAGGTGGCCAGCCGCTCCGCGACGCGGGCCGGCGGGTTCACCGCCGGGGGCAGCGAGACGATGCCGTGGCCGAGCCGGATGTTCTTCGTCCGGGCCGCGGCGGCGGCGAGGAACACCTCGGGGGCCGAGCCGTGCGAGTACTCCTCCAGGAAGTGGTGCTCGGTCGCCCAGACGCAGTCGATACCGATCCGGTCGGCCAGTTCGATCTGTTCCAGGGACTCCTTGAGCAGCCGTTCCTCGCTGTCCTCGGCCCAGGGCCTGGGAAGTTGGTGGTGATAGCTGAGACCGAATCGCATGTCCATTCCTCTCGTCGGCGTTGACACGGTAGGGGGGGCCGCACCGGCTCCGGCCGGACCCGGCGGCGCTCTGGGGTGGCCGCGGCCGCATCAGGGGGGTGCCGGGGTGACCCCTGGTCCGCTAGGGGCCATACCGCGGAAGGCGGAGCGGTAGAAGAGCAGGGGTTCCACGGGCGAGTCGGCGATGTCCAGGGCCCGTACCCCGCCCACCACGATGCTGTGGTCGCCGCCCGGGTGGACGGCCTCGATGACGCACTCCACCCAGGCCACCGACCCGGCGATCCGGGGCGAGCCGGTGGCCGGGCCCGGGCTCCACTCGACGCCGGCGAACTTGTCGGCGCCGCTCACGGCGAAGGCCCGGCACAGCGCCTCCTGGTCCCTGCCGAGGACGTTGACGCAGAAGGCGCCGGAGGAGCGGATACGCGACCAGGAGGTGGAGTCGCGCGAGGCGGAGAAGACCACCAGGGGCGGGTCGAGGGAGAGCGATCCGAAGGACTGGCAGGTGAACCCGACCGGTTCGACGGCCGTCCGGCCGACCGGGGCCGGCCGGCCGCGGTCGGCGGCGGTGATGACGGTGACGCCGGTGCAGAAGAAGCCCAGGACCTGCCGGAACACGGCGGGGTCCGGCTGCGTCGCGGCGGTCGGCCCGGGGCGCTGCACGGAGGTGCGCGCTGTCGTCACCGCGGCACCTCCGCGCTGCCGGCCGGCGGCTGTTCCACGGTCAGGTGGGCGTTGTCGGGCGGCGGTTGCTCCACGATCAGATGCGCGTTGGTGCCGCTGATGCCGAACGAGGAGACGGCGGCGCGGCGCGGCCGGCCGGTCTCGGGCCACGGCTCGGGCCGGGTCAGCAGCCGTACCGCGCCGGCGCCCCAGTCGACCTGCGGGGTGGGCTCGTCGACGTGCAGCGTCATCGGCAGCAGGCCGTGCCGGATCGCCTGGGTCATCTTGATGATGCCGGCGACCCCGGCGGCGGCCTGGGTGTGGCCGATGTTGGACTTGACCGAGCCGAGCCACAGCGGCCGGTCGTCGGGCCGGTCGCGGCCGTAGGTGGCCAGCAGGGCCTGCGCCTCGATCGGGTCGCCCAGCCGGGTGCCGGTGCCGTGCGCCTCGACGGCGTCCACGTCGTCGGGCCGCAGGCCGGCGGCGGCCAGGGTCTGCCGGATCAGGCGCTGCTGCGACGGGCCGTTGGGGACGGTGATGCCGCTGGAGGCGCCGTCCTGGTTGGTCGCCGAGGCGCGGATCACCGACAGTATCCGGCGGTTGTTGCGCAGCGCGTCCGACAGCCGCTCCAGCACCAGGACGCCGGCGCCCTCCCCCCAGCCGGTGCCGTCCGCGGACGCGGCGAAGGACTTGCAGCGCCCGTCCGGGGACAGCCCGCGCTGCTTGCTGAAGTAGACGAACGTCTCCGGCGTCGACATCACCGTCACGCCGCCCGCCAGCGCCAGCGAGCACTCCCCGGTGCGCAGCGCGTGGCCGGCCAGGTGCGCGGTGACCAGCGAGGAGGAGCAGGCGGTGTCCACGGTGACGGCCGGCCCCTCCAGGCCGAGGGTGAACGCGACCCGGCCGCTGACCAGGCTGCCGCTGCCGTCGGCGCCGTCGTAGTCGTGGTACATCAGCCCGGCGAAGACCCCCGTCCGGCTGCCCTTGAGCGACAGCGGGTCGATCCGGGCGTTCTCGACGGCCTCCCAGGTCACTTCCAGCAGCACCCGTTGCTGCGGGTCCATCTCCTGGGCCTCGCGCGGGGAGATGCCGAACAGGTCGGCGTCGAAGTCGCCCGCCTGGTGCAGGAACCCGCCCTCGCGGGTGACGCTCTTGCCCGGCGCCCCGGGCTCGGGGTCGTAGATGCCGGCGGTGTCCCAGCCGCGGTCGCCCGGGAAGAGGGTGACGGCGTCGCGGCCTTCGGCGACCAGCCGCCACAGCCCCTCGGGGGAGTCGGCGCCGCCCGGGTAGCGGCAGGCCATGCCGATGACCGCGATCGGTTCGGCGGCGGCCCTCGCCAGTTCCTCGTTGTGCTCGCGCAGGCGCTCGTTGTCGATCAGCGACTTGCGCAGCGCTTCGACTATCCGGTCCACTTCCATCTGGGTCAGCCTCCGGCTCGGTTCGACTCGGCTGCGGCGAGTGCGGTGCGGACCAGGTCGTCGACCGCCATGGTCTTGAGGGCGTCGGCGTCCGGCGCGGCGCCGGCGCCGTCTCCCGGCGCGGCCTCGGCCGCGGCCTCAGGCTGCGGCGGCCCGGTGAGGGTGAGCAGCCGCTCCAGCAGCCCGGACTCGCGCAGCCGTCCCACCGGGATGGCGAGCAGGGCCGTACGGACCGCCTCGTCGTCGAGGGCGGACTCGGCCGGGGCCTGCGGGATGTCGGGGAGGAGTTCGGCGAGCAGGAACTCGGCCAGCTCCGTCGGTGTCGGGTAGTCGAACATCAAGGTGGCCGGCAGCCGCAGGCCGGTCGCGGTGGCGAGACGGTTGCGCAGTTCGATCGCGGCGAGCGAGTCCAGGCCCATCTCGGTGAAGCCCTTGCCGGGTTCGACCGCGGCGGGCTCGTCGTGCCGCACCACGGCGACGTGCTCGCGGACCAGGTCCAGCAGGTGGCGCTGCCGCTCCGCGTCGGTGGCGCCGGCCAGCCGCTCCGGCAGCGAGGGCCCCTCGGCGGCCGGTTCGCCCGCCGCCGGCGATGCCGCGGCGGACCGGACGCCGTCCGCGGACGGCAGCGCACGGGCCGGCGCGGGAAGGACGGCACGCAGCGCGCGGGGCACGTCGTCGGGTGAGAGGCCGCTGCCGGCCCGGGCCACCGGCAGGGGCACCAGCACCGGTTCGGCCAGCCGCATCGCCGCGTCGAACAGGGCCAGGCCCTCGGCGGGGCGGATCGGCGGCATGCCCATCCGCAGCAGGCGGCGGCCGACGGACTCGTCCGTGCGGGCCGCCATGCCGCCGCCGTCGGACTCCCACAGGTTCCACACCAGGGACGTCGCCGGGAGCCGTGCGGCCCTGCGGCGCCGGGCCAGCGCGTCGAGGAAGAGGTTGCCGACGGCGTAGTTGCCCTGGCCCGCGGAGTCCAGGAAGCCGGCCGCGGAGGAGAACAGCACGAACGCCGACAGGGGCAGGTCGCGGGTCAGTTCGTGCAGGTTCCAGGCCGCGTCGACCTTCGGCCGCAGCACGGCCGCAAGCTTCCGCGGCGTCATCGAGCCGAGCAGGGCGTCGTCCAGGACGCCGGCCGCGTGGACCACGGCCGTCAGCGGGTGGTCGGCGGGCACCGCCGCCAGCAGCGCCGCGAGCGCGTCGCGGTCGGCGGCGTCGCACGCGGTCACCGTCACGTCGGCTCCCAGCGCGGCCAGTTCGGCGCGCAGGGCGTCCACGCCGGGGGCGTCGGGCCCGCGCCGGCTGGTCAGCAGCAGGTGCCGCACGCCGTGTTCGGCGACCAGGTGCCGGGCGAAGAGCGGCCCCAGGCCGCCGGTCGCGCCGGTGACCAGCACGGTCCCGTCCGCGTCCCACGGCGACCCGGCTCCCGTCGGGGGCGCCGGCACCGGCTCCAGCCGCGGCACGAACACCCGGCTGCCGCGCACCGCCACCTCCGGTTCGCCGCCGGCGACGGCCCCGACCAGCGCCCGAACCGCCCGGTGCGAGCCGTCGAGGTCGGCGAGGACGACCCGGCCGGGGTGCTCCGCCTGCGCGGCGCGCACCAGGCCGCCCAGCGACGCCTGCGCCGGATCGACGGCGCCGCCGTCGAACGCGGCCGCGTGCCGGGTGGCGACCACCAGGACCGCGTCGGCCAGGACCGCGTGCCCGAACCACTCCTGAAGGAGGGTCAGGGTGCCTTCGGCCGCCTCCCGCACCGCCTGCGGGGTGTCGCCGGCGGACGCGGCACACGGCGCGACCACGGCCCGGGGCAGCGGCGCACCCGCCGTTACGGCGGCGGCCAGCGCGGACACGTCGGCGTACGAGGTCACCGCCGCGCCGAGCGCGTCCGTCCACGTCCCGTCGCCGCCGAGCACCGCCCAGCGGCCGGACGGCTCGGACCCGGCGGCCGGCTCCGTCTCCGCCCAGCCGGGCCGGAAGACCTGGTCGGCCGGGCCGGGTTCGGCCACGCCCGAGGCGGCGGCGACCTGCTCCGCGGTCACCGCGCGGACGGCCAGCGACTCCACCGTGGCCACCGGCCGGCCGGCGCCGTCGGCCAGCCGCAGCGCGACCGACTCCGAGCCGGCCGCCTCGTCCGAGGAGAGCCAGGTCAGGCGGACCCGCAGCCGGTCCGTGCCGTGCGCCCGAAGGCCGACCCCGCTCCAGGCGAACGGCAGCGGGGAGCCGCCGGTGTCCCACGGGGTGCGTCCGGCGAGGAAGTCCGTGGCGCCCAGCGCGGCGTCCAGCAGCGCCGGGTGCAGGCCGAACCCGGCGGCGTCCGCGGCGGCTTCGGCCGGCAGCGCGACCTCGGCGTAGACCTCCTTGTCCTGCCGCCACACCGCGCGCAGGCAGCGGAACATCGGCCCGTAGCGGTAGCCGCGTTCGGCCAGCGCGGGGTAGAGGCGGGCGATGTCGACCGGTTGGGCGCCGACCGGCGGCCACACCGCGAGGTCCGGATCGCCGGCCGCCGCGTCGCGAGCCGACAGCCGTCCCTGGGCGTGCCGGGTCCAGCCGCTGCCCGGGGCGGCGCTCTCGGCGAGGGAGTGGACCGTCAACCGGCGCGTGCCGTCCTCCTCGGCCGCGCCGACCGCGACCTGTACGGCCACGCCGCCGCTCGCCGGCAGCGGGAGCAGCCGCTCGACGACGAGTTCGTCCAGCGTCGCGCAGCCCACCGCGCGCCCGGCCCGCAACGCCATCTCCACGAAGGCGGTGCCCGGCATCAGGGGCGTGCCCAGCACGTCGTGGTCGGCGAGCCAGGCGTGCGAGGCGAGCGAGACCCGGCCGGTGAGGACCGCTCCCCCGTCCTCCGGCGTCTCCAGCACCGCGCTGAGCAGCGGATGCCCGCCGGCGGCCTGCCCGAGCCGTGCCGGGTCGGCGGTCGCCGGGCCGCCGGTCGCCGGGGGCGCGGCATCCGGTCCGGCGTCGAGCCAGAACCGCCGGGAGTGGAAGGCGTACGTGGGCAGGTCGACCCGGCGGGCGCCGGAACCGGCGTAGAAGGAGCGCCAGTCGACGGGGGTGCCGGCCGCGTGCAGCCGGGCGAGCGCGGCGACGAGACTGTGCGCCTCGTCGGTGTCCTTGCGCAGCGCCGCCACGACGACCGGCTCCAAGTCGGTGCCGGTACGGGTATCGGTGTCCGCGCCGTCCGCGAGGGTGGCCGCGGCCATCGCCGACAGCACCCCGCGCGGGCCCAGTTCGAGGTACCGGTCCACGCCCTGCGCGCGCAAGCAGCGCACCCCGTCGGCGAAGCGCACCGCCTCCCGTACATGGCGCACCCAGTACGCTGGGGTGTCCAGGGAGGTGGCGAGTTCCCCGGTCACGTTCGAGACGACCGGGACGGCCGGGGCGGCGTAGGTCAGGCCGGCGGCGACGGCGCCGAACTCGGCCAGCATGGGCTCCATCAGCGGCGAGTGGAAGGCGTGGCTGACGCGCAGGCGGCTCGTCCTGCGCCCGGCGGCCGCGAAGTGGCCGACGACGTCGGCGACCGCCTGCTCCGGCCCGGACACGACCACCGACGCCGGGTCGTTGACGGCGGCGATGCCGGCCGGCCCGGACAGGACCGCCGCCACCTCCTCCTCGGTGGCCTGGATCGCGGCCATCGCCCCGCCGGGCGGCAGCGCCTGCATGAGCCGCCCGCGGGCGGCGACCAGCGTCGCCGCGTCGGCGAGGGACAGCACCCCGGCGACGTGGGCCGCGGCCAGTTCGCCGACGGAGTGGCCGGCCAGGAAGTCCGGGCGCACCCCCCACGACTCCCACAGCCGGAACAGCGCCACCTCGACGGCGAACAGCGCGGGCTGGGCGTGGCCGGTCGCGTTCAGGGCCTCCTCGTCGTCGCCCCACATGACCTCGCGCAGCGGCCGGTCCAGGTGCCGGTCCAGTTCCGCGCAGACCGCGTCGAGCGCCGCCGCGAACACGGGGAACGCCTGGTGGGCGCGGCGGCCCATGCCGAGGTGCTGGGCGCCCTGGCCGGTGAAGACGAAGGCGGTGGCGCCCGCGGTCCGCACCGCGCCGGTGATCGCCTCGGCCGGCGCCTCGCCCGCGGCGACGGCGGCCAGCGCGCGCAGCGCCGCGTCCGGGTCGGTGGCGGGCAGCAGCAGCCGGTGGTCCAGCGCGGCCCTCGACGTGGCGAGGGAGAAGCCCGCGTCCAGCAGCGAGGGGGCGGCGGGGTCCGCGAGGTGCGCGGCGAGGCGGCGGGCCTGGCCCGGCAGGGCGTCGGCGGTCCGGGCGGACAGCAGCAGCGGGACCGGCGCGGTCCACGGCCGCGCGGAGCCCTCGCCGGGCGGCGGGACGTCCCGGTCGGCCGGGTCCTCCGGTGCGATGACGGCGGCCGTGTCGGTGGCGGCGGCCTCTTCGAGGATGACGTGCGCGTTGGTGCCGCTCAGCCCGAAGGAGGAGACGGCGGCGCGGCGCGGGTGGTCCGTCCCGGGCCACGCGCGGGCCTCGGTCAGCAGCTCGACGCCGCCGGCCCAGTCCACCTGCGGGGTGGACCGGTCGACGTGCAGGGTCCTGGGCATCAGGCGGTGCCGCAGCGCCATCACCGACTTGATGACGCCGCTGACGCCGGCGGCGGCCTGGGCGTGCCCGATGTTGGACTTGACGGAGCCGAGCCACGCCGGGCGGTCCGCGGCGCGGTCCTTGCCGTAGGTGGCGAGCAGGGCCTGCGCCTCGATCGGGTCGCCCAGCCGGGTGCCGGTGCCGTGGCCCTCGATCAGGTCCACGTCGGCGGCGGCCACACCGGACGCGGCCAGCGCCTGCCGGATCACCCGCTGCTGCGACGGTCCGCTCGGCGCGGTCAGGCCGTTGCTCGCGCCGTCCTGGTTGACCGCGGAGCCGCGGATCACGGCCAGGACGGGGTGGCCGTGGCGCCGGGCGTCGGAGAGGCGCTCGACCAGCAGCAGGCCGAGGCCCTCGGACCACGCGGTGCCGTCGGCGGCGGCGGCGAAGGGCTTGCAGCGGCCGTCGGCGGCGAGCCCGCGCTGGCGGCTGAACTCCACGAAGACCTCCGGCGTGGGCAGCACGGTGACCCCGCCGACCAGCGCCATGCCCACCTCGCCCTGGCGCAGCGCCTGGCAGGCGGTGTGCAGGGCGACGAGGGAGGAGGAGCACGCCGTGTCGACGGTGACCGCCGGCCCCTCCAGGCCGAGCGCGTAGGCGATCCGGCCGGAGGCGACGCTGCCGGCGCTGCCGTTGCCCAGGTACGGGAAGAGGTCGTCGGGCACGTCGCGCAGCCGGCTGGCGTACTCGTGGTACATCACGCCGACGTAGACCCCGGTGCGGCTGCCGCGGACGGACGACGGGTCGATGCCGGCCCGTTCGAACGCCTCCCACGCGCCGTGCAGCAGCAGGCGCTGCTGCGGGTCCATCGCGACGGCCTCGCGGGGCATGATGCCGAAGAGTTCGGGGTCGAACCCGGTCGCGTCGCGCAGGAAGCCGCCGCGCCGCACGTAGGTCTTCCCGGGCAGCCCGGGTTCGGGGTCGTAGATCGCGTCGGTGTCCCAGCCGCGGTCGGACGGGAAGTCGCCGATCGCGTCCACGCCGTCGGCGACCAGCCGCCACAGGTCCTCCGGGGTCTCCACGCCGCCGGGGAAGCGGCAGGCCATCGAGACGATCGCGATCGGCTCGTCGCCGGGCCGGTCCGCGGTGTCCGCGGCCACGGGTTCGGCGTCGGTGCCGGTGCCGGTCAGCCGGGCGAGCAGGTGGTCCGCGAGGGCCCGCACGTTGGGGTGGTCGAAGACGAGGGTGGCGGGCAGGGCGAGCCCGGTGCGCGTGCCGAGGCGGTTGCGCAGTTCCACCGCGGCCAGCGAGTCGAAGCCCAACTCGGTGAAGGCCCGGGACGGTTCGACCGCCGCCGCGGAGTCGTGCCCGAGCACGTCGGCGACCTCGGCGCGCACCAGGCCGAGCACGAAGCGGGCGCGGGCCTCGGGCGGCATGGCGGCGATCCGGTCGGTCGGCCCCGCGGCGCCCGCCGGGGCGTCGCCGGCGGCGCGCCTCGCCGGTCCCCGGACCAGGCCGCGCAGCAGGTGCGGTACGGAACCGGTGGGCGCCGCGGCGCGGGCCCGCAGCGCGGGCAGGTCCAGGCGCACCAGCAGCGGGGCCGGCTCGCCGGCCCGCAGGGCCCGGTCGAAGAGGTCGAGGCCGTCGGTGTCGGCGAGCGGCGGGAAGCCCTCCCTGCGCATCCGCCGGACCTCGGCCTCGGCCAGCCGCCCGCCCATCCCGGCCGCGTGGGCCCACAGGCCCCACGCCATCGACACGGCGGGCAGTCCCGCGGCGGCGCGCTGCCGGGCGAGCGCGTCCAGGAAGACGTTGGCGGCGGCGTAGTTGGCCTGGCCGGCGGCGCCGAGGGTGCCGGCGGCGGAGGAGAACAGGACGAACGCGCGCAGCGGGGTGTCCCGGGTCAGCTCGTGCAGGTGCCAGGCGGCGTCGGCCTTCGCGGCGAGCACCCGGTCGAGGCGCGCGGGCGTCAGCGTGCCGACCAGGCCGTCGTCGAGCACCCCGGCGGCGTGCACCACGGCGGTCAGCGGGTGCTCGGCGGGGACGGCGGCGAGCAGACCGGCCAGGGCCCGGCGGTCCGACACGTCGCACGCGGCGACGGTGACGTGCGCGCCCAGCCCGGCCAGTTCCTCGTGCAGCGCGGTGGCTCCGGGGGCGGCGGCGCCACGCCGGCCGGCCAGCAGCAGGTAGCGGACGCCGTGTTCGGCGACCAGGTGCCGCGCGACGAGGGCGCCGAGCCCGCCGGTGCCGCCGGTGACCAGGACGGTCCCCCGCGGGTCGAGGACCACGCCGGCGGTCTCGTCGCCCGCGCCGGCCGCGGCCCGGGCAAGCCGCGGCACGTGGACCGCGCCGTCGCGCAGCGCCGTCTCGGGCTCGCCCGAGACGGCCGCGGCGGCGAGCGCCCGGTCCGAGGCCGCCGTGCCGTCGGTGTCCACCAGGACGAACCGGCCCGGGTGTTCGGCCTGCGCGGCCCGCACCAGGCCCCACACCGGGGCCTGGACGAGGTCGCCGGGGGCGTCGCCCGCGCCTATGGTCACCGCCGCGGAGGTCGTCACCGCCAGCCGTGTCGAGGTGAGCCGGTCGTCGGCGAGCCAGGCGTTCACCGCGTCCAGCGCGGTCCCGCAGGTCGCCCGCAGTGCCTCGGTCACCGCCACCGGCCCGGGGCCGGCCGGCACCGGTATCGACGCTTGCGTCGGCAGCACGGCGAGGTCCGGCGCGGGCGCCCCCGCGTCGAGTGCGGCCAGCAGCGCCGCGATGTCGGCGTACCGCTCGGCCGTGGCGGCGAACGGCGCGTCGCCGAGGAGCGCGACGCGGGGGGCGGTCGGGCCCGCCGCGACCGTGAGCGGTGTCCACTCCACGCGCAGCACGGGGTCCGGCGCGTCCGTGCCACGGGCGCCGAGCCGGTCCGCGGTGACCGGCCGGGCCACCAGGGACTCGACCGTGGCGACCGGCTGCCCGGCGGCGTCCGCGAGGTCCAGGGCCGTGGCGTCCGCGCCGCCTGCCGGGCGCAGCCGCACCCTCAGCGCGCGGGCACCCGAGGCGTGCAGGGTGACGCCGCGCCAGGAGAACGGCATGAGGGTGCCGTCGCCGTCCGCCTCGCCGTCGCGGGGAAGGAAGTCCACGTGCGAGGCGGCGTCCAGCAGCGCCGGGTGGAGGCCGAAGCGGGCGGCGTCGGCCAGCGCGTCCTGGGGCGGTTCCACCTCGGCGTACCACGTGTCGTCCGCGCGCCAGGCAGCCTTGAGCCCCTGGAAGGCCGGGCCGTAGGCGTAACCGCGGTCCACGAGGCGTTCGTAGAGGCCGGCGACGTCCACCGGCACGGCTCCGGCGGGCGGCCACGGCCCGGCCTCGGGGGCCGGGGCGGGCAACGCGGGTACGACGGTCCCCTCGGCGTGCAGCACCCACGGCGCGTCACCGTCCGGGCCTTCGGGGCGGGCGTGTACCCGCACCGTCCGGCCGCCGGAGTCCTGGCGGGCGCCGACGACCACCTGGACCGCGACGCCGCCGCTTTCCGGCAGGAGCAGCGGGGCGTGCAGCGTCAGTTCCTCGACGCGGCCGCAGCCGAACTCGTCGCCGGCGCGTACCGCCATCTCCACGAAGGCGGTGCCCGGCAGCAGGCAGCCGCCCAGCACTCCGTGGTCGGCCAGCCAGGGGTGCGTGGCGGTCGACAGCCGGCCGGTGAGCACCGCGCCGTCCCCGTCGGGGGCGGTGAGCACCGCGCCCAGCAGCGGGTGGTCCACCGTGCCGAGCCCGACCGACGACACGTCGCCGGCGGGCCGGCCGGCGTCCAGCCAGAAGCGGCGCCGCTGGAAGGCGTAGGTGGGCAGGTCGAGCGGGCGGTCCCGGACCCCGGCGAAGAAGGCGTGCCAGTCGACCGTCGTGCCGCGGGAGTGGAGGCGGCCGACTCCGAGGGCCAGTTCGGCGGCCTCGGGACGGCCGCGGTGCAGGAGCGGCACGAAGTCGGTGTCGGGGTCGTCGCCGGTGTTCTGCGGGCCGAGGACGCTGAGCACCGCGTCCGGGCCGATCTCGACGAACGTCGTCACCCCTCGGGACCGCAGGTGGCGCACCGCGTCGGCGAACCGTACGGTCTCGCGGACGTGGCGCACCCAGTACCCGGGCGTGGCGAGGTCGTCGGTGGGGGTGCCGGTCACGGTGGAGACGATCGGCACCGTGGCGGGGGCGTACGCCAGGCTGCCGGCGATCCGGGCGAACTCCGCCACCACCGGTTCCATCAGCGGCGAGTGGAAGGCGTGGCTGACGTGCAGCCCGGTGATCCTGCGGCCGTCGGCGGCCAGGCGGGCGGTGATGGCCACGACCTCCTGCTCGACGCCGGAGAGCACCACCGAGGCCGGCGCGTTCACCGCGGCGAGCCCGACGCCCGGCGTGAGCAGCGGGCGCACGTCCCGCTCGCCGGCCTGTACGGCGACCATCACCCCGCCGACCGGCAGGGCCTGCATCAGCCGGCCGCGCGCCGCGACCAGCCGCGCGGCGTCGGCCGGCGTCCACACGCCGGCGACGTGGGCGGCGGCCAGCTCGCCGACGGAGTGCCCGGCGAGGTAGTCCGGCCGCACCCCCCAGGACTCCAGCAGCCGGAAGAGGGCCACCTCGACGGCGAACAGGGCGGGTTGGGCGTACGCGGTCGTGTTCAGGTCGGTGGCGTCGGTGTCCCGGAGGACCTCCGCCAGCGGGCGTTCCAGGTGCTCGTCGAGGGCGGCGGCGATCTCGTCGAAGGCTGCGGCGAAGACGGGGTGGCGTTCGTACAACTCCCGTCCCATGCCCGCGTGTTGGGCGCCCTGGCCGGTGAACAGGAAGGCGACCTTGCCGGTGACGGGTGTGGCGGTGGCCGTGTGCGGCGCCGTGGCGCCGTCGGCCACGGCGCGCAGGCCGCTGACGATCTGCGCGCGGTCCGCGCCGACGACCGCGGCGCGGTGTTCCAGGGCGGCGCGGCCGGTGGCCAGGGTGCGCGCGATCGGGCCGAGCAGGTCGTCGGCCCCGGTGAACGGGACCTCGCCCGCGTTCGTGTCCGGGACCTCGCCCGTGGTCGGGTCCGGGGTCTCGCCCGTGGTCGGGTCCTCGCCCGGCCCGGTGTTCGCGTCGAGCCAGGAGAGCAGGTGGGCGGCCTGCGCCCGCAGCGCCTGCGGGGTGTGGCCGGACAGCAGCCAGGGAAGCGCGCCGCCCGTGGCACGGGAGGTGCCGTCCTTGTCGCCGCCGCCGTCGGGAGCCGCGACGGCCGCGGCCACGTCCTCGGCCGCCGGGACGTGTTCGAGGATCACGTGCGCGTTGGTGCCGCTGATGCCGAAGGAGGAGACGCCGGCCCGGCGGGGCCGGCGGTGGTCCGGCCACGGGCGGGGCTCGGTGAGCAGCTCCACGGTGCCGGCCGACCAGTCGACCTGCGGCGAGGGCGCGTCGACGTGCAGGGTCCTGGGCAGTTCGGCGTGGCGCATCGCCATCACCGTCTTGATGACGCCGGCCACGCCCGCGGCGGCCTGCGTGTGGCCGAGGTTGGACTTCACCGAGCCGACCAGCAGCGGCGTCCCGTCCTCGGGACGCTGCTCGCCGTAGGTGGCGATCAGCGCCTGGGCCTCGATCGGGTCGCCGAGAGTGGTGCCGGTGCCGTGCGCCTCCACGGCGTCGATGTCGGCCGGCGACAGTCCGGCCTTGGCGAGCGCCTGGTGGATGACGCGCTGCTGCGAGGGGCCGTTGGGGGCGGTCAGGCCGTTGCTCGCGCCGTCCTGGTTGACCGCCGAGCCGCGGACGACTGCCAGCACCCGGTGCCCGTTGGCCCGCGCGTCCGACAGCCGTTCCAGCAGGAGCAGGCCGGCGCCCTCGCCCCACCCGGTGCCGTCGGCCGCGGCGGCGAAGGACTTGCAGCGGCCGTCGGGCGCCAGGCCGCGCTGCCGGTTCATGTCGACGAAGGTGTCCGGTGTCGACATCACGGTGACCCCGCCGGCCAGGGCGAGGGTGCACTCGCCCTGGTGGAGCGCCTGGGCCGCCCAGTGCAGCGCCACGAGCGAGGAGGAGCAGGCGGTGTCCACGGTCACCGCGGGGCCCTCCAGGCCGAGGGTGTAGGCGACCCGGCCGGAGACGACGCTCGCCAGGCCGCCGTTGCCCAGGTACCCGGCGACGTCCTCGGGCACGTCGCCCATCCGGGCCGCCCAGTCGTGGTACATGACGCCGGCGAAGACCCCGGTCGGCGTGCCGTGCGCGGCGTGCGGGTCGATGCCGGCCCGCTCGAAGACCTCCCAGGACAGCTCCAGCAGCAGCCGCTGCTGCGGGTCCATCGCCTGCGCCTCGCGCGGGCTGACGCCGAAGAAGTCCGGGTCGAAGTCGGCGGCGTCGTAGAGGAACCCGCCCTCGCGGGTGGAGGTCCTGCCGGGCTTGCCCGGCTCGGGGTCGTAGAGCGCCTCGACGTCCCAGCCGCGGTCGTCGGGGAAGGACGACACGGCGTCGGCGCCGTCGGCCACCAGCCGCCACAGCTCCTCAGGGGAGCGGACGCCGCCGGGGTAGCGGCAGCTCATGGCGATGATGGCGATCGGCTCTTCGGGGTCGGCGGGGGCGCCGGGAAGGACGGTGGCCGCGGTGGTGGCGGCGTCGAAGAGCTTGGCCACCATGTGCTCGGCCACGGCCCGCGGTGTCGGGTGGTCGAAGACGAGCGTGGCGGTCAGCCGCAGCCCGGTCGCCGCGTTGAGCCGGTTGCGCAGTTCGACCGCGGCCAGCGAGTCGAAGCCGATCTCGTTGAAGGCCCGCTTGGCGTCGATGTCCTGCGGCCCGCTGTGCCCCAGGACGTCGGCCGCCTGGGCGCGCACCAGGTCCAGCAGGGCGGCGACCCGGTCGGCCTCGGGCAGGGCGGCGATCTGGCGGGCCAGTGACCGCTCGGCGGCGACCGCGCCGCCCTCGCCCGGCCCGCCCTCGCCCGCCGCGGTGCGCCGGGCCGGTGCCCGTACCAGGCCGCGCAGCACGTGCGGCACGCCGTCCGGCCGCTCGCGCAGCGCGCGGGAGTTCACCCGCAGCGGCACGGCGTACGGCTCGCCGGTGCGGACCGCGGTGTCGAGCCGGGCCAGGTTCTCCGCCACCGTCAGGGGTTCGACGCCGAGCCGGGCGATGCGCCGCAGGGCGGCGGCGTCCAGCGCGGCGCCCATGCCGGCGTCGCCGGGCCACAGGCCCCAGGCGATGGCGGTGGCGGGCAGGCCGGCTGCCCGGCGGTGGGCGGCCAGGGCGTCGAGGAAGACGTTGGCGGCCGCGTAGTTGGCCTGTCCGGCGCCGTCGAGGAAACCGGCCGCCGAGGAGTAGAGCACGAAGGCGGACAGGTCGAGGTCACGGGTGAGTTCGTGCAGGTGCCAGGCCGCGTCCGCTTTGGGGCGCAGCACGGTGTCCACGCGCTCGGGGGTCATGGCGGCGAACAGGCCGTCGTCGATGACGCCCGCGGTGTGCAGCACGGCCCTGAGCGGACGGTCCGCCGGGATGGCGGCCAGCAGGTCGGCGAGGGCCCGCCGGTCGCCCACGTCGCACGCGCGGATCGTGACGGTCGCGCCGGCCGCGGTCAGTTCCTCGCGCAACTCCTTTGCGCCGGGGGCCTGTTCGCCGCGGCGGCCGGCGAGCAGCAGGTGGCGCACGCCGTGCTCGGTGACCAGGCTGCGGGCGGCCAGCGCGCCGAGCCCGCCGGTGCCGCCGGTGATGAGCACGGTGCCGTCGGCCGGCCAGGGCGAGGGCGCGTCCGGGTCGGGCCGCGGCCCGGCGGCGAGCCGCGGCGCCAGCAGGAGGTCGCCGCGCAGGGCGAGTTCGGGTTCGCCGGTGGCGACGGCGCCGGGTATGGCCTCGGGCCCGGTGTCCTCGCCGAGGTCGAGCAGCACGATCCGGCCGGGGTGTTCGGCCTGCGCGGAGCGCAGCAGCCCCCACAGCGACGCCTGGGCGAGGTCGGCCTCCTCCCCCGGGACGGCGGCGGTCGCGCCGCGGGTGACCACCACCAGGCGGGACGCGGCGGGGTGATCGGCCGCCAGCCACGGGCCGATCCGCTCCAGCGCCCAGGAGGTGACCGCCCGTACGGCCTGCGGGACCGGGCCCTGCGGCGTCGCGGGGGCCGCGAACACCACCGCCCCGGACACCGCCCCGGACACCGCCCCGGCCGCCTCGCCAGCCGCCTCGCCGGACAGCCCGTCCGGGCCGTCGGCGGGTCGCGCGCCGAGCGCGGCTGCCAGCCCGAGCGGGTCGGGCCCGGCGCACACCCACCCGGCGGTCGCCCGCGACGGGCCGGCGGGGACGGCGGTCCACTCGACGCGCAGCGGCACGTCGGCGCCCGCCCCGGCCAACTGCGCCGAGTCGACGGCCCGTTGGGCGAAGCCCTCGACGGTGGCGACGGGCCGCCCCTGCGCGTCGGAGAGCCGCAGCGACAGCGTGTCGGTGCCGGCGGGCGTGATCCGCACCCGCAGGAAGGACGCGCCGGCGGCGTGCAGCGTCACTCCGGACCAGGCGAACGGCAGCCGGAGCCGCGCCTTCTCCTCCTCCGGCGCGAGCAGGTCGGCGGTGTGCAGAGCCGCGTCGAGCAGGGCCGGGTGCAGCCCGAACACCGCCGCATCGCCCGCGGCTTCGGGGAGTACGACCTCGGCGAGGATCTCCGCGCCGTGCTGCCAGGCGGCGCGCACCGCCTGGAACGCGGGCCCGTAGGCGTACCCGTGGTCGGCCAGGTCGTCGTAGAGGCCGCTCACGTCGAGCGGTCGCGCGCCCTCGGGGGGCCATGGCGCCGCGGCGGGTGTTCCGGCGGCCGTTGCTGCGGCGGGCGTACGGGAGCTGGGCGCCGGGGAGTCAGGTGCCGAGGAGTCGGGCGCCGACGACCCGGCGGCCAGGACGCCTTCGGCGTGCCGGACCCATGGGGCGTCCGGCGGCGCGTGCTCCGGGCGCGAGTGGACCGCGACCGCGCGGCGGCCGGCCGCGTCGGGTTCGCCGACCACGACCTGCAACGCGGCGGCGCCGCTGTCGGGCAGCACCAGCGGGCTGTGCAGCGTCAGTTCCTCGACCGTCCCGCAGCCGGCCTCGTCGCCGGCCCGGACGGCGAGCTCCACGAAGGCCGTGCCGGGGACGAGGCGGACACCGCCGATCACGTGGTCGGCGAGCCAGGGGTGCGAGTGCGGGGACACCCGTCCGGTCAGCACGGTGCCCGTGCCGCCGGCCAGCCGCAGCACCGCGCCGAGCAGCGGGTGCCCGGCGGGGATCTGGCCCAGGCCCGAGGCGTCGGTGCCGTGCCGCGCGGCATCGGTCAGCCAGTACGGGCGGGTCTGGAACGGGTAGGTCGGCAGGTCCACCCGCCGCGCGTCGCGCCCGGCGTAGCAGGCGGCCCAGTCCACCGGGACGCCGCGGGTGTGGGCCAGCGCGACCGCCGACAGCACCTCGCGCGCCTCGTCGCGGTCACGGCGCAGCACCGGCGCGAAGACCGGCGCGCCACCGTCGCCGTCGCTGCCATCGTCGGCGGCGTCGGCGTCGGCGTCCGCCGCGCGGTCCCGTGCCATCGCCGACAGCACGCCGTCCGGGCCGAGTTCGAGGCAGGTGCGCACCCCGGCGCCGTCGAGGGAACCGAGCACGTCGTCGAAGCGGACCGTGCGCCGGACGTGCTCGACCCAGTACTCCGGGTCGCACAGCTCCTCGGCGGTGGCCAGGCGGCCGTGGACCGCGGAGACGACGGGCGTAGCCGGCGGGTGGTAGGACAGGACGCCGGCGACGCGCCGGAACTCCGCGAGCACGGGCTCCATGAGCGGCGAGTGGAAGGCGTGGCTGACCCGCAGCCGCCGGGTGCGCCGGCCCTGGTCGGCGAGTTGCCGCACGAGGGCCTGGACAGTGTCCTCCTCGCCGGAAAGCACCACTGCCCGAGACCCGTTGACGGCGGCCAGGCCCACCCGGTCGGCGGCACCGGGCAGTTCGGCGACCAGCCGCAGCGCCTCCTCCTCGGTGGCCTCCACCGCGGCCATCGCGCCGCCCGCGGGCAGCGCCCCCATCAGCCGGCCGCGCGCGGCCACCAGGGTGGCGGCGTCCTCCAGCGACAGCACGCCCGCCACGTGGGCGGCGGCCAGTTCGCCGACGGAGTGCCCGGCCAGGTAGTCCGGGCGCACCCCCCAGGACTCCAGCAGCCGGAAGAGCGCCACCTCGACGGCGAACAGGGCCGCCTGGGCGTAGGAGGTGTGGTCGAGGAGCGCTGCGTGCGGGGAGTCCGGCGCGGCGAACAGGACGTCCCACAGCGAGTGTTCGAGCTGGAGGTCGAGGTGGCCGATGGCGTCGGCCAGCGCGTCGGCGAAGACCGAGTACTCCCTGTAGAGCGTGCGGCCCATGGCCGGCCGCTGGCTGCCCTGTCCGGTGAACAGGAAGGCGAGCCGCCCGTGTTGCGGCTGCGCGCGCACCGTGCCGGGGGCGTCCTCGCCGGCGGCGAGCGCCCGCAGGGCGTCGGCCAGGGCGTCGCGGTCCTCGGCGACGACGACCGACCGGTGGGAGAGCGCGGCGCGGCCGGCGGCGAGGGAGAGCCCGATGTCGGCGAGGCTGTCCGCGGGTTGCCGCGCGAGGTGCTCCAGCAGCCGGCCGGCGTGCTCCCGCAGGGCCGGCGTGCTCTTGGCGGACAGCACCACCGGCAGTGGCGGCCGCGCCGCGGTGGCCGGTACGAGCAGCGCGTCCGCGCGGGCGCTGTCGGCGCCGGTCTGCCCGGGGGCGGTGGGCCGTTCCTCCCGCGTGCCGAAGGTCCCGGCGGGCGGCTGCTCGAGGATGACGTGGGCGTTGGTGCCGCTGACGCCGAACGCGGAGACCGCGGCCCGGCGCGGGGCGTCGCCGGTGTCCCACGGCCGGGCCTCGGTGAGCAGGCGGACGCCTCCGGCGGACCAGTCGACGTGCGGGCTGGGCCGGTCCACGTGCAGGGTGGCGGGCAGCCGCCCGTGCCGCATGGCCATCACCATCTTGATGACGCCGGCGGTACCCGCGGCCGCCTGGGTGTGGCCGAAGTTGGACTTGATCGAGCCGAGCCACGCCGGGCGGTCGGCGGCGCGGTCCCGGCCGTAGGCGGCCAGCAGCGCGTGCGCCTCGATGGGGTCGCCGAGCGTGGTGCCGGTGCCGTGCGCCTCCACGGCGTCGACCTGGCCGGCGTCGAGCCCGGCGGCGGCCAGCGCCTGCCGGATGACGCGCTGCTGCGCCAGGCCGTTGGGGGCGGTCAGGCCGTTGCTCGCGCCGTCCTGGTTGACGGCCGAGCCGCGGATCACGGCACGCACGGGGTGGCCGAGGCGGACGGCGTCGGAAAGCCGCTCCAGCACCAGGATGCCGACGCCCTCGGCCCAGGCGGTGCCGTCGGCCGCGGCGGCGAAGGGCTTGCACACGCCGTCGGGCGCCAGGCCGCGCTGCCGGCTGAAGGCGGTGAAGACGCCGGGGCTGCCCATGACGGCCACCCCGCCGCTCAGCGCCATCGAGCACTCGCCGCGTTGCAGGGCGGACAGTGCGAGGTGGAGGGCGACCAGGGAGCCGGAGCAGGCGGTGTCGACGGTGAGGGTGGGCCCTTGCAGGCCGAGCGCGTACGCGACCCGGCCGGACACGACGCTGGGCGAGTTGCCGGTCAGCAGGTATCCGTCGAGCCCGTCGGGCGCTTCGTGCAGCCGCGTGCCGTACTCCTGCGGTTCGGCCGCGACGAAGACGCCGCAGTCGTCGCCGCGCAGTCCCAGCGCGTCGATGCCGGCGTGCTCCAGCGCCTCCCACGCGGTCTGGAGCACCAGCCGCTGCTGCGGGTCCATCGCCGACGCCTCGCGCGGCCCGATCCCGAAGAACTCCGCGTCGAAGTGGGCGGCGTCGGCGAGGAATCCGCCGTGCCGGACGTAGGTGGTGCCGGGGGCGTCGGGGTCCGGGTCGTACAGGGCCGCCAGGTCCCAGCCGCGGTCCTCGGGGAACGGGGTCAGCACGTGCCGGCCGTCGTCCACCAGCCGCCACAGGTCCTCCGGGGAGCGCACCCCGCCCGGGAAGCGGCAGCCGATGCCGACGATGGCGACGGCCTCCCCCGGCCCCGACGTGACCGGCCCGGTCGCGGCCGAACGGGCCGCGGCCGACGGGCTCGTGGCGGCGGCCGGGTCGTCGCCGAGCCCGAGGAGTTCGCGGCGCAGGTGCGCGGCGAGGGCGTCCGGCGTCGGATGGTCGAAGACGGCGGTCGGCGGCAGGGAGAGACCGGTGGCCGTGTTGACCAGCAGATGGAGTGCGACCAGGCCGAGCGAGTCCAGGCCCTGCTCGCGGAACGGGCGCTGCGCCGCCACGGTGGCCGGCGCCTCGGCGTCGGACCGCCGCAGCACCGTCAGCATCTGCTCGGACACCACGTCGAGCAGCATCCTGGTCTGCTCCGTCGCGGGCAGCCCCTCCAGCGCGCGGGCGAACGCCATTCGTTTCCCCTCACCCAATATGTGCAATGCGGCCGTATTCATGAGCACGGTGGGACCCAAAACGCGCTTGAGCGTACTGCGCCGACCATTGCCGTCCCCACCCCTATTCGGTCCCCCTAGCCGCCCGCCGGGTTCGGCGGACCGCCCGGACGCACCCCTAGCTTTCCGCCGGGCCGGGACGGCTCGGAACCGCCCTGGCCTACGCTGCCGCAATGCTGCTTCATGAATTCATGTTGAGCGCCGCGCGGTCGACTCCGGACCGACCCGCCGTCATGGAATTCGACGGGCCGGACGGCGCGGTTACCACCTCATTTCGCCGACTGGAGTCCCTGGTAAGGGAATACGCGAATTCCCTGGCTGATCTGTCCATCGGTGTCGGGGACCGGGTGGTGCTGGAGTCCGACACCTCCGCCGCCGCCATCGCGGCCTTCCTCGCCTGCTCGACGGTGGGCGCCGCGTTCATCCCGGTGAGCCCGCAGACCCCGCCGGCGCGGCTCGCCGCCATCATCGACACCGCGCGGCCCGCCCTGCACCTGCGGGCGGCGCCCGCTCCGCGCGAGGGGCTGCCGGCCGATCTCGGCACCGCCAGGTTCGGGCCGGGCGGCCTGGTCGTCGAGCGGATGCCGGCCCGGCGCCCGCGCCGGCGCCAGGTGGCGGTGGAGACCGACACCGCCTACATGATCTTCACGTCGGGCACCACCGGGCGCCCGAAGGGCGTGGTGATGAGCCACCGCGGCGTCACCTCCTTCTACCGCGGCATGCTGGCGGAGCGGCTGATCACCGCCGACGACCGCGTGGCCACCACCTCGCCGCTGCAGTTCGACTTCTCGCTGCTGGACATCGGTCTGGCGCTCGGCACCGGGGCGACCCTGGTGCCGGTGCCGCGGGCGGTGCTGCACTTCCCCCGGCGGTTCCTGGGGCTGCTGCGGGAGGCCGAGGTCACCCACGTCGACGGCGTGCCGTCGATCTGGCGGCCCGTGCTCACCCACGAGCCCGAGGAACTGGCCGCGTTGGAGCACCTGGCGAGCATCCTGTTCTGCGGTGAGATGTTCCCGCTGCCCGAGCTGCGCGCGCTCCAGCGGCTGCGGCCCACCATCCGGATCATCAACTGCTACGGCGCCACCGAGTCGATGGCGTCGTCCTTCGCCGACGTGCCCAACCCGCTCCCGGAGGACACGCGGGAGCTGTCGATCGGATTCGCCCACCCGGGTGCCGAGATGCTCGTCCTCGACGAGTCGGGGCAGCCGGTGGACGGGCCCGGCGTGCTGGGCGAGATCCACCTCTACAGCCCGGCGCTGTTCACCGGCTACTGGGATGACCCGCAGGCCACCCGCGCCGCGCTCGTGCCCGACCCGCTCGAACCGGCCTCCGGCAGGCTCGTGTTGCGCACCGGCGACCTGGGCTACCTCGGGCCCGGGGGCGAGGTGCACTTCTGCGGGCGCAAGGACTCGCAGGTGCAGATCCGCGGCAACCGGGTCGAGCTGGACGAGGTCGAGCGCCGGATTCTGGAGTTCCCCGGCATCACCGCGGCCACGGTGCTGGCGCATCCGCTGGACGGCGGGGAACTCGCGCTGCACGCGTTCGTGGTCGCCGCCTCGGACGCGGCGCCGTTCGGCGAGACGGAGGTCGCGGTCTTCTGCAAGCAGGCCCTGCCCGCCTACATGGCCCCCGCGCGCATCCGGATCGTGGACCGGCTGCCGATCACCGCCAACGGCAAGGTCGACAAGGCGGCGCTGGCCGAGCGGTACGCGGCGGCGCCGGTCCGCTGAGCAGAGGACAGAGCAACGCGCCCGGCCCGCCCGATGCGTACATCGGGCGGGCCGGGCTTGTCGGCGGGGGGGCGGCGGGTCTGCTGGCCGGGGCCCCGCGGGGCGTCAGTCCGGGCGTACGGCCTGACCCGCCAGGTGCCTGCGGTCGATCTTCCGGTTGGCGTTGAGCGGGAACTCCGCCAGGTGGTGGTACTCCCGGGGCAGCATCCCCTTCGGCAGCACCTCCCGCATCCGGCGGGCCAACACGGCCGGCGCGGTGGGCACTCCGGTGTAGAAGACGACCAGTTCGGTGCCGTCCTCGGTGCTCCTCGGCACCACGACCGCGTCCTCCACGCCGTCGCAGGTGCGCGCCGCGGCCTCCACCTCGGCCAGCTCCACCCGCCAGCCCTGCACCTGCACCTGGGCGTCCAGCCGCCCGAGGTAGGCCAGTTCGCCGCCGTCCAGCCGCCGCACCCGGTCGCCGGTGCGGTACCAGACCGCTCCGGCGCGTTCCAGGAACCGCCCCTCGCCGTCCCGCGGATCGAGGTAGCCGGGGGTGGTCTGCGGCCCGCAGACGCACAGTTCGCCCTCGGTCGGGTCGACGCCGCCGTCGGGCCCGAGCAGCAGGTGGTCGTGGCCGGCGTGCACCGCTCCGATCGGCACCAGGCCGTTGACGCAGCGGGCCGGCGAGCGCTCGGGGTCCCAGCGGTGACCGGCGATGGTGATGGTCAGTTCGGTCGGTCCGTAGATGTTCTCCAGCGTCGAACGGGAGGCGGCCCGCTGCCACTCCTCGGCGTCCGCCTGGCGCAGGGCCTCGCCCGCGAACAGGCTCCAGCGCAGCGTCGGCATCGAGTCCGCGACGAGGCCGCTCAGCCGCCGGCTCAGGGCGACCACGCTCGGTGTGGAGAACCAGACGGTCATCCCGCACTCCGTGAGGAAGTCCGGCAGGTCGCGGTAGGCGAGCGGCGGGATGGCCTGCACCCGGGCCCCGGCTCCCCAGGCGCAGAACAGGTCGAACATCGCGCAGTCGAAGTTGAGGTCGAAGGTCTGCGAGAAGACGTCGGTCTCGGTGAAGTCGTAGCGCCGGTCCATCAGCCCGAAGTAGTGGGCGGTGTTGGCGTGGGTGATCGGCACGCCCTTGGGCCGGCCCGTCGACCCCGAGGTGAACAGCACGTACGCGGTGTCGTCCGGGGCGACCGGGCGCGGCGCGGCCAGGCCCGCCGCGCGGCCGGCCGGCCCGCGGGCCGCGGCGGCCGGCACCGCCGGCAGGTCCAGGCCGGTGGCGGCCAGCGTCGCCAGGCCCTGCTCGTCGGCCAGGACCACCGACACCCCGGCGGCGCGCAGCATCTCGCGGGTGCGCTCCACCGGGAACTCCGCGTGCAGCGGTACGACCGCGGCGCCGGTGTAGAGCGCGGCCAGGACGGCGAGGTAGGCGTCGGTGCTGCGGCCGGTGAGCACGCCGACGGCGCGCGGCGGCGGCGTGGCGGCGGCCAGCGCGGCGCCGGACCACCGCAGCGCCGTCTCGTGGGCCTCCTCGTAGCTGACGGTCCGGGTGCCGACCCGCAGCGCGGGGCGCCGCGGAAATGTGCGCAGCCCGCGGAGGAATCGCGCGTACAGGGCGTGCTCGGCGATGGAGTCCATTCTCGCTCCCGGTCACAGGGAATAGGGGGTGGCAAGGGTTGCCCGCAGTCGTCCCGGGCTTTGCATCATGGAACAGGAGAGCCATCGCCCGGTGGCTCGGGTCCACGACAATTCGGAGTCGTCATGTGGGACGATCGGTTCGAGAAAATTCTGCGCACCTATCTTCCGTTCCTCTCGCCGGAGCAGCCGATCGAGAAGAACAGCGATCTGCGCGACCTCGGTCTCGACTCGTTGAGTATGGTCGGCCTGATGGCCGCTCTGGAGAACACGTATAACGTGCGGTTCGTGAACGACATGATGCGGGTCGAGACCTTCGCCACGCCGGACGTCCTGTGGTCCGGGCTGTGCGAGCTGACCCGGTCCACCGCCGGCTGACCTCTCCGACCCCGGCGGCCACCGCCGACGACCGACGTCCGTCCCCGCCGCCCGGCTCACCGGGGGGCGGGGACGGACCGTCGTACCGGCCACTGCCATCAGGCGGCCGGCCGTCCTCCGCGCGGCCGCATGACGTTCCTCGGCAGCACGTTGACCACCTCGAACGCGGCGACGGTGCAGCCGACCCGGCCGAAGAGCGCGTCCGGGCCGCACACGTGCAGCCGGCCCACCCCCAGCCCGCGCAGGCCCTCGATCACGGCCGGCCAGCGCACCGGCCGCACGTAGCCGTCCAGCAGGGTCGCGCGCACCTGCGCGGCCGTGGTCAGCACCGAGCCGTCCTGGTCGGCGACGAAGGGCAGTTCGGGGTCGCGGAACTCCAGCCGCCCGACGACCTCCTCCTCGACCCGGTCGCGCAGCGGGGCGAACACGGCGCAGTGCATGGGCGGGCGCATGGTGTAGATGGGCAGCCCGGAGGCGGCACGCAGCCGCTCCTCCAGCCAGGCGACCTTCTCCTCGCGCAGCGAGACCATGTAGAAGTCGGCGTCGATGTAGCAGGAGATGTCGTACCACTCCCCCTGTTCCGCCAGGTCCCGCAGGATCGGATCGAGCGTCTCCCACGGGGTGCGGGCGAAGGAGTGGGTGACCACGTCCTGGTGGTGCTCGGCGAAGTACTCGGTCTCGCACCGGGCCATGCGGGCGGTCATCCACACCGCGTCCTCGAAGGCGAGGGCGCCCGCGTGGACGGCGGCGGCCTTCCCGCCGAAGCTCGCCCCGGCGCAGGCGACGGGCGGCGCGTCCATGGTCCGCTCCGACCACTGGGCCAGCGCGAGGCAGTTGACGAGGAAGGCGACCTGGGCGTACTCGGAGTAGTCGTCGTCGGCGTCGCGGTAGCGCTGGAGCAGGTCGTAGTCGAGGACCTTCTCCGCGCGCCCGAGCAGGTCCCTGGCGCAGGGGTTGACCAGCATGAACTTCGCCACGTCGGCGTAGCGCGAGGGCCCCATGCCGGGGAACGCCACGGCGTTCGCGGTCCGTTCGTCGGTTCCCGACACGGCTCGTCCTCCTGACGGTTGGGGGTGTCTGCCGGGGTGTGCGGGCGGGTCCGGCGGGTGCCGGCGAGTGCCGGCGTGCGGTTCAGGCGGTGAGTTTCGCGAAGCTCTCGGCCAGCCGGGTCAGTACCGAGTCCACGTGGGGCAGCCGCAGCGGGTCTTCCGCGTCGAGGGCCGCCTGCTGCTCCTCGCGGGTCGGCCCGTACAGCAGGCTGGTCGCCGCCTTGAAACGCAACGCCCCTTCGTCGTCGCCGAGTTGGTGACCGGCCAGCACGGCGATGCCGTACTCGTCGAGCAGGTGCGCGAAGAGCGAGGGCGAGTCGGTCACGCCCCGCCGGGCCAGCGCGTCCCGGACCGGCTCGAAGTCGGGGTAGACGTAGAACGCGCCGGTCGGCGGCCGGCAGGAGGCGCCGGCGTCGGTGAGCAGGGCGTGTACCGCCCGGGCCACCGTCCCGTGCAGACGGGCGGCGCGGCCCAGCCAGGCCCGCAGCTCCGGCGGTTCGGAGAAGGCGTACTCGGCGACCTCCTGCATGGGGGCGGCCAGCGTCGACCACACCTCGCTGCCGACGGCGACCACGTCGTCGCGCAGCCGCCGGCCGAGCGGGTTGTCCGGGAAGCGGGCGCAGCCGATCCGCCACCCGCCCAGGGCGAGGCTCTTGCTCAGGCCGGTGGTCACCACGGTCCGGTGCGGCACCACGTCGGCGGGGCTGAGGAACTCGGTGGCCGGGTCGTGGATCACGTCGCGGTAGACCTCGTCGGAGACGACGAGCAGGTCGTACTCCTCCGCCAGGGCGCACACCTCCCGGACCAGCCGGGCGGGGGCGATGGTCCCCGTGGGGTTGTCGGGCAGCGTGAGGATCACCATCCCGGGCGTCGCGCCGCGCGTGCGGGCGGCGCGCAACTCCTCCCGCAGGACGGCCGGGTCCGGTATGCCGCCGCTCTCCGGCGGGATGGGGACCCCGATCGCCCGCTTGCCGGCGAGCGCGGCCTGCGGGGCGTAGGTGTTCCAGGCCGGCTTGGGGAGGTACACCTCGCCGCCGGTCACGTGCTGAAGGCCCATCAGCAGCGGCTTGCTGCCGGGGGCCACCAGTACCTGGTCCGGCCCGGTGGGCAGGCGGCGCCGGGTGAAGTAGCCCGCCACCGCCTCCCGTACCGGCAGGCCGCCCGCCACCGGGCCGTACGCGTTGTACGCCGCCCCGGCGGCGAGCTGCCGCGCGAGGGGGGCGAAGACGGGCAGGCGGGCCTCTCCGAACCCCAGGTGCACGAGTGACTCGCCGACGGCACGCCGCTCGTCCACGATGCGGTTGAGCTCCAGGTTGGGCGAGACTTTCCGACCGGCCATGCTCCGGGCTCCTTAGTCTGTTCGGGGCGGGCCACCCGCGGCCCGTCGGGGCTCGCGCCTAGTGCCGCACCCGGCCCGCGACGGCGGCGACGATGTCTTCCGGGGTCGAGGGGTCGCACTCCAACTCGTCGATCCAGCAGGCGGTCGGCGAGTACAGGGCCCGGAACGGCCGCCCGACCAGCTGGGGATCGCGGGCCTGCACCATGCGCAGGGCGAAGTACCGCCCCTCGGGGGTGTCCTGGACGCCGTCGACGAGGACCTTCCCCGGGGTCGCCGACATCACCGGGCCGCGCACGGTGCGGGCGAGGCCGGGCAGGGTCCGGTACGCCTCGCGGAAGATGGTGGCGGCACGGGCCAGCGGGACCTTGAAGTAGTCGTGCGGGCCGGTGTCGCGCTCGACGAACATGTAGTACGGCACCGCGTCGGCGGCCAGTTCCCGGCGCCACAGCTCCGCCCAGGTCCGCGGGTCGTCGTTGACGTGCGCGATGAGCGGTGCCTGGCAGTACACCAGGGCCCCGGTGGACCGGATGCGCGACACCGCGCGCCGCGCGATGTCGGTCTCCAGCTCGCGGGGGTGGCTGAAGTGCGCCATCACCGCGAGGTTGCGGCCGGAGGCGACGACCTGCTCGAAGAGCCGGAGCAGGTCGTCCGCGTCCTGGTCGGTGACGAACCGCTGCGGCCAGTAGGCCACGGCCTTGGTGCCGATCCGGATGGTGCGCAGCGTGTCCACCGTCAGCAGCGGTTCGAGGTGGCTGCGCAGCCGGTCGGTGGACATGATCGCGGGGTCGCCGCCGGTGACCAGCACGTCGCTGACGTCCGGGTGGTCGCCGAGGTACGTCAGCAGGTGCCCGGGGTCGGGCGCGGCGAAGCGCAGGTCGGCCTCGCCGACGAACTGCGCCCAGCGGAAGCAGTACGTGCAGTAGGCGTGGCAGCTCTGGCCGTGGCCGGGGAAGTACAGCACCGTCTCGCGGTACTTGTGCTGCATGCCCTTGAGTTCGACGCCGTCCTGCTGTGGCACGTTGAGCTGCATCTGCCCCGACGGGTGCGGGTTGAGCCGCGCGCGGATCGAGTTCACCGTCTCGGTCAGCTCGCGGCGCGAGACGGTGTCGTCGGCGTCCAGCAGCACCGACAGCCGCTTCTCGTCCTCGCTGGAGAGCATCCCCTGCTGGGGGAAGACGAGCTGGTAGATCGGGTCGTCCGGGAGGTTCTGCCAGTCGATGAGGTTCGACAGGACGTACTCGTTCACCCGGAAGGGGAGCACCTGGGAGACCAGCCGCACCGTCTTCCTGAGCTCGTCGGGCAGGCCGTACCGCGCCGCGATCGTGTCGATCTGGCGCGGGCCGTACGCACGGAATCGGGACACCCCCGCGTCCGGCAAGGCCGCGGACACGGTCACCGGCCCTGCTTGACCAGCGCGCCGGCGTCGATCCGCAGATGCAGCCCGGTCACGTACCGCGACTCGTCCGAGGCGAGGTACACCACGGCGTTGGAGACGTCCTCGGCGTGCACGTACGGGACCGGCATGGCCTGGATGGTGGTGAAGATCGGCTCGGCGTCGGCCCGGCCGGGGTTCTCCATGTCGGGCCGGAACGCCTGGTAGACGGCGTCGTTGAGGAGCATGGAGGTGTCCACGTTGGTCGGGTGGACGGCGTTGACCCGGCGGCCGGAGGCGGCGAGCTGGTTGGCGAGCGCGTTCGCGTAGTCCACCATGACGTGCTTGGCGAACTTGTAGCCGCCCATGCCGGGGCCGGCCATGGCGTCCTCGGGGCCGGGCGGCAGGAAGCCCATGATCGAGCCGACGAGGATGATAGAGCCGCCCTCTCCCAGGTGCGGGAGCGCGGCGTGCACGGTGTTGATGGAGCCGACGAGGTTGACGTCGATGGTGCCGGTGAACGAGCCGACCGGAAGCTGGGCGCCCATCGGCAGGATGCCCGCGTTCGGGACGACCACGTCGAGCCGGCCGAGCTCGGCCACTCCCGCGTCGATCGCGGCGCGCAGCGCGGCCGCGTCCCGCACGTCGGCGCGCCTGGCGAAGACGCGGCGGCCGGCCTTCTCGACCAGCCGCGCGGTCTCGTCCAAGTCGGCCTGCGTGGCCATTGGATACGTCGCCGCGTCGTTGTCCTCGCACGCGTCGATCGCGATGATGTCCGCGCCCTCCTCGGCCAGTCGCACTGCGTGACTGCGCCCCTGCCCGCGCGCGGCGCCCGTCACCACGGCGACTTTGCCTTCCACCCGGCCCATCGAGGCCCTCCTTGATGCGTTGTGGACGTGCTTCAACTCCTGGACGTACCAGGGAAGTCGAACCGCGCCCGCCGGCAGGCGGGGCGGCAGCGGCGATCCCGCAGCTTTTCTACCGCCCGGGCCCGGGCGGAACGGCCGGCGATGACCCCTAGCCCACGCCGTCACCGCACCTCAGGGGTCCCCCTATCCTCCGTGGATCGCGGGAAGGGACGGTTTTAGGGGGGTGAGCCGACCGGCACCGGTCCGGCTCCCCTGACGGCGGCCGGCCGCCGGGCCCGCACGCCGCTCCCGGCCCTGGTCCGGTGCCCTGCGGGAGGCCGCGGGGGGCTCGCGCGGTGTTCGCGGGAGGCGGCCCCAGGCGCTGCCGGCCCGGGTCCGGCGGGCCCTGGCGCCTCTTCCGCCCCAGCCGGACCGGGCCATATCATCCGTGCGTCCGGTGCCCACGACGTGGTGCCGTCGGCGCCGGTTCGCGGCTCCCTCCGCGCTCCCGGCGATCCTTCCGCGCACCGCCTGTGCCCCATGAAGGAGCGTCACATGAGCGATCTCGCCACCACCGATCCCGCCACCGCCGATTCGACCGCCGCCTCCATCGCCGCTTCCACCGCTGCCGGTTCCCCGGCCCCCGGCGGCGGAGAGCAGCCGGTCGAGGAGGACCTGCTCGTCGAGGACGTGTCGATCGACGGCATGTGCGGCGTGTACTGACCGGCGACGAGGAGTGAGGACCGTATGCCCGTGGAGTTCGACATCGAGCGCGCCTGGACGCTGCATCCGCAGGTCTCGGTACGCCCCGAGCCGTTCGGCGCGCTGCTGTACCACTTCGGCACGCGGCGGCTGTCATTCCTCAAGGACCCCGAACTTCTGAGTGTGGTGCGGGAGTTGGACGCGCAGCCCAGTGCTCGCCGGGCGTGCGAGGTGGTCGCGGGCGACCGCCTGCCCGCCTTCACGGCCGCGCTGTCCACGCTCGCCCGCACCCGGATGATCGTCGAGCGGCACGCCGTGAGCACCGAAACCGCCGGGGACGCGCCGAGGGTGCCCTCTGCCGCGCCCGACCGAGAGGACAGGAGGCTTCCGTGACCCGCCTGGTGGAACACTTCCAGCGGGGGCTGGACGCCCCCATCTGCCTGACGTGGGAGCTGACGTACGCCTGCAACCTCGCCTGCGTGCACTGCCTTTCCAGCTCCGGGCGGCGCGACCCGCGCGAGCTGTCCACCGCCGAATGCCGTTCGGTGATCGACGAGTTGCAGCGCATGCAGGTCTTCTACGTGAACATCGGCGGCGGCGAGCCCACCGTGCGCCCGGACTTCTGGGAACTCGTCGACTACGCCACCGCGCACCAGGTCGGCGTCAAGTTCTCGACCAACGGGGTACGCATCACCGAGGAGGTCGCGGCCCGGCTCGCCGGGAGCGACTACGTGGACGTGCAGATCTCGCTGGACGGCGCCACCGCCGAGGTCAACGACCGGGTGCGCGGGCCGGGTTCGTACGACACGGCGGTCCGGGCGATGCGTAACCTGGCGGCGGCCGGGTTCCGCGGCTTCAAACTCTCGGTCGTCGCGACCCGGCACAACATCGGCCAGCTCGACGACTTCGCGGCGCTCGCCGACCGCTACGGCGCCCAACTGCGGCTGACCCGGCTGCGCCCCTCCGGGCGCGGAGCCGACACCTGGGACGAGCTGCACCCGCGGCCCGAACAGCAACGCGAGCTGTACGACTGGCTGATGGCGCACGGGGAGAAGGTGCTCACCGGCGACTCGTTCTTCCACCTGTCGGCCTTCGGGCAGTCGATGCCCGGGCTCAACCTGTGCGGAGCCGGCAGGGTGGTCTGCCTGATCGACCCGGTCGGCGACGTCTACGCGTGCCCGTTCGCCATCCACGACGCCTTCCGGGCCGGGAACGTCCGCGAGCCGGGCGGCTTCACCTCGGTGTGGCGGTCCTCCGAGCTGTTCGAGCAGCTGCGTGAACCGCAGTCCGCGGGCGCCTGCGCGTCCTGCGGCCACTTCGACGCCTGCCAGGGCGGTTGCATGGCGGCCAAGTTCTTCACCGGACTGCCGCTCGACGGCCCCGACCCCGAGTGCGTGCGGGGGTTCGGCGAACGCGCCCTGGAGGGGGTGGCGGCGGGACACGCGCCGCGCCCCTCCCAGGACCACTCGCGGCCCGTACGCGCGGGCGTCGGGCCGGTCCCGGTGACCATCGGGCGGCGGATGCCGGCCAAGCCCTGCGACGAGAGCCCGTTGTGAACCCGGAGGGCACCGGCGGCCGTTCGGGCGCCGGTGCCCTCGGATCTCGGGTGGCCCGGGGGGATCGCGGCGGGCGTCGCGGTCCCCCCGGGGCGTTCACGGTGCGGGGCGCGGGAACGGCCGGTCCCCCCGGGTCCCCGCCCCCGGCCGCGCGGCAGCGGCGGCCGAAGCACCAGCAGCGGCCGAAGTACCCACGGCACCCGCGGCACCCGCGGCACCCGCAGCAGAACGCGCACGCACACCCGCCCCCGCCCC
Organism: Streptomyces sp. NPDC087270; assembly: GCF_044744625.1. Lineage (NCBI taxonomy): Bacteria > Bacillati > Actinomycetota > Actinomycetes > Kitasatosporales > Streptomycetaceae > Streptomyces > Streptomyces sp. NPDC087270. The sequence continues at coordinate 269,994 of NZ_JBIUYR010000014.1, forward strand.
TGAGCGGCGGATCTCGGGCAGCAGGCAGCGGATCGACCGCCCCCTGACCGCCCCCGCCCACAGCCCCGAGCCGTACGCGAGGTCGTCCAGCCGGCGGGCCAGCGCGAAACGCACCGGGTCCAGGTCCGGGGCGCGCAGACGGTACTCCAGCAGCCCGTCGGCGACCGCGGCCAGCGCCACCGCCCGGCGGGCCCGGGACGACACCACGCAGCCGGCGAGGCTCAGCGGCCACCAGTGCCGCAGCAGCAGCGCGGCCGCCTGCTCGGCGGTGGCCGCCACCCCCAGGCCGGTCAGGGAAACGGCGATCCGGTGCCGTCCGGCGCTCCCGGCCGGCACCTTGCGCAGGTTCCGGCGGGTCACCGCGGTGAGCACCACCGCGAACGCCGGCAGCGACCAGCGCCGCTGCGCCAGCGCCGCTACGCCGACGGCCGCGGCCCACGGCGTGAGGACCGCCGGGGCCACCGCCGGGCCGTGCCGCGCGGAGAGCGTGTGCGCCCCCGTGCCGTAGTACGCCTTGCGGCCCAGCCAGTCGGCGAGGCCGCTGCGGTGGTCGTGCCGGACCGCGACGGACGGCTCGTAGCGGACCCGGTGCCCCTCGGCGGCCAGCCGCCAGACCAGGTCGACGTCCTCGCCGACCCGCATGGACTCGGTGAACCCCGGCCCGAGCGCGTCGACACGCGCCACCAGGCAGGCGCTGGGCACCCACGACACGCGCGAGCGCGGATGGACCAGGGCCGGGTGCGCCTGGAGGTCGAGCGAGGAACGGGCCCCCTCGTAGCGGACGATCCAGTTGCCCCGCTCCGGCGTGCCCGGCCCGTGCAGGCCGAGGACCCGGGGGGCGACGACGGCGAGTTCGGGGTCGTGGAAGTGGCGCAGCAGCATCGGCAGGGTGTCGGGCTCGACGGTGATGTCGCTGTCGATGAACGCCACGAAGGGGGTGCGGACCTGCCGCAGCCCGGTGTTGCGGGCGGCGGCCGGCCCGCGGTTGCCGGGGTGGCGGATCAGGCGAGCGCCGTGCCGGTGGGCGACGCGGGCCACCGGGTCCGGATCGGGGGAGGCGTCGTCCACGACGATCACCTCGACCCGTCCGGCCACGCCGGCCAGCAGCCGCTCCAGCGCGTCGGGCCGGCCGTGGGCCGGCACGACCACGGTGAGCTGCCCGAGGTCGGCCGGCGGGAGCGCGGTGACGACCGGGTGCGCCATCCCCAGCGCCACCAGCCGGGTCGCGAGCCGCAGCGAGGTCGGACCGTCGATCCGTATCCGCCGGCCCGCCAGGAGCGCCACGGCGGGCGCGGACAGGCGCAGCAGGCGGGGCGGCGCTCCCCCGACGAGGACGCGTCCGCGGTCGTACTGCCTGACCCTGGAGCCGAGTTCCACCACGGAACCGACCGGAAGCGTCATCCGCGGAACCCGCCCTCGGCGCTGACGACCGTCCCGTTGGCGACGCCGCCGGGCCGGGAGCAGCAGAAGGCGACGACGTCGGCGACCTCCTCGGGCTCGATCAGCCGGCCGTCGAGTTGCGAGCCGGCGAACGTCTCGGTGCCGACGTCGTAGAGCGCGGCGGTGGCGTCCAGCATGGCCGTCCGGGTCGAGCCGGGGGACACCGCGACGGCGGTCACCCCGGTGTTCACGAGGTCGGCGGCCAGCCCGCGGACCAGGCCGACGACGGCGTGCTTGGCGGCGCCGTACCCAGCCAGGTGGAACAGGCCGCGGGTGCCCGCGGCGGAGGCCACGGCGACGAACCGGCAGCCGGCCGGGTCGGGCCCGCTCAGCATGTGCGGCACGCAGGCCGCCGCGGTGTTCCACACCCCCATGACGTCGACCTCCCACAGGGTCCGCACCTGCTCCGGCGGGGTCTCCCACACCGGCAGGCCGCCGCAGATGACGGCCGCGGCCGCCACCGCCGCGTCGAGCCGGCCGAACTCCTCGACCGCGGCGGCCGCGGCGGCCCGCAGCGCGTCGGCGTCGCGGACGTCGGCGACCCGGGTGACGACCTGGCCGGGGTACCGCGCGCCGAGCGCCTCCAACTCCGCACGGCTCGCCAGCGGGTAGTCCACGCCGGGGCCGCGCCCGGGACCGTCGCCCGCGCAGCCGTCGAGGGCGACGACCGCGTACCCGTCCGCGCACAGCGCCCGTACGGTCGCGGCGCCGATGCCGCGCGCGGCGCCCGTGACCAGCGCGACCCGCCGGGTGCCGGTCATGCCCGGGCCCCGGCGCGGCTCAGCCGGCCGCGGGCGTCAGGGCTGCCGCCGATCCGCTCGGCCGCGTCCGCCACCAGGGCGTCGAGGAGGCGGGCGCCCTCCTGCGCGGTCGCGCCGGTCGGGTCGCCGAGCACGCCGGACGGCGAGACCGCGGCCACGCCCCCGGCGATGATCGTCGGCAGCAACTCCGCGAGCGGCGCGGGGTTTCCGGGCTCGGCCCGGAGCATGTCGACCCGCTCCGGGGCCAGATGGAGCATCAGCGAGGTCTCGCAGCGGCCGGCGTGCGCGTCGCCGCCCGCCGGTACGCAGGCCACCCAGCCCACGTCGTGCCCCTCGTCGACCAGTTGGCCGACCGCGCCGGTCAGGCAGGCGAGGTTGCCGCCGTGGCCGTTGACGAACACGACCCGGCCGGACCACAGGGACAGGGAGCGGACGAGTTCGACGAGCATGAACCGCAGCGCCTCGTTGCCGATCGACATCGTGCCCGGGAAGGACTGGTGTTCGCCGCTGGCCGCGTACACGATCGGCGGCGCCAGCAGTATCCGGTCCGCGGGGCCGGTGCCGGCCAGGCGCCGGGCCGCACCCTCGGCCACGGCGGTGGCGACCGTGGTGTCGGTGTCCAGCGGCAGGTGGGGGCCGTGCTGCTCGATCGAGCCGACCGGCACCAGGACCACCGGGCGGTGCGGCAGCGAGGTCCAGGTGCGGTGGGCCAGGTTCGCGGGCTGCGCGCCCGGCTTCACTTCCGCCCCGTGCGGTCGGTGTCGCCGAGCGTGCGGGTGAAGCCGGCCGGCACGATCACGTCGTCGGGCACCAACTCCCCGACGCCGGCCCGGCCGAGGCCGAGCAGCGCGGAGCGGATGCCGCCGGCCATGACGTCCAGGACGTTCTCCACGCCGCCCTGTCCCGCGGCGGCGAGCCCCCACAGGTAGGCGCGGCCGATCATCACGGCGCGCGCGCCGAGGGCGAGGGCCTTGACGACGTCGCTGCCGCGCCGGATGCCCCCGTCCATCAGCACCTCCACCTCGCCGCCCACCGCCCCGGCCACCGCGGGCAGCATGCGGATGGGGGCGGGGGTGCCGTCGAGGTTGTTGCCGCCGTGGTTGGAGACGGAGATCGCGGTGACCCCGCAGTCCACGGCCCGGCGGGCGTCGTCCAGCCGCGAGACGCCCTTGAGCATGAAGGGGCCGCGCCATTCGTCCCGCAGCCAGCGGATGTCGTCCCAACTGGGCGGCGGGGTCTGCATCCACGCGCCGTAGGCGCCGAAGAACGTCGGCGTGACGCCGTCCGGGCCGGTGAGGTTGGGAGTCGTGAGGTCGGGGAGCTTGCCGGAGCGGGCGTAGTCCAGCAGCCAGGAGGGCCGGGTCAGCGCCTGCGGGGCGAGCTTCGCCATGGCCCGCAGGTCCAGCCGCTCCGGTATCCAGGGGCTGCCCCAGTCGCGGCCGTGCGAGAAGGACCAGTCGAGGGTGACGATCAGGCCCACCGCCCCGGCGGTACGGGCCCGGTCCATCATGCGGACCATCGCGTCCTTCGACCCCATCCAGTACATCTGGAAGAACGTCTTCGGGTTGGCCGCCACCACCTCCTCGACCGGTTTGCTCGCGAAGGAGCTGAGCCCCATCGCGGTGCCCCGCGCCGCGGCGGCGCGGGCGACGGCCACCTCGCCGTCGGGGTGGACGGCCTGGACCCCGGTCGGGGAGATGACCACCGGCAGCGCGATCGGCTGCCCCATGACCGTGGTCGCCAGATCCTGTTCCGGGGGCTGGCCGGCCACGTGCGGGGCCATTCCCAACTCCCGGAACGCCGCGGTGTTGTCCCGGTAGGACACCCCCGCCTCGGACCCGGCGAGCAGCGCGCCGTAGACGGATTTCGGAAGGCGCTTCTCGGCTCGTCGCTGGGCGTGTGCGACGGTCTCGAACCAATTGCTGCCCACGACATACCCCTTCACTCGGTGGAGGCCGCGCTCGCCGCCGATGGGGACTCGGGCACGGGAGCTCACGGCGTGTGGCCCATGAGAGGCTGCCCCCACGGCTCCGGGGGGAGGCGGTCGTCCGCCGTGCATCTGGACGATAGTGGCGCCGGGTGGGGAAAAGAAGGGCACATGCCGAAGTCGCCGATCACTGCCCCGGCTCGCCGGGCCGGCCCAACTCCCTTGCCCGCGGCCGCACTCAGCGCGTACGGCCGGGCCGGCACGGTTCGGAGCCGGCAGGGCTTCGCCGGGACCGCGGATTCGTGGGGGCCTCGGATTCGTCGGGCCCGCGGCTCAGTGGGGGCCGCGGATTCGTCGGGCCCGCAGCTCCGTCCGGACCGCGGTTCACTCAGCCCAGGAAGCTCAGGCGGACCTGGCGGTCGGTGTTGGAGACGTTGGTGTCCACCAGCACGACGGACTGCCAGGTGCCCAGCTCCAGCCGGCCGCCGATCACCGGCAGCGTCGCGTGCGGCGGCACCAGCGCGGGCAGCACGTGGTCGCGGCCGTGGCCGCGCGGGCCGTGCCGGTGCCGCCACCGGTCGTCGGCCGGCAGCAGGTCGCCGAGCAGGGCGAGCAGGTCCTCGTCGCTGCCCGCGCCGGTCTCGATGACCGCGATGCCCGCGGTGGCGTGCGGTACGAAGACGTTGAGCAGCCCGTCCCGCCCCTGCGCCGTCCCCCGCAGGAAGCCGGTGCAGGCGTCGGTCAGGTCGTGGACGATCTCACGGTCGCCGGTGTGGATGTCGAGGACACGGGTTCCAAAGCGTTCGGCCATGCCTTCCATGGTGGCCCATGGTGGCCCGCCCGTCCGGATGCCGCGTCCGGCGTCAGGAGCCGACCGGCGGTCCGCGGCCCGGGGCGGAACGTTGCGGGCGAGCGTCGCGGGTGATGGGGATCATTGCCCCGGCCACAGATTGGTCTGTACCATTCGGGGGGTTCGCCGACTGCCGCGCCCCGGAGGGGGACCCCAGACGTGAAGACGCTGCACCGGCTCGCCGTGCTGGTCGACTCCTGCCTGCTGCCGTCCGTGAACGGCGGCGGCTCCCCTCTGCCGGAGTGGATTCTGCGCGGGCTGGAACGGGGCACGCCGGGCGCCGCCGTCCACGCGTACGAGCCCGCCGCCGCCCGGGCCGCCGCCGACGCGGTACGGGCCGCCCTGCCGGACGCGCTGACCGCCCACTGCGGACCGGTCGGCGCCGCCGTGGGAGGTGGCGCCGCCGCCGCGGCGTCGATGGCCGCCGGGGCGAATCTCCACCTCGGGGTGCGGCCGGGCGCGCGGCCCGGCGAGACCCGAACGTTCGTGACGGACCTTCAGACACACGGCGTGGCGGCGGCGTTGGGGCCCTTCACCGGCGCCGGGAACCTGCTTCCCTTCGCGGAGGGCACGGCCGCGGGGGTACGGGCGATCTCGGCCGCCGTGCCCGCGGCGCTCCACAGCCACGCGATCACCGGGGTGCTGCGCGGCGAACTCGGCTACACCGGCGTCGTGCTGAGCGACACCCTCGACGCGCCGTCCATCGTCGACGGGTGGGGGGTGCCGGGCGCCGCCGTCCTCGCCTGGATCGCCGGGGTCGACCTCATCCGGCTCGGCCCGGCCAGCGGGCCCGGGGTGCGCGACGCGATCCACGCGGCCACCGCCCGTGCGGTCTCCGACGGCGACCTCCCGCTTTCCCGCCTGGAAGAAGCGGCGGAACGCGTCGCCCGCTTGCGGCGGTGGGCCTCCAACCCGCTCGCCCAGCCCTGCGGGGCCTGAGCCGCCCGCCCCGACTCGCCCGACACGACCCGCCGCCCGGGGCACCCCGCCTCCTCCGCCGGCCTCTACGCGTGCCGTCACGGCGGCCCCGCCCCTTCCCCGCCGGGCGCGACGGGAGAAGCGGGGGCGGCGGGGGAACCTGGCGCGGCGGGGGAAGCAATGGGCGGCGGCGCTGGTTGGCAGAGGCATGAAGGACTCGGGTGCGGGGCGACGGCCGGAAGCAGGCGAGTCCGCGGTGGTGGACGCGGACGTCGCCGTGGTGGGTGCGGGGCAGGCGGGGCTGTCGGCGGCGTACTTCCTGGGCCGGGCGGGGCTGCGGGCCGGCACGGACTTCGTGGTGCTCGACCACTCCCCCGGCCCCGGGGGCGCCTGGCAGTTCAGGTGGCCCTCGCTGACGTACGGGAAGGCGCACCGGGTGCACGCGCTGCCGGGGATGGAGCTGGAGGGCGGCGACCCGCAGCAGCCGTCGTCGCAGGTCGTCGGGGAGTACTTCCGCCGGTACGAGGAGGCGTTCGACCTGCGGGTGCTGCGCCCGGTGGACGTGTCGGCGGTACGCGAGGGGGCCGGCGGGCGGCTGCGGGTGGAGACGGACCGGGGCACGTGGTCGGTGCGGGCGCTGCTGAACGCGACGGGCACGTGGGACCGGCCCTTCCTGCCGTACTACCCGGGTCAGGAGAGCTTCCTGGGGCGGCAGCTGCACACCGCGGGCTACCGGGGGGCGGCGGAGTTCGCGGGACTGCACGTCGTGGTGGTGGGCGGTGGCACGTCTGCGGTGCAGCTGCTGATGGAGCTGCACGAGGCGGGCGGCGCGGCGCGCACCACGTGGGTGACCCGTCGGCCGCCGGTCTTCCGCGACATGGCGTTCGACGAGGAGTGGGGCCGCTCGGTGGTGGCCCGGGTGGAGGACAGGGTACGGCGGGGGCTGCCGCCGCAGAGCGTGGTGAGCGTGACCGGTCTCGCGGCGACCGAGGCGGTCCGGGACGCGCGGGCCCGCGGCATCCTGCGGCGCGAGCCGATGTTCGACCGGATCACTCCGCACGGCGTCGCCTGGGCCGACGGCCGCACGCTGGACGCCGACGTCATCCTGTGGGCGACCGGGTTCCGGGCGGCCCTGGACCACCTCGCCCCGCTGCGGCTGCGCGAACCGGGCGGCGGGGTCCGGCTGGAGGGCACCCGCGTGGTGAAGGACCCGCGGGTGCACCTGCTCGGCTACGGGCCCTCGGCGAGCACGATCGGCGCGAACCGGGCCGGGCGCAGCGCGGTCCGCGAGATCCGCGCGCTGCTCGCGGGCACCGGCGCCGCGCCCGACACCGAGTCCTCCGACGGCACGCCGTCCGGAGCCGAGTCCGCCGACGCCACGTCGCCCGAAGCTGCCTCGCCCGCCCCCGCACCGATGCCCGTGGCCGCCCGCTGACGCGGCCCGCCGGTGTCACCCGCAACCGCGTCCGGGCGCAGCTCACAGGTCAGTTCAGCGCCAACTCGCCCAACAGACATCGGATGTATACTTCCCCTGCTGTGCACGCTTGGGGCAGTATGAGCGCATGCGTGATCGACAGCCGAGCGGCGGCGGGGTGCGGCACGAAGGCGCCCTGCGGGTCGCCCTCTTCGTGACCTGTGTCAACGACCTCCTTTACCCGGACACCGGCCGGGCCGTGGTGACCCTGCTGGAGCGGTTGGGCGTGGAGGTGGACTTCCCTGCGGCCCAGACCTGTTGCGGGCAGCCCCAGTTCAACACCGGCTACCGCCACGAGACCGAACCCCTGGTCCGCCGGTACGCCGACGCCTTCGACGGCTACGACTACGTGGTCACCCCGTCGGGCTCGTGCGCGGCGATGGTCCGCGACAACTACCCGCGGATCGCGGAGCGGGCCGCCGCCGAGGGCCGGGACGACGGGCTGGCCGCCGCGGCGGCCGCGGCCGTTCCGAAGACCTACGAACTGACCGAGTTCCTGGTGGACGTGCTCGAAGTGACCGACGTGGGCGCCTACTTCCCGCACAGCGTCACCTACCACCCCTCCTGCCACGGCCTGCGCATGCTCGGCCTCGGCGAACGCCCCCGCAAACTCCTCCAAGCCGTCAAAGGCCTGGAACTCAGGGAGCTGGAAGGCGCCGAGGAATGCTGCGGCTTCGGCGGCACCTTCGCCGTCAAAAACCCCGACGTCTCCGTCGCCATGGGCCAGGACAAAGTCCGCCACGCCCTCGACACCGGCGCCCGCGTCCTGTGCGGCGCCGACAACTCCTGCCTCCTCCACCTCGACGGCATCCTCCGCCGCGACCACGCCCCCCTCCACACCCTCCACCTCGCCGAAATCCTCGCCTCCACCGAACAACACCCCTACCGGCGAGCCGACACAGGAGTCGTCCGATGAGCGGCACCTACCTGGGACTCCCCTCCTTCCCCGAAGCCGCACACGCCTCAACGAAGGACACCCAACTCCGCGCCAACCTCACCCACGCCACCCACACCATCCGCACCAAACGCGCCACCGCCATCAACGAACTCCCCGACTGGCC
>NZ_JBIUYR010000015.1:0-268935 GCF_044744625.1 Streptomyces sp. NPDC087270
CGCAAGACGCTCGACTGGGATACCCCAGCCGAGCGTCTACGTGATCTACTCACCACCTGAAACAAGTGGTGTTGCGACGACCCCTTGAACCCAAGAAAGGTGGCCGGGGCCCCTGCACGTGTCCGCGGGTCTACGCCCGCGGTCCGGTCCCGGCTACTCCTCGGCGGAGCCGTCCTGGACCGACAGCAGGTCCTCCAACTGCTCCTCGCGGTGCGGCGCCGCCACGAACAGCAGCTCGTCGCCGGCCTCCAGGGCGTCGTCCTTGGACGGCGTGAGCACCCGGTTGCCGCGGATGATCGTCACCAGCGAGGTGTCGGTCGGCCACTCCACGTCACCGACCCGGGTGCCGACGAGCGCGGCCTCCTCGGGCAGCGTCAACTCCACGAGGTTCGCGTCACCCTGGCTGAACCGCAGCAGCCGGACCAGGTCGCCGACGCTGACCGCCTCCTCGACCAGCGCCGACATCAGGCGCGGCGTGGAGACCGCGACGTCGACGCCCCAGGACTCGTTGAACAGCCACTCGTTCTTCGGGTTGTTGACGCGCGCGACGACCCGCGGGACGCCGTACTCGGTCTTGGCCAGCAGCGACACGACCAGGTTCACCTTGTCGTCGCCGGTGGCGGCGATCACGACGTTGCAGCGCTGTAGCGCGGCCTCGTCGAGCGAGGTGATCTCGCAGGCGTCGGCGAGCAGCCACTCCGCCTGCGGGACCCGCTCCACCGAGATGGACGTCGGGTTCTTGTCGACCAGCAGCACCTCGTGGCCGTTCTCCAGCAGTTCCCCGGCGATGGAGCGGCCGACCGCGCCGGCCCCGGCGATGGCGACCCTCATGACTGCGCCTCCTCGGGCCCCTTGGCGAACGCGGCCTCGACGTCGGCGACACCGTCGGTGCGCATCATGACGTGCACGAGGTCGCCTTCCTGGAGCACCGTCTGCGAGGTCGGGAGCATGGCCTCGCCGAGCCGGGTGAGGAACGCCACACGGACGCCGGTCTCGTCCTGGAGCCGGCTCACCTTGTGGCCGATCCAGGCGGCGGACGTGTGCACCTCGGCGAGCTGCACCCCGCCGCTGGGGTCGCGCCACAGCGGCTCCGCGCCCGACGGGAGCAGCCGGCGCATCATCTGGTCGGCGGTCCACCGCACGGTGGCCACCGTCGGGATGCCCAGGCGCTGGTAGACCTCGGCGCGCTTGGGGTCGTAGATCCGCGCCGCCACGTTCTCGATGCCGAACATCTCGCGGGCCACCCGGGCCGCGATGATGTTGGAGTTGTCGCCGCTGCTCACGGCCGCGAAGGCACCCGCCTCCTCGATACCGGCCTCACGCAGCGTGTCCTGGTCGAACCCGACTCCGGTCACCCGGCGCCCGCCGAACCCGGAGCCGAGGCGGCGGAACGCCGTCGGGTCCTGGTCGATCACCGCGACCGTATGACCATGCTGTTCGAGGGAGTGCGCGAGAGCTGAACCCACTCGCCCGCATCCCATAATCACGACGTGCACGACCGTCCTTCCGGCTGCCAACATTTGACGACTGAGTCTGACGACTGCTGAGTCCGACTGATGCGACTAGGACCGTGAAACCAGGAGCCGTCGTCGTAAAAGTTGGTCCAAGACTCTCAGACCGGGGGCCCAAGCTCCACACGCGCGGGGTGGCGTGGAAGTTCCGTGGGAGCGGGGGCGCAGGTTCTTCACACTCGGTCCGGTACTCGGGCGCACGGGTGGCATGCCCATCCCTTAACATCGCGGGGTGTCCAAACTGACCGACCTGCCGAAACGGATTCTGATCGGCCGGGCGTTGCGCAGCGACAGGCTGGGCGAGACGCTGCTGCCCAAGCGGCTCGCGCTCCCCGTCTTCGCCTCCGACCCGCTCTCCTCGGTCGCCTACGCGCCCGGTGAGGTGCTGCTGGTCCTTTCGATCGCCGGCATCTCCTCCTACCACTTCAGCCCGTGGATCGCGGTCGCGGTGGTGGTGCTGATGTTCACCGTGGTCGCCTCCTACCGGCAGAACGTGCACGCCTACCCCTCCGGCGGCGGCGACTACGAGGTCGCCACCACCAACCTGGGGCCGAAGGCGGGTCTCACCGTCGCCAGCGCGCTGATGGTCGACTACGTGCTCACCGTCGCGGTGTCGGTCTCGTCCGGCATCGAGAACCTGGGCTCGGCGGTGCCGTTCTTCGTCACCCACAAGGTGCTCGGCGCGGTCGGCATGATCGTGGTGCTGATGCTGATGAACCTGCGCGGGGTACGGGAGTCGGGCACGATCTTCGCGATCCCGACCTACGCCTTCGTCTTCGGCGTCTTCTGCATGATCGCCTGGGGCATCTTCAAGATCGCCACCGGGCACGACATGAACGCGCCGACCGCGCACTACACGATCCACGCCGAGTCACCGGGCATCGGCGGATTCGCCCTGGTCTTCCTGCTGTTGCGGGCCTTCTCCTCCGGATGTGCCGCGCTCACCGGCGTCGAGGCGATCAGCAACGGCGTGCCGGCCTTCCGGAAGCCCAAGTCGAAGAACGCCGCCACCACGCTGGCGGCCATGGGCCTGCTGGCGGTCACGATGTTCTGCGGGATCATCGCGCTGGCGATGAACACCCATGTGCGGATGGCCCAGAACCCGGCCACGGACCTGCTCGACCACGGCAAGCCGCTGGGCAGCCACTACACCCAGGACCCGGTGATCGCGCAGGTCGCCGAGGCGGTCTTCGGGCACAACTCGATCCCGTTCATCTTCCTGGCCGCGGTCACCGCGCTGGTGCTCTTCCTCGCCGCGAACACCGCCTACAACGGCTTCCCGGTGCTCGGCTCGATCCTCGCGCAGGACCGCTACCTGCCCCGGCAGCTGCACACCCGCGGCGACCGGCTCGCCTTCTCCAACGGCATCGTGCTGCTGGCCGGCTTCGCCGCCGTGCTGGTCTACATCTACGGCGCGAACTCCACCCGGCTCATCCAGCTCTACATCGTCGGCGTCTTCGTCTCCTTCACGCTCAGCCAGACCGGCATGGTGCGGCACTGGAACCGCCATCTGCGCACCGAGACCGACCCGGCCAAGCGCCGCCACATGCACCGCTCCCGCGCGATCAACACCTTCGGCGCCTTCCTCACCGGCCTGGTGCTGGTGATCGTGCTGCTCACCAAGTTCACCCACGGTGCCTGGGTCGCGGTGCTCGGCATGGTGATCTTCTTCGCCACCATGACCGCGATCCGCCGGCACTACACCCGCGTCGCCGAGGAGATCGCCGCCGACGACGAGCCCGGTGACGACTACGTCCGCCCGTCCCGGGTGCACTCCATCGTGCTGGTCTCCAAGCTGCACAAGCCCACCCTGCGCGCCCTGTCCTACGCCAAGTTGATGCGCTCCGACAGCCTCGAAGCCCTCAGCATCAACGTCGACCCCCAGGACACCAAGGCGCTGCAGGCCGAGTGGCAGAGCCACGGCATCGATGTGCCGCTGAAGGTCCTCGACTCGCCCTACCGCGAGATCACCCGCCCGATCATCGACTACGTCAAGGGCCTGCGCCGCGACAGCCCCCGCGACGTGGTCAGCGTCTACATCCCCGAGTACGTCGTCGGCCACTGGTACGAGCACCTGCTGCACAACCAGAGCGCGCTGCGGCTCAAGGGCCGGCTGCTGTTCAGCCCCGGCGTCATGGTGACCTCCGTGCCCTGGCAGCTCGACTCCTCCGAGGTGGCCCGCGCGCGGGCCCGCCGCCGTGCGGACTGGAGCGCCCCCGGTTCCATCCGCCGGGGTCCGGTCGGGCCGCCGCGGTCCGACCACCGCGAGCACACCACCCCGGGCAGCGGGCAGAAGTAGCCCGCGGCCCGACGACGGCCGCGGGTGGTCGGCCCGGGTCCCGCCGCGGGTGGGGCCGGCCCCGGTGGTCGGCTGGGGTCGGTCGCGCTCGGTTGGTCGGTCGCGGTCGGTCGGTCGCGGTGGTCGGCGGGTCATCGCGGTCCGTCGGCCGTGAGCGGTCAGCGGCGGGTGGGCGCGCACGTAGACTGGGCGGTCGCCGTCCCCCGCCGACCAGACCGGCGACCCGCCTCGCCGTCCACCCCAGGAGCAGCGCCGCCATGCAGACCGATTCCGCCCCCTCGCTGGTCGGCCACGAGTTCGAGGTCGAGGTCGGGCCGGTCGCACACGGCGGCCACTGCGTGGCCCGCACCGAGGCCGGACAGGTGCTCTTCGTCCGGCACACCCTGCCCGGCGAGCGGGTCGTGGCCCGCGTCACCGAGGGCGACCAGGACTCCCGCTTCCTGCGCGCCGACGCCGTACGCGTCCTGGAGCCCGGCAAGGACCGCGTCGAGCCGCCCTGCCCGTTCTCGGGACCGGGCCGCTGCGGCGGCTGCGACTGGCAGCACGCCACCCCCGGCGCCCAGCGACGGCTCAAGGCCGCCGTACTCACCGAACAGCTCGCCCGGCTGGCCGGCCTCACCCCCGAGGAAGCGGGCTGGGACGGCACCGTCGCGCCCGCGCCCGGCGACAAGGTGAGCCAGGCCGACCTGGACGCCGGCGCCCCCGCCGTGCCCGCCTGGCGCACCCGCGTGCAGTACGCGATCGACGCCGAGGGGCGCGCCGGGCTGCGCAAGCACCGCTCGCACGACGTCGAGGTGATCGACCACTGCCTGATCGCCGCGCCCGGGGTCAGCGAACTCGGCGTCGAGGCCCGCGACTGGCCGCAGATCGCCACCGTCGAGGCGATCGCCGCCACCGGCTCCCACGACCGCCAGGTCGTGCTCACCCCGCGGCCCGGCGGCCGGCTGCCGATCGTCGAACTCGACAAGCCGGTGTCCGTCCAGCGCATCGGCGAGCGGGACCACGCCGTGCACCGGGTGCACGGCCGCCCGTTCGTCCGCGAGCGCGCCGCCGGCCGCACCTGGCGGGTCGGCGACGGCGGTTTCTGGCAGGTGCACCCGAAGGCCGCCGACGTCCTGGTCGAGGCCGTCATGCAGGGCCTGATGCCGCGCAAGGGCGACATGGCGCTCGACCTGTACTGCGGGGTCGGCCTCTTCGCCGGCGCGCTCGCCGAACGTGTCGGGGAGCGCGGCGCGGTGCTCGGCGTCGAGTCCGCCAAGCGCGCGGTCGAGGACGCCCGGCACAACCTCCAGGACCTCGACCGGGTCAGGATCGAGCACGGCAAGGTCGAGCAGGTGCTGCCCCGTACCGGCATCACCGAGGCCGACCTCGTGGTCCTCGACCCGCCGCGGGCCGGGGCCGGCCACGCCACGGTCCGGCAGATCGCCTCGCTCGACGCCCGCCGGATCGCCTATGTCGCGTGCGACCCCGCGGCCCTGGCCCGGGACCTGGCGTGGTTCGCCGAGGAGGGCTACCGCCCGTTGCGGCTGCTGGCCTTCGACCTCTTCCCGTTCACCCACCACATGGAGTGCGTGGCGATCCTGGGCCCGGCCGCGAAGACCTCCTGACCCGCGGGTCGCGCGGGCGCGGACGCCGGGCGAGGCCGGAGCAGCGCGGGGGCGCAGGCACATCAGCCGCGTGTTCCTCAAGCTCCGCCTGCCGCGGAGCGACAGCGGCCACCGCAGGGTGCTCACGATCTCCGTGGTCCGCGCGGCCTCGCGGCCTCACGATCTCCGTGGTCCTCGCGGCCTCGCGATCTCCGTGGTCCTCGCGGCCTTCGCCTGCCTGAACACGAGATCCCTCACACGAGGGATGAGCGCCGGACCGGCGAGCCGCCCCGTACGGCGGGGGGAGTCCACGGCGCCAACTCCCCTTTGGCTCCCGCGTGTTGCGGCGAAGGGTCGGCGTCTCGCACGGCTTGACGCCGGTCTCCCGCGGTCTCCCGAACCGTGGATCTGCCTGCCGCGCGCGCCGTGTCCGCGCGGAAACCCTTGCTGCCCGGTGCTCTTGACGGGGCACCACCTCACTCGTAGGGTCCCGGACAACCGACATCTGATGTCGTTCATCAGTTATCAGATGTTGTCCGGGCGCTCGCGCTGTTCCGGCGCCGTGCACCTGCCGTCCGTCGATCCAGCACCCCCACCCCCCGAGGAGCCCGCTGTGACCGAAAGATCCCCGCACCTCCGTCCGCCGCGCCGGAAGGAGCGGCCGGCGCGGACCGCGCACCGGAAGGCGTCGCCGCAACGGCTGTTGCTGCTGCTGGTCGCCGTACTGGCCGCCCTGGTGGCGCCGTTGGCCACCGCGGCGCCCGGCAGTGCCGCCACCGGAACCCAGTCGGCGGTGGGCAGCCAGGACTGCAACAGCAGCAGAATCCGGTTGGAGCTGCTCAACCCGACCGCGTCAGCGACCACGTTCACCGTGACGTGGAGCGGGTACGGCAGCTGGACGCCCTCGGTCGCCGCGGGCGACCGCACCGACCTGTTCTTCACCAAGACCAGCGGTACCGCGTACTCCTTCCACGTCACCACCCCGCAGGGCCTGGACACCACGGTGGCCGGCACGCTCGACTGCGGTACGGCCCTGGGGGCGCAGGTCAGCCTGGACTGCCCGCGCAACACGGACGGTTCGCAGCCCGCCACCCATGTGCTGCGGATGACGCTGGTCAACCACTCCGCCGCCGCTCAGGTGTTCACCGTCGCCTGGCCCGGCCGCAGCGGCAGCGCCTGGACCCGGACGGTCGCGGCCGGCGCTTCGGACGCCACGCTGCTGTGGACGGTGCCGAACGGCACGCCGTACTCGTTCACCACGACGACGGCGAGCGGCTTCAGCCGTACCGAGTCGGGCGCCGCGACCTGCGGCCTGGCGGCCGGCACGCCGGGGATGAACGCGCAGACGCTCTTCAGCACGACGACCCCGATCGAGGGGCTCAACCGGCTGTCCGCCGACGGCTCGACGTACGAGACGTACACCGGCACGGCGGCCTCGGTCCGTATCCCCGCGATGGCGGTCACGAACTCCGGCACGGTCCTGGCGATGGCCGACGCCCGGGTGGACGGCAACTCCGACCTCGGCGGCGGCACCAACAACATCCAGACGGTCATGCGGCGCAGCACCGACGGCGGCGCGACCTGGTCCACGCCGAAGGTGGTGCTGCACGCGCCGACCACCAGCGAGGGCTACGGCGACGCGAGCCTGCTGGTCGACCGGACCGCGGGCCCGCACGGCACGGTCTACCTCTTCGACAACTACTCACCCGCCCCCGGGGTCGGCTACTACGGTTCCGCGGCCGGCTCCAACTCGGCGACCGACACCACCGCCATGCACATCCGCTACATCACCTCGACCGACGACGGTCTGACCTGGAGCGCTCCTGTCGACCTCAACCCGCAGGTGAAGAGCGTGAGTTGGGCGGGCATGTTCGCCTCGTCGGGGCACGGCATCCAGCTGGCGAGCGGCCGCCTGGTGCAGCCGATCGTCTACCGGGAGGGCGGCGCCGACCACGCCGCCGACATCTACTCCGACGACCACGGCGCCACCTGGCACGCCGGCCCCGCGGCCGCGACCGGCGTCAACGAGAGCAAGGTCATCCAGCGCGGCGACGGCAAGGTGGTGCAGAACCTCCGCTCGAACAGCGGCGGCAACCGCTGGTACGCCACCGCCGGCGACGCCTCGCCCGCCGGCGCGACCGACGTGGCCAGTGACTTCGGCCCGGCCTGGAACTCCGGTCTGGTCGACCCGGGTTGCAACGCCGACGAGATCTCCTACCTCAAGCCGACCCAGGTGGGCTCGACCGGGGCCCCGCTCACCACCCCGGTCACCCTGGCGAGCAACAACGCCTCGGCGAGCAGCCGTTCGGAGCTGACCGTGCGGGTCAGCCAGGACGACGGGGCGAGTTGGCCCTACCAGGCCCTGGTCAGGTCCGGGGACGCGGGCTACTCGACGCTCGCCGTCCTGGGCAGCGGCGCCGCCGCCGACCTCTACGAGATCGGCGACACCGGCGGCATCGTCTACTCCGACTTCACCCTCGACTGGGCGAAGCAGGACCACTGACGGCCGCTGCGTGAGCGCTTCCGGCGGCCGGCTCGGCCGGTTCGGGAAGTTCCGGAGCGAGAGCACGCGGTCCGGGAGCGGCGGGGCCAGGGCCCAGCCGCTCCCGGACCCACACCAGTTGCCGGGCCCGGTGGAACTCCCCGCCGCCCTCATGCCCGTTGAAGGGGTAGACCGCCAACTCCTTGGGGCCGGCGTACGCGTGGTAGGCCGCTATGCAGGTGGACGGCGGGCAGATCTGGTCCATCATCGCCACCGAGAACAGGGCCGGGGCGGTGGCGCGGGGCGCGAAGTGCAGGCCGTCGAAGTGGTCGAGTTCGGCGAAGAGTTCCTCCGCGCGCTCCCGGTGCAGGGCGAGGTAGGAGGCGATCTCGGTGTACGGCGGCAGGGCGGCGCGTTCGGCGCCGCGCCGGATGTGGCACAGGAAGGGGACGTCGGCCATGACCCCGGCGAGTCCCGGTACCAGGCCCGCCGCGGCCAGCGCGATGCCGCCGCCCTGGCTGAAGCCGGTGATCACGATCCGGTCGGGGTCGATCTCCGGGTGGCTGCGGGCGGCTTCCACGCAGCGGGCCGCGTCGGTGAACAGCCGCCGGTAGTAGTGGTCGTCCAGCCGGCCGGTGCCGCGGGTGAGGAAGCCGGGCACGGGACCGTGCCCGGTGCCGCCGCCGTCGGGGGTCGCGCCGGGCGCCGCCGACCAGCCCTGGCCGCGGGTGTCCATGACCAGATGGGCGTAGCCGGCCGCGGCCCAGGTCAGGTTCTCGTGCGGCAGTCCGCGGCCGCGCCCGTAGCCGAGGAACTCCACGACGCAGCCGAGCGGTCCGGCCGGGGCGGCGGGCAGCCGCAGCCAGCCGCGGACCGGTTCGCCGTCGTATCCGGTGAAGGTGACATCGATCACGCGGACCGCGGGCAGTCCGGCGTCGACGGCGTCGAACCGCGGCGGCCGTGCGGCCCGCGCGGCCTCTTCCAGGGTCCGGGTCCAGAACGCGTCGAAGCCGGCGGGCGCGGGCTGCTCGGCGCGGTACTCCAGGCATTCCGCCAGGGTGAGGTCGGTCAGGGGCACGCCGGGCTCCTCGCAGGGGCAGGGTGGGACATCTGATGTCTGATGTCCCTCTCCGGCGGGAATCTAGGCGGAGTCCCCGGCGGCGTCAAGGCGGCGCCCCACCCGGCGGGGTGCGATGACGGCGGTCTCCCGACCTGCGGACCTGTCGCCGTCGCCGCCCTTGCCGCGCTTCCCCGCGCGGGTCCCGGTGCCAGCCGCGGCCCCTGTTCCGGGCGCCGTTCCGGCCGCTGCCCCGGCGCCGTCCTCCTGCGGCCCGGCGGAGCGCGCGTCGGCGATCCGGCGGCGCACCGGCGCGTAGTGGTCGGAGACGGCCGCGGCGAAGGCCGCCGCGTCCCGGGCGCGGGCGGCCTCGACGATCCGGCGGTGGTGGTGCACCGTCTCGACCTCGTCGGCCCGGCTGATCCCGTTCAGGTGCGGGGCGACGATGATGTAGACGTCCCAGAACGCGGCGGAGAGCTGCCCGATCAGCTCGTTGCCCAGCGGGGCGACCAGGAGCGCGTGGAAGGCGCGGTCGGCCTCGACGAAGCCGGTGCCGTCGCCGCTGCCGGACGCCTCCATGTCGTCGACCAGGGTGTCGAGGGTCTCCACCTCGGCGGCGTCGAGCGCGGCCACGATCCGGTCGGCCATGCCGCGCTCGAACAGCTCGCGCATGTCGGCCAGCTCCAGCATGAGCTGCATGTCGTCGTCGCGGTCGAGCAGGCCACGGAACGTGAGGCTCTCCACCAGCGCGGACAGCCCGAGCCGTCCCACGTAGGTGCCGTGGCCCCGGCGGACCTCCACGATGTCGAGGACGTCCAGGGTCTTGACGGCCTCGCGGACGCTGGACCGGCTCGCGTCCAGTGCCTCGCAGAGCTCGTTCTCGGTGGGCAGGAGGTCGCCCGGACGGAGCCCATTGTCCAAGATGTAGCGTTTGATGCCTTCGCTGACCTCGTGCATCAGCAGGCGGCGGCCCCGCCCGTTGCCGGAGTTACGACTTGCGTCCACCCCTTGACCCCTCTCGTCCTGACGACTACGGTCCACCCTACCAGGCATAAGACATCTGATGTCGTATGTTGCGCAGAGTGTTCCCGACGTTCGGCCTACCCTTACCGAAAATCCGTTCGGCAGACACCCCGGCGTCCAGCCTCGTCACCGTCCATTCCTTCCTTGTTCCGGAGGTTCCTGTGTCTTCTCGACGGACACCCGCCAGAGTCGATCGCCGTGCTTTCCTGCGGTATTCCGGTGCGGTCGGCGCGGCGGCCGCCTTCACCGGCACCCTCGCCGCGTGCGGCGGACCCTCCTCGACCACGGACAGCGGCTCCGGTTCCGGCAGTGGAACGGCCGGCAACACGATCACCGCGGGTATCTCGTACGCCCTGTCCACCGGGTTCGACCCGATGACCTCCTCCGGCGCCACCCCGGTCGCGGCCAACTGGCACGTCTTCGAGGGGCTGGTGGACCTCAACCCGGTCACCCTGTCGGCCCGACCGGCGCTGGCCACCGCGATGCCGGCCAAGGTCGACGCGACGACGTACCGCGCCACCCTGCGCGAGGGCGCGACCTTCCACGACGGCTCCGCCGTCACCTCGGACGACGTCGTCTTCAGCGTCCAGCGCATCCTGGACCCGAAGAACGCGTCCCTGATGGCGCAGTTCCTGCCGTTCCTCGACTCCGCCCGCGCGGTGGACACGCACACGGTCGAGTTCAAGCTGAAGTACCCGTTCGCGCTCTTCCCCTCCCGGATATCGGTCGTCAAGGTCGTGCCGAAGAAGGTCGTGCAGGCCGACGAGAAGGCGTTCGACGCCAAGCCGGTCGGCTCGGGCCCGTACGCGCTGGTGTCGGCGACCCGTGAGGACAAGATCGTCTTCAGGAAGTACGCCAAGTACAACGGACGTTACCCGGCCAAGGCCGCGACGATGACATGGAACCTGCTCTCCGACGCCTCCGCGCGGGTCAGCGCGATGGAGTCCGGCCGGGTCGAGGCCATCGAGGACGTGCCGTACATCGACATGGCCGGCCTGAAGCGCAAGTCGACCGTCGAGTCGGCCTCGTCCTTCGGCAACCTCTTCCTGATGTTCAACTGCCGGAAGAAGCCGTTCGACGACCCGCGGGTGCGCCAGGCCCTGCACTACGCGCTGGACACCGAGAAGATCATCGCCACCGCGATGTCCGGCCAGGCCACCCCGGCCAGCGGCTACCTCCAGCCCAGCCACCCCGACTACGTCAAGGCCAGTACCGTCTACGGCCACGACCCGGCCAAGGCCAAGGCGCTGCTGAAGGCCGCCGGCGTCAGCGGTCTGAAGGTCACCGTGCTGACCACCGACACCTCCTGGGTGCAGGACATCGCGCCGCTGGTGAAGGAGAGCTGGGACTCGGCCGGCATCAAGACCACCCTGAGCATCGGTCAGTCCTCGGCCCAGTACGCGAAGATCGACACGGGCGACTTCGACCTGCTGGTCGCGCCCGGCGACCCGTCGGTGTTCGGCAACGACGTCGACCTGCTCATGCGCTGGTTCTACGTCGGCACCTGGCCCGAGACCCGCTACCACTGGTCGGGCACCGCCAAGGGCAAGCAGGTCGTCTCGCTGCTGGACCAGGCCGCCCGCAGCGACGACGCGAAGGCGCGCGCCGCCCTGTGGTCCCAGGTCACCGACATCGTCGCCGACCAGGTGCCGCTCTACCCGATCCTGCACCGCAAGCTGCCCACCGCGTGGAACGGGCACGCCCTGACCGGGTTCAGCCCCGTGCCGACCACGGGCCTGTCGTTCCTCGGTGTGTCCCCGGCCTGAGCCGCCGGGCCGGCGCCTGTCCCGCCAGTCGCCGGCCCCGCACCACCAGTCGTCCAGGACCTACCGCTAGGAACACCCGATGTTCGCTTTCCTCCGGCTCGCGCTGCGCCGCGTGGCGATCATGCCGGCGATGATCCTCGGCATCACCCTGCTGGTCTTCGTCGTGCTCCAGTTCTCTCCCGCAGACCCCGCCTACAACGCGCTGGGGGAGAACTCGACCGCCGCGGCCCGCGCGGCGTTCGCCCAGGCGAACGGGCTCAACGACCCGCTGCCCGTCCGCTACTACCACTTCATCGTGCAACTGCTGCACGGCAACCTCGGCGTGACGGTTCCGCCGAGCCAGCCGGTCGCGCACCGCATCGCCGTCGCGTTCCCGCTCACCTTGCAACTGACGCTGCTGGGGCTGCTGATCGCGATCGTGCTCGCGGTCCTGCTCGGCGTGATCGGCGCGGTGTACCGGGACCGCTGGCCCGACCACGTCTTCCGCGTGGTGTCGATGGCCGGTGTCGCGGTGCCCTCCTTCTGGCTGGGCGTGCTGCTGATCCAGCGGTTCGCCCTGGACAGTTCGTGGTTCCCGACCGGCGGATACGTCAACCCGGGCGACTCCTTCACCGGCTGGCTGCGCTGCATGACGCTGCCGTCGATCTCGCTCGCGGTCCCGGTCGCCGCCTCGCTGGCCCGGCTCATCCGCACCTCGATGGTCACCGAACTCGACCGCGACTACGTGCGCACGGCCACCGGCAACGGCCTGCCACCGACGCTGGTCATCCGCTCCGTGCTGCGCAACGCGCTGGTCACGCCGCTCACCGTGCTGGGTGTCAAGGTCGGCTACCTGCTCAGCGGCGCGGTCGTGATCGAGACGATCTTCGACCTTCCGGGCATGGGCAAGCTCATCCTGGAGGGCGTCACCGGTGGCGACGTCGCCCTGGTGCAGGGCACCGTCCTGACGATCGCGCTCGCCTTCCTGGTCGTCAACGTCGTCGTCGACCTGCTCTACCTGCTGGTCAACCCGCGCATCAGGACGGTGTGAGATGTTCCTGTTCACTGGCCCCCAACGCATCGTGGCCAAACTCTCCCGCCCGGGCATCCGCTTCCGCGCGCTGCCCCTGGCCTCGCGGATCTCGCTCGTCGTCCTGCTCGTCGTGGCGCTCGCCGCGGTGTTCGCGTCCTTCATCGCGGACAACCCGCTGACCACCGGCATCCCGGTCCAGGCGCCGAGCGCCCACCACTGGTTCGGCACCGACCGGGTCGGCCGCGACATCTTCGCCCGGGTCGTCTACGGCTCCCGCTACTCCCTGGTCATCGGCCTGGGGTCGACGGCGGTGGCCGTCGTGGTCGGCGCGATCCTCGGCTCGCTGGCCGCCACGTCGCCCAAGTGGGGCGACGAGACGGTCATGCGGGTGCTGGACGTCGTCATGTCCTTCCCGCCGATCGCGCTGGCCGCGGTGCTGGTCACCGTCTTCGGCTCCAGCGTGCCGGTCCTGATCTTCACCATCGCGTTCGTCTACGTGCCTTCGCTCGCCCGGGTGGTGCGCGCCAACGTGCTCGCGCAGTACGGCGAGGACTACGTAGCCGCGGAGAAGGTCATCGGCGCCCGGCGCGCGTACATCGTGCTGCGGCACGTGGCCGTCAACTGCGCCGCGCCCGTCATGGTGTTCGCCACCGTCCTGGTCGCCGAGGCGATCATCTTCGAGGCGAGCCTCTCCTTCATCGGCGCCGGTGTGCAGGACCCCGAGCCGAGTTGGGGCAACGTGCTCTCCTACGGCCGGCAGATCCTGCTCTCCGGCGGCTGGTGGGCCACGTTCTTCCCGGGGCTGGTGCTGCTGATCACCGTGCTGGCGCTGAACATCCTGTCCGAGGGGCTGACTGACGCGTCCGCGTCGCCGGGTGCCGCACGGGTGGAGCCGGTGGCGACGGCGGTGGTCGCGGGGGGCGACGCGTCTCAGGCATCGGTGGAGGTGCCGGCGGAGAAGTCGGCGGAGCCGGTGGGGTCGGTGGGGTCGGTGGCGGAGCCGGTGGGGTCGGTGGCGGGTGCGGCGGGTGCGGCGGGCTCTGCGGGCTCGGCGGACGGGCCGGCGAAGGGCGGGGTGTCCGAGTCGGGCACCGCACCCGCGGCGAAGGGCGGGGCGTACGACGACCGTGCCGACGTCGAGCGCAGCCTCGTCCTGCTCGCCGAACGCATGACCACCCATCCGCCGGTGATCCGGCCGGTCCCGGCCGACGCCCCCGACCTGCTGACCGTCCGCGACCTGTCGATCCGCTTCCCCGACCGCTACGGCGACGTCCCCGTCGTCGACGGCATCTCGCTGACCGTCCGCGAGGGCGAGACCCTCGGCCTGGTGGGGGAGTCCGGCTGCGGCAAGAGCATCACCAGCCTCGCCGTGATGGGCCTGCTGGCCCGCAACGCCGAGGCGAGCGGAACCATCGAGTACCGCGGCCAGGACCTGCTCGGCCTCGCCCCCCGGCAGCGCCGCCCGCTCGCCGGCAGCGAGATCGCGATGGTGTACCAGGACGCCATGTCCTCGCTCAACCCGTCGGTGCTGGTCGGCCGCCAGTTGCGCCAGCTCACCTCGCGCGGCGGCACCCGTACTCCGGCCGAGCTCCTCGAACTGGTCGGGCTGTCCCCCGAGCGCACGCTGCGCAGCTACCCGCACGAGCTGTCCGGCGGACAGCGCCAGCGGGTGCTGATCGCGATGGCGCTGTCCCGCAGCCCCCGGCTGCTCATCGCCGACGAGCCGACCACCGCGCTCGACGTGACCGTGCAGGCGCAGATCGTCGAACTGCTGGTCCGGCTCAGGGACGAGCTCGGCTTCGCGATGATCCTGGTCTCCCATGACCTGGCCCTGGTCAGCGGGCTCGCCCACCGGGTCGCGGTGATGTACGCGGGGCAGGTCGCCGAGACCGGCGACACCCGCGCGCTGCTCACCGACCCCGCCCACCACTACACCCGCGGGCTGCTCGGCTCGGTCACCTCGCTGGAGTCGGGCGCGGCCCGGCTGCACCAGGTGCACGGTGTGGTCCCGGCGCCGCAGTACTTCGGCGCCGGCTGCCGGTTCGCGTCCCGCTGCGAGGCGGCGACGGAACTGTGCCGCACCCAGGCGCCCGGGCTCGGCGGACGGCCTGGCGCGGACGAGGACCCCGGCGGCGAGGCGGGACGGCACGGCTTCGCCTGCCACCACCCGGCCGAACCCGTACTGCTGCAAAGGAGCGGACGATGATCCGGCTCGAAGACGTCCACGTCCGGCACCGGGCCCGGGGCGGCGGCCTGTTCAAGCACGACGCCGTGCACGCGCTCACCGCGGCCGAACTGACCGTGGAGCGCGGTGAGATCGTCGGCCTGGTCGGCGAGTCCGGCTGCGGGAAGTCCACGCTGGCCCGCGTCCTGATCGGACTGCAGCGGCCCACCGAGGGCCGGGTGCTGTTCCGCGGCGAGGACCTGTGGGACATGCCCGCCGCCCGGCGGCGCACCGAGTTCGGATCGTCGGTCGGGGTGGTCTTCCAGGACGCCTCGACCGCGCTGAACCCGCGCATGCCGGTGGGCCGCATCCTGCGCGACCCGCTGGACGTGCACCGGCGCGGCACGGTCCGCGACCGGGAGCGCCGGGTCGTCGAACTCCTCGACCTGGTCGGGCTGCCCAGCCACACCCTGCACGCGTTGCCCGGCCGGCTCTCCGGCGGGCAGCGCCAGCGCGTGGCCATCGCCAGGGCGCTGGCCCTGGGCCCCGAGCTGATCGTCGCCGACGAACCGACCAGCGCCCTGGACGTGTCCGTACGCGCCCAGGTGCTCAACCTGCTGATGGACCTGCGCGCCGAACTCGGCCTCGGCATGGTCTTCATCTCGCACGACATCCAGACCGTCCGGCACCTGTCCGACCGGCTGGCCGTGCTCTACCTCGGCCGCATCGTCGAGGAGGGCCCGGCGGAGCAGGTCTCCAAGAAGCCGGCCCACCCTTACACCGAGTCGCTCTTCTCCGCCACGCCCAGCCTGCTGGAGACCACCGAGCGGATCGTGCTGAACGGTCCCGTCCCCTCAGCCACCCGCCCGCCGAGCGGTTGCCCGTTCCGTACCCGCTGCTGGAAGGCGGACGACGCCTGCGCCGACGTCTTTCCGGCGCCGACCGCGGACGGCTCGCACCGCTGGCACTGCGTACACCCCCAGATCCCCGCACCGGCGGCCACCGCCACGCGGCCCGCTACAAGGAGCAGTTCGTGAAGCCCCGCACCACCCCCTTCTCGGGGGTCATCCCGCCCGTCGTCACCCCGCTCGCCGCTGACGGCACGGTGGACACCGTGTCGTTGGAACGCGTGGTCCGGCACCTCATCGACGGTGGTGTCGACGCGCTGTTCGCGCTGGGCAGCTCGGGCGAGGTCGCCTACCTGACCGACGACCAGCAGGACATCGTCCTCGACGTGGTGGTCAAGACCGCGGCCGGGCAGGTCCCGGTGCTGGCCGGCGCCATCGAGACCACCACCAACAAGGTGATCGAGCGCGCCAGGAGCGCGACCGCGAAGGGTGTCTCGGCGATCGTCGCGACCGCGCCCTTCTACACCCGCACCCACCCCACCGAGATCGACCGGCACTTCCGGCAGATCGCCGCGGCCTGCGAACTGCCCGTGCTCGCCTACGACATACCGGTGTGCGTGCACAGCAAGCTCTCCCGCGAACTGGTCCGCACCCTCGCGGCCGACGGCGTCCTCGCGGGTGTGAAGGACTCCAGCGGCGACGACGTGTCCTTCCGTCAGCTCGCCCTCGACCTGCGTGACCAGTCCGGCTTCGCGCTGCTCACCGGGCACGAGGTCGTCGTCGACGCGATGCTGCTGGGCGGCGCCGACGGCTCGGTCCCGGGCCTGGGCAATGTCGACCCGCACGGCTACCGGCGGCTGCACGACGCCGCCGCGCGCGGTGACTGGGCCGCCGCCCGGGCCGAACAGGACCGGCTGGCCCGGCTCTTCGAGATCGTCGCCGTGGCCGACCCGGCCTCCGCCTCCGGAACGGCCGCCGGGCTCGGCGCGTTCAAGACCGCGCTCGCCGTCCTCGGGGTGATCTCCGCGAACACCGTCAGCCCGCCGATGCGCCCGCTGACCGCCGAGGAGACCGACCGCATCACCGCCATCCTCGAGCAGGCGGGGCTGCGATGACGCTGCTCGCCGGGGTGGACATCGGCGGCACCAAGACGGCCGCCGCCCTGATCACCCCCGAGGGCACGCTGCTGGAACGCACCTCCCTCGCCACCCCCGCCGCCCAGGGCCCCGCCGCCGTCCTCGACGCGGCGGCCCGGGCGGTGGCCCAGCTGGGCCGGCCGGTGGCGGCGGTCGGCGTCGGCAGCGCGGGCGTCATCGACCCGCACACCGGCCGGGTCCGGTCGGCCACCTCCGCACTGCCCGGCTGGGGCGGCACCGACCTGCGCGGGCTGCTCGCCGGCCGGCTCCAGGTCCCCGTGGCGGTGGACAACGACGTCAACGCCCACGCGCTCGGCGAACACTGGCTCGGCCTCGCCGCCGGCCACGCCTGCGTCCTGCTGCTCACCGTCGGCACCGGGGTGGGTGGTTGCCTCCTTGTCGACGGCCGCGTCCACCACGGCGCCGGCGGCGCGGCCGGTGAAGCCGGCCACCTGCCGGTTCCGGCCGCGGCCGGTCTGCCCTGCCCCTGCGGCGGCCACGGCCACGCCGAGGCCGCCGCCTCCGGACCGGCGATGACGGCCGCCTACCGGCAACTCGCCGCCGCACCGGACGCGACCCTTCCGCGGATCAACTCCCTCGCGGAGGAAGGCGATCCGACCGCCCGGACCGTGCTGCGCACCGGCGCCACCGCGCTCGGCGAGGCCATCGGCGGTCTCGTCAACGTCCTCGCCCCCGACCTCGTCATCCTCGGCGGCGGAGTCAGCCGCTCCGGCCCCGTCTGGTGGGACACGCTCCGGGAGACCGTGGCCGCCCACCTGCTACCTGCGGTCGCCGACACCCCGGTGCGCGCGGGCGCGCTCGGCGACGACGCGGCGCTGTACGGTGCCGCGTTCCTCGGGCGGGAGGTGCTGGCATGAGCGGGCACGACCGTCCCGCCCCTGCGCCCGGGAGTGCCGGGAGCGCCGGGAGTGCCGAGGGACCCGGGGGACCCGCAGCCATGGGTGGGGCCGCGGCGACCGCCGGAGCCGGCACCGGGAGCGCCGACCGTACGGGTCCGGCCCGTGCCGGAATCCTGGAACGGCTGCGCGGACGGCTGATCGTCTCCTGCCAGGCGTACCCGGGGGAGCCGCTGCGTGATCCACTGATCATGCGTCAGATGTCGCTCGCCGTACTGGAAGGCGGTGCGGCCGGCATCCGCGCCCAGGGGCTCGACGACCTGCGCGCCATCCGCGCGGTGACCGACGTCCCGCTGATCGGCCTCTGGAAGGACGGCACTTCAGGGGTCTACATCACCCCGACCGCGCGGCACGCCCGCGAAGTCGCAGCGACCGGGGCGGACATCGTGGCCGTGGACGCGACCTTCCGTCCGCGTCCCGGCGGCGAGACGCTGGAGCAGACCGTCACCGCCGTACACCAAGCCGACCGGCTCCTCATGGCCGATGTCTCCAGCTACGAGGAGGGCATCGAGGCAGCCGCCCTCGGTGCCGATGTGGTCGGCACCACCCTGTCCGGTCACGTCGGCGGAGCTTCCCACCCGCAGGGTCCCGACCTCGACCTCGTCGCCCGGCTTAGCGCGGCGCTGTCCGTCCCGGTGCTGGCCGAGGGGCGTATCCACACTCCCGCGCAGGCCCAAGCCGCCCTGGACGCGGGTGCTTTCGCGGTCGTCGTCGGCACGGCCATCACCCACCCGACCAGCCTCACCCGGTGGTTCGCCGAGGGGATGGGGCAGGCCGGCGGATAGCCCGGTCGACAGCCCGGCGAGCGGTCGGCTCCGCTGGTCCCGCGCCGAGAGGTGCCGCGGGCACTCCGGTCCACCCGGGGTGCCCGCTCACGCACCGCTCAGCTCCAGGAGCTTGACGACCGTGTTCCAGTTGCGCGAGGTCGCGGTCAGACCCAGCCAGCGGTCGGAGAAGCGGGCGGCCAGTTTGGAGTTGCGGATCGAGTCCGGGAAGTGGGCGTAGATCTCCCGCTCACCGGCCCGGAACTCGTCGGGGGCGTAGACGGCCGGGTCCAGGGCCGCCAACTTGTCCCGGGGCGGGGGCCCGGACAAGAAGACGACCACGAACCGCGAGCCGTTCACACCCTCCATCGCGAACGGGTTGGCGTCGACCACGCGTCGCAGGTCCGTCCCCGTCCGGACCAGGCACGCGATGGTCAGCCCCAGCTCGTCGGCGATGCGTTGCTCCAACTCCGCTGCCAGGCGCTGCGGTTCCTCCTCCTTTCCGTGGGTGAAGACGGCGTTGCCGCTTTGCAGGTAGGTGCGCACCGCGGTGCCGCCCATGTCGGTGAGCAGGCCGCGCAGTGTCTCCATGGGGACTCGTGAGTGGCCCCCGACATTGATGCCGCGCAGAAGTGCGACATAGCTGGTGGCGGGCGGGTCCGCGCTGTCTGCGGTGGCCGCGGGGCCCGCGCTCTTCGGTGAACGTGGCGTATTGGTACTGGGTTTCGTCACCTCCGTAAAGGTAGTGGTGGTGGGCCGCGGCGGGCGGGCGCGCGCGGGTGCGTAAAGAGGGGCCATGCGTGTGGGGGGGGGTGCGGCTCGGGCCGGTGGTGATTCGGGCACCGCCGCGATTCGATCCGCTGTAGGTCTGTTTCTCCTGAATCCATGCGGGTTATGCCGGATGTCCCTCTTTCGAGGGACGAAACGTACGCTGGAACGGTTCGGCACGATCGACGGTCATTAACTTCGCGCCCATGAGCAGCAGCCCGCAGCGCCCGATCGTCACCGAACTCCGGCTGTCGGCCTTCAAGTCACATCGCGGCGCCACTTTCCCGCTCGAACCGCTCACACTCCTCGCCGGGGCCAGCGGCACGGGCAAGTCGAGCGTCCTCGAAGGTCTGGCCGTGCTCGGCCGGCTCGCGTCCGGAGCAGATCTGCAGGAGGTGTTCGCGGTGTCCGGCACCGGCCGGTCGTTCGTGCGCGGGGGAGCGGCGGCATGCGTGCCGCAGGGCGCGAGGGCCGATGCGCAGGGGCGGCGCGGCTTCCGGATCGGCTGCACCACCAGTGGGCCGCTCGGCCCGGTCCGCCTCGACCTGGCCGTCCAGGTCGAACCCACCCTGCGGATCGTCGGTGAACGGCTCACCGGCTCGGGCGAGACCCTTCTGACCACCGCTCTGCGTGACCCGACCCGGCCGACCGTGCAGGCCGCCTGGCACACCGCCGGCGCTGTCGCGGTCACCCGCGCGCCCCTTCCCGACGACCGGCTGGCCACGTCGTTGCTGCCGCTGCGGGTCTCCGGGCACACGGAGGGGCAGCGGCTGGTGCTGTCCGCGGCCGAGCAGCTCGTGGTCGCGCTGCGCGGGGTCTTCCCGATCGCGCCGCGGCCGGAGTTGATGCGCGGCCCCGTCCGGGTCGGCGACGGGCGGCTGCGCGGTTCGTGCGACAACCTGTCCGCGGTGCTGGCCAGGACCGAGCACGAGTGCAGCATCCGGCACGGGATGCTGGTCGGCGCGGTACGCGACGTGTGCAGCGGGCCGGTGCGCGGCCTGACCGCGCTGCCCGCGCTGATGGCGGGCGACGGCCGGGAGCCGCTGGTCGAGGCGGTGATCGCCGCGGTCGACCGCGGCGCGCTCGGTATGGTCCCGGTCGACCGGCTCGGCGACGGGGAACTGCGTTTTCTGGCGATGGCGTTGGTGCTGCTGACCGGACCCGGGGTGCTGGACGTCGACACCAGTACCGAGCATCTGCCGGCCGGGCAGGTGCTGACCGTGGTGGCCGACGGGCTCGACGTCGGTGTCGACCGGCGGCAGGCCCGGGAACTGCTCCGTCTGGCGGGGATCGCCGCCGCGCGGGGCCACATCAGGTTGCTGTGCACCGTGCAGGACCCGGCGTACGCGGAGGGGATCGACACGGCGGGCGGGGTCGCGCTCACGGTGCTCGGGGCGGGGTCGAAGGTGACGAAGTTGATGAAGAAGAAGGGGAGGGCGGAGGAGGGCGCGGAGCAGAGCGGCGGGGAGAGCGCGGGCGCTGGGGGCGGGGCGGGGCCCGAGGGCGTGGGGGGCTCTGCGGGTGCGTCAGGTTCCGAGGGCGTGGGGGGCTCTGCGGGTGCGTCAGGCTCCGAGGCTGGGGGAGACGTGGCGGATGTGGCGGAAGTTGGGGGCGTGGCGGACGTGGCCGAGGCGGCGGCGGACGTGGCCGAGGCCGGGGACGTGGCGGACCTGACGGAAGCCGCCAGTGCCGGGGCCGTGGTGAGCTCTGCCGGTGCGACGGGTTCGGTGGAGGCGGAACTCTCAGGCGATGGGGTGTCCGCGGCCGGCGCGACCGGCTCGGTTGATGAAGACGGTGTGGCCGGTGCGGTGGATGACGTCGGCGGTGCGGGCGCCGGGAGGGGAGCGGGCGATGCCGAGGACCCGGACCCGGGTGATGAGTCGGCGGTAGGCGGGGCGGAGAGGCCGTGCGCGTCCGGACCGGGTGGAGTCGAACGGCGGGACACGGGCGGGTTCGCGGGGGAGGGAGACGGTGCCTTCGGCAGCGCGTCGGCGGGGGCTGAGTCGACGACGGGGCATGCGGTGGCGCGGGACATCTGGGCTGAGGCCGTCGACGACGAGCGAGGACCGGCCCAATCCGCTCCGAGCGGTGCGGATTCCCCGGATGTCCCCGTCGCGCCGTCGGCGTCCGGAGCCTCTCGTTACGGTGAAGCGCCGTTCGACCAGGCGGGATACGACGACTTCGGGTACGGCGGTCTGGCGTACGACGACTCCGAATTCGACGACTCCGAGTATGAGGCCCCCGGCTACCGCGGCTTCGATCGAGCCGACTACGTCTACACCGAATCCGTCGACGACGTGCCCGGGCACGCGGAACCAGCGTGGTTCGATGCCGCGTTCGCGCAGCCGGTGCCGCCCGAGCCCGCACCGGCAGGGCCGCCTGCACAAGCAGGTCCACCTCTACCGACAGGTCCACCCGTACAGACGGGCCCGCCCTCGTCGGCAGGCCCGTCCTCGACGGCCGCCGTGCCCGCGCCCCGCACCGGCCCCACGCGCTCGCCCGCGCCCCGCACCGGCCCCACACCCGTCCCCGCGCCCACGCCACAAGCGGGCTCCGTGCCGCCCGCCCGTAACGAAACCGGAGCTGCCGGCTCCCACCCCCCTTGTACATGCGCGCACGGTGAACCGCTCCCCGCCGCGGCCGAGGGCGAAGATGAGGTAGACCAGTCCGAGTGACGGACACACACGATCTCGCCGAACTGCAGCAACGCCTCGTGGACTTCGCGGCCGCGCGCCGCTGGGAGCCCTTCCACACCCCGAAGAACCTCGCCGCCGCGCTGAGCGTCGAAGCCTCGGAACTTCTGGAGATCTTCCAGTGGTTGACTCCCGAGCAGTCGGTGGCGGTGATGGACGGGGACGATGACGCGGACCGGGTACGGGACGAGGTGGCGGACGTACTGGCGTATCTGCTGCAGTTCTGCGCCGTGCTCGACATCGACGTGCTGGCCGCGCTCGCCGCGAAGATCGACCGCAACGAACTGCGGTTTCCCGTGTCCGGACCGGCCGAGGACGGGGTTTCCGGGCACGACCATCCCTCGAAAGAGTGATCGAGTTATCCACAATCGGAGAGTTATCCACAGCTTCGAATCCGCCCCTCGCCGACCGCTTGCGCCGTGTCACTCTGGGTGACATGAGGACGGCGGCACCGAGTCGCCGCGCTGACGCGGAGGGTGCAGAAGATGGATGCGGCACGGCTTGTAGCGGAGGCGGAACGGGCGATGGGCCGCGATCCGCAGCCGGACGACGTCATCGCCGAGGCATGGCAGGCGTATGAGCTGACGGAGGCGATCGGACGGCTGCTGGCGGAGGTGTGGGGGCGAGAGGCGGAGGGCGGCCGACCCGGCGAGCGTGGGGCGGCGCGCGATCCGGGGCGTACGGTGTCGCGGGCCGGGCCCGCGCCGGTGGTCTCGGCCACGCGGGTCGGCCCGCCCCGGGCCGCCCGGTTGAGCACGGTCCGTGAGCCCGCGGGCACACTGCGGGCGCTGCGGGCTCTCCTCGGTGAGATCGGGCTCGCCCTGGTCGAGCTCATCTCCTCCGCCTGCGACGAGAAGACCTACTGGGAGTGCGTCGAAGCGCTGGACGCGGTGGACGAGGCCAAGGACCGAGCGCAAGTGCTGGCGCGCGCCGATTCGGGGTGACGCGGTCGGCCCCGCACCTGATGCAGGATGGAGGAATGGATCTACGTATCTTCACCGAGCCCCAGCAAGGGGCGAGCTACGACACGCTGCTGGCCGTCGCCAAGGCCACCGAGGACCTGGGCTTCGACGCCTTCTTCCGCTCCGACCACTACCTGACGATGGGCGGGGACGGTCTGCCCGGACCCACGGACGCGTGGATCACACTGGCCGGCCTCGCGCGGGAGACCAGCCGGATCAAGCTCGGCACGCTGATGACCGCGGGCACCTTCCGGCTGCCTGGTGTGCTGGCCATCCAGGTGGCGCAGGTCGACCAGATGTCGGGCGGCCGCGTCGAGTTCGGGCTCGGCGCGGGGTGGTTCGAGGCGGAGCACACCGCGTACGGAATCCCCTTCCCGAAGGAGAAGTTCGGCCGGCTGGAGGAGCAGCTGGCTGTCATCACCGGACTGTGGGGGACACCTGCGGGGCAGACCTTCGACTTCGACGGCAAGTTCTACCAGCTCAAGGACTCGCCGGCGTTGGCCAAGCCCGCGCAGCCGTCGCTTCCGGTGATCATCGGCGGGATGGGTGTCAAGCGCACGCCGGAGCTGGCGGCGCGCTACGCGGCGGAGTTCAACGTGCCGTTCGCGTCGGTCGAGGACAGCGGCAAGCAGTTCGAGCGGGTGCGGGAGGCGGCGCGGTCGGCCGGTCGGGCGGCGGACGACATCGTCCTGTCCAACGCTCTGGTCGTCGCGGTCGGCAAGGACGACGCCGAGGTGAGCCGGCGGGCGGCGGCGATCGGCCGGGAGGTGGACGATCTGAAGGCCAACGGGCTGGCCGGATCGCCTGCCGAGGTCGTCGACAAGATCGGGCGGTACGCCGAGACGGGCGCCACGCGGTTCTACCTCCAGGTTCTCGACCTGAAGGATCTGGACCACCTGGAGCTGATCTCCGCGCAGGTCCAGTCGCAGGTCGGGTGACGGCGCGGTGACGCCGCCCGTGCCCGCGGCGGAGCCTGGCCCCGCCCGCGGGCCGGGCGGACCGGCCGCCGGAGAAGAGCGCACCGCAGAAGCAACGGAGAAGGGAGGTGAGGCGATCGGAGGAAGGCCGGTCGTGCCGGACGAAGGGGCGCTGGTACTGGACGGCGGGTTGTCCAACCAGCTTGCGGACCAGGGCTGCGACCTGGCGGACCCGCTGTGGACGGCACGGCTCCTGGCGGACGAGCCCGAGCAGATTCTCGCGGCACACACCGCATACCTGGAAGCGGGCGCCCAGGTGCTCACCACGGCCAGCTATCAGGCGACGTACGAAGGGTTCGCGCAGCGCGGTGTCGGCCGCGCGGAGGCGACACGACTCCTGCGCCGCAGCGTCGAGTTGGCCCGGCGGGCGGCAGCGGGCCGGCCCGGGGTGCGGGTGGCGGCGTCGGTCGGACCGTACGGCGCGATGCTGGCGGACGGGAGCGAGTACCGCGGGCGGTACGGGCTGAGCGTGCGGGAGTTGGAGAGGTTCCATCGACCGCGGATGGAGGCGCTGGCGGCGGCGGGGCCGGATGTCCTCGCGTTGGAGACGGTTCCGGATGTCGACGAAGGGGAGGCGATGCTGAGGGCGGCCGAGGGCGCCGGGGTGCCGGTGTGGCTGTCGTACACCATCGAGGGCGGCCGGACACGGGCCGGGCAGCGGTTGGAGGATGCCTTCGCGCTGGTTGCGGGCCGGGACGAGGTGGTCGCGGTGGGCGTCAACTGCTGCGCCCCGGGCGAGGTGACGGATGCGGTGCGGTTGGCCGCGGAAGTCTCGGGCAAGCCGGTGGTGGCCTATCCCAACAGCGGAGAGCAGTGGGACGCCGAAGGGCGGCGCTGGGTGGGGGGTTCGGTGTTCGATCCGGGGCTGGTGACCGTGTGGCGGCAGGCGGGCGCGCGGTTGGTCGGCGGCTGCTGCCGGGTGGGCCCGGCCGGGATCGCCGGTGTCGCGGCGGAGTTGCGGGGCGGCTGAGCCGGCGGTCTGCTTCGGCGGGCGGCGGTGCAGGAAGCGGCCAGGCAGTCCCGGGGCAGGCGGTCCCCGGGCAGGCCGTCCCGGGATGGGCGTTCGGGGCAGCAGAGCGCGGGCGGTCGGTAATCCGGTGTCGGCCGGGAGCCCGGCCGTCGATACTCGGATACGTGTTCATGACGATCACTGCCACCGGCAGCACCGAAGTTCCGGCCACTGACCTGGGGTTCTTGCTTCACAAGCATCCGGACAAGGCACAGGCGTTCTCGACGGCGTACGGCGAGGCGCATGTGTTCTACCCCGAGGCGACCGCCGAGTCGACCACCGCGGCGTTGCTGCTGGAGGTGGATTCGCCCGCGCTGGTGCGGCGCGGGAAGGGCCGAGGTCGTGGTGGCGCGCCCGATGCCGCGCTCGCCCAGTATGTGAACGACCGGCCGTATGCGGCGTCGTCGTTGCTGGCGGTGGCGTTGCGGACGGTGTTCTCCAGCGCGCTGCGCGGGGAGTGCCGGACACATCCGGAGCGGGCGGCGGCGCCGATGCCGCTGCGGGTCGAGGTGCCCGTGCTGCCCGCTCGCGGTGGGCCGGAGCTGGTGGCGAAGCTGTTCGAGCCGCTGGGATGGCGGGTGGCGGCCGAGCCGATCCCGCTGGACGCGAGGTTCCCGGAGTGGGGCGAGTCGCGGTATGTGGCGCTGACGTTGGAAGGGGAGTTGCGGCTGGCCGACGCGTTGCGGCACCTGTATGTGCTGCTGCCGGTGCTGGACGACGCCAAGCACTACTGGGTGTCGGCGGACGAGGTGGACAAGCTGCTGAGGTTCGGCGAGGGGTGGCTGCCGCGGCACCCGGAGCAGAAGTTGATCACCAGCCGCTACCTCTCCCGGCGCTGGTCGCTGACGCGGCAGGCGATGGAGCGGCTGGAGCTGGTGCGGCTGGCCGACGCCGATGACATCGAGGTGGAGGAGATCGACAACGCGGTGGAGCCGGAGGTGCCCGAGGAGGTGGCGGAGCGGCCGGCGCCGCTGGCGGTGCAGCGCAGGGAGGCGATCCTCGCCGAGCTGCGTGGGGCGGGCGCGGCGCGGGTGCTGGACCTGGGCTGCGGGCAGGGGCAGTTGGTGGCGGCGCTGCTGAAGGAGGTGCGGTTCACCGAGATCGTGGGTGTGGACGTGTCGGTGCGGGCGCTGGACATCGCGGCGCGCCGGTTGCGGCTGGACCGGATGGGGGAGCGGCAGGCCGGGCGGGTCGCGCTGCTCCAGGGATCGCTGGCGTACACCGACGCGCGGCTGAAGGGATACGACGCGGCGGTGCTCAGCGAGGTGGTCGAGCACCTGGACCTGCCGCGGCTGCCGGCACTGGAGTACGCCGTGTTCGGGGCGGCTCGGCCGCGGACGGTGGTCGTGACGACGCCGAACGTCGAGTACAACGTGCGGTGGGAGTCGCTGCCGGCCGGGCATGTGCGGCACGCGGACCACCGGTTCGAGTGGACGCGGGCGCAGTTCGGCGCGTGGGCGGACGGGGTGGCGGAGCAGTACGGCTACCAGGTGCGGTTCGTGCCGGTCGGGCCGGACGACCCCGAGGTGGGGGCGCCCACGCAGATGGCCGTCTTCGCTCTCGCCGGGGGCCCCGACGCGGAACACGGCGCCGGGACCGGTGAAGACCGTAGGCAGGGCCGCGAGCAGGACCGTAAGCGGGACCAGGACAACAAGGACGAGAAGGAGGCCGTCGCATGACCGAGCACCGTAGAAACCCGGACACCCCGGACGCCCCGGGGACCCCGGGGACCCCGCAGATCGAGGACACACCGGCTTCCGCGGCCGCGCCGGACGCGGTGAAGCCGCCGCGCGAGCTGGCCGTCACCGACCTTTCGCTGGTCGTGCTGATCGGGGCCACCGGTTCGGGCAAGTCCACGTTCGCCGCGCGGCACTTCAAGCCGACCGAGGTGATCTCGTCGGACTTCTGCCGCGGCCTGGTCGGCGACGACGAGAACGACCAGAGCGTGACGCGCGACGCGTTCGACGTGCTGCACTACATCGCGGGCAAGCGGCTCGCGGCGGGGCGCCGCACCGTGATCGACGCGACCAGCGTGCAGATCGAGGCGCGCCGCCAGCTGATCGCGCTGGCCCGCGAGCATGACGTGCTGCCGATCGCGATCGTGCTGGACGTCCCGGAGCGGGTGTGCGCCGATCGCAACGCGACCCGCCCGGACCGCGCCGGGATGCCCCGCCACGTCGTCCAGCGCCACACGCGCGAGCTGCGCCGCTCGCTGCGCGGCCTGGAGCGCGAGGGTTTCCGCAAGGTCCACATCCTGCGCGGCACCGAGGAGGTGGACCTTGCGCGGGTGGTCACCGAGCGCCGGTACAACGACCTGACCCACCTCACCGGCCCCTTCGACATCATCGGCGACGTGCACGGATGCAGCTCGGAGCTGGAGACGCTGCTGGCGAAACTCGGTTACCGCGACGGCACCCACCCCGAGGGCCGCACCGCCGTGTTCGTCGGCGACCTGGTCGACCGGGGTCCGGACAGCCCTGGCGTGCTGCGCCGCGTGATGGGCATGGTCGAGGCGGGCACCGCCCTGTGCGTGCCGGGCAACCACGAGAACAAGCTCGGCCGCTACCTCAAGGGCCGCAACGTGCAGCACACCCACGGCCTCGCCGAGACCATCGAGCAGTTCGAGCGGGAGGACGAGCGCGACCCCGGGTTCCGCGCGAAGGTGAAGACCTTCGTCGAGGGCCTGGTCAGCCACTACGTGCTGGACGGGGGCAAGTTGGTGGTCTGCCACGCCGGGCTGCCCGAGAAGTACCACGGCCGCACCTCCGGCCGGGTCCGCTCGCACGCCCTGTACGGCGACACCACCGGCGAGACCGACGAGTTCGGCCTGCCCGTGCGCTACCCGTGGGCCGAGGACTACCGCGGCCGCGCCGCCGTCGTCTACGGCCACACCCCCGTGCCGACCACGTCGTGGATCAACAACACCCTGTGCCTCGACACCGGCGCCGTCTTCGGCGGCCGGATGACCGCGCTGCGCTGGCCGGAGCGGGAGATCGTCGACGTGCCGGCCGAGCAGGTCTGGTACGAGCCGGTGAAGCCGCTGGCCACGCCCGCGCCCGGCGCGAAGGACGGCCGTCCGCTCGACCTCGCCGACGTCGCCGGCCGCCGTACCGTCGAGACCTCCCGGATGGGCCGGCTCGCCGTCCGGGAGGAGAACGCGGCCGCGGCCCTGGAGGTGATGAGCCGCTTCTCGGTCGACCCGCGCCTGCTCGGCTATCTGCCGCCGACCATGTCGCCGTGCGCCACGTCCACCCAGGAGGGGTACCTGGAGCACCCGGCCGAGGCGTTCGCCGCCTACCGGGACGACGGCGTCGCACAGGTCGTCTGCGAGGAGAAGCACATGGGCTCGCGCGCGGTCGCCCTGGTCTGCCGCGACGAGGCCACCGCCAGGGACCGCTTCGGCGTCACCGCCCCCGGGGTCACCGGCGCCGTGCACACCCGCACCGGCCGGCCCTTCTTCGACGACCCGGCCGTCACCGAGGAGGTGCTGGCCCGGCTGCGCGCGGCCGTCACCACCGCCGGCCTGTGGGAGGAGCTGGGCACCGACTGGCTGCTGCTCGACGCCGAGTTGCTGCCGTGGTCGCTGAAGGCGTCCGGTCTGCTGCGCAAGCAGTACGCCGCGGTGGGCGCCGCGTCCGGCGCCGCCTTCCCCGCCGCCCTCGCCGCGCTGGAGGCGGCGGCCAAGCGTGGCACCGACGTCTCCACGCTGCTGTCCCGGCAGGGTAAGCGGGCCGCCGACGCGGCCGCGTTCACCGAGGCGTACCGCCGCTACTGCTGGAGCACCGACGGGCTCGACGGGGTGCGGCTGGCACCGTTCCAGTTGCTCGCCGTCCAGGACCGCAGCCTCGCGGACGTGCCGCACGACCGGCAGCTCGCCCTCATCGACCGCCTGGTCGAGGCCGACACCAGCGGCCTGCTCCAGCCCACCCGCAGGTTGCACGTCGACACCGGCGACGAGCAGTCGGTGGCCGCCGGAGTGCGCTGGTGGCTGGAGATGACCGAGGCGGGCGGCGAGGGCATGGTGGTCAAGCCGCTGGCCGCGCTGGTACGCACCGAGTCCGGCCGACTGGTGCAGCCCGGGGTGAAGTGCCGCGGCCGGGAGTACCTGCGGATCATCTACGGTCCGGAGTACACCCGCCCCGAGCACCTGGCCCGGCTGCGCGGCCGTACGCTCGGCCACAAGCGGTCCCTCGCCCTGCGCGAGTACGCCCTCGGCCTCGAGGCGCTGGACCGGCTCGCCACCGGTGAGCCGCTGTGGCGGGTGCACGAAGCGGTCTTCGCGGTGCTCGCGCTGGAGTCCGAGCCGGTCGACCCGCGGCTGTGAACCCGCGGCGGTGAACCCGTCCGCCCCCGTCGGGCCGTACGCGTACGGTGCCGTGCCGCATACCGCGGTACGGCACCGCCGGTGCCCGTAGCCACCCGCACCCACCACACCCCCCCGCACCCACCACACCCCCCGCACCCGCCACGCCCCGGCCCCCGGCACACCACCGACCCGGCACAACGGGCGCGCTGCCGTGTTGAGCCGTCCCCGACGTGGGAAGCTCTTCTTCCATGGCTTCCATGGCGGACAACGGCTTCCACGTCGACTCCGAGACCGGGCGGCTGCGCCGCGTCATCCTGCACCGCCCCGATCTCGAACTGAAGCGTCTGACCCCGACCAACAAGGACGCGCTGCTCTTCGACGACCTGCTGTGGGTCCGACGGGCCAGGGCCGAGCACGACGGGTTCGCCGACGTGCTGCGCGACCGCGGCGTGCAGGTCCACCTCTTCGGCGACCTGCTGTGCGAATCGCTTGAGGTGCCGGCGGCGAAGCGGCTCGTCCTGGACCGGGTCTTCGACGAGAAGGAGTACGGCCCGCTGGCCACCGGGCACCTGCGAGCGGCGTTCGACGAGTTGCCGGCCCCGGACCTGACCGAGGCGCTGGTCGGGGGCATGACGAAACGGGAGTTCCTGGAGCGGTTCGCCGAGCCGGTCTCGGTCCGGTTCCACGCCATGGACCTGGACGACTTCCTGCTCAACCCGCTGCCCAACCACCTGTTCACCCGCGACACCTCCGCCTGGGTCTACGACGGGGTGAGCATCAACGCGATGCGCTGGCCGGCCCGGCAGCGCGAGACCGTGCACTTCGAGGCGATCTACCGGCACCACCCGCTCTTCGCCGACGGCGGCTTCCACGTCTGGTCCGAGGGCCAGAACGCGTACCCGTCGACGATCGAGGGCGGCGACGTGCTGGTGATCGGCCGCGGCGCGGTACTGATCGGGATGAGCGAGCGCACCACCCCGCAGGCCGTCGAGATGCTGGCGCGCGGGCTGTTCGAGGCCGGTTCGGCCCGCACCATCGTGGCGCTGGACATGCCGAAGGGGCGGGCGTTCATGCACCTGGACACGGTGATGACCATGGTCGACGGCGACACCTTCACCCAGTACGCGGGCCTGGGGATGCTCCGGTCGTACACCATCGAGCCGGGCGCGGAGGAGGGCGAGCTGAAGGTCACCGACCACGCGCCCGAGCACATGCACCGGGCGATCGCCGCCGCCCTCGGCCTCGACGCGATCACCGTGCTCACCGCCACCCAGGACGTGCACGCCGCCGAACGCGAGCAGTGGGACGACGGCTGCAACGTCCTGGCGGTGGAACCGGGCGTCGTGGTGGCCTACGAGCGGAACGCGACCACCAACACGTTCCTGCGCAAGCGCGGCATCGAGGTGATCGAGATCCCCGGCAGCGAACTGGGCCGGGGCAGGGGAGGGCCGCGCTGCATGACCTGCCCGATCGAGCGCGACGCGGTGTGACCGGCGGCCTACCTCAGGGGGCTGTATAAGAATGCCGATCATCGTATAGGGTTCCAGTATTCGATGACGCCGCACGCTAGGAGTTCCGCATGGCCGTCGACCTCAAGGGCCGGCACTTCCTCAAGGAGCTGGACTTCACTCCGGAGGAGTTCCGCCACCTCGTGGAGCTGGCCGCGGAGCTGAAGGCGGCCAAGAAGGCGGGCGCCGAGGTGCAGCGGCTGCGCGGGCGGAACATCGCGCTGGTCTTCGAGAAGACGTCCACCCGGACCCGCAGCGCCTTCGAGGTCGCCGCCGCCGACCAGGGCGCCGGCACCACCTACCTCGACCCGTCCGGCTCGCAGATCGGCCACAAGGAGTCGATCAAGGACACCGCCCGGGTGCTGGGCCGGATGTTCGACGGAATCCAGTACCGCGGGCACGCCCAGACCGCCATCGAGGAACTGGCCGCGCACGCCGGAGTACCGGTGTGGAACGGCCTCACCGACGAGTGGCACCCCACCCAGATGCTCGCCGACGTCCTCACCATGACCGAGCACAACCCCAAGCCGCTGTCCGAGATCTCCTACGCCTACCTCGGCGACGCCCGCTACAACATGGGCAACTCGCTGCTGGTCACCGGCGCGCTGCTCGGCATGGACGTACGGATCGCCGCGCCCGAGGCGATGTGGCCGCAGGCCGACGTGGTCGCGCAGGCCCGCGGGTTGGCGGCGCGGACCGGGGCGCGGATCACCCTCACCGAGAGCGTCGAGGAGGGCGTCCGCGGCGCCGACCACGTGCACACCGACGTGTGGGTGTCGATGGGCGAGCCCAAGGAGGTCTGGGACGAGCGCATCCGGCTGCTCTCCCCGTACGCCGTCACCGCCGACGTGATGCGGGCCACCGGCAATCCGCAGGCCACCTTCCTGCACTGCCTGCCCGCGCTCCACGACCTCGGCACCACTGTCGGCCGTGAGATCCACGAGCGGCACGGCCTGGACTACCTCGAAGTCTCCGACGAGGTCTTCGAGTCCGAGCGGTCCGTCGTCTTCGACCAGGCCGAGAACCGCATGCACACCATCAAGGCGATCCTGGTCGCCACCCTCGCCTGAGCCCCGCGCCTGCGGGCGCCCGGCCGAACTCGGCTAGGGTACGGACGAGTTCCGGTCCCCGTGACCGGAAGCACGCCGGCCGGCAGGGGGAGGCATGGAGAACGGCGAGAGCGCGCCGACCAGCACCGCGGACAGCGGGAGCGGGCCGGGAGAGGCGCGGTCCGTGCTGACAGCGGTCGTGGTGCACGCCGAGGGCGCGGTGTGCACGCGCCGAGCCTCGGTCGTCCTGCCTACGGCCGTGACCGCGGCTGGGCCGGCGTCCACGGCCGCACCCGAGTCCGCTCCCGGCGGCGACGGTACGGTCCGGGTCCGGATCGGCGGCCTGCCACCGACCTTGAGCGCGGGCTCGCTGCGCGGGAGCGTGGTGTCGGGGCCGCCCGGGCTGCGGGTGGCGGACATCCGCGTCGATGTCGCGGCCACGCTGCGGCGCGGCGAGGAG
Source organism: Streptomyces sp. NPDC087270 (assembly GCF_044744625.1). NCBI lineage: Bacteria > Bacillati > Actinomycetota > Actinomycetes > Kitasatosporales > Streptomycetaceae > Streptomyces > Streptomyces sp. NPDC087270. Next base: position 32,298 of record NZ_JBIUYR010000015.1, read on the forward strand.
GCCCCCGGCCTGCGGCTGGACCTGGAGGACGCCGAGGACCGCCTGGCGAGGCTGCGGGACCGGCGCGAGCGGCTGGCGGGCGAGATCGAGGAGGTCGCCGGGTTCCGGGCCGAACCGCCCCAGACCCGGCGCGGCGACCCGCCCCGCTGGGCGCCCGTGGAGTCCATCCTCGCGCTGGCCGGGTTCGTCGACGCGCGGCTGGCCGTCCTGCACACCCGACTGCGCGCCACCGAGGACGAGTTGGAGCAGGCCGAACACGACGCCGACGTCCTCAGGCACCGGCTGAACGAGTCGTCCGGCGCGCTGCTCGCCGACCGGGTGGAGCCGTCCGTGTACGCGGTGGTGACCCTGGTGTCCGACGGCGCGGGCCCGGCCGACGGCACCGTCTTCGTGGACGGTTCCGACTCCTCCGACGGCGCCGACCTCTCCGATGACGGCACCGTCTCCGTGGACGGTACCGACTCCTCCGACGGCGCCGACCCCTCCGATGACGGTACCGACCCCTCCGATGACGCCGCCGACTCCTCCGCGGCAGCCGAGGTGGAACTGGAGTACCACGTACCCGGCGCCACCTGGGCCCCCGTCTACCAACTGCGCCTGGACGGCGGCAGCGGCGCCGGCACCCTGGTGCTGCGCGCCTGCGTCGCCCAGCGGACCGGCGAGGACTGGACCGGCGTACGGCTCGGCCTGTCCACCGCCGACCTGCTGCGCCGCGCCGACCTGCCGGAGCTGCGCAGCCTGCGGATCGGCCGCAGCCAGCAGGAGCCCGCCGGCCCTGGCTGGCGCGAACCCCCGCCCGGCCTCGACGAGTTGTTCACCGGCTACGACACCGCGAAGGCCGCCGAGGACGCGCGCCACCCGCAACTGCCGGCGGCGGGTCACGCATTGGCCTCCGCCCCCGTCGTGCCGCCCGCGCCGGGAGGCGCCCTGACCCGGTCCCCGTCCTTCGGGCCGCTGGGCGAGGGCCACGGCGCGGCGCAGGAGGAGGCCGACTTCGGCTACGGAGGCGCGGCCGAGGTCACCCGCTCGTTCTCCGGGTCCGCGCCGCCCGCGCCGGCGCCCCCGTCCGCGCAGCCCCGGCACCGCGCCGCCGCCCGCCGGCCCAAGGTCTCCGCGGACATGGGACCCGCCCCCGGGGCCCCGCCGCTGCCGACCGCACCGCTGCCGGCCCTGGCCCCGCAGCCCGCGCCGCCTGCCCACCTCGCCCCCGCCGCCGAACTCCTCGACTACGCAAGCCTGGTGATGGCCGGCCCGCAGGCGCCCGAGGGCCGCGGCACGTTGCGCACCGCCGGTGAGGGCACGGACGCGGTCGTCACGGAGTACCGCCGCCGGGCCGCGGCCGTGGCGCGCCTGGCCCGCCCCGCGCACGCGGTGGACGTCCGGCTGTCGGCCGGCTCGTTCGACTACCGCTTCGACACCGCGGCACCGGCCGACGTCGAGGCGGACGGCCAGTGGCACACGGTGCCGGTGAGCGAGATCCCGGTCCGCACCGAGTTCGAGTACGTCTGCGTCCCGGCGCAGGACACCGCCGTGTTCGGCACGGTCCTGGTCACGAACACCTCCGCGCACCCGCTGCTCGCCGGCCCCGCCGACGTCATGGTCGACGGCGACTTCGTGCGCACCGCGGCCCTGCCGACCCTCGCCCCGGGGCAGCGGCAGGCGGTCGGCCTCGGGGTGGCCGAAAGCGTCCAGGTGGCGCGGCGGGCCCACATGCGCGAGTCGACCGCCGGGCTGCGCGGCGGCACCACCGTGCTCGACCACACCGTGGAGGTGGAGGTCGCCAACCGGCTGCCGTACCCGGCGCTCGTGGAGGTGCGCGAGCGCATACCGACCTCGGCCGACAAGGACGTCCGCATCGAGGAGCGTCGGGCCGAGCCGCGCTGGACCGACCCCGGCGCGCCACTGGACGGCCAGGAGGGGACCTACGTCGCCGGGGCCCGGGTGTGGCGGGTCACGCTGGAGCCGGGGCGGACCGCGACCCTCACCGGAGGGTTCGAGATCCGGCTGCCGGTGGGGAAGTCGGTCGTCGGCGGAAACCGGAGGAACTGAACCATGTCTGCCGCCCAGCACCCTTCGCCCGCCCAGGACCCTTTCCCCGCAACGGACTTCCCGTCCACCCGGAACTCCTCGTTCGCCCGGGAGACCCCGGCCGCTCCGGACTCCGCTCCTGCCGGCGCCGGTGCGGACGCCGCCGCTCAGCGGGACCTGCTCCACCTGCCCATCACCGCGGTGACCTGCCTGGAGGACCGCGCCCAGGTCGAACGCACCGGCACCGTGCCGCTCGTCGCCGGTGTGCAGCGGCTGCGGGTCGGCCCGGTCACGCCGCTCGCCGTCGACCGCTCGCTGCGCGCGGACCTCTCCGCCCGCCCGGCGGACGGCGATCGCGCGGACGGCGATCGCGCGGACGGTGCGCCCGCCTCCGGCGAACCCGCCCCCGCCGCCCGCGTCGTGGACGCCCGCGTGGTCCGCGCGTACACGCCCGCTCCGCCCGGCGAACCCGGCCTCGACGCCTCGCAGTTGCGCCGCGACGTACACGAACTGGAACGGGAGCTGTACGACGCGCGGCAGCTGAAGCAGCGTCAGGAGAACGCGCTCGCCGTGATCGACCAGGCCAGGACCGATCTGCACCGTGACATCGTGCAGGGTGCGGGCGCGGGCTCCGCCGATCCGGAGCGCTGGGCCGACCGGCTGGACCGGGTGGACCAGGAGGCCGAGACCCGCATCGGCGAACTGCACAGGCTGCGCCGCCGGTTGCACGACATCGGCGAGGAACTGGGCGAGGCCCGGGCGGCGTTGGCGGCCACCGAAAGCGAACCGCAGGTGCTGACCGCGCACGTCGAACTCGTCGTGGAGGCGGAGGGCGCCGGCCCGGCGGAGGTCCGTGTCACGCATCTCGTCCCGTGCGCGCTGTGGCGGCCCGCCTACCGGGCGACGCTCGGCGCGGACCGGGACTCCGTGCGGCTGGAGACCGACGCGTTCGTGTGGCAGGCCACCGGCGAGGACTGGCACGGCGTCGCGCTGTCGCTGTCCACCGCGCGGCCCACCCTCGCCGCGAACCCGCCGGCCCTCACCGAGGACGTGCTCACGCTGCGCGAGCGCTCGGCGGAGGAGCGGCGCACCGTGGAGGTGAACCTCCGGGAGGAGGAGATCCGTACAGTCGGCGACGACTCGGCCGGCGACGCGGGCGCACCCGGGACCGGTGCCGCGGGCGGGGCCGGGGCCGCACGTCTGCCGGGGCTCGACGACGGCGGCGCGGTACGTACGCTGGCCGCCCCGCACCCGGTCGACGTCCCCTCCGACGGGCGGCCGCACCGCGTGCACCTGTCCTCCTTCACCGCGCCCTGCCGCGCGGAGCGCACCTGCGCCCCCGAGCTGTCGCCGCTGCTGGTGACGACCGCGCACTTCACCAACGCGGCCGGCCATGTGCTGCTGGCCGGACCGGTGGACCTGGTACGGGGCAGCGGCTTCGTCGGCCGCGGCGAGCTGGCGTTCACCGGCGTCGGCGCCCAGGTCCGGCTGGCGTTCGGCAGCGAGGACACCTTCCGGGTGGTCCGCCAGGTCGAGGAGACCCGCGACACCGCGGGGCTGGCCGCCATCAACCAGCGCACGGTGATCACCCGTCAGGTCCGGCTGTTCGTGTCCCGGCTCGACGCACCGTACGGCGGCGGCGCGCAGGAACTGGTGATCCGCGAGCGCGTCCCGGTGTCGGAGGTCTCGGCGGTCGAGGTACGGGTGCGGGCCGAGTCCTCGTCACCCGCCCCCGACGAGCCCGACGACGAGGGCATCGTCCGCTACGCACTGGCCCTCGGCCCGGGCGAACGGTGCGAGATCACCCTCGTCTACGAGCTCACGGCGTCGAGTTCGGTGACGGGTCTGTAGCGGCCGGCCCGCCGCCGAACCGCCTGGACCCCTTCCCTGCGGTTCCGCCCGCACCCCTTCCGTGCCGTTCCGCCCGCACCCGCTCGTCCGTACCCGGTACCCGCTCGCCCGTGCACGCTTGCCCGTGCCGAACCGCCCGTACGCGTTCCGCTCGCCCCGATCCCGCCGCACGCCGTCGAGTTGACGTTCAGCGACATGAACTCCATTCCTATACAGGGTCATTGACGGCCCGCCCCGCCCGTGCTATCCAAGTGAACGTCCAAAGGACTAGACCTAGTTCACGTAACTGAACAACGAGCACGGAAGGTTCCCCCCCACATGAGAATCCGCTCCAAGCTCCTCGTCGCGGCGACCGCCATGGGCGTCGCCGCGACCCTCGGGCTCCTCGGCACCACCAGCGCGAGCGCCGCGTCCCCCACCAAGGCGCCCGGCGGCAACTTCAACCTGTCGGTCTGGGAGTTGCAGGAGCCCGTCGGCTCCCCGGGCTCGCCGACCACCATCCCGTCCTCCCAACTCCAGGGCGACGACGGCTTCCAGGACTCGTACTTCTACACCGACACCCGCGACGGCGCGATGACCTTCTGGGCCCCGGAGAAGGGCGTCACCACGCCCAACTCCAACTACGCCCGCTCCGAGTTGCGCGAGATGAACTCCAACGGCAGCGCCGCGGACTGGTCGCTCGGCGGCAGCCACAAGCTCAACGCGACGCTGCGCGTGGTCTCCGTGACGTCGAACGTCTGCGTCGGGCAGATCCACCTCGGCAGCGGCGGGTCGTCCACCAAGCCGCTGATCGAGCTCTACTACCACGCGAACGGCGACATCGTGGCCGGCGTGGAGAACTCGCCGTCCGGCGGCCAGACCACGCACACGGTCGGCCACGTGTCGATCGGCAAGACCTGGAGCTACACGATCGCCGTCTCCGGCGGCGACACCATCGACCTGACGGTCAACGGCAGTACCACGCACTACGCCATCGCGTCGTCCTTCGACGCCTACAAGCAGTACTTCAAGGCCGGTTCCTACAACCAGTCCTCCTCCGACAGCACCACCAACGGCGCCCGCGTCGCCTTCTACGGGCTCACCGTCTCCCACAGCAGCTGAGCCCTGGCCCCACGAACTCCCGCCCCGCCGCGCCGGGTTGACCCGACGCGGCGGGGTTCCCCGCGGATGGCGCCGGCATCGCCCGACGCGAATCACAAAAGGATAACGGGTCTGGTCCAAACTTGACGACTTGTTCACTCCCGGGCAGGTATCCCTTCGAGGCGCCGTCACCGGGCCTCGACACGCTCCTACGGCCCCCACACGACTGAGGAGAAGCTGTGACGCCTCTGACCCGCCGTACGTTCCTCGGCGCAGCTGCCGGCACATCCCTCGCCGCCGCGCTGCCTGCCGGTATGCAGCAGGCGATGGCCGCGTCGCCGACCGCCGGCACGCTCGACGACGTCGAGCACGTGGTGATCTTCATGCAGGAGAACCGGTCCTTCGACCACTACTTCGGCACGCTCAAGGGCGTGCGCGGATACGCCGACCGCTCGCGCCTGCGCTTCCCGAACAACTCCGACGTCCTCCACCAGACCAGCTCGGGCCCCTCCGGCGGCAACCTGGTGCTGCCCTGGCACCTGGACACCTCGACGACCGACGCGCAGCGGGTGGTCGACCTCGACCACGGCTGGTCCGGCACCCACAGCGCGTGGAACAACGGCCTGTACAACAACTGGGTCCCGGCCAAGAGCGCGTACTCCATGGGGTACTACCAGCGCGCCGACATCCCGTTCCAGTACGCGCTCGCGGAGGCGTTCACCGTCTGCGACCAGTACTTCTGCTCGGTGCAGGGCCCGACCAACCCCAACCGGCTCTACCAGTGGTCCGCCACCATCGACCCGGCCGGGACCAAGGGCGGCCCGGTCACCGACAACTCCGAGAAGGGCTACAGCTGGACGACCTACGCCGAGCGGCTCCAGGCGGCCGGCATCTCCTGGCGGGTCTACCAGCAGCAGGACAACTACGACGACAACCCGCTCGCGTGGTTCAAGAGCTTCCAGCAGGCGGCCACCACGTCCCCGCTGTACGTCAACGGCATGCAGCGCCGTACCGCCGGCGCCTTCGCCGCGGACGTCGCCGCCGGCACGCTGCCCTCGGTGAGCTGGATCGTCGCCCCGGCCAGCCAGTCGGAGCACCCCGACTATCCGCCGGCCTACGGCGCCGACTACACCTCGCAGTACGTCCTCCAGACGCTCGCCGCGAACCCGGCGGTGTGGGCGAAGACGGTGGTCTTCCTCAACTTCGACGAGAACGACGGCTTCTTCGACCACGTGGCGCCGCCGGTGCCGCCGTCGGGGACGGCCGACGAGTTCGTCGGCGGCGCGCCGATCGGCCTCGGCCCGCGGGTGCCGATGATCGTCATCTCGCCCTGGAGCCGCGGCGGATACGTCAACTCCCAGGTCGCCGACCACACATCGCCGCTGCGCTTCCTGGAGAACTGGACGGGCGTGAAGGAGACGAACATCTCCGCGTGGCGCCGGCTGGTCTGCGGCGACCTGATGTCGGCCTTCGACTTCACCACGGCCAACACCTCCTTCCCGTCGCTCCCGGACACCAAGGCGCTCGTCGCCGCCTGCGACGCGGAGAACTCGCTGCCCGACGCCGCGCCGCCGGCCACGCCGGTGGCACCCGTCCAGGAACAGGGCACCCGGCCGGCCCGCCGGATCGACTACTTCTTCGACACCACGTCGTGGACGGACACCTCGACCGGGCGGATCTGGTTCAAGACGGTCGGCACGGGCTCGCTGGGCGCCGCGTTCTCCGCCTACGCCGTCAACCACCGCACCTACGGCAGCTGGCAGTACACGCTGCCCGCGGGCGGGAACATCTCGGACTACTTCAGCGCCCAGACCTACGGCGGCGGGCCGTACGACTTCGACCTGCACGGCCCCGACGGCTACCTGCGCGGCTTCCAGGGCGACGTGCGGACCTGGAGCGACACCACCAAGGGCCACCCGGAGGCGGCGCTGTCGATAGCCCCGGCATCGCCGCGCTCCCTGGTGCTGACCTTGACCAACGGCGGCACCGTCGCCGTGCGGTTCACCGTCGGCGCCAACGGCTACTCCGGAAGCGGCGCCACGTCCTCCTCCGTCCCGGCCGGCGGCTCCAAGACGCTCACCCTCGCACCGGCCTCCGACGGCCAGTACGACTACACCGTGACGGCCGACGTCGGCGACGGCTTCGCCCGGCGCTTCGCGGGCCGCACCTACCCGTAGCACCCCCGACCCGCCCGCGCCTCTCGCCCGGTCCCCGCACGGAGGCCGGGCGAGCGGCCGGGCGAGCGGCCGGGCCGCGGGGCGGTCGCCTCAGGGGCGCACCGCAGCCACCAGCAGGCAGCCGAACTCGTCCACGCCCAGCATGTCGGACGGCTGGAACAGATCCGGCAGGTTGGTCTGGCCCAGCGCCTCGGGGCGCTCCCCGCCGGCGGCCGGCCGGGACAGTTCCTGGAAGGTGCGCTGCTGGGTGTGCTCGGTGATGTCCAGCAGCCCGCGCAGCCGCAGGCCCGAACGGTGCAGCAGGGCGACGTAGTCGTCGGCGTCGGCGAGGGTCACCATGAAGTTGCGGCAGAACTTCTGGATCGACGGGTGCGGCACCTCCTTGCGCGGCGCCCGCTCGAAGATGTCGGTCAGCACCAGCCGCCCGCCCGGCCGCAGCACCCGGGCCGCCTCGGTGAGCACCTGCTGCCGGTCGGGCATGTGGATGATCGACTCCAGGGCCATCACGGCGTCGAACGAGCCGTCCGCGAAGGGGAGTTTCATGGCGTCGCCGTGCGTGAACACGGCCCGGTCGGCGAGCCCGGCCTCCTCGGCCAGCCGGTTGGCCGTCTTCACCTGCTCCTGGCTGATGCTGATCCCGGTGACCCGGGCCCCCGTCCGCCGCGCCACCCGCAGTCCCGGGCCGCCGACCCCGCAGCCCACGTCGAGGACGCTGGAGGAGTCGTCGACCGCCAGCCGCTCGGTCAGCACGTCGGTGAGCCGGTCGACCGCCTCCTCCAAGGTGGCCTCGGAGTCCGGGGTGTCCCAGAAGCCGATGTGGATGTTGGGGTTGAACGTGCCGTCGTCGAGCGCGGTGAGCGTGAGCCGGTCGTACAGCTTGCCGACGGCCTCGGGGACGGGGGCGGTCGATGCGGAGTCGGTCATGGAAACTTCCTCTCGGTAGCGCGATGGTGACGGGGAGTCAGTCAATCGCAGTCGACGGGTGGGCGGCGAACTCCCGCAGCGGGTTCAGCGCCTCCGCGCCGATCCGGGCCCGCAGTTCGGGCGCGGTGACGCCGAGGCCGGGCGAGGGGGCGAGGCAGAGCACGCCGACCTTGCCGATGTGCCGGTTCAGCTGCACCAGCCGGGTCGCCTCGCCGATCTCGTCGAGCGGGAACACGGAAGACAGCGCCGGTACGACCCCGCCGAGCGTGAACAGGCGGGCGCACTCGACCTGTTCCTGGAGGTTGGCGACATGGCTGCCGATGACGCGCTTGAGCCGCATCCACAGGTAGCGGTTGTCGAACTGGTGCGCGTAGCCGGTGCTGGACCCGCAGGTGACGACCGTGCCACCGCGCTTGACCACGAACACCGAGATACCGAAGGTCGACCGGCCCACGTGCTCGAACACGATGTCGGGGTCCGCGCCCACCGCGTCCCTGATGATCCGCCCGAGCCGCTTGCCCGCCTTGAGCGTCAACTCGGGGTCACCGCCTTCGTCGTCGCCGACACCGATCTCCCGCCGGTTCACGACCACGTCGCAGCCCAGTTTCCGGGCGGCGGCGGCCTTCTCCTCCGAACCGACCACGCCCACCGCGATGCCGCCGCCGTTCCTGACGAGCTGGACCGCGTACGCGCCGAGCCCGCCGGAGGCGCCCCAGATCAGGACCACGTCGCCCTGCTTCATCCGCGCCCCGCGATCGCTGACCAGCATGCGGTACGCGGTCCCCGCGCACGCCGGGATCGTCGCGGCCTCCTCCCATGTCAGGTGCGGTGGCTTCGGGATGAGCTGGCTGGCGCGCGCGATCGCGTAGTGGGCGAGCCCGCCGTAGTTCGTCTCGTACCCCCAGGCCAGCTGGTGCTCGCCGAGCATGCCGTCCGCCTGGTTGGCCGGCTCCTGGTCGTCCACCCGGGCCGCGTTCACCAGCACGTGGTCGCCGATCCGCCGGCGCCGCACGCCCGAGCCCATCCGCACGACGACCCCGGCGGCGTCGGAGCCGAGGACGTGGAAGGGCTGGTCGTGCCGGGTCGCCCAGCCGCCCTGCCGGGCGTAGGAGCGCAGGAAGCGGAAGGTGGACACCGGCTCGAACTTCGCGGACCACACGGTGTTGTAGTTGACGGAGCTGGCCATCACGGCGACCAGCACCTCGTCAGGGGCCAGTTCGGGCATCGGCACCTCGCCGACGCGCAGCGTACGGCGGACGTCCTTGTCCTCGGTGTCACCGAAGGTTCCCTCGTCCTCCACGCGCAGGTGCGCGGCGGTGAAGTGCGAGGGCGGTGTGGCGCGTTCCAGGTCGTCGGGGCAGGCCCCGGACAGGACGGCGTCGGTCAACGACATGGTGGTTCACCTCTGTTCGGGGTCGGGGGCAGCCGGCGGGAGCCACCAGTGGTGCGCTCCGGCGAACGCGTAGGTCGGCAGCGGGACACGGCGCACGTCCGGTCCGCCGAAGGCCGCCTCCCGGTCCAGCCGGATACCGGAGACGAACGCGGCGCCCAACTGGCAGGCGAAGGAGGGCGACTGGGCGTCGGGCGCGACTGGCAACGCGATCGACGCGGGACCCGATCCCGTCGCGCGGCCCGTTCCCGTGGCGTGATCCGTTCGCGCCGGGGAGGGCTCGACCGGCGGTTCGCCACCGCCCGTGAGCCCGGCGAGCGCCGCTTCCAGGGTGCGGTCGCCGCGCAGATGCGCGGCGGCCCAGCCCCCGGCCCGGCCCTCGCCGATCACTGTCGTGGGCCGGACCCCGCAGGCCCGCCACAGGCAGGCGTGTGCCACGACCACGGCGAACCCGGCGAGCGACGCGTCCTCGTCCGTGGCCCGCGCCTCCGCCGTGTCGAGCAGTTCCGTCAGGGAACGTCCGCCCGCGTACGGGGTCAGCGCCTCGTCGAGATCGGCGACGGCGTCCCTGAAGGCGGTCCACTCCCACGGGAGACGGCCGTGGGACGGCAGCGCGGTGGCGGCGGGTCCGGTGCAGACCAGCGCGGTCCGGCCGGTGCGGGCGAGTCCCGACCTGACCCACGGCGACGGCTCCCCGTCGGCCAGCGCCCGAAGCCCCGCCAGGTACTGCCCCCGGTCGGCGCCGACCAGGGCCGCCCGGTGCGCGAACGCGCTCCGCGTGACGGCCAGGGAGTACGCGATGTCCGCGTCGGACCAGCGCGCCGGGTGCGCGTCGAGGTGGGCGAGGAGCTTGTGCGCCTGCCCCCGCAGCGCGGCGGGGTCCTTCGCGGACAGCAGCCACGGCAACGGCCGTACCCGGGCGGGCGCGGGCCGCTCCCACGGCGGACGCGCGGGCCGCTCCAGGACGACGTGCCCGTTGGTGCCTCCCGCGCCGAGCGCCGTCACGGCGGCCCGCTCGGGCCGGCCCGTCCTCGGCCACGGCAGGGCGGTCGGTACGGGTTGCAGCACCCCGGCGGACCGCTCCACCGTCTCCAGCGACGGTACGCAGTTCAAGGTCGCGGGCACGGTGCCGTGCCCGAGCGCGAGCACCGCCTTCATCACGCCCGCCATCCCGGCCGCCGACTGCGGATGGCCCAGGTTGGACTTGATCGAGCCGAACAGCAGCGGCCGCCCCGGCCGCCGCTCCCGGCCGTAGACGGCGAGCATCGCCTCCGCCTCCATCGCGTCGCCCAGCGGGGTGCCCGTGCCGTGCGCCTCGACGTAGTCGACGTCCGTGCCCGGCAGCCCGGCGTCCGCCAACGCGCTCATCATCACCCGCCGTTGCCCCGGGCCGTTGGGCACGGCCAGCCCGTTGCTGATCCCGTTCTGGCCCACCGCCGACCCGCGCACCAGCGCCAGCACGGGATGCCCGAGCCGCTCGGCGTCCGACAGCCGCTCCAGCAGCAGCACGCCCACCCCCTCGGCCCAGTTGCCGCCGTCGGCCCGCGCCGAGAACGGTTTCGTACGACCGTCCCGCGCGAGAGCGCTGAACCTGCTGTGCTCCAGGAACACATCGGGTACGGCCATCACCGTGACGCCCGCCGCGAGCGCGAGCGCGCACTCGCCCGACAGCAGCGAGCGGCGGGCCAGGTGCAGCGCGGACAGGGACGAGGAGCAGGCGGTGTCGACGGTGAGCGCCGGGCCGTGCAGGCCCAGGACGTAGGCGATACGCCCCGACGCGGCACTGGGCAGGGTGCCGACGGCCAGATGGTCCGTGCCCTCCTGCGGCCGCTCCCGCCCGCCGCCGCTCCCCGCGTACCCCTGCGGCGTGAGTCCCACGAAGACGCCGGTGGCCGACCCGGCCAGCGTCGACGGATCGATTCCGGCGCTCTCGACGGCCTCCCACGCCGTCTCCAGGAGCAACCGCTGCTGCGGGTCGGTCCCGGCGGCCTCCTCGGGGGTGTAGCCGAAGAACTCCGCGTCGAACGACGCCGCGCCCGGCAGGAAACCGCCCTCCCGCACGCTGCACCGGCCCGAGACGCCCGGTTCCGGGTCGTACAGGTCGGCCACGTCCCAGCCCCGGTCGGTGGGGAACGGCGACAGGCAGTCCCGTTCCTCCACCAGGGCACGCCACAGTTCGTCCGGGGTGTCGATGCCGCCGGGCCAGCGGCAGCCCATGCCGACCACCGCCACCGGATCGTGCCGCCGGGACTGCTCCGCCTTGGCGAGCCGGTCGCTGAGTTCCTCCACCTTCCGGCGCTGCTCCTGGAGCGCGGAGGTGGCCTTGCGCAGATACTCCCGCAGCGTGGTCTCGTCGCTCATCTCGCCTCCTCGGCTCCGTCCGCGCCGTCGGCGTCGATCAGCGCGAACAGTTCGTCGTCCGTCGCGTCGGTCAGCTCCGAGCCGTCCCCGCCCGCCGGCTCCGGTTCGTCCTCGGCGAGCAGGCCGGCGAGGTGCTCCGCCAGCAGCGTGGGTGTCGGGTGGTCGAAGACCACGCTCACCGGCAGTTCCAGACCGGTCTCCGCGACCAGCCGCCGGCGCAGGGCGACCGCCGTCAGCGACTCGAACCCCAGCTCCTGGAAGGCACGGTCGGCCACGATGGGCTCCGGCGAGTCGTGCCCGAGAGCGACGGCCGCGTGCACGCGGACGAGGCTCAGCACCTCGTCGAGCAGGTCGTCCCCGGACAGGCCCGAGAAGCGGTCCCGGGGCGAGCCGTCGCCGGTTTCCACCGAGTCCGGGACCACGGGCGGGGCAGCGGTCGCCGCCACGGTCACGCTTGATCGCAGCCAGTAGCGTTGGTGTTGGAAGGGGTAGGTGGGGAGGGTTGTCTGGGTGGTGGGGGTGGGGATTTGGGTGGTCCAGGTGGGGGTGGTTCCGGTGGTGTGGGCGTGGGCGAGTGCGGTGGTGAGGTCGGTGGGGGTGGCGTGGTGGCGTCGGAGGGTGTGGTGGGTGGTGAGGTGGGGGGTGGTTTCTTGGATGGCGGGGGTGAGGATGGGGTGGGGGCTGGTTTCGATGGTGGTGTGGTGGCCGGTGGTGGTGAGGTGGGTGAGGGCTTGGTGGAAGAGGACGGGTTGGCGGAGGTTGGTGTACCAGTAGGTGGGGTCGAGTTCGGGTCCGTGGATGGGTTGTCCGGTGACGGTGGAGATCATGGGGATGGTGGCGGGCTGGGGCTGGATGTGGGCGAGGGTGGTGGTGATGTGGTGTTGGTGGGGGTCGACTTGGGGTGAGTGGGAGGCGTAGTCGACGTTGATGCGGCGGACGCGGTAGCCGTGGTTTTGGAAGAGGGTGGTGAGGTGGTTGAGGGCTTGGGGGGTGCCGGTGATGACGGTGGTGGTGGGGGAGTTGTGGGCGGCGATGGTGGCGTTGTGGCCGTGGAGATATTGCTGGATGTGGTGGGCGGGTGCGTTGATGGTGGCCATGCCGCCGTGGCCGGAGAGGTGGCGCATGGCGGTGGAGCGGGTGGTGATGATGTGGGCGGCGTCGTGGAGGGTGAGGATGCCGGCGATGTGGGCGGCGGCGATTTCGCCTTGGGAGTGGCCGATGACGGCGGCGGGTTGGATGCCGGCGGTGGTCCAGAGGTGGGTGAGGGCGATCATCATGGCGAAGAGTGCGGGTTGGACCATGTCCACGCGTTCCAGCCATGCGTGGTCGGGTCCGGTGAGGGTGTTGATGAGGGACCAGCCGGTGAGGGGGTCGAGGGCGGCGGCGGTGGTGTTGAGGGAGTCGCGGAAGGTGGGGTTGTGGGCGTAGAGGGTGTGGGCCATGCCGGGCCATTGGGAGCCTTGTCCGGGGAAGACGAAGACGGGTCCGGGGCTGGTGGTGTGGGTGGCGTGGCCGGTGATGAGGTGGGGGGTGGGCCGGTGCTCGGCCAGGGCTCGTAGGCCGGTGAGGGCGGTGTTCCGGTTGTCGGCGATCACGACGGCCCGGTGCGGCAGCGTGGCGCGGGTGGTGGCCAGCGCGTGGGCGACATCGGGGAGCAGAAGCCCCGGGTCTGACTCCAGCCGCTCCGCGAGCCGCCCGCCCATGGCAGCCAGAGCCTCCGCGCTCGCCGCCGACACCACCAGCGGCACCGCTCCTGCCAGCTCCGGCACCGCTCCCGCCGGCTCCGGCACCGCCACCGTCGCCCGCGCCGCCGGCTCCACCGGCGAAGCCTCCGTCAGGACCAGGTGCGCGTTCGTACCGCCCACCCCGAACGCCGAAACCCCGGCCACCAGCGCCTGGTCGGGCCGGGGCCAGGAGCCCGTGTCCGTCTGCACCCGCAGCCGAAGACGCTCGAAGGGGATGGCCGGATTCGGCGTCTCGAAGTTGAGGCTGGCCGGAAGCTCGCGGTGATGCAGGGACAGCGCGGCCTTCAGCAGGCCCACCACACCGGCGGCGCCTTCGAGATGACCGACGTTGGTCTTGGCCGAGCCGACCGCGAGGGGGGCCGTCCGGCCGGGAGCCGTACCCAGCGCGGCACCGAGCGCGGCGGCCTCGACGGGGTCGCCCACCGGGGTTCCGGTGCCGTGGAGTTCGACGTACTGCACGTCCGCCGCGCGCACGCCCGCGTCGGCGAGCGCGGCGGACACCACCTCCCGCTGGGCCTCGGCGTTCGGTACGGTCAGGCCCTCGCCGCCGCCGTCGTGATTGACGGCGGAGCCGCTGAGCACGCAGTAGACGCGGTCCCGGTCGGCCAAGGCGCGGGACAGCGGCTTGAGAACGACCAGGGCGCCGCCCTCGCCCCGCACGAAGCCGTTGGCGCGCGCGTCGAAGGTGTGGCAGCGGCCGTCCGGGGAGAGCGCGCCGAAGCGGTCGACGGCGGTGGTGCTCTCGGGCACCAGGTTCAGGTGCACGCCGCCCGCCAGGGCGAGCTCCGCCTCGCCGCTGCGCAGGGCCGCGGCGGCCAGGTGGACTGCGACCAGTGACGAGGACTGGCCGCAGTCGACCGTCATGCTGGGCCCCCGCAACCCCAGCGAGTAGGAGAGCCGGTTGGCGATCACTCCTCGCTGGACTCCGGTGAACACGTGCCGCGTGAGGCCTTGTGGGCCGCTGCGGCGCAGAAGGGCGGCGTAGTCGTCGGCGATCGCGCCGACGTACACGCCCGCGGGCGTACCGCTGAGGGAGTCGGGGGCGATACCGGCGTCCTCCAGCGCCTCCCAGCCCAGCTCCAGGGTGAGTCGCTGCTGGGGGTCCATGGCCAGCGCCTCGCGGGGCGAGACGCCGAAGAAGGCCGCGTCGAAGCCGTCGACGCGGTCCAGGTAGCCGCCGCGGTGCGCCGGACCGCGGCCGGGCGGCGGCTCCGAGATCGCGTCGCGCCCCTCGCGCAGCAACTGCCAGAAGGCGGACGGGTCGGGGGCGCCCGGCAGCCGGCACGCCATGCCGACGACCGCGATCGGCTTGTCCCGCGGGCCCGTGGGGGTGCCGGCACCCGTGTCCGCGTCGTGAACCGCGCCCATGACAGTTGTCCCTTCCGCCGTGCCGCCGAACGAGGAATCACCGGGGAGGACCCGGCGGGTGAGGGGGCCTCAGCCCGCCCCGTGCGGCCTGACCGGCAGCTTCTCCAGGCCGTGGGTGACCGTGCTGAGCCGCCACCGCAACTCGTTCGGGTCGCAGGCGAGGGACAGGTCGGGGAAGCGGTCGAGGAGCATGCCGATGGCGATCTCGGCCTCCAGGCGGGCCAGCGGAGCGCCCATGCAGTAGTGGATGCCGTGGCCGAAGGTCATCTGGCCGCCGATCGGCCGGGTGATGTCGAAGAGTTCGGGCTGGTCGAAGCGGTCGGGGTCGCGGTTGGCGGCCATCAGCGACACCATGACCACCTCGCCGACCGGGATCGTGACGTCGCCGAGCACCACCGGCTCGATCGTGTACCGGAACGTGGCGAGGTTCACCGGGCCGTCGAAGCGCAGGAACTCCTCCACGGCCTGCGGCAGCAGCGCGCGGTCGGCGCGCAGCCTGGCGAGTTCACCGGCGTGGGTGAGGAGGGCGAGCACGCCGTTGCCGATCAGGTTGACCGCCGTTTCCGTGCCGGCCGAGAACATCAGGTAGATCGTGGCGAGCAGTTCGCCCTCGCTGAGCTTGTCGTCCTCGTCGCGGGCCGTGATCAGCGCGCTCAGCAGGTCCTCGCCGGGGTTCTCGCGCTTGACCTGGATCAGCTTCACCAGGTACTCGCGCATCGCCTGGGTGGCCGCCTCGTAGCCCTCCGGCGCGAGGTCGGACAGAACGGTGGCCGCGTACCGGCCGAAGGCGAGCCGCTCGGCCTCCGGCACGCCCAGCAGCGTGCAGAGCAGTTCCATCGGCACCGGATAGGCGAACGCCTCCAGCAGGTCGATCTCCTCCTGCCGGTCCATCTCGTCGAGCAGGTGGGTGGTCAGCGCTTCCAGCATCGGCCGCATGCCCTCGACCCGGCGCGGCGTGAACGCCTTGTTGACCAGCCGGCGCATCCGGGTGTGGTCCGGCGGGTCGCTGGCCAGCATGTGGCCGACGAGTGCCTCGTCGTACTGCTTCGGCGCGTGGCCCTCCTTGGTGTGCTTGGTCATCAGCTCGTTGAGGCCCTTGAAGTCCTTGCTCAGCCGGGCCTCGCTCAGCGCCTGCCGCACCTCGTCGTAACGGGTCACGATCCAGACCAGCGAACCGTTCGGCAGCATCACCTTCACGGCGGGTCCGGCCTCGCGGAGCCGCTTCAGCACCTCGTGGGGGGTCTGGACGAAGCCCACGTCCAGTTCCTCGGTCACCTGCATCTCCTGCACGACTGCGCCTTCCTGGCCACGGGACGGTTCCCTGCTCCGGGTCCTGCCGGGTTGATGCGGGGAGCATGACCCGCGCCCCTTGCCGGGCGCTGGCGGCGCACCTTGCGGAACGCTGGCCGGTGCCTTGCGAGACCCTTGCGTCGGCAGGTCGGCAGGTCGGCAGGTCGGGCACGTCGGCACGTCGGAATGTCGGGCACGTCGGAACGCGCCCCCGGCGCACGGCCGTACGCACGCGCACGCTTCCTCGAACCCAACGACACCTTTGTGCCGTCAGGCGTCAACCCGCCCCATCTCGGTCAAAAAAGTCAAAGTTCTGCACCAGACGCAAAACAAGTGCTCTACGATCGCACCAGCATCACTGACGGGGGTTCCGGCAAGCCGTGCACCAGCACGGACACCGGTGCGAGCTGTGAGAACGGATCGGCCGCACCCGAGGAGGTGAACCGCGGCAGAAGGTGCGCAGGGCAGGCTTCCACCGCCCACCCGGACCTTGTGGTCCGGCCGGAAGAATCCGGCCGTGTTCTCGACAGCCCGAGTGGACCACGGCACATGTGCACTGCCCGGACCGGGCGACGCACGATCCACCCCACCTCCCGTGAAGTAAGGATGGGCATGGCTGAACCCTCCGAGCGCGAGACCGTGGACCAGGCGAGCGTGACGACACTGGCGCCGAGAGGGGCCGGGTGGGCACCAGGCCAGACGAAGGAAACCGCCTCCGCCGCCTGGGAGTTGCGTGCCTTCGGCTCGCTCACCGCGATGCAGGCCGGGCGGGTGCTGCCCCTGGGCCCCCTGCGCCACCGCGCACTGCTCGGACTGCTGCTCGTGCGCTCGGGCAGCGTCGTCGCCGCCGGGCAGCTCATCGACGAACTCTGGGGCGCCCGCCCGCCCCGTCACCCCCTCGCCACGCTCCAGACCTACGTCTCCCACCTGCGCCGCGCTCTCGCCCGGGCCCGGGAGCAAGGCGGCGGTCACGCCCGGCTCAACCACCGCGCCCCCGGCTACGTCCTCGAACTCGATCCCGAACTCGTCGACGTGCACCGCTTCGAGCGGCTCCTCGAACGCGGCCGGCGCTCCGTCGCCGACCGCCGCTACGACCTCGCCCGCGCCGACCTGACGCACGCGCTCTCCCTCTGGCGCGCCCAGCCGTACCTCGAACTCGTCTCCTACGGCCCCATCACCGACGAGATCGAACGCCTCGGACACCTGCGCCTGACCGCCCTGGAGGCCCAGGCCGACGCGTGCCTGGCCCTCGGCGACGCGGACCACCTGGTCCGGGTGCTCTACCCCGAGGTCCAGCACAACCCCACCCACGAACGCCTGGTCGGCCACCTGATGACCGGCCTGTACCACCTGGGACGCCAGGCGGAGGCCCTGCGCCTGTACGAACAGACCCGCCGCCACCTCGCCGAGGAACTGGGCGTGGACCCTGGCGGCGAACTCCAGCGGGTCCACACGAACATCCTCCACCAGCGCCTCATCCTGCCCGAGCCGCCGGCACGGCCGGTGAGCACGACGGCGGGCGGGGCCGGGGCGTACCGCAGGGGGCCGGCCGAGCCGAACACCGGCCCGGGGCGGCCCCCGGCGGCCACGGTCTTCGCCGCCACCGGGGGCTCGGTGGGACCGGGACGGCCGAGCGCGGCGGACACCGTGGCCACGGTGCACAGCTTCGACGCCGGCAGTGTCACGTTCGCCGGCGGGAACGCCGACGGTGCCACGGGTTTCGGCAGCACCGGGAACCTCGCGGACGCGCCGCCGGCCGGCGCCGGGGCCGTTGGTGCCACCGACGTCATCGCCGTCATGGGAGTGAAAGCCCTCCCGGGCGGTCCCGTGCCGAACGCGCCGGTGGGCCCGGCCGAGGCCGCGGCACACCCGGTACCCGCCGGTCCGGCCCCGGCCGCGGCGCTGCCCCTGCCCCTGGCGCCCCGCACCTCCGTCGCCGGGTTCCGCACGGCATCGCACGGCGTCCCGACCGCCGCGGACCCCGCTCCGCACGCGGCCGCACCCGCTCCCCTCGGCTTGCCCGCCCCCACCGCCTCCGCCCCCAGCGCCTCCGCCCCCGGCGTCGCCCGCGCGGCCGGCGGCAAGTTCGTGGGGCGGGAACGCGAGCGCGCCCTGCTCGGCGCCCACATCCAGGACGCGCTGAACGGCAGCAGCCATCTCTACGCCGTGCTGGGCGAGATGGGCGTGGGCAAGACGGAACTGGTCGAGGACGCCACCGCGCACCTCAAAGGCTCGCCGCACGAGGTGGTGTGGGGCTGCTGCAGTTCCGGGGAGGGCATACCTGCGTACTGGGTCTGGTCGCAGATCTTCCGTCAGCTGGCGGTCTCCCGGCCCGAGGCGTTCCGCCGGGCGGAGGCCCGCTTCGGCAGCCTGCTCGCTCCGCTGATGCTCGACCCCGAGGCCGGCCGGCGCTGCCTGACCGCGGAGGAGCCGCCGATCCTGGCCCGCTTCCGTATCCAGGACGCCATGTCCGAGACGCTGCTGGTGCTGGCCGCCGAGGCGCCGCTGGTCGTCGTCCTGGAGGACCTGGACCAGGCCGACGCGCGCTCGTTGGAACTGCTGGGGCTCCTGCGCACCCGGCTGCACGGCGAGCCGCTCGGCGTCGTCGTGATCGCGGAGGACACCGGGGTCGCGGCGGACTTCATGAAGGGCGGCGTGGTCACCGACATCATCAGCGACCCGCGCACCCGCAGCCTCCGGCTGACCGGGCTGTCGAGGGCCGAGACCGCGGATCTCGTGAGCCTGCAGACGGGGGTCAGGGTGCCCGACGACGTGCTGCGGGTCCTGCACGGACGCAGCCGCGGCAACCCGTACTTCCTGCACGAGTTCCTGGCCGGCGTCGGCGACCCGGAGCTGCTGCACCACCGTACGGCGGTGGAGTCGGCACTGGTGGATGTGCCGTTGGGCGTCCGGCAGGCGCTGGGGCGGCGGATCGCCGGGCTGCCCGAGCCGGTGCTGGAGGTGCTGCGCTGCTGCTCGGCACTGGGCGCCGACTTCGACCTGGAACTGGTCCGGCACGCGGTGTCGCCCGGCACGGACCCGGAGGCGGCCATCGAGGCGGCGGCACGCTGCGGGCTGCTGCGGCGGGTGCCGCGGCCGCCGTTCCGGCTCACGTTCCGGGATGCGCTGATCCAGGAGGTGCTGCTCGCCGAGTTGAGCGGCACGGAGCGGACGAGGCTGCGCAAGAGCGGGTGAACTCGTCCCTGCCCCGCACGGAAGAGCCGGCCCCTGCCCCGCGATGAGGAGCCGGTCCCTGCGCCCGCAAGGAAGCCGCAAGCGGTCTGACAAGGCCGCGGCAAGGGGGTGGACGCATGCTCAGGCGATGCATCGGCACGTCAGGCCGTGCCGACTCCCACGGCCCTGCGCGCCGTTCCCCGAGGAGGAGACCCAGGTGACCACCGTGGCCCGGCAGTTCGACACCGCCGACATATCGTCCATCGACTTCTGGTCGCAGCCCCCGGCGGCCTGGGACGACACCTTCCGCGTCCTGCGCGACGAACGCCCGATCTCCTGGCACAAGGCGCCGGAGGGCAGCCTGCTGCCGACGCCCCCGGACGACGGCTTCTGGGCCGTCGTCCGGCACGCCGACATCGTGGCGGTGAGCAGCCGGCCGGACCTCTACATCTCGGGCAAGGGAGTGCAGTTCGAGGAACTGCCCGAGGAGATCCTCCAGGCCACCCAGTCCATCGTCGCCATGGACGCGCCCCGCCACCTGAAGGTGCGCAGCCTGGTCACGTCCGCCTTCAGCCCCGCCCGTATGGAGCAGATGCGCGGCTCGATGGGCGCCGAGGCCGGCCGGATCGTGGCGGACTTCGCGGCTGCCGGCGAGTGCGACTTCGTGGCCAAGGTGTCGATGCCGATGGCCCGTTGGACGATGACGTACATGCTGGGCCTGGACCCCGCGGAGCTGGACCGCTTCACCGAGGCGATCACCGTCATGCTGTCCAGCCGCGACGAGGCGGAGAAGCGCGGGCGGGATCGCGCCGACATCGTCAACGAGGTCGTCGGACTGGTCTCCGGCAAGGCCGTCGCGATGGCCAGGGCCCGCCGGGAGGACCCCCAGGACGACGTGATGACCGACCTGGTGCAGGCCCGCGTCGACGGCGACGGCCTCACCGACGCCGAGATCAGCGCCTTCTTCCTGCTGCTGATCGGCGCCGGCTTCGACACCCCGCGCCAGACCATCAGCCACGCGGGCAAGGCGCTGTCCGACTTCCCCGAGCAACGCGCCTTCCTCGCCGCCGACTTCGACGCCCGCTCGGGCAAGGCGATCGAGGAGCTGCTGCGCTGGTCGACCCCGGTGCTCACGCTGCGGCGCACCGCGGCGCGCGACATCGAGCTGCACGGCCGGCAGATCTGCGAGGGTGACAAAATGGCACTCTTCTACCCATCCGGCAACCGCGACGAGCGCGTCTTCGCCGACCCCAACGTCCTCGACCTCGCCCGCACCCCCAACCGGCACATCAGCTTCGGTGGCGGCGGCCCCCACCACTGCCTGGGCAACGTGCTCGCCCGGATGGAGCTGCGGGTCCTGCTGAAGGAACTGCTGCGCCGCACCCCGGACTTCCACATCGGCGAGCCGGTCCGCATCACCAGCAACTTCGTCAGCGCCATCACCCGGATGCCGGCGGTGGCCCATGGCTGAGCCGGGCCGCAGAGAACTCCTCGGATACGCGATCGCGGGAGCAACCGTGGCAGTGACGTCGTCCGGCACGGCCCAGGCCGCGGAACCGGCCCAGGAACCGATCGTCGTCACCCCCGGCGAACCCCGGTACGACGACATGACCAGCGGCTACAACCAGCGCTGGATCGGCGACCCGGAGCAGATCCGGGTCATCCGCTCCACCGCCGAGGCGGTCACCGCCGTCCAGGAACTGGTGGACACCGGCAAGCGCTTCTCGGTGCGCAGCGGCGGCGGCTGTTTCGAGAACTTCGTCTACAACCCGGAGATCGAGGCCGTCCTCGACCTGTCCACCCTCGACGAGGTGGCCTACGACGAGAAGCGCCGCGCCTTCTCCGTCCAGCCCGGCGCGATCCTCCTCAACGTCTACGACACCCTGCTGCACCGCTGGGGCGTCACCCTGCCCGGCGGGCTGTGCTACTCGGTCGGCATGGGCGGCCATGCCTGCGGCGGCGGATACGGGCTGATGTCGCGTCAGTTCGGCCTGGTCGTGGACCACCTGTACGCCGTGGAGGTGGTCGTCGTGGACGCCGGCGGCCGGGCCCGCGCCGTCGTGGCCACCGCCGAACCCGACGACCCGTACCACGACCTGTGGTGGGCGCACACCGGCGGAGGCGGCGGCAACTTCGGCGTGGTCACGCGGTACTGGTTCCGCACCCCCGGCGCGTCCGGCGACGACCCGCGCACGCTGCTGCCCCAGCCGCCCTCGCACGTCCTGCTCAACGTCACGGCCATCCCGTGGACCGCCGTCGACGAGGCCGACTTCGTCCGGCTGCTGCGCAACTACATCGACTGGCTCGGCGCCCACAGCGCCCCCGGAACCCCGGAGACCGGCCTGTCCAGCCTGTTCGGCCTCAACCAGCTCGCCGCCGGCGCCCTGACCCTCGTCACCCAGGTCGACGCGACCGTGGCCGGCGCCGAGGACATCCTCGCCGACTACCTCGCCGCGATCGGCGAGGGCACCGCCGAAGGCGTCCGCGCGGCACTGGTCGCCGCACCCACCAAGGCGACCTGGGGCCAGGCCACCCGGTACATCTCCACCTCGAACTACGCGGCCCCGGCCGTACGCGTCAAGGCGAAGTCGGCCTACCTCAAGGGCAACTTCACCACCGAGCAGGCGCAGACCATCCACCGCTACCTGACCAGGACGGACTACAGCAACCCGGGCGCCTCCCTGATCATCTT
This sequence comes from Streptomyces sp. NPDC087270, assembly GCF_044744625.1. Classification (NCBI taxonomy): domain Bacteria; kingdom Bacillati; phylum Actinomycetota; class Actinomycetes; order Kitasatosporales; family Streptomycetaceae; genus Streptomyces; species Streptomyces sp. NPDC087270. Next base: position 54,378 of record NZ_JBIUYR010000015.1, read on the forward strand.
CCCGTACGGCGGGCAGATCTCCACGGTCGCCTCCGACGCCACCGCCATCCCGCAGCGCGACTCGGTCGTCAAGATGCAGTACCAGGCGTGGTGGACCGACCCGGCCCAGGACGACACCCACCTGGACTGGGTGCGCGGGATGTACAAGGAGGTCTACGCCGCCACCGGCGGGGTGCCCGTGCCCGACGGCACCTGGGACGGCTGCTACATCAACTACGCCGACGCGGACCTCGCCGACCCCGCCCACAACGCCTCCGGCGTGCCCTGGTCGACCTTCTACTACAAGGAGAACTACCCGAGGCTCCAGCGGGTCAAGGCGCGGTGGGACCCCCGCAACCTCTTCCGTCACGTGCTGTCCGTCGAACCGTCCACCAGCCAGTGAGGTACCGATGTCCCTGACCGACGCCGTGCTGACCGACGCCGTGCTGTCCGGAGCCGCCCCGGAGGAGCTCGCCCGCGCCCCGCTGCCCGGCACCTACACCGCGGCGCACCTGCGCGTCGAGGACGAGAACGTCTTCGCGCGGGCGGACAGCGGCGCGGACAAGGACGTCCGCCGTACGCTGCACGTCGGCGAGGTGCCGATGCCCGAACTGGCCCCTGACGAGGTGCTGGTCGCCGTGATGGCCAGCTCCGTCAACTACAACACCGTGTGGTCGGCGAAGTTCGAGCCGGTGTCCACCTTCCGCTTCCTGCGCTCCTACGCCCGGCAGGGCGGCTGGGCGACCCGGCACGACCAGCCCTTCCACGTCCTCGGCTCCGACGCCGCCGGGGTCGTGGTGCGGGTCGGCTCGGGCGTGCGGCGCCGGCGGATCGGCGACCACGTCATCGTCAGCCCCGCCCACGTCGACGACCAGGAGCCGGCCACCCAGACCGACGGCATGCTCAGCGAGGGCCAGCTGGCCTGGGGCTTCGAGACGAACTACGGCGGGCTCGCCCACTACGCGATCGCGCGCGCCAGCCAGCTCATCCCGAAGCCACCGCACCTGACATGGGAGGAGGCCGCCGGCATCCCCGTGTGCGGCGGCACCGCCTACCGGATGCTCGTCAGCGACCGGGGCGCCCGCATGAAGCAGGGCGACGTCGTGCTGATCTGGGGCGCGGCCGGCGGGCTCGGAGCGTACGCGGCCCAACTCGTCAGGAACGGCGGCGGGATCGCGGTGGGCGTGGTCGGCTCCGAGCGGAAGGAGGCCGTCGCCCGCAGGCTCGGCTGCCAGGTGGTGATCAACCGCGAGGAGATCGGCATCGGCCAGGACACCGGTGACGACCCCGAGCAGGCCGTCAAGGCCGGCAAACGGCTCGGCGCGATCATCCGCCGCGAGGTGGGGGAGGACCCGCACATCGCGTTCGAGCACGTCGGACGCGCCACCTTCGGCATCTCCGTGTTCGTCGTCCGGCGTGGCGGCACGGTCGTCACCTGCGGCTCCAGCACCGGCTACCACCACACCTTCGACAACCGCTACCTGTGGATGAAGCTGAAACGGATCATCGGCAGCCACATAGCCAATTTGCAGGAGATGACCGAGTGCGCCCGCCTCTTCGAGCAGGGCCGCATCGCCCCGGTGATCTCCGAGGTGTACCCGCTGGCCGAGGTCGGGGAGGCGACCCGGCGGGTGCAGCTCAACCAGCACATCGGCAAGGTCGGCGTGCTCTGCCTCGCCCCCTCTCCCGGCCTCGGCGTCACCGCGCCCGAACAGCGCGCCCGGATCGGCGAGCACGCCCTCACCCCGCTGCGGTCGTTCACCGCGGCCGCCGCGGGCTGACCCGGTCGCCCGCCACCCGAAGGGACACGAACATGACCACGGACCCGCCGACGGTCGGCATCGGCATCCTCGCGACCGGCTCCTACCTGCCCGAACGGGTGGTCACCAACGCCGATGTCGTCCGGATGGTGCCCGGCACCAGCGAGGAGTGGATCGAAAGGCGGACGAAGATCGTCTCGCGCCGGTTCGCCGCCCCCGACGAGGCGGCCTCCGACCTCGCCGTGCACGCCGCCCGTGCCGCCCTCGACGCGGCCGCCCTCGACCCCGGCGACATCGACTACCTCATCGTCTCCACCACCACCGGCGACGCGCCCATACCGGCCACCGCCACCCTCGTCCAGTACGCGCTCGGCGCCCACCGGGCGGGCTGCTTCGACGTCAACATCGCCTGCTCCGGCTTCGTCACCTCCCTCGCCCTGGCCCGTGCCCTGATCACCCTGCGGCCCGCCGCCAAGGCCCTCGTCATCGGCACCGACGTGTACTCCCGGTTCGTCGACTTCGGCGACCGGGCCACCAGCGTGCTGTTCGGAGACGGCGCCGGAGCCGCCGTGGTCGCCGCCGTCGACGACGGTCCCGGCTTCATCGACCTCGACATGGTCGGCGGCGGCGGCGCCTACGACCTGATCGAGATCCCCGCCGGCGGCAGCCGCCGCCCCGCCTCCGCCGCGACCGTCGCCGACGGCGGCCACGTCCTGCACATGAAGGGCCGCGAGGTCCGCGACTACGTCATGGACAACGTGCCCGGCGTCATCGACGCGCTGCTGGAGCGCTGCGACCACAAGGCGGCCGACATCGACCACTTCGTGCCGCACCAGGCCAACGGCATGATGGTCGCCGAACTCGTCGACGCCTGCGGGCTGTCCGGCGCGGCCACCCACCTGCCGCTGGACCACTCCGGCAACACCGGCAGCGCCTCCGTCGCCATCGCCCTGGACGAGGCCAACCGCTCCGGCGCGCTGCGCCCCGGCGACCTGGTGCTGCTCGCCGGGTTCGGCGCCGGCATGGCGGTGGCCGCCGGCCTGCTGCGCTGGTCGGCGCCCGCGCTGCGGAGCGCGGCATGAGCGCCCGTCGGATAGGCGTGGTCGGCGGCGGCACCATGGGCGCCGGCATCGCCGCCGAGTGCCTGCGGGCCGGCCTCGACGTGCGGGTCCTGGGTTCCGGCGCGGCCTCCGCCGACCGTGCCCGCGGCCGCGTCCTCGGACTGCTCGACCGGGCGCACGCCAAGGGCCGTATCGACGACGCGGGACGCGCGGACGCCGAGCGCCGCGCGGTGTTCGGCGGCGATCCGGACGCGTTCGCCGACCGGGAGTTCGTCGTCGAGGCGGTGCCGGAGGAGCGGGAGACCAAGCTGCGGCTGTTCGCCCTGCTGGCGAAGACCGTCGAGGACTCCGCGGCGGTCCTCGCCTCCACCACCTCCTCCCTGTCCATCACCGACCTGGGCGATGCCAGCGGCCGCCCCGGCGACGTGATCGGCCTGCACTTCTTCAACCCGGTGCCGACCATGCCGCTGGTGGAGGTCATCCGCTCCCCGTACACCACCGACCGCACCGCCGAGCGCGCCGAGGCGCTGGTCACCGGCGTGCTCGGCAAGCAGATCGTGCGCGCCGAGGACCGCAGCGGATTCGTCGTCAACGCGCTGCTGATCCCGTACCTCATGGCCGCCGTGCGCATGTACGAGTCCGGCGTCGCCACGGCCGAGGACATCGACCGCGGCATGACCCTCGGCTGCGGGCACCCCATGGGCCCGCTCACCGTCCTCGACCTGATCGGCCTCGACGTCATCGCCGCCGTGGCGCGCAGCATGGAGAACGGCACCGGAGACCCCCGGCACGCGGTGCCGCCGCTGCTGGACCGGCTGATCGAGGAGGGCCGGTTGGGCCGCAAGACGGGCCGCGGCTTCCACCGCTACGACCGCCCGAGGGCCGCGTGAGCGGCGACCCGCGCGGCAGCCTGTGGGTGCGCCGCTTCCGGCCCCGCCCAAACGCCCCGGTACGCCTGGTCTGCCTTCCGCACGCCGGCGGTTCGGCCAGCTTCTTCGCGGAGCTGCCCGACCTGCTCGGCGCGGAGGTGGAGGTGCTCGCGGTCCAGTACCCGGGCCGCCAGGACCGCCGCGGCGAACCGTTCGCGCCGAGCATGGACGCGCTGGCCCGCGACGTGGTGGCCGCGCTGCTGCCGTGGACGGACCGGCCGCTGGCCGTCTTCGGGCACAGCCTCGGCGCGGTCCTCGGCTTCGAGGTGGCCCGCGGGCTGCGGGCCGCCGGTCGGCCGCCGGCCGCGCTGTTCGTCTCGGGCCGCCGGGCACCCTCCCGGCAGCGGCCCGAACGCGCCCACCTCCTCGACGACGACGGCCTGTTGCGCGAGGTCCGCGCGCTGAGCGGCACGGACTCCCGGGTCTTCGCCGACGAGGAACTCGTACGGATGGTGCTGCCGGCGATCCGCGCCGACTACCGCATCGTGGAGAGCCACCGCTCCGCCCCCGAGCCGCTCCTTGACTGCCCGATCACCGTGCTGACCGGCGCCGACGACCCGAAGGTGACCGCCGAGGAGGCCGCCGCCTGGCAGGAGCACACCACGTCCGCCTTCGACCTGGTCACCTTCCCGGGCGGCCACTTCTACCTCACCGCCCACGCGGCCCCGGTCGCCCACCTGATCGCCACCGCCCTGACCGGCGTCCCCTGACCGCCGGACGGCTCGCAAGAGGCCCGGGGCATCCCGCGGCGGTGGCCGGTCACCGGACGGGCTCCGGGCCGATCTCGATGGACGCGCCGACGGGCAGACGGTGGTAACGGGCCCCGGTACCGGGGCCGTTGTCTCCCAGGAAGCCGCCGACCATGGAGACGCCGACGTCGTTGAGGGCGCCGTCATGGATGGCGCAGACCTGCCGCGGGGCCACCTCGCGCACGTAGTCGATCAGTTGCCCGGTGGCGGACCAGGGGCCGTGGACGGGCAGCAGCAGGGTGTCGACGGCGACGTCCGGCACGGTGAGGGCGTCCCCGGGATGGAAGAGAGCCTCGTCGAGGAGGAAGCCGACATTGCCGACGCGCGGGATGTCCGGGTGGATGACCGCGTGCCACGTGCCGAGCACGGCGACGTCGAAGCCGGCCGCCGTGAAGGCCGCTCCCTCGCCCACGGCGGTGACCCTCCCGCCGAGGCCGTCCAGCCGATCGGCGACGGCGCGGTCGGTCCAGATGCGCAGGGCGGGATTCTCGCTGGTGGCCCTGCGGAGCACCTCCTCGGAGAAGTGGTCGAAGTGTTCGTGGGTGACCAGGACGGCCTCGGCGCCGTCGAGCGCGTCCGGTTCGGTCAGACCCCCGGGGTCGATGACCAGCCGACGGCCGTTCTTCTCGATACGGACGCAGGCGTGGCCGAACTTGGTGAGATGCATGTGGGCCTCCTCAGGCAACTCTGAAACTGTACAACCAAGCTGTACAGATTGGTTACACAGTTCGGCTAGGGTAGGGCCATGGAAGACGACGCGCTGGCCGAAGACCTCCGACAGGCGATCGGGGAACTGGTCCGCGCCGTGCGGACCGCCGACACCATGCCCCCCGGAGAGGCCGCCATCCTCGGCCACCTCGATCGCAGCGGCCCGCAGACCACGGCCGCACTCGCGCACCGGCGCGGAGTGACGCACCAGTCCGCCGCCAAGTCCGTCAAGGAACTGATCGACCGTGGATCGGTGCGCGCCGAACCGCACGCCAGCGACGGCCGCAAGATCCTGCTGCACCTCACCGACGCCGGACGAACCCGCCTCCAGCAGGAGCGCAGCCGCCGCGCCACCTGGCTCAACGCCGCCATCGCCGACGCGCTCGATCACCACGAGCGGCGACAACTGCGCGACTGCGTCCCCCTGCTGGTTCGCCTCACCGCCCACATCACCGGCCCGTGACCGGGCCCTCCCCGCCGCGGAGCCACGCGCCATGGCCCTTCGCGCGCGGGCGGAAACGCAGTGAGGTGCCGTAGCTGTCGTGGCTGGCCCGGCAGGATCGCCCGGACAGGGCCTTGAGCGGAGAACTGCGGGGCCGCTTCCGATGAGCCCGGCAACCCTGCCCGCCGGACGGCCTCAGCACCCCTGGTGCGAACGCCCCCGTCCCGCACCCGATGTCCGACACCCGGCGCGGACGCCGCGGACTCCCGGGCCCCCGCGCCGTCGACCGTCCAAGGAGGACGTGATGGCACGGAGCAACCAACGCGCCAACCGACGATTAGCCATGCTGATCGAGGAGAGCGGAGCCAGCCACGCGAGCCTGGCGCACCGCGTCAACGAGCTTGCCGCCGGCGCCGGCGTCACCCGGTCCTACACCCACACCTCGATCAGCAACTGGACGAGTCGGGGCATGATCCCCGACCCCCCGATCCCCACGCTGCTTGCCCTGGCACTGAGCGAGCGACTGGGTCGAACCGTGTCACTCGAAGGGATGGACATGGCCCCCGCAGCCGTCCTCGACGCGGGGAGTGGCTTGACTTTCCACAGAGACACCGACCAGGCGCTGCACCTCGCGGCGGAGTATTGGAGCACTGTGGACCGCCGGACCTTCGCCGCAACCCCTTTCGCCCTCACCGCGTACAGCACCCCCGTCACCCGCTGGCTGGCCGTGCCCGCCGACCCCGTTCCTTTCAGCGAGAGGACGTCGAGCCATCCCCAGGGACGCCGCGTCGGCCGAGCCGACCTCGACGAACTGTGGGCGGCCTCCGAGGATGCCCGCCGATGGGACTCCAAGTACGGCGGAGGCAACTGGAGAGCCAGCATGGTCACCGACTGCCTCACCCACCGTGCCGTGCCGCTCCTCCAGGGCGCCTTCACCGAAAGCGTAGGCGCCGAGCTGTTCGCGGCCACCGCGGAGCTCGCCCGGGTCGCCGCCTGGCACGACGTCGACATGGGCCAACATGCCACCGCCCAGCGCCACTTCGTGCAGGCCCTGCGTTTGGCCCGTGCCAGCGCCGATCCTGCCGTTGGCGCCTACGTTCTCAGCACCATGGCCCTGCACACCTTCCTGCGCGGCTTCCCCACCGAGGCGGTCGACATGGCCGAAGGCGCCTACGAGCGGGCCAAGCGCGAAGCTCCCGCCCGGGTTCTCGCCTTCGCGAAACTCGCCCAGGCCCGTGCCCACGGGCTCGCCGGCGACGCCCCCGGCGCTGTCGCCGCGCTCATCCACGCGGAACAGCTCGTCGACGCCGCCGAGACTGACCCCCGCGATCCCGGTTGGCTCGCGTACCTCACCCATGCCCGCATCGCGACTGACGCCGCTGAGATCTACCGCGACCTCAAACTTCCCGATCAGTCGCTCTCCTGGAGCCGCCGTGCATCGGTCATGCCCGCGGGCGTGTTCTCCCGCGCCGTCGGCATCCGCCACACCGTGGTCGCCACCGCCCACCTCCAACGCCGCGACCTCGAACCCGGCCTCGAAGCAGGCGAACACGCCCTGACCATCCTCGGCCGCCTGCACTCCACCCGCAGCCGCTCCTACCTCCGGGCATTCACCACCGCACTGGCCCCGTGGCGTTCACGTCCCGACGTCCGAGACTTCCTTCACCGCGCGGACCTCGTCCTGACCGCTGATTGACCTCCACAGAATGGGACGGCCGGGTCGACCGCACCACGCCACAAGCTCAGCAGCAGGTCCCGGACCGCTGCGGGCTGGGCCAGGAACGGGCGGTGGCCGGCGTCGAGTTCCACGGCGCCAGCCGCTCGGCGGGCGAACTCGCGCTGTCACGCGTTCTTGGCGCGGCTGAGGAGCGCCGGGGCGTGAACTGCCCCCACACCGTAGGTCCGGCGCGCCATGGTGAGCCAGGACGTTGCCAAAACTTGCAGATTGACGCGTGGCACACCGTCCGTGAGGGCGACGTCACCGCAAGTGTCGGCAACCTACCGAGGAGACGGCTGTGGAACTCACCTCCGCGGCCAAAGATCCCGAGTCCGAGCCCAGCGGCTCACCCACGCTCTACCGCACCGACCGGAAGTCGTGGCTGGCCCAAGGCTGGGTGGTCAAGATGAACATCCCCGAAACCGTCGTGACCTCCACGCCCTGCGCCACTTCTCCGCCTCCGAGGAACTGGAGGCCGGCGAATCCACCGTCTCCCTGGCACGGCGGTCGGTAGAGCCCGTTGAGTGCGGCCCGTAGCCCGCCGCAGGTCCAAAGTCCCAGAGACGTCCCAGAGATGCCGCCGCACCCCGTCCTGACCCTCTAGGTAGCAGGTCGGACGGGGTGCGGCGGCACCGCCGGGTCAGATGTCGCGGAAGATCTCGATCTGCGCGCCGATCGTGTTCAGCCGCTCGGCGAGGTCCTCGTAACCGCGGTTGATGACATAGACGTTGCGCAGCACCGACGTGCCCTCGGCGGCCATCATCGCCAGCAGCACCACCACCGCGGGGCGCAGTGCGGGCGGGCACATCATCTCGGCGGCGCGCCAGCGGGTCGGGCCCTCGACCAGCACCCGGTGCGGGTCGAGGAGTTTGACCTGGGCGCCCAGCCGGGTCAGTTCGGTGAGGTAGATGGCCCGGTTGTCGTAGACCCAGTCGTGGATCAGCGTGGAGCCCTGGGCGGTGGCGGCGATGGCCGCGAAGAACGGCACGTTGTCGATGTTGAGCCCGGGGAACGGCATCGGGTGGATCTTGTCGATCGGCGAACTCAGCTTGGAGGGGCGGACGGTGAGGTCCACCAGCCGGGTGCGGCCGTTGTCCGCGCGGTACTCGGGGGTGAGTTCGTGGTCCAGCCCCATCTCCTCCAGCACCGCGAGTTCGATCTCCATGAACTCGATCGGCACCCGGCGGATGGTCAGTTCGGACTCGGTGACGACCGCCGCGGCCAGCAGGCTCATCGCCTCGACCGGGTCCTCGGAGGGCGCGTAGTCCACGTCGCGGTCGATCTCGGCGACGCCGTGCACGGTGAGCGTGGTGGTGCCGATGCCCTCCACCTGCACGCCCAACTCCTCCAGGAAGAAGCACAGGTCCTGGACCATGTAGTTGGAGCTGGCGTTGCGGATGACGGTCACGCCCTCGTGACGGGCGGCGGCCAGCAGCGCGTTCTCGGTCACGGTGTCGCCGCGCTCGGTCAGCACGATCGCCCGCTTCGGGGTGATGCCGCGGTCCACCTCGGCGTGGTACGTGCCGTCGGTCGCGGTGATGTCCAGGCCGAAGTGGCGCAGCGCGTTCATGTGCGGCTGCACGGTGCGGGTGCCCAGGTCGCAGCCGCCCGCGTACGGGATGCGGAAGCGGTCGGTGCGGTGCAGCAGCGGGCCGAGGAACATGATGACGCTGCGGGTGCGGCGGGCGGCGTCGGTGTCCATCGCGGCCAGGTCCAGCTCGGCCGGCGGCACGATCTCCAGGTCGTTGCCGTCGTTGATCCAGCGGGTGCGCACGCCGATGCTGCCCAGCACCTCGAGGATGCGGTAGACCTCCTCGATCCGCGCCACCCGGCGCAGCGTGGTCCGGCCGGCGTTCAGCAGCGTGGCGCAGAGCAGCGCGACGCACGCGTTCTTACTCGTCTTGACGTCTATGGCGCCGGACAGCCGGCGCCCCCCGACCACTCTGAGGTGCATCGGGCCGGCGTAACCGAGGGACACGATCTCGCTGTCCAGCGCCTCGCCGATTCTGGCGATCATCTCAAGGCTGATGTTCTGGTTGCCGCGCTCGATCCGGTTGACGGCGCTCTGGCTGGTGCCGAGCGCTTCCGCGAGCTGCGCCTGTGTCCAGCCTCGATGTTGACGGGCGTCTCGGATGAGCCTGCCGATGCGTGCGAGGTAATCGTCGGTCATGTCGACCAGGCTATCTCACATATGAGATAGGGCAACGCGGGTTAGGCCATCCGTGGCGAGTCGGGGACATTCGTTGCGGCACTGGTACGCGGCCGGCCCGGCCGGTGTCGCGGCCCGTCCTCACCGTAACGCCGGCGGCGGTGCCTGCCATCCGGGGCGCGGCCGTGCGGTGTACCCCTCACCCGCACAGACGGCGCCCATCCGGATTCGGTTCCACCTCCCGGTCGCCGGGGGAGTCGAGGCGGGCTTCGATGGGGGCAGCGCATCACGCGGCGGGCCGGGGGTACCCGAATCGAGGTGGTGTACTAGAGTTATCTCGACATCGAGATATCTGCCGAGGCGTGCCGTCGGGACGCCAGCAATGCGGTGGTACGCGCGAGAACATGCATGAAGGAGACTGTCGTGTCGGCGAACAGCTTCGACGCCCGCAGCAGCTTGCAGGTGGGCGACGAATCGTATGAGATCTTCCGGCTGGACAAGGTGGAGGGCTCGGCCCGGCTGCCGTACAGCCTGAAGGTGCTGCTGGAGAACCTGCTGCGCACCGAGGACGGCGCGAACATCACCGCCGACCACATCCGGGCGGTCGGCGGATGGGACTCGCAGGCCCAGCCGAGCCAGGAGATCCAGTTCACCCCGGCCCGCGTGATCATGCAGGACTTCACCGGCGTGCCGTGCGTGGTGGACCTCGCGACCATGCGCGAGGCGGTCAAGGAGCTGGGCGGCGACCCGGCGAAGATCAACCCGCTCGCCCCGGCCGAGCTGGTCATCGACCACTCGGTGATCGCCGACCGCTTCGGCACCCCGGAGTCCTTCGCGCAGAACGTCGAGTTGGAGTACGGCCGGAACAAGGAGCGGTACCAGTTCCTGCGCTGGGGCCAGACCGCGTTCGACGAGTTCAAGGTGGTCCCGCCCGGCACCGGCATCGTCCACCAGGTGAATATCGAGCACCTGGCCCGGACCGTCATGGTCCGCGGCGGCCAGGCGTACCCCGACACCCTGGTCGGCACCGACTCCCACACCACCATGGTCAACGGCCTGGGCGTGCTCGGCTGGGGCGTCGGCGGCATCGAGGCCGAGGCCGCGATGCTCGGCCAGCCGGTGTCCATGCTGATCCCGCGGGTGGTCGGTTTCAAGCTCACCGGTGAGCTGCCGGCCGGCACCACCGCCACCGACCTGGTGCTCACCATCACCGAGATGCTGCGCAAGCACGGCGTGGTCGGCAAGTTCGTCGAGTTCTACGGCGAGGGCGTCGCCGCCACGTCGCTGGCCAACCGCGCCACCATCGGCAACATGTCGCCGGAGTTCGGCTCCACCGCGGCGATCTTCCCGATCGACGCCGAGACGCTGAGCTACCTCAAGCTCACCGGCCGCTCGGCCCAGCAGGTCGCGCTGGTCGAGGCGTACGCCAAGGAGCAGGGCCTGTGGCTGGACCCGGCCGCCGAGCCGGACTACTCCGAGAAGCTGGAGCTGGACCTGTCCACGGTGGTGCCGTCCATCGCCGGGCCCAAGCGGCCGCAGGACCGCATCGTGCTGGCCAACTCCGCGCAGCAGTTCGCCCGCGACGTGCGCAACTACGTCACCGACGACGAGGAGGCGGGCAAGGAGTCCTTCCCGGCCTCCGACTCCCCGGCCACCCACAACGGCGTGCCCACCAAGCCGACCCAGGTGACCACCCCCGAGGGCGACACCTACGAGATCGACCACGGCGCCGTCACCGTCGCCGCGATCACCTCGTGCACCAACACCTCCAACCCGTACGTGATGGTGGCCGCCGCCCTGGTGGCCAAGAAGGCCGTCGAGAAGGGCCTGACCCGCAAGCCGTGGGTGAAGACCACCCTCGCCCCGGGTTCGAAGGTCGTCACCGACTACTTCGACAAGGCGCACCTGACCCCGTACCTGGACAAGCTCGGCTTCAACCTGGTCGGGTACGGCTGCACCACCTGCATCGGCAACTCGGGCCCGCTGCCCGAGGAGGTCTCCAAGGCGGTCAACGAGGCCGACCTCGCGGTGGCCGCGGTGCTCTCCGGCAACCGCAACTTCGAGGGCCGGATCAACCCGGACGTCAAGATGAACTACCTCGCCTCCCCGCCGCTGGTCGTCGCGTACGCCATCGCCGGCTCGATGAAGGTGGACATCACCCGGGACGTGCTGGGCACCGACACCGAGGGCAAGCCGGTGTACCTGGCGGACATCTGGCCGAGCGAGGCCGAGGTGAACGACGTGGTCGCCTCCGCGATCGGCCAGGACATGTTCACCGAGTCCTACCAGGACGTCTTCGCCGGCGACGCGCAGTGGCAGGCGCTGCCGATCCCCACCGGCAACACCTTCGAGTGGGACCCGCAGTCCACCTACGTGCGCAAGCCCCCGTACTTCGAGGGCATGGGCACCGAGCCGGAGCCGGTCACCGACATCTCCGGCGCGCGGGTGCTGGCCAAGCTCGGCGACTCCGTCACCACCGACCACATCTCGCCGGCCGGCGCCATCAAGGCCGACACCCCGGCCGGCCAGTACCTCACCGAGCACGGCGTGCAGCGCCGCGACTTCAACAGCTACGGCTCGCGTCGCGGCAACCACGAGGTCATGATTCGTGGCACCTTCGCCAACATCCGGCTGCGCAACCAGATCGCTCCGGGCACGGAGGGCGGCTTCACCCGCGACTTCACCCAGGACGGCGGGCCGGTCGCGTTCATCTACGACGCCTCGCGCCACTACATCGAGCAGGGCACCCCGCTGGTCGTGCTGGCCGGCAAGGAGTACGGCTCCGGCTCGTCCCGTGACTGGGCCGCCAAGGGCACCGCGCTGCTGGGCGTGAAGGCCGTCATCGCCGAGTCCTACGAGCGCATCCACCGCTCCAACCTGATCGGCATGGGCGTGCTGCCGCTGCAGTACCCCGAGGGCGAGTCCGCGCAGACCCTGGGCCTGACCGGCGAGGAGACCTTCTCCTTCGCCGGGGTGACCGCGCTCAACGACGGCACCACCCCGCGTACGGTCAAGGTCAGCACCGACACCGGCGTCGAGTTCGACGCGGTGGTGCGGATCGACACCCCCGGAGAGGCCGACTACTACCGCAACGGCGGCATCATGCAGTACGTCCTGCGCTCGCTGCTGCGCAAGTGAGCCGATGACCCGGGCGTAACACGTCCGAAGCACCACTGTCGGCCGGACGGGCCGCACCCCTGTCACCCGGGGGTGCGGCCCGTCCGCGTTTTCCGGCAGGTCGCCCGCCGCTGGGCGCTTCCACCCGGTTCACTACTTGAACGCACCGAACCGGGAGAGCCGTTGGGAACTGAATACAACACGGGTCCGAGCTTTCGGCTGGGCGAACATCCCACGTTTCGGACAGGTCTCAACTCGGGAAAGCTTGGTGGCCAAACTCTCATTCGATCTTGCCCTGCCCGAGTCAAGTGGACTATACCTGTCGGCGTCCGGGAACCCGCTGAGTGCGGGGGCGCGCGGGGGGTGCTGACAGGGTGGCCAACACGGCCGTCGGCTATCGTTCCTCGCCTCACTGGATGCAGTGCATCACTCACGCTTCAACTGTTCGCGGTCGTCGGCGGATTCCGCTGCACCGCATGAGTCCTGGAAGAAGGCTGAGGACTTGAGCATGGGCTCCGAGATCAACCGCCGCGATGCCATCAAGCGGGCCGTCGCCATCGGCGTGGTGGCCGTCCCGTCCGCCTCGCTGCTGTCGGCCTGCGCCTCCAGCGGAGGCGGCAGCGACAAGCCGAAGGCGGACCCCACCGGTGCGAAGACGGCGAACAACCCGCTCGGCGTGAAGAAGGGAACGCCGCTGGAGGCGTTCATCTTCAAGGGCGGCTTCGGCGACTCGTACGTCAAGGCCGCGGAGACGGTCTACAACTCCGAGTACGGCATCAAGGTCAAGCACACCGGCACGCAGGGCCTGGGCCCGAAGCTCCAGCCGCGCTTCGCCAGCAACACCCCGCCGGACATCATGGACAACTCCGGCGCCGACAACCTCGACACCGCGGCCCTGGCCAAGGAGAGCAAGCTCCAGGACCTCACCCCGCTGCTGGACGCCCCCACCATCGACGACCCGAGCAAGAAGGTCCGCGACGTCCTGATCGCCGGCACCGTCGAGCAGGGCCAGTTCGGCACCCAGGCGATGTACGCGTTCAACTACGCGTTCACCGTCTACGGCGGCTGGTACTCCAACAAGCTCTTCCAGGACAAGGGCTGGGAGTACCCGCAGACCTTCGACCAGGCGCTGGCCCTGGGCGCCAAGGCGAAGAAGGAGAACATCTCCCTCTTCACCTACCCGGGCAAGTACCCGTACTACGTCCACTTCGACCTGCTCGCCCAGATCGGCAAGATCGGCGGCAAGGACGTCCTCAACGCCATCGACGACCTCGAGGACGGCGCCTGGCAGGTGGACGCCGTCAAGCAGGTCATCGGGTACTACGAAGAGGTCGCGGCGAAGAAGTACTTCATGCCCGGCTCCGAGGGCATGACCCACATCCAGATGCAGACCGCCTGGACCAAGGGCAAGGCCGCCATAGTGGCGGACGGCTCGTGGGTGGAGAACGAGGCCGCCCCGACCATGCCGAAGGACTTCGACCTGGCCGTCGGCGCGCTGGTCGGCTCCGGCACCTCCGACAAGCTGCCGTTCGGCACCGTCTACGCCGCGGCCGGCGAGCCGTACATCGTCGCCGCCAACGGCAAGAACCCGGTCGGCGGCATGGAACTGCTGCGGATCATGATCAGCAAGAAGCAGACCGACAACTTCACCAACACCACGAAGTCGCTGACCTGCATCACCGGCGCCTCGGAGGGCCTGACCCTGACCCCGGGCCTGGCCTCCGCGTCCAAGGCGCTGACGGCCGCCGGGCCGAACGTGCTCAACTCGCGGCTCCAGGACTGGTACGTCAAGCTCAACCAGGAGACCCTGGGCAACCTGACGCTCCAGCTGCTGACCGGCAAGATCAATGCCAAGAAGTGGATCGAAGGCGCGCAGAAGGCCGCGGACGCCACCAAGGCCGACTCGTCCGTGCCCAAGTTCAAGCACGTGTGACCCGAACATTCCCTGACGGCTGAGACGAGAGCGACCGGCACTATGCGACACGGCAAGTACCGGTTCATCATCGGGTTTCTGGCAATTCCTGTGGCGTTGTACGCGGTCCTTGTGATCTCGCCCTTCGTCCAGGACTTCCAGATCTCGTTGACGGACTGGAGCGGGTTGACCCCCGAGAAGCACTACATCGGGCTGGACAACTACCAGAAGATCATCCACAACAACCTCTTCTGGAAGGCACTGTGGCACAACGTCCTGATGCTGCTGATCGTGCCGATCGTGACGCTCGCGCTGGGACTCTTCTTCGCCTTCATGCTCAATGTCGGCGGCCGGCGGCGCAAGAACAGCGCGTCGGTCGTCGGCGTTCGGGGCGCGGGTTTCTACAAGATCGTCTACTTCTTCCCGCAGGTGCTGTCGGTCACGGTGATCGCGGTGCTGTGGGAGCAGATCTACAACCCCGACCCGGACAACGGCCTGCTCAACTCGCTGCTGGGCGACGTGGGCCTCACCTCGCTCCAGCAGTCCTGGCTGGGCGACCCGAACATCGCGCTCGCCTGCATCATGGCGGTGATGGTCTGGGCGAACGTCGGCTTCTACGTGGTGCTCTTCTCCGCCGGCATGGCCTCGATCCCCGGTGAGATCTACGAGGCGGCGCTGCTGGACGGCGCCAACCGCTATGTCACCTTCTTCCGGGTCACGCTGCCGCTGCTGCGCGACACGGTGGCCACCGGCTGGGTCTACATGGGCATCATCGCCATGGACGGCTTCGCCTTCGTCCAGCTGATGTCGGTCAACAACGGCGGGCCGAGCGAGACCACCGACGTGGTGCCGCTGCTGCTGTACAAGACGGCATTCCGCGACAACAGCCAGTACGGCATGGCGGCCGCGATGGGTGTCGCGATGCTGATCGTGACGCTGCTGTTCGCCGTCCTGACGCTGCGGCTGAACCGCCGCGAGCGCATCGAGTTCTAGGGGTGCCGCGATGACCACAGAGATTTTCGAAGACGCGCCCGGTCCGGCGGACAAGAACCCGAACCAGGTGATCCAGAAGCCCGCGCCCGACGCCGCGGCCAAACACCGCTGGCGCGGTGAGGGAGTGGTGCTGAACGTCTTCAGCCACGGCTTCCTCGCCGTGTGGGCGCTGATGGTGGCGGTACCGCTGCTATGGGCGCTGTGGAGCTCGTTCAAGACCTCGGGCGACATCCTCTCGCACCCCTGGTCGCTGCCGCTGCACCCGCACGTGGACAGCTGGTCGCGCGCCTGGACCAAGGCGCACATGAGCCGCTACTTCATCAACACGGTGATCGTGGTGGGCTTCTCGACCGTCGGCACCATGCTGTTCGGTTCGATGGCCGCTTATGTACTGGCCCGGTTCGAGTTCTTCGGCAACCGCTTCATCTACTTCCTGTTCGTCGGGGGCATGGCCTTCCCGGTCGTGATGGTGCTGGTGCCGCTGTTCTTCGTGACGAAGAACCTGGGCATCCTGAACACGCTGCCCGGCCTGATCCTGGTCTACATCGCCTACTCGCTGCCGTTCACCGTCTTCTTCATGACGTCGTTCTTCAGAACGCTGCCGACCTCGGTGGCGGAGGCGGCACTGGTCGACGGGGCGAGCCACACCCGCACGTTCTTCCAGATCATGGTGCCGATGGCCAAGCCGGGCATCATCAGCATCGGGATCTTCAACGTGCTCGGGCAGTGGAACCAGTATCTGCTGCCCCTGGTGCTCAACCAGGGCAACACCGACAAATGGGTGCTCACGCAGGGTCTGGCCGACCTGTCCGTGCAGCAGGGCTACCAGGGCGACTGGTCGGGTCTGTTCGCCGGCCTGTCGATCGCGATGCTGCCGGTGCTGGCGATCTACATCATCTTCCAGCGCCAGGTGCAGGCGGGCCTGACCGCGGGTGCCGTGAAATAGGCCCTCCGCCCGGCTCGGTACACCCCTTACGCTGTCCCCAGCGGCTCCGCGAGCGTGCGGAGCCGCTGGTCGGCGTACGGGGCGGTTCGCGTAACGGTGTGGTTCTCCCCCTTGACGGGACATCACCCCTAACACTCAACTTAGAGTTCACATGTTGTAGACGACGGGGTCTCACTGGTGTGGCAGCTCTGACGCCGGTACCCGGGCCTCGTCCCGTGCGGGCAGCCGGAACCGCTCCGGCTGCCGGGCAGGAGTGGATGTCGTGGAGACACCGGGATCGCAGTCATCGCTGCACCGGGCCAACCTGGAGCGCGTGGTGCGGGCCGTCCGGCTGGCCGGCTCGCTCACCCAGGCGGAGATCGCGCGCACGACCGGTCTGTCGGCGGCGACGGTGTCCAACATCGTGCGCGAGTTGCGGGACAACGGGACGGTGCAGGTCACGCCGACCTCCTCGGGCGGTCGGCGGGCGCGCAGCGTGGCGCTGTCCGGGGACGCGGGCATCGTGGTCGGCGTCGACTTCGGCCACTCGCACCTGCGGGTCGCGGTCGGCAACCTCGCCCACCAGGTGCTCGCCGAGCAGTCCGAGCCGATCGACGTGGACGCCTCGGCGTCCCAGGGCTTCGACCGGGCCGAGCAGTTGGTGGCGCGGCTGGTGGAGTCCACCGGGATCGACCGGGACAAGGTGCTCGGGGTGGGCCTCGGCGTGCCCGGGCCGATCGACATGGAGACCGGCACGCTCGGGTCCACCGCGATCCTGCCCGGCTGGAGCGGCATCAACCCGCGGCAGGAGCTGACCGACCGGCTCGGCGTCCCGGTCCAGGTGGACAACGACGCCAACCTCGGCGCCCTGGGCGAGTTGGTGTGGGGCGGCGGCCGCGGGGTCAAGGACCTGGCGTACATCAAGGTGGCCAGCGGTGTCGGCGCCGGCCTGGTGGTGGACGGGCGGATCTACCGCGGCCCGGGCGGCACCGCCGGGGAGATCGGCCACATCACCCTCGACGAGTCCGGTCCGGTGTGCCGCTGCGGCAACCGCGGCTGCCTGGAGACCTTCACCGCGGCGCGCTACGTGCTGGAACTGCTGCGCGGCAGTCACGGGGAGAACCTCACCATTCCCAAAATGGTGCAATTGGGACGCGAGGGGGACCCGGGATGCCGCCGGGTGATCGGCGACGTCGGGCGGCACATCGGCATGGGCGTGGCGAGCCTGTGCAACCTCCTCAACCCCAGCAGGGTCGTGCTGGGCGGGGACCTGGCGGAGGCGGGGGAGCTGGTGCTCGGCCCGATCCGCGAGTCGGTGTCGCGGTACGCCATTCCGAGCGCGGCCCAGCGGCTGTCGGTGATGCCCGGCGCGCTCGGCGCGCGGGCCGAGGTTCTGGGTGCGCTTGCCCTGGTTCTGAGCGAGATGGGCGATTCCACGCTTCTCGACGGGAACACACCCGTTGATACACCCGCCTTTTCGGCATAACGGAGCGTTCACACAGCTAACGAAACGCGCCGTTGCCATCTCGTTAAGTGTTTACTTCTTGACGACACGTGTCAGCCGGAGTTGACTCACGACCACCTCGGCCGCAGTGTTGCGGCCCTGTCAGGGAGGCAACCTCAGATGAACGCAATGACGCGTCGGATCGTCATCGGCACGGCGGCTGTGTCGATGGCGCTCACCATGGCCGCGTGCGGCAAGGCGGGCGGCAGCAGCAAGGGCGGCGACGCCAAGTCGATCGGCATCCTCCTTCCGGACACCGTCACCGCGCGGTACGGCTCCTTCGACAAGCCGTTGATGGAGAAGAAGATCAAGGAGCTGTGCTCCGATTGTAAGGTCAGCTACGACAACGCCGCCGGTGACCCGTCGACGCAGGCGCAGCAGGTCAACACGATGATCACCAAGGGTGTCAAGGTGCTCATCCTCGACCCGCAGGACTCGGTGGCGATCCAGTCCTCGGTCGAGCAGGCGGTCAAGAAGGGCATCAAGGTCATCGCGTACGACCGCCTCGCCCAGGGCCCGATCTCCGCGTACGTCTCGTACGACAACGAGAAGATCGGCGAACTGCAGGGCCAGGCGCTGCTGACCGCCATGGGCGCCAACGCCAAGCCGACCTCCAAGATCGTCATGATCAACGGCGACCCGTCCGACCCGAACGCCGCGATGTTCAAGGCCGGCGCGCACAAGGCGCTCGACGGCAAGGTCAACATCGCCTACGAGCAGACCGGTCTGTGGAAGGACACCGAGGCCAACAAGAAGATGACCGCGGCGATCACCTCGATCGGCGCGAAGAACATCGCGGGCGTCTACTCGGCCAACGACACGATGGCCGGCGGTATCGTCACCGCGCTCAAGGCCAACCACATCAACCCGCCGCTGACCGGCCAGGACGCCGAACTGACGGGCCTGCAGCGGATTCTGGTGGGTACCCAGACCTCCACCATCTACAAGCCCTACAAGCCTGAGGCCGACGCCACCGCCGAGATCGCGGTCGACATGATCACCGGCAAGGACTGGAAGTCGATCACCGACACCACCGCCAAGAGCGGGTCGGGCCAGACCATCCCGTCGCACCTGATCACGGCCACCTCGGTGACCAAGGCCAACATCAACAGCACGGTGGTGAAGGACGGTCTGTACAAGACCTCCGACCTGTGCTCTGCGGAGTTCGTCGCGGCCTGCAAGGCGGCCGGCATCACCGTGGGCTGACGGCACCGCCTCCCGTGAGCCTGTCCGGCGCCCCGCCCCACATCAACCACCCCGCTGCCGGGGCGGGGCGCCGGACGGAAACACTCGCGGGGTTCTTCCGCGGGGGCGGGGTTCCGCCTCTTCCCCGTTAACGTTGTCATCGTGTGCTTCGCGGCACACACACCGCGGCTGACGTTCCAGTACGCGGCATCCCCGCCGGTCAGGCGGCGAAGGAGATGGTTCACGTGTCCGCTACGCCCGTGTTGGCGTTGCGCGGAGTCTCCAAGCGATTCGGTGCGGTTCAGGCCCTCACCGATGTCGAGTTGGAGGTCCATGCCGGAGAAGTGGTCGCCCTGGTGGGCGACAACGGTGCCGGTAAATCCACTTTGGTCAAGACGATCGCCGGGGTCCACCCCATCGACGACGGCGTCATCGAGTGGGAGGGCAAGGGCGTCACCATCAACCGCCCGCACGATGCCCAGCAACTCGGTGTGGCCACCGTCTACCAGGACCTCGCGCTGTGCGACAACCTCGACGTTGTCGGCAACCTCTTCCTCGGTCGCGAGCTGCTGCGTTTCGGCAGCCTCGACGAGGTCACCATGGAGCAGCGCTCCCGCGAGCTGCTCAACACCCTCTCGATCCGCATCCCCAGCGTGCGCATCCCGATCGCCAGCCTCTCCGGCGGTCAGCGACAGGTCGTCGCGATCGCCCGCGCGCTGATCGGCGAGCCGAAGGTCGTCATCCTCGACGAACCGACCGCCGCCCTCGGTGTCGAACAGACCGCCCAGGTGCTCGACCTGGTCGAGCGGCTGCGCGAGCGCGGCCTCGGCGTCATTCTGATCAGCCACAACATGGCCGACGTGACCGCCGTGGCCGACACCGTGCACGTGCTCCGGCTCGGCCGGAACAACGGCTCGTTCCCGGTCAAGGGCACGACGAACGAACAGATCATCGCCGCGATCACCGGTGCCACGGACAACGCCGTGACCCGTCGGCAGACGCGCAACGCGGAGGCGGCCAAGTGAGCAGCGAAAAGACATCCGTTGACACCTCGAAGGGTGGCGCGCCCATCGACGAGGTGCCGCCGCCCGCCGTGGTGGCGGTCGATCCCCGGCTGCTCGTCCGTGAGCAGGGCTTCGCCGGCTACATCACCGAGTTCAAGCGCCGGGTCAAGGGCGGCGAGCTGGGCTCGATGCCCGTCATCGCGGCGCTGATCATCATCTTCGTCGTCTTCCAGCTCGCGAACAGCCGGTTCCTGAGCGCGGACAACCTCACCAACATCGGCTACTACCTGGCCGGTGCCGGGCTGCTCTCCATCGGCCTGGTGTTCGTGCTGCTGCTCGGTGAGATCGACCTGTCGGTCGCCTCGGTCAGCGGACTGTCCGCGGCGATCTTCGCCACGTTCACCACCACCCACGGCATGAACCTGTGGTTGGCGGCGCTGCTGGTGGTCGTGATCGGTGTCCTCATCGGCGCCTTCCACGGGTTCTTCCTGGCCAAGATCGGTGTGCCGGCGTTCGTGGTCACCCTGGCCGGCTTCCTCGGCTGGAACGGCTTCATGCTGTGGCTGCTGCGCAAGACCGGCAGCATCTCGATCGCCGACAAGGGTCCGATCCACTACATGGACCAGACCTCGTTCTTCATGAACTCCAGCATCGCCGGCGCCTACATCCTGGCCACCATCGGTGTCGCGCTGTTCCTCGGCACCGCACTGGTCGACCAGGGCCGCCGCCGCAAGGCCGGCGTGCCCTACCGGGCCACCAGCGAGATCGTGCTGCGCACGGTGCTGCTGGCGATCGTCGCCTACGGTGTCGCGATCGTGCTGAACAACTCCCGCGGTGTGCCGAACGCCCTGGTGCTGTTCCTGGTCGTCCTGGTGATATCCGACTTCGTGGTCCGGCGCACCACCTTCGGCCGCAAGGTCTTCGCGCTCGGCGGCAGCCTCGAGGCGTCCCGCCGGGCCGGCATCAACGTGCCCGCGATCCAGATCGCGGTGTTCGCCATCGCCGGCGGCTTCGCCGCGCTGGGCGGCCTGTTCCTCGCCGGCCAGATCGAGACCGCGAACACCCAGGCCGGTACCGGCAACGTCCTGATGCTGGCGATCGCGGCCGCGGTCATCGGCGGCACCAGCCTCTTCGGCGGCCGGGGCAGCGTGTGGTCGGCCCTGATCGGTGGCCTGGTCATCGAGTCCATCCAGACGGGCCTCAACCTGCTGAACATGGACACCTCGATCCAGTACATGATCACGGCCGCGGTGCTGCTCGCCGCGGTGATCATCGACTCGGTGTCCCGCAGGACACAGCGGACGTCCGGCCGCGCCTAGCGACCGGCCGCACCCGCCACGAGGCACCCGCGCCGGGTGCGCCAGGACCACGGTCCGGGCGCACCCGGCGCTGCGTCGTACGGCCGTGTGGCGGTCGTACGGCCGTGCGGGCGCGCCCGCGCGGGTACCGGCCGGAACACAGCCGGTGACATATCTCGCACGGGTCGGCGGACGCTCCGGTATCCGGAACATTAGACTCGCTGAATGGCCAGATCGGCCCGCCGCGACGGACAAGTGCGCGCTAGGAAGAGGAGGCACGGGTGGCACTGCTGACCCGTATCAACGGACCCCGCGACCTCGACCGGCTCAGCCCGCAGCAACTGGTGGAACTCGCCGAGGAGATCAGGGACTTCCTCGTCGACGCGGTCTCCAAGACCGGCGGCCACCTCGGCCCGAACCTCGGCGTGGTCGAGCTGACCATCGCGCTGCACCGGGTCTTCCACTCGCCCGCCGACCGCGTCCTCTTCGACACCGGCCACCAGGCGTACGTGCACAAGCTGCTCACCGGCCGTCAGGACTTCGCGAAGCTCAAGAGCACCGGCGGCCTGTCCGGGTACCCCTCGCGCGCCGAGTCCGAGCACGACGTGATCGAGAACAGCCACGCCTCCACCGTGCTCGGCTGGGCCGACGGCCTCGCGAAGGCCAACGAGCTGCTCGACCGCGACGACCGGGTGGTCGCCGTGATCGGTGACGGCGCGCTCACCGGCGGCATGGCCTGGGAGGCGCTGAACAACATCGCCGCCGCCAAGCACCGCCCGCTGGTCATCGTGGTCAACGACAACGAGTGGTCGTACTCGCCGACCATCGGCGGCCTGGCCAACCACCTCGCCACCCTGCGCACCACCGACGGGTACGAGCAGTTCCTCGCCCGCACCAAGGAGGTGCTGGAGCGCACCCCGCTGATCGGCAAGCCGCTCTACGAGACGCTGCACGGCGCGAAGAAGGGCCTGAAGGACTTCGTCACCCCGCAGGGCATGTTCGAGGACCTGGGCCTGAAGTACCTCGGCCCGATCGACGGCCACGACATCGACGCGGTGGAGTCCGCGCTCCAGCGCGCCAAGCGCTTCCGCGGCCCGGTCATCGTGCACTGCATCACCGAGAAGGGCCGCGGCTACACCCCGGCCGAGCGCGACGAGACCGACCGCTTCCACGGCATCGGCCCGATCCACCCCGACACCGGGCTGCCGGTCGCGGCCGGCGGCGCCGACTGGACCTCGGTCTTCGGCGACGAGATGCTCGAACTGGGCAAGGAGCGCGAGGACATCGTCGCGATCACCGCGGCGATGCTGCACCCGGTGGGCCTGACGAAGTTCGCCAAGGCGTTCCCCGAGCGGGTCTACGACGTCGGCATCGCCGAGCAGCACGCCGCGACCTCCGCGGCCGGCCTGGCCACCGGCGGCCTGCACCCGGTCTTCGCGGTCTACGCCACCTTCCTCAACCGCGCCTTCGACCAGGTGCTGATGGACGTCGCGCTGCACAAGTGCGGCGTCACCTTCGTGCTGGACCGGGCCGGCGTCACCGGCAGCGACGGCGCCTCGCACAACGGCATGTGGGACATGTCCATCCTCCAGGTGGTGCCCGGCCTGCGGATCGCCGCGCCGCGCGACGCCGACCAGGTCCGCGCGCAGTTGCGCGAGGCGGTCGAGGTGGACGACGCGCCGACCGTGGTGCGCTACTCCAAGGGCGCGGTCGGCCCCGCGGTCGCCGCGGTCGGCCGGATCGGCGGGATGGACCTGCTGCGCGCCCCCGCCGAGGGGACCAAGCGCCCGGACGTGCTGCTGGTCTCGGTCGGCGCGCTCGCCCCGATGTGCCTGGAGATCGCCTCGCTGCTGGACGCGCAGGGCATCACGACGACCGTGGTCGACCCGCGCTGGGTCAAGCCGGTCGACCCCGAGCTGCCGGCGCTGGCCGCCCGGCACCGGGTGGTCGTCACCGTCGAGGACAACGGCCGGGTCGGCGGCGTCGGCTCGGCCGTCGCCCAGGCGCTGCGCGACGCCGAAGTGGACGTGCCGCTGCGGGACTTCGGCATCCCGCCGCAGTTCCTGGCGCACGGCTCCCGCAAGGACGTGCTGGCCGCCATCGGGCTCACCGCGCCGGACATCGCCCGCCAGGTCACCGGGGTGGTCGCCACCATCGACGGACGGTTCGCCGACGAGGCGGACAGCGCGGGCGCGGTCGCCACGGCCGACGCGGCCGACGAGGTCAGCCAGGACTGACCGCCCGCGGCCGTACGCCGGCCCGGGCCCGTACGCCGGCCCCCGGGCCGCCGTACACCGGCCGGGCCGGGGCGCGAGCCGCCGCGCGGGCGCACCGCGACACATGCAGGGGGTTCACCCGCAGGGGTGGACCCCCTGCACCGTGGAGGGACGCTTAGGCGCGCCTTTACGGGTGAGGCGATCCACCGGAGTGGAGTAACGAGCACCGCCTCGGGACCGACCGGGGCGGTGCGACGATCCGATGGAGGTGCGCTCGTGGACTCCGGCACGCGTGAGGCGACGACGCGGCGGCAAGGGGTGTTCCGTGCCAAGACGATCGAGGAGTCCATCGCGGACACCGAGGACCCCGAGCACGGACTGCGAAAGGAGCTGTCGGCGCTCGACCTGATCGTCTACGGGGTCGGCGTCATTGTCGGCACCGGCATCTTCGTGGTGACCGGCTCGGTCGCCAAGCAGTACGCCGGCCCGGCCATCGCCCTCGCCTTCATCGCCTCCGCGGTGGTCTGCGGCCTCGCCGCCCTCTGCTACGCCGAGTTCGCCTCCACCGTGCCGGTGGCCGGGTCCGCGTACACCTTCAGCTACGCCTCGATCGGGGAGCTGCCGGCCTGGATCATCGGCTGGGACCTGGTGCTGGAACTGGCGCTCGGCGCGGGCGTGGTGGCCGGCGGCTGGTCGGGATACGTGCGGAACCTGCTGTCGAACGTGGGCATCACCGTGCCGCAGCAGCTCAGCCACTCCAGCGGCCACTACGGCTTCGACATCCTCGCGGCGGGCTTGGTGCTGGTGCTCACCGCCATCGTGATGGCCGGCATGAAGCTGTCGGCGCGGGTCACCGGCCTGGTGGTCGCGGTCAAGGTGACCGTGGTGCTGCTGGTGATCTTCGCCGGGCTGTTCTTCATCACCGGCAGCAACTACTCGCCGTTCCTGCCGCCGTCCAAGCCGAACACCAGCGGCGGCTCGGACCTGCACGCGCCGCTGGTGCAGGTCATGTTCGGCTTCACCCCGTCGTCCTTCGGCGTGATGGGGATCTTCTCCGGCGCCGCGGTGGTCTTCTTCGCCTTCATCGGCTTCGACATCGTGGCCACCGCCGCCGAGGAGACCCGCCACCCGCAGCGGGACATGCCGCGCGGCATCTTCGGCTCGCTGGTGGTGTGCACCGTGCTCTACGTCGCGGTGTCGCTGGTGGTCACCGGCATGCAGAAGTACTCGGAACTGGACACCAGCGCCCCGCTGGCCAGCGCGTTCAAGGCGGTCGGGGCGCCCTTCTGGTCCGGCCTGATCAGCTTCGGCGCCGCGGTCGGCCTGACCTCGGTGGTGATGATCCTGCTGCTGGGCCAGACCCGGGTGTTCTTCGCGATGAGCCGGGACGGCCTGCTGCCGCGCGCCTTCTCCCGGGTCCACCCGCGGTTCGGCACCCCGTACCGCACCACGGTGCTGCTCGGCGTGATCGTCGCGCTGATCGCCGGGCTCTTCACCGTCGGGCAACTGGAGGAGATGGTGAACATCGGCACGCTCTTCGCGTTCATCGTCGTCGCCATCGGCGTGATCGTGCTGCGGCACACCCGTCCTGACCTGCCGCGCGCCTTCCGGGCCCCCTGGGTGCCGGTGCTGCCGGTGCTGTCGGTGTGCGCGTCGCTGTGGCTGATGATCAACCTCAGCGTGGAGACCTGGCTGAGGTTCGCCGGCTGGATGCTGGTCGGCTTCGCGATCTACTTCGGGTACGGCCGCAGCCACAGCAGGCTCGCCCGGCGCGACTGACCGCCCCGGGCCCGCCTCGGGCCCGCCCCGGGCCCGCCGTGCCGACCGACCCGAGTCCGCGCCGCCGACCGCCGGAGCCCCCGGCCGTCGGGGCAACCGACCGCCGGGCCACCCGTTTTCCGGGGTGGGCCGGACCGGTGGTAGAAATGCGCGAGAGCAGTGCGGGACGATCGAGGTGGCGTAGTCATGACGGAGTCCAAGGGACCCGGCAAAAGCGGCGGTGCGGCGGCGCCGGCGAAGAAGAAGCGGAAGGGCCCGCTCGCCAAGGTGCGGCCCTATGCGGTCGGCATCATGGCGGTGGTGGTGGTCTTCGGCGGCTCCGCGCTGATCGGCGCGCACGTGCGCGCCTCCAAGGACGACAAGGTGTCGGCCCCGACCGGCGCGGTCGGGCCCGCGGTGGTGCCGACCGGCCCGGTGAGCCTGAGCAGCACCGCGAGCCCGAGCCCCAGCGCCAGCAGCGGCCCCAACCTCCAGGTGGCGGTGCGCCCGGCCATCCCGGTCACCGTCACCATCTACGAGGACCTGCGCAGCCCCGACTCCAAGGCGTTCGCCGAGGAGTACGAAGCGGTCCTGCGCCAGATGCTCACCACCGGCCAGGTCCAGATCCACTACCAGCTCGTCACCTCCTCGGACGCGACGTACGGCGGCAAGAGCTCGCAGTACGCCGCCAACGCGGCCGCCTGCGCGCAGGACCAGGGCCGCTTCACGCAGTTCGTGCAGGAGATCTGGGACCACCAGCCGGACCCGCACAGCCACGACCTCGGCAACGAGAAGCTGATCAAGACGCTCGCCCACAAGGCCAAGAAGATCAAGATGGCCAACTTCGAGCCGTGCATCGAGCAGGGTGACCACAAGGGCTGGGTGATCAAGTCGCAGGCCGACTTCGCCCGCTCCGGTCTCGGCCAGCTGCCCGCGCTGGAGATCAACGGCAAGCAGGTCAAGAACGTGCGCACCTCGCTCACCCCGGACAAGCTGCGCTCCATGGTGAACAAGGAGACCAAGCGCGTGATCGCCGTGCAGGCCACCCCGAGCGCCTCACCGACCCTGAGCTGACACTCCGTCGGGCACCGCGCCGTCCGGCGCGACCCGCACCCGCGCACCGCCCGACACGAGCCGCCCGGCGTCCAACGCCCGGCGGCTCGTGTCGTTTCCCCGCGGTCGCCCGGTGTTCTCCCGTGCTTTCCGGTGAGTTCGGCTCCGGTGGGGAGCTCCCCGCGATCACGACGATTCACACCTTCGGTCAAACAGCTTTCCCGCTTTGCCAACTTTCAGGCGAAATCGGGTAATGAAGGCATGTAGGCGTGTGACGCCTGATCGTGGAGGAGTGGTGCGCGTGTCCATACCGGTCTTCGAGGACGTCGAGCCCCTGCCGAGCTGCGGCTGCGAGGACTGCGCGCGCCGCAGACTGGCCGCTTCGGCGGCCCGTGACAGCGCCGCCCCCGTCGGGAGCGCGGCGCGGGCGGTCGTCGCGGCCGCAGCAGTCGGCACCGCGCTGGGCGGCGCCACCGTATGCGCGGCCCCCGCCGCGACCGCCACGGCGAGAGCCGCCGCCGCGACGAGCACCGCCGCCACGGCGAGTGCCGTCGCCGCTGGGCCCATGGCGCTCACCCGCGCGCAGATCCTGGAGCGGGCCGAGACCTGGGTGTCCGCGAAGGTGCCGTACAGCATGACGTCGTACTGGAAGGACGGCTACCGGCAGGACTGCTCGGGCTTCGTGTCGATGGCCTGGGGTCTGAACACCAACGCCTGGACCGGCGACCTCGCCCGTTACGCGGTGCGGATCACCAAGACCCAGCTCCGGCCCGGCGACGTCCTGCTCTTCGACAACGCGGCCGACCCGGTCAAGGGTTCGCATGTCGTGCTCTTCGGCGGCTGGGTCGACGACGCCCGCACCGAGTACACCGGGTACGAACAGACGATGCCCGGCACCCGAGTGCGGAGCATCCCGTACGCGTACTGGTCGAACTCCGCGAAGTACGTGCCCTACCGGGACAAGTACCTGGCCGCCAAGAGCGAGCCCCCGGGGTCCGGCGCCGCCTTCCCGGGGCGCGGGGCGTTCGGCCCCGGGGCGAACAACGCGTCCGTCACCCGGCTGGGCAGGATGCTCGTCGGCCGCGGCGCGCGCGGCTACTACCGGGTGGGCCCCGGGCCGAAGTGGGGACAGGCCGACGCCCGGGCCACCGCGGCCTTCCAGCGCGCCCAGGGCTGGACCGGCGCGGACGCGGACGGCCTGCCGGGACCCACCACGTGGAAGTACCTCACCGACCACCGCGGCAAGGACATCGGCGGCACCCCCGCGAAGAAGGCGCCGACCGGCACGACGGCGCCGACCGGCACGCAGGCCGCGACCACGACGACCGCGCCCGGGACCCCCGGGTCCGTGACCGCCACGCCCGGGACGCCCGGGTCCGTGACCGCCTCGGCTGGGACGCCCGGGTCTGTGACGGTCGCGACTACGGTGACGGCGCCTGTTGTGGGCGCCTCGGCTGGGACGGCCGGGTCCGTGACCACGGCGACTACGGCGGCGGTGCCTGTTGTGGGCGCCTCGGCTGCGACGGCCGGGTCTGTGACGGCCGCGACTACGGCGACGGCGCCTGTTGTGGGCTCCTCGGCTGGGACGCCCGGGTCCGTGACCACGGCCGGCGCCACAACGGCCGGGACGACCGCCGCGCATGCCGTCGGCGGCGGCGCGCCCGGCCCCGGCCCGGCGTCCCTGCCCGGCCCCGGCCCGGTGTCGGCGCCGCACTACCCGGGCCAGGGCGCCTTCCGTCCCGGCCGCAGCAGCGCCGACGTGCTGGCCCTGGGCACCCGCCTGGTCGCCAAGGGCTTCGGCACGCACTACCGGGTCGGCCCCAGCCGTACCTGGTCCGAGGCCGACCGGCGCAATGTGGAGGCGTTCCAGCGTGCCCTGGGCTGGTCGAGGCGTGACGCGGACGGCCGACCCGGCCCCGAGACCTGGAGGCGACTGTTCACGTGACCGCGCCGAGCGCTTTCCCCGCCCCCGGACCGAGCGACCCGCCGACGCCCCCGCGGGCCCGGCCCCGTACCCCGACCGCGGGCACCGCCCGGACCTCGGACACCGCCCCGACGATGGCGCTGCCCGCCGGCACCGTGCCCTGGCAGGCCCGCGAGACCGAGCCGGACCGAGAGGCGCCGGGCGGCGGCGAGCACGCCAGCCGCGCGCTCCCGGACACCTTCGTGGAGCGGCCCGGGCCGTGCCTGCCCGGCTGGGTCGCGGTCCTCACCGCACTCGCCGCCGCCTGCGCCGCGGCCGCGCTGCTGTGGCGGGCCGGCGCCCTGCCCTCCTGGCTCGACGGGCCGTTGCTGCCGCGCTCGCCCCGCACCGGGGCCGGCGGGCCGCTGTGGGCGGGCCTGGTCCCGCTCGCCGCCGTCGTGCTGCTGGCGCTGTCCGGGCTCGCCCGTGGCCGCCCCGGCAGCGTCCGCGTGCTCAGCCGCTGCGGGTCGTACCGGGGGACCGTACGCGGCACCGGGCTGCTGTGGATCAGCCCGCTGCTGCACCGCCGCCATGTCGATGTGACGCTGCGGCACTGGCGCAGCCGCCCGATCGACGCCGTGGACGCCCACGGCACCCCGCTGCGGGTCGAACTGCTGCTGGTGTGGCGGGTGCGGGACACCGCGAGAGCCGTCTACGCGGTCCGCGACCACGGCCGGTTCCTGCGCGAGGCGGTCGAGGCAGCCGTCGCCCGTGTCGCCGCCCGGTACCCGGTGGACGACTTCCGCGGCGAGCGCCCCACGCTGCGGGAGTGCGAGCGCGTCGCCGACGACCTGACCCGGCTGATCGCGGCCGAGGTCCGGGCGGTGGGCGTCGAGGTCTTCTCGGCCACCCCGGTCCGGATCGACTACGCGCCCGAACTGGCCGCCGCGATGCGGCGGGCCCGGGTCGCGGCGGTCGACGCGAAGCGCCGCAAGGCCGCGCTCGACGACGTGCTGGGCGCGGTGGGGGAGACGCTGCGCGGGATCTCCGAGCGCGGTCTCGGCCAGCTCGACGAGTACGAACGCAAGGCGCTGGTCCGCGACTTGACGGTGGCACTGCTCACGTCCTGAGCGCGTCCGGCCGCGCGCGGTGAGGTGCGCGTGCGGGACGAGCCCGCGTCCGCGGCTGGTCGGGGTGTGCGGCCGGTCGGGGTGTGCGGCCGGTCAGGGTGTGCGGCCGGTCAGGGTGTGGCGCCCCCGGCTTCCCGACGGCCTCGGCCCGTGCCGTGGCAACGAACGTGCCCGGTCCTCCGTCGAGGAGGCCGGGCACGTTCGTCATGGGGGTCTGCTACGCGGGGACGCTCGCGACGCCGGGGGCGAGGAACGGCTTGCCGTTCACCCGCTCGGAGACGCCCTCGCGGTCGAGGTAGGGGGTGATCCCGCCGAGGTGGAAGGGCCAGCCGGCGCCCGTGATCAGGCAGAGGTCGACGTCCTGCGCCTCGGCCACGACACCGTCCGCCAGCATCAGCCCGATCTCCTGCGCGACCGCGTCCAGCACCCGCGCGCGCACCTGCTCCTCGCTGAGCACGGAGTCGCCCTGCTTCAGCAGCGCCGCGACCTCCGGGTCCAGCTCGGGCGCGCCCGAGTCGTAGACGTAGAAGCCGCGCTTGCCGGCCTTGACCACGGCCGCGAGGTTCTCCGAGACGGTGAAGCGGTCCGGGAAGGCGCCGTGCAGCGTCTCGGAGACGTGCAGGCCGATCGCCGGGCCGACCAGCTCCAGCAGCACCAGCGGCGACATCGGCAGCCCGAGCGGCTCGATCGCCTTCTCCGCGACCGCCACCGGGGTGCCCTCGTCGATGATGTTCTGGATCTCGCCCATGAAGCGGGTCAGGATGCGGTTGACCACGAACGCGGGCGCGTCCTTGACCAGCACCGCGGTCTTCTTCAGCTTCTTCGCCACCGCGAAGGCGGTGGCCAGCGACGCGTCGTCGGTGCCCTCGCCCCGGACGATCTCCAGCAGCGGCAGCACCGCGACCGGGTTGAAGAAGTGGAAGCCGACCACCCGCTCCGGGTGCTCCAGCTTCGCGGCCATCTCCGAGACCGACAGCGACGAGGTGTTGGTCGCCAGGATCGCGTCCGGCCGGACCACGGCCTCCAGTTCGGCGAAGACCTGCTGCTTGACGCCCATCTCCTCGAAGACGGCCTCGATCACGAAGTCCGCGTCGCCGAACGCGGTCGCCTTGTCGAGGTGGCCGGTGACCAGGGCCTTCAGCCGGTTCGCCTGGTCCTGGCCGATCCGGCCCTTGCCGAGCAGCTTGTCGACCTCGCCGTGGACGTACCCCACGCCCTTGTCGATCCGCGCCTGGTCGATGTCGGTCAGCACGACCGGCACTTCGAGACGGCGGACGAAGAGCAGGGCGAGCTGGGAGGCCATCAGGCCCGCGCCGACCACGCCGACCTTGGTCACCGGGCGGGCCAGCGACTTGTCGGGGGCGCCGGCCGGGCGCTTGCCGCGCTTCTGCACCAGGTTGAAGGCGTAGATGCCGGCCCGCAGTTCGCCGCCCATGATCAGGTCGGCGAGCGCGGTGTCCTCGGCCTCGAAGCCCTTGCGCAGGTCGCCGTGTTTCGCCGCGGCGATGATGTCCAGCGCCCGGTACGCGGCAGGCGCGGCGCCGTGCACCTTGCCGTCCGCGATGAACCGGCCGCGGGCCACCGCCTGGTCCCACGCCTCGCCGCGGTCGACCTCGGTGCGGACCACCTCCAGCTCGCCCTTGAGCACCGCCGCGGTCCAGGCCAGCGACTGCTCCAGGAAGTCCGCGGCCTCGAACAGCGCGTCGGCGATGCCGAGTTCGTGCACCTGGGCGCCCTTGAGCTGGCGGTTCTGGTTGAGTGAGTTCTCGATGATGACGGTCACCGCGCGGTCGGCGCCGATCAGGTTCGGCAGCAGGGTGCAGCCGCCCCAGCCGGGTACCAGGCCGAGGAAGACCTCGGGCAGCGAGAACGCGGGCACCGACGCGGAGACCGTGCGGTAGGAGCAGTGCAGGCCGATCTCGACGCCGCCGCCCATCGCGGCGCCGTTGTAGTACGCGAAGGTCGGCACCGCCAGCGACTGGAACCGCTTGAAGACGTCGTGGCCGCCGCGGCCGATGGCCAGCGCGTCCTCGTGCCGCCTCAGCAGCTCCACGCCCTTGAGGTCGGCGCCGACCGCGAAGATGAACGGCTTGCCGGTGACGCCGACGCCGACGATCTCGCCGTCCGCGGCCTCCTTCTCGACCTGGTCCAGGGCGGCGTCGAGGTTCGCCAGCGACTGCGGGCCGAGCGTGGTCGGCTTGGTGTGGTCGAAGCCGTTGTCGAGGGTGATCAGCGCGAACCGGCCCGCCCCCGGCAGGTCGATGTGGCGCACCTGGGCGTCGGTGACGACCTCGCCGGGGAACAGCTCGGCCGCGCCCTTCAGCAGATCTGCGGTGGAACTCACTTGCCGCTCCCGTCGAAGTTCGGGTTCTCCCAGATGACCGTGCCGCCCATGCCGAAGCCGACACACATGGTGGTGATGCCGTAGCGCACCTGCGGCTGGTCCTCGAACTGCCGGGCGAGCTGGGTCATCAGCCGCACCCCGGAGGCGGCCAGCGGGTGGCCGTAGGCGATGGCGCCGCCGTACTGGTTGACCCGCGGGTCGTCGTCGGCGATGCCGTAGTGGTCCAGCAGGGACAGCACCTGCACCGCGAACGCCTCGTTCACCTCGAACAGGCCGATGTCGTCGATGCCCAGCCCCGCCTTGGCGAGCGCCTTCTCGGTGGCCGGGATCGGGCCGATGCCCATCACCTCCGGCTCCACGCCCGCGAAGGCGTACGACACCAGGCGCATCTTCACCGGCAGGTCCAGCTCGCGGGCCACGTCCTCGGCGGCGAGCAGGGAAGCGGTGGCGCCGTCGTTGAGCCCGGCGGCGTTGCCCGCGGTGACCCGGCCGTGCGGCCGGAACGGCGTCTTCAGCCCGGCGAGCTGCTCCCGGGTGGTGCCCGGCCGCATCGGCTCGTCGGCGGTGGCCAGCCCCCAGCCGGTCTCGCCGACCTCCGGGTCGGTGCGGCGGATCGCGATCGGCACCAGGTCCTGCTGGATCTTCCCGTTCGCGTACGCCTTCGCGGCCTTCTCCTGGCTGCGGACGGCGTACTCGTCGGCGCGTTCCTTGGTGAGCTGCGGGAACCGGTCGTGCAGGTTCTCCGCGGTCATGCCCATGAACATCGCGGACTCGTCGACCAGCTTCTCGGAGACGAACCGCGGGTTGGGGTCCACGCCCTCGCCCATCGGGTGCCGGCCCATGTGCTCCACGCCGCCGGCCAGCACCACGTCGTACGCGCCGAAGGCGATGCCGCCGGCGGTGGTGGTCACCGCGGTCATGGCACCCGCGCACATGCGGTCGATCGAGAAGCCGGGCACGGTGGTGGGCAGTCCGGCGAGGATGCCGGCGGTACGGCCGAGGGTCAGCCCCTGGTCGCCGATCTGGGTGGTGGCCGCGACGGCGACCTCGTCGACCTTCGCCGGGTCGAGGCCGGGGTTGCGCCGCAGCAGCTCGCGGATGGACTTGATCACCAGGTCGTCGGCGCGGGTCTCGTGGTAGATACCCTTCGGGCCCGCCTTGCCGAACGGGGTGCGGACGCCGTCGACGAAGACGACCTCCCTCGCGGTACGAGGCACGATGCTCCCTTTGATTGTGTTCGCTCGCCTCCGGGCGCTTCGACCCGGTGTCGACGGTCGTCGCTCCCGCGCTCGTTCCTCGCTTGTCGCTCCTCCACTTTCGACACCGGCGCGCCCTTTGGCTCGCTCACCGGCGAACCCGGGTGGATGGTGACCGTGCGGGTGGACGTACTCCGAGGAGTGGACGCGTCTGACGCACCCAATGCTACTCATGGGTAACCCATGTGCCTACTCCTACCCCGGCATGCGGCGCAGGTCACACCGAAGAGCCGTCCGGTGGACGGCGGTTCGGGTGTTACTGAGGGTTACTCGGAGGTCGTGTCGAGGGCTATTCGGCGGCCGGGGAGGGCGGCTGGGTGGTGAGCGCCTGGGTGAGCAGGGGCGTGTTGAGGGCGACCTGCCAGGGCCGGGCGCCGAGGGAGGCGAGGGCGTCCGCGACGGCCTCGGGGGTGATCGAGGACGGCGGCGCCCAGCAGATCCGGCGGACGGTGTCCGGCGTGACCAGGTTCTCCTGGGGGAGGTTCAGCTCCTCGGCGAGCGCGGAGACCGCGGCGCGGGCCGCGGAGAGCCGGGCGGCGGCCGCCGGGTCCTTGTCGGCCCAGGCGCGCGGCGGCGGGGGGCCGGTGTACGCGGCCGTGGGCTGCGGGAGTTCGCGCTCCGGCAGGGCCCGGGCGCGGTCGATCGCGGCCTGCCACTGCTCGAGCTGGCGGCGGCCCATCCGATGGCCGAAACCGGGCAGCGCGGCGAGCGCGTGGACGTTCGGCGGCGTCTCCAGGGCGGCGGCGACGATCGCCGCGTCGGTGAGCACCCGCCCGGGGGAGACGTCCCGCTCGCGGGCGGTACGGTCCCGCGCCTGCCACAGCTCGCGCACGATGCCGATCTGCCGGCGGCGGCGCACCTTGTGCATGCCGGAGGTACGGCGCCAGGGATCGACCCGGGGAGGCGGCGGCGGGGCCGCGGCGATCGCGGAGAACTCCTGGAGCGCCCAGTCGAGCTTGCCCTGGCCGCGCAGCTCCTCCTCCAGGGCGTCGCGCAGGTCGACCAGCAGCTCCACGTCGAGTGCCGCGTACCGAAGCCACGGCTCCGGCAGCGGCCGGGTGGACCAGTCGACCGCGGAGTGGCCCTTCTCCAGCGTGAAGCCCAGTACGTTCTCCACCATGGCGCCCAGGCCGACCCGGGCGAACCCGGCCAGCCGTCCGGCCAGTTCGGTGTCGAACAGGGAGCTCGGCCGCATGCCCAGCTCGAACAGGCACGGGAGGTCCTGGGTGGCGGCGTGCAGGACCCATTCGGTGCCGTCCAGCGCCTCGCCCAAGGACGAGAGGTCGGGACATCCGACGGGGTCGATCAGCGCGGTCCCTGCCCCGGTGCGGCGCAGCTGGACCAGATAGGCCCGCTGTCCGTACCGGTAGCCGGAGGCGCGCTCGGCATCGACGGCGACCGGACCGGAACCTGCGGCGAACGCCGCGACGACTTCTGCGAGGGCCTCCGGGCTGGCGGTCACCGGCGGGATTCCCTCGCGCGGGTCCAGCAGCGGGACCGGCGCCGATGATTCCTGGATTGCGGTCTCTCTGGCGTCGGTCACCTGTCAAGGGTAGCCGTGGTGAGCCGCCGTGGTGGATCTCCGTCGCAGCACGATTGCCGACCGGCCGACGTCACGGCCGGGGACGGGGGGTGTCGAGGCGGTGTCCGGCAGGCCGCGGGGGGGGGGGGGGGGGGGGGGGGGGCGCGGGCGGGGGGGGGGGGGGGGGGGGGGGGGGGGGGGGGCGGGGGGGGGGGGGGCGCCCGGCGCGCCCCCCCCCCCCCCCCCCCCCCCCCGACGGGTCCCGGGGTCAGTGGATGATGCCGGTGCGCAGCGCCACCGCGACCATGCCGGCCCGGTCGCCGGTGCCGAGCTTGCGGGCGATCCGGGCCAGGTGGCTCTTGACGGTGAGCGCGGACAGGCCCATCGACACCCCGATCGCCTTGTTCGACTGGCCCTCCGCGACCAGCCGCAGCACCTCGACCTCGCGGCCGGACAGCTCGCGGTAGCCGCCCGGGTGGCCGGGCACGCCCGGCGGGCGGCGCTGCATACGGGCCGCGGTGGCGCCCAGCGGGGCCAGGCCCGGGCGGCCGGCCAGCGCGCCCGCGGTGTTGCGGGTGCCGGTGACGACATAGCCCTTCACGCCGCCGGCCAGTGCGTTGCGCACCGCGCCGATGTCGTCGGCGGCCGAGAGCGCCAGGCCGTTGGGCCAGCCGGCCGCGCGGGTCTCGGCGAGCAGGGTGAGGCCGGAGCCGTCGGGCAGGTGGACGTCGGCGACGCAGATGTCGCGCGGGTTGCCGACCCTGGGGCGGGCTTCGGCGATGGAGGAAGCCTCGATCACGTCCCGGACTCCGAGCGCCCACAGGTGTCGGGTGACAGTGGAGCGAACCCGGGGATCGGCCACGACGACCATGGCCGTCGGCTTGCTGGGACGGTAGGCGACCAGGCTCGTGGGCTGCTCGAGAAGAACGGACACCGGGCCTCCTGTGCAAAGGGGACTGAAACGGTCACAGTCTCCTTCGGCAGCATTTGCTCCCGGCTTTAGGGAAAGATCACGATTTGTTGGAGAACAATTCCGGCAAATCGGACGGCCGATCGAACAGCGCCGGGACGGACCGTCAGGTCCTGCGCTTCGGCAGCGGCACCACGCCGCTCACCGGCCGCCCGGACGGGTCGGGACCGTCGGTCGGCGGCAGGCCCGCGCACGCGCACAGCAGGTCGCACCAGGCCACCAGGTGCGCCGCCGTGTCCGGACCGCCGAGGCCCGGCCGGTCGTACGGCGTCCACGACGCGCGGATCTCGATCTGCGTGTCGTCCCTGCGCTCGGACAGGCCGCCGAAGTAGTGCGAGGACGCGCGGGACACGGTGCCGCTCGGCTCGTGGTAGGCCGCGCCGCGGGCCGCCAGCGCGCCGGTCAGCCAGGACCAGCTCACCTCCGGCAGCAGCGGGTCGCCCGCCATCTCCGGCTCCAGCTCGGCCCGGGCCAGCGTGACCACCCGGAACTCGCCGTGCCAGGCGTCATGGCCGTCCGGCTCGTGCAGCAGCACCAGCCGGCCGTCGGCCAGTTCCTCCCCGTCGGCGAGCACCGTCGCCTCCAGCGCGAAGGCGTACGAGGCGAGCCGGCGCGGCGCCGGCACCTCCTCGATCCGTACCTCGGTGCGGGCCCGGGCGGTCCGCAGACCGTCCACCGCGCGCCGGAAGGAGAAGGGAGCCTCGTCCGGCGAGTGCCCGTGAACCGCAGCCATGCCCGGAAGACTAGGCCGCCACCCAGCCGCACGCCCGCACCAACACCCCTTGTGTCACGGCGTGCTGCCGAAGGAGGTGGGTGCGGCGACGGAGAAACGCCGGCCGGGCGCGGCGGTGTTCCGGGGCGTGGGAGGATACGGGGTGTGAGTGTGCACCAGCAGACCGCTGCTTCCCCGTTCATCCGCGCCTGCCGGCGCGAGTCCGTGCCGCACACCCCGGTGTGGTTCATGCGCCAGGCCGGGCGGTCGCTGCCCGAGTACCACAAGGTGCGCGAGGGCATCCCGATCCTGGAGTCCTGCACCCGGCCCGAACTCGCCGCCGAGATCACCATGCAGCCGGTGCGGCGGCACTCCGTGGACGCGGCGATCTACTTCAGCGACATCGTGGTGCCGCTCAAGGCGATCGGCATGGACGTCGACATCAAGCCCGGACTCGGCCCGGTGATCGCCGAACCGATCCGCACCCGCGCCGACCTCGCCCGGCTGCGCGACCTGGAGCCCGACGACGTCTCCTTCGTCACCGAGGCGATCGGGCTGCTCCTCGGCGAGCTCGGCGCCACCCCGCTGATCGGCTTCGCCGGCGCGCCCTTCACCCTGGCCAGCTACCTCGTGGAGGGCGGCACTTCGCGCAACCACGAGCGCACCAAGGCGATGATGTACGGCGATCCCGAGCTGTGGCGGGACCTGATCGACCGGCTCGCCGACATCACCACGAGCTTCCTCAAGGTGCAGATCGAGGCCGGTGCCTCCGCGGTGCAGCTCTTCGACTCCTGGGTCGGCGCCCTCGCCCCCGCGGACTACCGGCGGCACGTCATGCCCGCCTCCGCGAGGGTCCTCGACGCCATCGGGGGCTACGGCGTGCCCCGCATCCACTTCGGCGTCGGCACCGGGGAGCTGCTCGGGCTGATGGGCGAGGCCGGCGCCGACGTGGTCGGCGTCGACTGGCGGGTGCCCCTGGACGAGGCGGCCCGCCGGGTCGGCCCCGGCAAGGCGCTCCAGGGCAACCTCGACCCCTCGGTGCTCTTCGCCCCGAGCGCCGCGGTCGAGGCGAAGGCCGCGGAGGTCCTCGAAGCGGCCCGCGCGTCCGGCACGGGCCACATCTTCAACCTCGGCCACGGCGTCCTCCCCAGCACCGACCCCGACGCCATCACCCGCCTCGTGGAGTACGTCCACACCTCGACCGAGCGGTAGCGGACCCGCCCGGGTGCCCCCTTCGCAGGCGGGGGCACCCGGAACCGGCAGGACCCCCGCCGCCGCGGATCAGGGCGCCCTGCGCACCACCTTGCGGCGCACGAGGCGGTATGCCAGGAACCCGAGGGCGATCACCGCGGCGAACGGCAGGACGACCGCGAAGGCGACCAGCACCCCTCGCACCGCCACGCGGAACCCGTGCCAGCCGGTGCCGAAGGCGTGCCCGACGGTGGTCCAGAAGCCGCTGGGGTGGTGCGGCTTCGCCCGCGCCGGAGCGGCCGGCGGCTCGGAGAGCTTGAGCGTGATCGTCGCGAGGTCGGTACGCGACCTGAGCGACGTCTGCTGCGCTTCGAGCGCTTCGAGCGCCGACTCCCGAGTGCTCAGCTCGCTCTCCAGCTTCACCACGTCGTCCAGGTCGGTCGCCTTGTCCATCAGGGCCCGCACCCGCGCCACGCTGGCCTGTTGCGACTTGATCCGGCTGCCGACGTCGACGACCTGCCCGGTGACGTCCGCCACGCTCACCTTGCGCTCCAGCAGGCGCCCGAGCCCGCCGAGTTCGGCGAGCACCGTGTCGTACGCGTCCGGCGGGACCCTGAGCTGGATCGTGGAGGTGGCCCGGCCGCTCGCGTCGACCGTCGTGGTCTCGTCGCCCGCGTAACCGCCGGCCCGGGTGGCGTACTGCCGGGCCTTGGCGAGCTGGTCCTGCACGTGCGGGGTGCGGACGCCGAGGGTCGCGGTGCGCACGAGGTAGCTGGCCGGCGTCGGCGTGCCCGTCGGCGTGCCGCCGGGTGCGCTGCCGTGCGCGGCCCCGGAGTCGGTGCTGCCGGAGCCGGTGGCGCCGGAGGGCGCGGTCGACGCCGCGGAGAAGGGCGCGTCGGC
Organism: Streptomyces sp. NPDC087270; assembly: GCF_044744625.1. Taxonomy (NCBI): domain Bacteria; kingdom Bacillati; phylum Actinomycetota; class Actinomycetes; order Kitasatosporales; family Streptomycetaceae; genus Streptomyces; species Streptomyces sp. NPDC087270. The sequence goes on from NZ_JBIUYR010000015.1 coordinate 92,765, forward strand.
CGCCCGCTTCACTCCCGCGTCCGCCGACTTCGCCCCGGACGAGTCGCTGCCGCTGGACGCGCTGCACCCCCCGACGGCCACGGCCGCGGCCAGCAGCAGCGCGAGACCGGCCGCGCCCCTGCGCCCGAGGCGCCGCGGCCGAGCCCGGTCCGTTCTTCGCCAGATCTGCGTGTGGGTCATCAAATCCCCCCGGTGTCAGGGCTGTTGGGTCGCGATCGACGGTTGGACGGGCCCGGCCCGCGGCGGGTTTCAGGCGCGCGGTTCCGAAGGGGTCACGTTCGGAACTCGTTCCGGCGTCTGCGACAGTGGAGCCATGAGCCAGACGCGTGACGGCCGGGACAGCCGAGGTAATCAGGGCGACGGGCGTGGCGCCGCGGACGGCCCGGCGCGGGTCCCAGGGCGGGTCGTGGTGGTCGGCGGCGGGATCTCCGGACTGACCGCGGCCCTGGACCTCGCCAAGGGCGGCGCCCAGGTCACGCTGCTGGAAGCCGCGGAGCGGCTGGGCGGCAAGCTGTACGCCGACGAGATCGCCGGCGCCCCGGTGGACCTCGGCGCCGAGTCGATCCTCGCCCGGCGGCCCGAGGCGGTGCGGCTGGCCCGCGAGGTCGGGCTCGCCGACGACCTCCAGCCGCCCGCCGTCGGAGGCGCCACGCTGTGGACCCGCGACCGGCTGCGCCCGATGCCGCAGGGCCATGTGATGGGCGTGCCGGGCGACCTCGCCCCGCTCGCCGCCTCCGGGGTGCTGACGGCCGCGGGCCTGGCCCGTATCCCGCTCGACCACGTGCTGCCCCGCACCGACATCGGCGAGGACACGGGCATCGGCGCTTACGTCGCCGCCCGGCTGGGCCGCGAGGTGGTGGACCGGCTGGTCGAACCGCTGCTCGGCGGCGTCTACGCGGGCAACTCCTACGAGATCTCGCTGCGCGCCGCCGTACCGCAGCTCTACGCGGCCGCCCGCGACAGCCGCTCGCTGATCGAGGCGGCCCGCGGCATCCAGCGCAAGGCGGCCGCCGCCTCGACCGGCGGCCCGGTCTTCAACGGCATCCGCGGCGGGATCGGGCGGCTGCCGCTCGCGGTGGCCGACGCGTGCCGCGCCGCGGGCGTGAGGATCGTGACCGGCACCCCCGTACGGGAGTTGCGGCGCACCGGCCCGCACGAGTGGCGGGTCGGCCTGGACGGCCGCGAGCTGACCGCCGACGCGGTGGTGATCGCGGCGCCCGCACCCGTCGCGGCCGCGCTGCTCGCCGAGGAGGCACCGGCCGCCGCGGCCGAGCTGGGAGCGGTCGAGTACGCGAGCATGGCGCTGGTCACCATGGCCTTCCGCCGCCGCGACGTGCTCCAACTCCCGCTCAGCAGCGGCTTCCTGGTGCCTCCGGTGGACGGCCGGACGATCAAGGCGGCCACCTTCTCCAGCCGCAAGTGGGGCTGGCTCGACGAGGCCGGCGGCGACACGTTCGTGCTGCGCACCTCGGTCGGGCGGCACGGCGACTCCGCCGACCTCGCCTGGGACGATACCGACCTGGTCCGGCTCTCCCGGGAGGACCTGGGCGAGGCGGTGGGCCTGCGGGCCGCGCCGGTCGCCGCCCGGGTCACCCGCTGGGACGGCGGGCTGCCGCAGTACGCGGTCGGGCACGTGGACCGGGTGCGGCGGCTGCGCGAGCAGGCCGCGAAGCTGCCGGGCCTGGCGCTGTGCGGCGCGGTGTACGACGGGGTCGGCATCCCCGCCTGCGTCGGCAGCGGGCGCCGGGCCGCCGCCGAGGTGCTGGCCACCCTGGTGCCGGGCGGCGCGGGCGGCGCGGGAGAATAGCCGTATGACCGATTCGACCGCCGATCGCGCCCTCGACTCCGCCGCAGCAGCAGCCGCGGCCGACGCCACCCAGAACCGGCCCGCCAACGCGGGCAAGAAGGCCAAGGATCTCAACGAGGTCATCCGCTACACGCTCTGGTCGGTGTTCCGGCTCAAGGACGTGCTGCCGGCCGACCGCACCGGCTACGCGGACGAGGTGGAGGAGCTGTTCGCGCAGCTCGCCGCGAAGGACGTCACCGTGCGCGGCACCTACGACCTGTCCGGGCTGCGGGCCGACGCCGATCTGATGATCTGGTGGCACGCGGAGACCGCCGAGGCGCTCCAGGATGCGTACAACCTCTTCCGCCGCACCTCGTTCGGCCGGGCGCTGGCCCCGGTGTGGTCCAACATGGCGCTGCACCGGCCGGCGGAGTTCAACAAGTCGCACGTGCCGGCGTTCCTCGCGGACGAGGAGCCGCGCGCGTACGTCAGCGTCTACCCGTTCGTGCGCTCCTACGACTGGTACCTGCTGCCCGACGAGGACCGTCGCAGGATGCTGGCCGACCACGGCAAGATGGCGCGGGGCTTCCCCGATGTGCGGGCCAACACGGTCGCTTCCTTCTCGCTGGGCGACTACGAGTGGATTCTCGCGTTCGAGGCGGACGAGCTGTACCGGATCGTGGACCTCATGCGGCACCTGCGTGCTTCCGAGGCGCGGCTGCACGTCCGTGAGGAGGTGCCCTTCTACACGGGGCGCCGCCGCCCCGTCGCCGAACTCGTCTCCGGGCTCGCCTGAACGGACCCGCCGGGCTGCCCCGTTGGGGGCGCGGGGAACCGCGCGACAAGCCACCCACCGGCGGGTGGCCCCTCAACAGCCGGACCCACCACCCCGAAGGGCCCGGCTAGCCCCGAAGTGCCGGAACGTCCGCGATGACCGTCGCCGACCCGGGAGCGATCTCGGTGAAGCCCGCATCGCGGACGAGGGGGAGCCCGGACCCGGTCAGGCCCCGCCAGGCCGCAGGGGTTGCCGTGCGCACGGCGAGTCGGAACCCCGTTTCCCGCCAAGCGCGGCGCTCCTCGGGGGACAGCTCCCACCAGGCGAGTTGGGCGCCGTGGCCGGCCTGGGCCATGGCCTTGCCGGCGGACATGGTGATGTCGGGTGCCATCCACAGGACGGGGTGGGCCGGGTCGGCGGGCGGGGGCGGCTCGGGGTCGTCGAGTTCGGTGCCGGACACCTGGAGCTTGGCCAGGTCCTTCGGCCAGCCGTCGAGCGGGACCGGCGGGAAGACCCGGACCTCCGCGGTCTCGCCGGTCACGGTGATACCCGGCAGGGCCTCGGCCCGGCGCCACTCCCCGCGGCGGGCGCGCCGTACGACCTTGCGGATGCGGGCGTCCTGCCAGGCGTGGACCACCTCCGTCCACTCGCCGTCCTCGTCGGTCGCCCGCTCGTCGGACAGTAGGGTCAGGACGGCCCGGGCCGCGGTCTGTAGGGCGTCGGTGCGGGCCGGCGGCGCCTCGCGCTCGATCCGGACCACCAGGGGCAGGACGTACTGGGGCGCGGCGTCGCGGTCGACCGCCTCGTGCTGGAAGGGGCTGCTCACCCGGCCAGTCTCCCATCGGACCTGTGCGCCCCCCGCGGGGTGGGTCAGGATGGGGGTGTGCTGGAGACGAACGGGCTGCGGCTCGATCAGGTCGGGCGGCGCTACGGGGTGCGCGGGCCCTGGGTGTTGAGGGATGTCTCGCTGGAGGTGCCGGGCGGCTCGCTGGTGCGGGTCGAGGGCGCCAACGGCAGCGGGAAGTCCACGCTGCTGAGGATCGTCGCGGGCGTGGACTCGCCGACCGCCGGGCGCCTGACCGGGCGGCCGGACGCCGGTACCGCGTACGTGCCCGAGCGCTTCCCCGCGGCGCTGCCGTTCCCGGTGCTGCGCTACCTCACCCACCTCGGCGCGATCCGCGGCCTGCCTTCGGCCGCCGCCCGCGCCCGTGCCCTGTACTGGCTGGAGCGCTTCGGCATCACCGGGTACGCCGGGACCCCGCTCGACGAGCTGTCCAAGGGCACCAGCCAGAAGGTCGCCGTCGCGCAGGCGCTGCTCGCCGACCCGGAGTTGCTCGTCCTCGACGAGGCGTGGACCGGCCTGGACACCTCCGCCCGCGATGTCCTCGACGGCGTGGTGCGCGAACGGGTCGGCGCGGGCGCGACCGTCTTCTACGTCGACCACGATCCGCGCCGCCTGGCGGGGGAGGCGAGCGCGGTGTACGCGGTGACGGCGGGCGGAGCGGTCCGGGCGGCCGACGTGCGGGGCCGTGAGCGGCCGGGGGCTGCGCACCGCACGGGGGGCCGCGTCGTCGTCGAGGCCGCCGGGAGCGGTGAAGTGCCGCCCGCGGTCGAGCCGTTCGGGCCGTGGCGGGAGGGCGGCGGGAGGATCGGGGTGGAGGTGCCGGCGGAGGCGTCGGACGGTGTGCTGCGGGCCCTGCTCGGCGCGGAGCCGCCCTGGCACATCGAGGCCGTACGCGGCGGGGGCGTGCCGCGGCCCGGTATCCGCGCGGCGACCGGACCGGCCGGGTCCGTCCCCGCCGCGAAGGCGCCCCCCGTGTCCGTACCGGCCGGGCCCGTACCGGCCGGGTCCGTACCGGCTGTGGACGCAGTGCCGGGGGCGGGCGGGCCGTACCGACGGCTCGGCGCGCTCGTGCGGTACCAGGCCGACCTGCTGCTGCGCTCGCACCGCTTCCTGCCGCCGCTGATCTTCTACGGCGCCGTGCTGGCCATCGGCGTCGCGGGCGGTGAGGCGCTGCTCGGCTCGCTGGGGTACGCGGCCGCGCTGCTGCTGCCGGTGGCCGCGTGGCTGGTGCGGGTGTGCGCGACGGGCGAGCCGCCGGCCGCGCGGGCCTGCACGGCCTCGGCGGTGGGGCCGGGCCGGGCCCATCTCGGCGCGCTGCTGGCCGCGTTGGGCGGGTCCGGGCTGCTCGGGCTGGTCGGCACGCTGGTGGTCACCGCGATCAGCGGCGCGCACACCGACGACATGCGGGCGGACATCCCGATCGGGCCGGCGCTGCTGGCCGGGCTGATGGCCGCGGCGGTCTCCGTGCTGCTCGGTACGGCGGTCGGCGCGCTGACCAACTCGCCGCTGCTGCCGGGGGCGGGCTGGTCGGTGCTGGTCACGGCGGTCGGCGCGGGCGCGGTGCTGCTGACCAGCGGTTCGCCCGCGCAGGCCGCCGTGACGTCGCTGGTGCACGGGTCGCAGTCAGGCGCGGTGCACTACCCGGTGGCCGCGCTCGCGGTGGCGGTCTGCGTGGCGGCCCTCGCGCTGGGCGGGTCGGTGCGGACGGTGGCCCGGCTGGGGACCGCGCGGGCCTGAAGTCGCCGTCCGGCGACGGCGGTCGGGTGGAAGTTCGCGCCGCGCCGGCCGGCCGCCAGGCTCACCCGCTGACAGCGGCGCCGTCCGCCATGGCATCGCCCGCCGCAGCCGTCCCGTCCGGTGCCCCGGACGCGCGTGCCCGCAGGCAGCTCGCGGCCAGTTCGTCGGCCCCGATCTGCGCCTCGTGGGTGCCGTGGTGCCCGCAGGCGAACGCCCCCGAGACCGAACCGGCCAGCGCGCACTGGTCGAGGTCGCCGCCGTCGAAGAGCGTGTGCAGGAAGGCGGTGACGTACGCGTCGCCCGCGCCGTTGCTGTCCACCACCGGCCGTTCGGGGCGGACCGCGGGCATGTGCCGGACCAGGTCGGGCCGGGCGCGGTCCAGGACGTACGAACCGTCGGCGCCGTCGGTGGCCACCGCAAGCCGGGCCCGGCCGCGGGCGACGATGTCGCGCAGCACGTCGGCCACCCCCTCCTTGACGGTGGCGGCGCTCATGAACACGTAGTCGGCGCCGTACGCCCACGGGTGGGCCGACGGGTCCGCGCCGTCCCAGGTGTGCAGGTCGGTGGACACGGGCACACCGCGCCGGCGGGCCGCGTCGAACAGCTCGCGGTTGACGTGCGAGCGGGCCAGGTACACATGCCGGGCCCGGTCCAGGTACGGGCCGCAGAAGGAGAGCGGCATGAGCAGGTCGGCGGGGTGCCGGCCGTCGAAGAAGGAGAACCTGCGGCCTTCGGCGTCGACCAGGTTGACGCTGCGCGGGGTGCCGGCGGGGGCCACCAGGTGGTCGAAGTCCAGGCCGACCGCCGCGTACTTGTCGAGGATCATCCGGCCGGGCGCGTCGTCGCCGAGGAAGTCCACGAACTTGGTTCGGCGGCCGAGCGCGTGGAAACCCAGCGCCACGCCGTTGCCGGTGTGCGCGACGTAGTCACGGACCGGCGGCACCCACACCGAGTCGCCGCCGGGGATCTTCAGCTCGTCCACCCGGACGATGGTGTCGATGCCGCTCCCGCCGACGACCAGGACGTCATAGCGATCGGCCGCTCCGCCGGTCTCGATCCCGGCCCCGGTGCCGCGGTCGGCTCCGGTGCCCTCGGTGCTGTGGTCCACGGCCCATCCCCCCGGTTCGGTGTGTGCCGATCACCTTACGACCCGGGGGTGCGGGAGGGAGCGGACCAGGCCGTCACCGGGGGGGGCCTGCCGGCGGGGGCGCGGTCAGCTCTCGGCGGGGGCCATCCGCAGCGAGATCGAGTTGATGCAGTAGCGCTGGTCGGTAGGGGTCGGATACCCCTCGCCCTCGAAGACGTGGCCCAGGTGCGAGCCGCAGTTCGCGCAGCGCACCTCCACCCGCACCATGCCCATCGAGCGGTCCTCGATCAGCTCCACCGCGTCGGAGTCGGCCGGGTCGTAGAAGGACGGCCAGCCGCAGTGCGACTCGAACTTCGTGTCCGACCGGAACAGCTCCGCGCCGCAGGCCCGGCAGGAGTAGACGCCCTCGGTCTTGGTGTCGGTGTACTCACCGGTGAACGGGCGCTCGGTGCCGGCCTGGCGCAGCACCGCGTACTCCTGCGGCGACAGCTCGGAGCGCCACTGCTCGTCGGTCTTGTCGACCTGGTACTTGCGCGCATCCTGCGACATGCGAACCTCCTCAGTCGGCCTCGGACGGCCTCAGTCGGCGAGCCGGGCGAGAATCAGGGGACCGAGGTCCGTCACGTCACCCGCCCCCATGGTGAGAACGAGATCACCGGGCTTCGCCATTCCCGCCACCAGCTCCACGGCCGCCTCCCGGTCGTGCACGGCGGTCACGTCGGCGCCCGCGGTCCGGGCCGCGGCCACGATCAGCTCGCTGGTGATGCCGGGGATCGGGTCCTCGCGGGCCGGGTAGATGTCCAGCACCAGCGACGCGTCCGCCAGGGCCAGCGCGCCGCCCATCTCGGTGCCCAGTTCCTTCGTACGGCTGAACAGGTGCGGCTGGAAGACCACCAGCACCCGGCCGCCGCCGGCCGCCGAGGCGCCGTCCGGCCCGGAGGCGGTGGTCGTGGCCTGGCGGATCGCGGCCAGGTCGGCGGCCATCTCCGTCGGGTGGTGCGCGTAGGAGTCGATCACCTGCACGCCCGCGGCCTCGCCCTTGAGCTGGAGGCGGCGCTTGACGCCGGTGTACTTCGCCAGCGCGGACGCCAGGTTGCGGGCCGGGGCGCCGGCCGCGATGCCCGCGGCGAGCGCCGCGACCGCGTTGTGCGCGTAGTGGCTGCCCGGCACGGACACCGTGAAGGTGAGCATCCGGCCGTCGAGCAGCACGCTGACCTCGCTGGTCAGGCCGCGCGGGTTGATCCGGGTGATACGGACGTCGGCGCCCTCGGCCTCGCCGACGGTCACCACGTTCAGACCGCCGATGTCCCGGACCCGGGCGGTCAGCTCGACCGCGCCGGGCTGGTCGGCCGAGACCACCAGGGTGCCGCCGGGCCGCACCTTGCCGACGAACTCCTCGAAGGACTCGTACACCTCCTCCAGGGAGGCGTAGTTGGCGTGGTGGTCCAGTTCGACGTTGAGCACCACCGCGACCTGCGGGGCGTACCGGTGGAAGCTGCGGTCGGACTCGTCGGCCTCGGCGACGAAGATCTCGCCGCCGCCGTGGTGCGCGTTGGAGCCCGGCGCGTCCAGGTCGCCGCCGATCGCGTACGACGGCTCCAGACCCAGCGAGGTCAGCGCGACCGCGAGCATCGAGGTGGTGGTGGTCTTGCCGTGGGTGCCCGCCACCGCGATCGGGACGGTGCCCGCCATCAGCGCGGCCAGCGCGTCGCTGCGGTGCACCACGGGCAGGCCGCGCTCGCGGGCCGCGGCCAGCTCCGGGTTCTCCGCGCGGATCGCGCTGGACACGACCACGGCCGACGCGTCCGGCGCGAGGTGCGCCGCGTCGTGGCCGATGTGCACGGTGGCACCCAGCGCGCGCAGCGCCTGCGCGGTCTCGGAGTCCTTCGAGTCGCTGCCGGCCACCCGCGCCCCCCGCTGGGCGAGGATCTTCGCGATCCCCGACATCCCGGCGCCGCCGATGCCGATGAAGTGCGGTCGGTCCAGGTCGGGGGGTACGGGCGGGCCGGACGGGCTCATGCGCGGGTCTCCAGAGGGTGGTTCACTTATGTGCCGACGCCCGATTGTGGCACTAGTGCCGGGCAGTTTTCCTGACGGGCGTGCCGCCGGCTCAGTCGTGCTGCGCGAACAGCTTCAGCACGGGCACGCCCACCTTGTGCCGGGCCCGCGAGGTCCAGTCGCGGTGGAAGAACTCCTCCACGAAGTGCGGCGCGGTCAGCACCACCACCTCGTCGGCCTGGTGCTCCTCCACCACCGCCTTCAGCTTGTCCAGCGGGTGGCTCTCCACCACCTCTCCCTCGGCCGGCACCCCGGCGGCCCGCAGCGCCTCCAGGGAGTGCGCGAGGGAGCGCTCGGCGGGCGGAAAGGCGTCCTGGCCCTCCGGCACCTCGTTCTCCCGGGCGGCGTCGTCGAGGTAGCCGAGCGCCACGTCGTCCACGGCGCGCAGCAGGCGGTCCTGGTCGCCGCGGGGCTGCATGAGCACGACGAAGGAGACCTGCTCGTCGCCGTGGAGCGTGGTGACCAGCTCCACATCGGCCGCGGCGAGCGGCTTCTCGATCATGAGTACGGTCGTGAACACGGACGCGTCCTTCTCTCTCGCGAACGAGGCCCCGATCTTCACCGGGCGCCGATTCCATTCTTCCCGCGGTTCGCGAAGCGGAACGAACGAATCCGCTTTTTTCCGCCGCGCGTCCCCCGGGAGAGTGCCTTATGCCGTGACCTGCGCCTCCGTCTGCTTGACGTAGCGGGTGAACAGGAAGCCGTCCTCCTCCAGAACCGACACCGGTACGAAGCGGGCCGGACCGGCGACACCGGGCCCGTTCATGATCCGCGGCGCGTCACCGCCGACGGCGAACGGTGCCACCGTCAGGCACAGCTCGTCCACCACCCCGGCCGCCGCGAACTGCGCGAGCACCCGCGGGCCGCCCTCGTGCAGCAGCCGGGACAGGCCCAAGGCGGCCAGCTCGCGCACCGCGCGGGCCGGGTCCACGCCGTCGCCGTCCCCGGCGACCACCACCCGCGCTCCCGCGGCTTCGGCCGAGGCCAGCGCCTTGCGGTCCGCGCCCGCGCCGGTCAGCAGCAGCGTCGGCGTGGTCGCGGCCGTGAACAGCGGTGCCGCGAAGTCCAGGTCGAGCCGCCGGCTGATCACGGCGATGGCCGGGGCCGGGGTCTGGCCGTCCGCCGCGCGCCGTTCGGCGAACGACGGGCGGGCCTTTCCGGGCCGGTACCCCTCGTTCCTGACCGTCTCCGCGCCGACCACGACCGCGTCGGCCAAGGCGCGCAGGGTGCCGAAGATCCGCATGTCGGCGGCGGAGGAGAGCGCGGTCGACGTGCCGTCGTGGGTCGCCGCGCCGTCGAGCGAGGAGACCATGTTCGCCCGCAGGTACGGGCCCGCCTCCCGCGGTGGGTACGCGTAGGTGTGCACCAGGTCCACCGGGTTCGCCGTGTCCGGTCCTGGCGGGGGGAACAGTTGCTGCATTTTTGCAGTCTCCCACCCGCCGGCCCGTCACCTCGCGCCGCGCCGTGCCGGAATCGCCCACCCGGTCACGTCCGGCGGCCGAGTGCCCTTCTTCGTCCGATCCGCCCTCCTTCGCCCGCCCGCCACCCGTGCGCGGGACACCGGGCCCCTACCGGTAGGGTGGGATGTCGTGCCAGGGGATGTCGCCGCAGGAATAGCCGCACCGGTCGCGCTCACGGAGCGTGACCCGCACGTGGATGCCGGGCGGCTGCTCGCCGAGCTGGTGCCCCCGCCGCGGTTCGACTCCGTGCGCTTCTCGACCTACGTCCCGGACCCGGCGCAGCCCAGCCAGTCCCGTGCGGTGCGCGCGCTGGAGGAGTTCGCGGCCGGGCTCGGCGGACCCGCGCAGGGAACCGCCCGGCGCAGGTGGTTCCGCGGCAAGGCGCCCGAGCGGCCCGCGACCCCCGGCGGGATCTACCTGGACGGCGGCTACGGCGTCGGCAAGACGCACCTGCTCGCGTCGCTGTGGCACGCCACCGACGCGCCGCCCGCGCGGAAGGCGTTCGGCACGTTCGTGGAGCTGACCAACCTGGTGGGCGCGCTCGGGTTCCGCCCGGCCGTCGACGCGCTCAGCTCCCACCGCCTGGTCTGCATCGACGAGTTCGAGCTGGACGACCCGGGCGACACCGTCCTGGTCTCCACGCTGCTGGCCCGGCTCGCCGCAGCCGGGGTGCGGCTCGCCGCGACCTCCAACACGCTGCCCGGCAAGCTCGGCGAGGGCCGGTTCGCCGCCGCCGACTTCATGCGGGAGATCCAGGGGCTGTCCGAGAGGTTCACCTCGCTGCGGATCGACGGGGACGACTACCGGCACCGGGGGCTGCCACAGGCGCCCGACCCGTACACCGACGAACAGGTCACCGCGGCCGCCGCCCGTACGCCCGGTGCGGCGCTCGACGACTTCGGGCCGCTCGCGGAGCACCTCGCGAAGGTGCATCCCAGCAGGTACGGAGCCCTCGTCGACGGGATCGACGCGGTTTTCCTGCGGGGGGTGCGGCAGGTGACGGACCAGGCCGCCGCCTTGCGTCTGGTGGTGCTCGCCGACCGGCTCTACGACCGTGAGGTGCCCGTGATGGCCTCCGGGGTGCCCTTCGACCAGCTCTTCTCCGCGGAGATGCTCCGCGGGGGGTACCGGAAGAAGTACTTCCGGGCCGTCTCACGCCTCACCTCGCTGGCTCGCGAAGCTTCTCGGCTGCCCTGACCCCCCGGGGTGGGTGGTTCTGTCGGTCGAGGGACCACCTGCCGGTGGGGGCTTGTCGCGCAGTTCCTCCCCCAGAGCTTCGCCTGGGAGGTGCCCCCAGCGCCCCTGAGTGTGTGCGGCTCCTTCCGCGAGATGAACGGGCGGCCCGGGCGGATGGCGGAGCGGAAGGAATACCCGCAGGATCGGGGCATGGCGAAGAAACTGCGTACGCTGCTGCGCGTGGAGCCGGGCAGTGGCCCGGTGGACCTGTCGGCGTACGACCCGCGGGGGACCCCGGGCGGCCCGAAGAACAAGAAGCACGGCCTCGCCGAGATCGAGCGGATGCGCCCGCACCTCGCCGAACTGCAGGAGCGGCTGTTCGCGCAGAGTGCCGTGGGCGGCGACCAGCGCCGCGTGCTGCTGGTGCTTCAGGGCATGGACACCTCCGGCAAGGGCGGCACCGTCAAGCACGTGGTGTCGGGGCTGAACCCGGCCGGCCTGCGGGTGCGCGCGTTCAAGGCGCCCACCGCGGAGGAGCGCCGCCACAACTTCCTGTGGCGCATCCGCAGAGCCCTCCCGCACCCCGGCGAGATCGGCGTCTTCGACCGCTCGCACTACGAGGACGTGCTGATCGTCAGGGTGCACGACATGGTGCCCCGGTCGGTCTGGAGCCGTCGCTACGCCGCGATCAACCGGTTCGAGCAGTCGCTCACCGACGGCGGGGTGACCGTGCTGAAGGTCTTCCTGCACATCAGCCCCCAGGAGCAGCGGGCCCGGCTGCTGGCCCGGCTGGACCGGCCGGACAAGCACTGGAAGTTCAGCCCGACCGACGTCGAGGAACGCGAGCGGTGGCCGGACTACCAGGAGGCGTACCAGGTGGCGCTGGAGCGGTGCTCGACCGAGGCCGCGCCCTGGTACGTCGTGCCGGCCGACCGCAAGTGGTACCGGAACTGGGCGATCAGCCGGCTGCTGCTGGAGCACCTGGAGCGGATCGACCCGGCGTACCCGCAACCGGATCTGGACGTGGACAAGTACCGCAAGCTGCTGCTCGCCACCTGACCCCGCCCGCGGCTCAGCCCGAGCAGGCGGTGCGCTGGGCCTCCTGCCACGCGCAGACCGGGCAGAGCGTCGCGCCCTTCGTGCTGTTGGGGTACTCGGTGGGTTCACCGCACAGCACGCAGTCGGCGCGGGGCTCCGTCGGGTCGTCCGCGGGGTCGCCGGGTGCGGGCCGCTGCTCTGCGGGCCGCTGGTCCGGGTGCGTGTCGCTCATCCCTCCACGCTAGTCCGCTCGGGGGCCGTGTCGCGGGCGCGCAGCACCGCCGCACCGCGCGCGGGGAGCTGGACGGCCGGGCCGGGCAGGGTGCGGCAGGCCGGGCGCGCCAGCAGGATGTCGCAGGGCGTGTTGAGCGGGATGCGCGCGGGGGCGTCGGAGAAGTTCACCAGCACCCGGAAGGGCCCGCGGGCGATCCGCAGCGTCCGGCCGCCGGCGGTGGCGGTGACCGTGTCCAACTGGGGCGAGGTCAGCGCGGGTTCGGCCCGGCGCAGGGCGATCAGGGCCCGGTACCACTCCAGCAGTTCGCGGTGCGCGGGCTTCTCGGCCTCCGCCCAGTCCAGGCAGGAGCGGTTCCGGGTGGCCGGGTCCTGCGGGTCGGGCACGTCCTCCTCGGCCCAGCCGTGCTCGGCGAACTCCCGCCGCCGCCCCCGGGTGATGGCAGCGGCCAGCTCCGGGTCGTCGTGGTCGGTGAAGAACTGCCAGGGCGTGGTCGCCCCCCACTCCTCGCCCATGAACAGCATCGGGGTGAACGGCGAGGTCAGCACCAGCGCGGCGGCGGCGCCGAGCTGCCGCGCGGTCAGCCGGTCGCCGGTCGCGCGGTTGCCGACCTGGTCGTGGGTCTGGGCGTAGCCGAGCAGGCGGTGCGCGGGCACCGTCGGCACGTCCAGCGGGCGGCCGTGGTGGCGGCCGCGGAAGGACGACCAGGTGCCGTCGTGGAAGAAGCCGTGGGTGAGCACCTTCGCGAGGGCGGCGGGCCCGGCCGCGGCGAAGTCGGCGTAGTAGCCCTGCGCCTCGCCGGTGACCGCGGTGTGCACCGCGTGGTGGAAGTCGTCGTTCCACTGCGCGTGCAGGCCCAGGCCGCCGGCCTCGCGCGGCGCGGTGGTGTGCGGGTCGTTCAGGTCGGACTCGGCGATCAGGAACAGCGGGCGGCCGAGCGCGGCCGACAGCCCGTCCACGGCGGTGGACAGCTCCTCCAGGAAGTGCAGCGCGCGGGTGTCGACCAGCGCGTGCACCGCGTCCAGCCGCAGGCCGTCGAGGCGGTAGTCGCGCAGCCAGGCCAGCGCGCTGCCGATCAGGAAGTCCCGCACCTCGTCGGAGCCGGGCGCGTCGAGGTTGACCGCGTCGCCCCAGGGGGTGTGGTGCCGGTCGGTGAAGTACGGGCCGAACGGCGGCAGGTGGTTGCCCGAGGGGCCGAGGTGGTTGTGCACCACGTCCAGCACGACGCCCAGGCCGTGCGCGTGTGCCGCGTCGACAAAGCGCTTCATCGCCTCGGGGCCGCCGTAGGGCTCGTGCACCGCCCACAGCGACACGCCTTCGTACCCCCATCCGTTGGTGCCGGGGAAGGGGCAGACCGGCATCAGCTCCACATGGGTGATGCCGAGCCTGGCCAGGTGGGACAGCCGCTCCACCGCCGCGTCGAAGGTGCCCTCGGTGGTGAAGGTGCCGACGTGCAGCTCGTAGAGCACCGCGCCCGGCAGCCCGCGGCCCGGCCACGGCGACCTCCACCCGTAGGCGTCCTGGTCGACCACCGCGCTCGGTCCGTCCGGGCCGTCCGGCTGCCGCCGCGAGCGCGGGTCCGGCAGCGGTTGTCCGCCGTCGAGCCGGTACGCGTACCGGGTGCCGTGCCCCGCCGCGAGCTCGGCCCGCCACCAGCCGGTGCGCGCGGGGTCGGGCCCCATGGCGTACGCCTGCCCGTCGATCAGCGCCTCCACCTGGCGGGCGTTCGGCGCCCACACCTCGAACAGCACGCAACGGCTCCCGTCCGGCCCGGTCGTCCCGGCCCTGCTTCGTGGTCCTATCCGGTCCCGCTCGTCCTTACGGCCTTGGTCCTACGGTCTCTCGTCCCTGCGGTCTCGTCCCTGCGGTGGGGCGCCCGGTCACCGAACCCGGTCCCCGGGCACATGCATGCCCGGGGACCGCCTCGTCTAGACGAAGTCCACCCGTTCCTGGGTGATCGGATAGCCGGCCCGGGCGAAGTTGCGGGCCATCGGGAAGTTCGGCTGGTCGGTGGCCGCGGCGATCCGGGTGGCGCCGCGGTCCACCAGGTCGTGGCTGCACTCCACCAGCAGGTCGTAGGAGTAGCCGTGGCCGCGCTGCTCGGGGACGACCGCGATGAAGCCGATGCACGCCATGGACGGGTTCTCCGCCGGGATGTGCACGCCGACCACCTCGCCGTCCGGGGTGTAGGCGACCCGCCGCCAGTCGTTGGGGGAGGGCATCCAGTCGAGGACGCCGAGGGTCTCGTCCAACGCGGCGTCCAGGCCGTGCTCGTCGAGCATCAACCGGTCGTGGGCGTCGAGCGTGCCGGTCATGATCCGGGCCATCACCGCGCGGAAGGCGTCGTCGTCGGGCTCCGGCCGGTAGACCAGCCGGCCGGTGCGGGCGGGCAGCGGGTCCTCGCCCGCGGTCCAGGTGTAGCGGTAGCGCTCCACGAGCTTGCGCATCCCGGCCGCCTCGACGGCCGCGGCGCGCGCCTCGTACGCGGCGCGCAGGCCGGGCCGGTCGCGCCAGCCGGGCGGCAGGATCAGCGCGTACTCGGCGGACAGCGGTGCGGCGCGCAGCAGTTCGACGGCCGCGGACCGCTCGCCGTCGGCGAAGTCGAACCAGTCGAGGGCGACCGGCTCCGTGTCGCCGGGCTTGGCCCACCACGCGGCGCGGGCCACCACGACGCCGTCGCGCAGCGCGACCCACGACCACTCGGGGCGGTACTCCCCGCCGGCGTCGAGCAGCGCGAACTCCTGGCCGAGCAGGGCGCGGCCGAGCTTCTCCGCGACGGGGAGGGAGCCGAACAGGGCGGACTCGCCCGCGGTGAGCGAGCGAAGTACGAGATCAGACATGTGAGTCCTTCGGGAGTCAGCGGTGCGCTCCCGGTCGGGTCACGAACGTCCAGCGGACGGGCGGGAGCGCGGCACAGTGGATGTCGACATCGCTCTCGCCTCCTCTTCCGGGTCCTGGCTGGACGTGTTCCGCGACCCTAGCGCGCCCTGCCCGGCGGGTGCCACCGCTTTTCCGGGCCCCGGCCCGGTTCGTCCCGCCCGGGCGCCGCCGTCCCGCCCGGGCGCCCGCCTCCCGCCCGGGCGCCGCCCTCTCGGCCGGGGTTCCGCCCTCCCCGCCCGGGCTTCGCTCATCCCACCTGGTGCAGCGCCCGCCCGGCCAGCGTCAGGAACACCTCGCCGACCGCCTCCGACAGCGTCGGGTGCGGGTGGACGTGCCGCGCCACGTCCGACGGCTCCGCCTCCCAGCCCACCACCAGCTGGCTCTCGGCGATCATCTCCGAGACGTTCGGCCCGACCAGGTGCACCCCCAGCACCGGCCCGCCCCGTTCCGCGACCACCTTCACGCTGCCGCCCAGCCCGTGCACCATGCCCTTCGCGACCGCCGTCAGCGGCATCGAGTTCACCACGACCTGGTCCGGGCCCCGTTCGGCGCGCGCCTGCTCCTCGGTCAGGCCGACCGACGCCGTCTGCGGGCTGGAGTAGGTCACCCGCGGCACCGCCGCGTAGTCCACCGGCGCCGGACCGAGCCCCGCCAGCGTCTCGGCGACCACCAGGCCCTCCGCGAACGACGCGTGCGCCAGGCCGAGCGACGGCGGCGGCAGCAGGTCGCCGACCACGTGGATACCGGACACCGACGTCTCCAGCCGATCCCAGTCCGCCGGGGCCACGTAGCCGCGCGGGTCCCGGCCGAGCCCGGCGGCGGCCAGGTCGAGGCCGTCGGTGACCGGCTCCCGGCCCACGGCGACCAGCAGCCGCTCGACGTCCAGCTCCACCACCTGGCCGCGCGCGGTGCGCACCGTCGCCCGCACCCCGGTGGCGTGGGTCGCGGCGTCCTCCAGGCGGGTGCCGGTGAGCACCTCGATTCCGCGCTTCTTCAGCCCGCGCGCCAGTTGCCGCGACACTTCCCGGTCCTCCAGCGGCAGCAGCCGGTCGGCGGCCTCCACCAGCACCACCCGGGCGCCCATCGAGCGGTGCAGCGACGCGTACTCGACGCCGATCGCGCCGCCGCCCAGCACCAGTACCGACTCCGGCAGCCCCGGCGCGAACAGCGCGTCGTCGCTGGTCACCACCCGCCGACCGTCGGGGGACAGGCCCGGCAGCAGCCGCGGCCGCGACCCGGTGGCCAGCACGATCCCGCGCCGCGCGGTGTACGCGGTCCCGCCGGCACTGACCGTCCGCGGCCCGCGCAGGCTCGCCGAGGCGTGCACGACGCGTACGCCCGCGTGCGCGAGGTGGGCGGTCACGCCCTGGTGGTTGCGGGCCACGATGCCGTCGCGGGTCGCGGTCAGCGCCGCCCAGTCGACGGAGTCCACGGTCGCCTTCACCCCCCACCGCTCACGGGCCTCGGCGATGCCGTCCACGAGTTCGGCGGCGTGCAGCATCGCCTTGCTGGGGATGCAGCCGCGGTGCAGGCAGGTGCCGCCGAGCAGGTCGCGTTCGGCGAGGAGCACGTCGAGGCCGAGCGCCGCGGCCCGCAGCGCGGTGCTGTAGCCGCCGGTGCCGCCCCCGATCACGATGACGTCGGCGGCGCCGGGGTCGTCGGGGGCCTGGGCCTGGGCCGGGTGGCGCGGTGCGGTGCGGGGTTCCATGGCGGCCAGTCTCCGGCCGGCCGGTGCCATGAGTCCAAGTCCAGGATTGTGTCGATACGATGCACGTTGTGCATAGCGGCCGGTCGGCGGTGTGCCGGGCGCCAACCGGGGGGTGAGCGAAAGGTGCGGGGATGAGCCTGCGGCAGATGGAGTACTTCCTCGCGGTGGTCGACGCGGACTCCTTCACCCGCGCCGCCGAGGCGCTGCACGTCACCCAGCCCGCCCTGTCGCACCAACTCAAGTCGCTGGAACGGCAGATGGGCGGCGAGCTGGTCGAACGCCTGCCGCGCGGGGTGCGGTTGACCCCGATGGGCCGGGCCTTCCTGCCGCACGCCGAACTCGCCGTGCGCAGCGCCGTACGCGCCGAGCGCGCCGCCCGTGCCGCCGCCGGGGCGGAAGGCGGCGAACTGCACATCGCCGCGGTGCACTCCATCGCCGCCGGGCTGCTGCCCTCCGTCTTCGCCCGCTGGCGGCGGCAGCGGCCCGGGGTGGGGCTGGTGCTGCGCGAGTACTCCCGGGGCGAGGACCTGGTCGAGGCGATGGAGCGCGGGGTGGCCGATCTCGCGGTCGGCCACGACCCCGGACCGGCCGCGACCCGCACCGGCGGCGGCATGACGCTCACCCCGATCGGCGCGGAGGAGATCGTGATGGTGCTGCCGCCGGGCGACCGGCTGGCCGCCGAACGGGTCGTGCCGCTGGCCGCGTTCGCCGAGCGCGCGTGGGTGCGGTGCGCGATGGAGCCGGTGGTCGACGGGCGCCCCTTCATCGACCTCGCCTGCGAGAAGGTGGGCTTCACCCCGCGCACCGCCGTCCGCACCGAGCACACCTCGACCGCCGTGCGGATGGCGGCCGCCGGGGTCGGCGTCGTGGCGGTGCCCTCCTACGCGGCCCCGCCCGAGTGCGCGACGGTCCGGCTCGACCCGCCCTGGCGGCGCGGCCTGTTCGTGATCGCCCGGGAGCCGCTCGGCGGCGCGGGCGCGGCCTTCGCGGAGCTGCTGGCCGCCCATCCGTACGAGCCGCCCGGGGACGCCGCGGACGGTCCCGCCGGAGATCCCGCCGACGGGGATACGGCCACGGCCCGGCGGTGAGAGGGCCGCCGTCAGGGCCGGCGGTCGAGCCTGTCGGGTTGCTGGGGTTGCTCGGGCTGCTCGGGCTGCTCGGGCTGTTCCGGCGGCCCGGCCTCGCCCGCGGCCCCCGCACCGGAATCCGCGCCGCTCCCGTCCGCGCTCCAACTGGCCAGCAGCGCGAGCCTTTCCGCGGTCGGCGAGCCCGACGGCACCGTGTACGCCACCAGCAACTGGTCCGGCTCGGCCGGCAGCGCCAGCGTCTCGTACCCGAAGTCCAGGTCACCGACGAGCGGATGGCGCAGCCGCTTCACGCCGTAGGTCTTCTCCTTGACCTGGTGGTCCGCCCACAGCCGCCGGAAGTCCTCGCTGCGCACGGACAGTTCGCCGACCAGCGCGGCCAGCCGCTCGTCGTCGGGGCGGCGGCCCGCGTACAGCCGCAGGTGCGCGACGGTCTCGGCGGCGACCGCGGGCCAGTCGTGGTAGAAGGTGCGGGCGTCCGGGTCGAGGAAGGTGCTCCTGGCCATGTTCGGCGGGCCGGAAGGGCCGGAACCGGCTGTGGCACGGCCCGAAGTGCCGCTCGGCGTGAAGCCGTTGACGGCCGCGCCGAGCGCGTTCCAGGCCACCACGTCCATCCGGTCGCCGAGCACGAACGCCGGGACGTCCGTCATGCGGTCCAGCAGCAGCCGCACCCCGGACCGTATCCGCTGCACCGGCCGCCTGGGTCCCTTGGGTGCCTTGGCCTCGCGCCCGGTCCGGCCCGGCCTGGCCAGATCCCGCAGGTGCTCCCGCTCGGTCGGGTCCAGCCCCAGCACCCGCGCGACCGCGTCGAGCACCGCGTCCGAGACGTGGCTGCCGCGGCCCTGCTCCAGCCGGATGTAGTAGTCGACGCTCACCCCGGCGAGCTGCGCGACCTCCTCGCGCCGCAACCCCGGCACGCGCCGCCGGCCGTACTCCGGCAGCCCCACGTCCTGCGGCTGTATCCGCGCCCTGCGCGAACGCAGGTAGTCGCCGAGCGAGTTGTCCATGGCACGACCCTAGACGAGCGGCCCGCGCCGAACCTGGTACTGGCGTACCCAGGTTCAGCGTCACCCTGGGTACGCCGCCGGGGGCGCAGCACAGTGAGGGCAACGCCGCTCCGGACCACCGCAGCGGCCCCGACAGCGCCGGACCCGTAGCGGGACCTGGCCCACTCACAAGGGGACCCTCCTCATGAACAGCACTGCGCCGTACGACCTTTCGGGCCGCACCGCCGTCGTCACCGGAGCCGCCAGCGGCATGGGCGAGGCCACCGCGCGGCTGCTGGCCGCGGGCGGGGCGCGGGTCGCGCTGCTGGCCCGCCGCACCGAGCGGCTGGAGGAACTGGCCGCGAAGATCGCCGTCGACGGCGGCCAGGCGCTCGCGGTCACCGCGGACATCACCGACGAGGCGTCCGTGGCGGCCGCCGCCCAGCGGGTGCGCGAGGTGCTCGGCCGGGTGGACCTGGTGGTCAACGCCGCCGGGGTGATGCTGCCCAACCCGGTCGACGCGGGCCGCGTGGACGAGTGGACGCGGATGATCGACACCAACCTGACCGGTGCGCTGCGCGTCATCGACGCCTTCCGCGCCGACCTGATCGCCGCGGCGGCTGAGAACGGCGTCGCCGACCTGGTCGACGTCTCCTCGATCGGCGCGCACGTGACCTTCCCCGAGTACGCCGTCTACAGCGCCACCAAGGCCGCGCTCACCGCGCTCTCGGCCTCGCTGCGCACCGAGTTCGGGCCCCGTGACGTCCGGGTGACCAACATCGAGCCGGGCCTGACCGCCACGGAACTGGCCGGGCACATCGACAACCCCGGCCTCAGCGCCGCGCTGGACGGCATGTTCGACGCGGTCGAGGCGATGACGCCGCAGGACATCGCGGACCTGATCGGCTACGCCACCAGCCGCCCGGCCCGGGTGAACCTGCGCCAGGTGGTCGTGCTGCCGACCCGGCAGGTGTGAGGGTGCGCCCTCCGGGCCGGCGGAGTGCGTGCGGGGGAGGGTCAGCGGGCCGGGGCGGGGCGGCTCGCCAACCGGTCGAGCAGGCGCGCCCGCTGGCCGGTGTCCGCGGCCAGCGCGATGACCGTCCAGGCCATCGCGAGCCCGCCGTCGAGCACCGCGCGGTCGGCGGCGGCACTGGTGCCGTACCGGGTGAACTCGGGGTTGTGCATGATGGTGTCGCCGCAGTCGTAGCCGATGGACGGGTGGATCGTGGGCACCAGGTGCGAGACGTTGCCCATGTCGGTGGAACCGCCGCGCATCCCGGTCGGGTGGTCCGTGATCACCCGACCGAGGCCCTGCGCCGCGTCCCGGTAGGCGGCGCACATGTCGAGGTCCTGGCGCAGGTCGGCGTAGTCGTTGCCCACGGCCTCCATGGCGAGTTCGGCGCCCGTGGCGAGCGCGCCGGCCTCGAAGCAGGCACGGATGCGGGCCTGGAGTTCCGCGAGGTCCCCGGCCGTCTCCGCCCGGCAGTCGTAGTTCGCGGCGACCAGGCCGGGAATGACATTCGGAGCCTCGCCGCCGTCGGTCACGACGCCGTGGACGACGCCGCCCGGCAGCATCTGCTGCCGGTAGGCGCTGATCGCCACCTGCGCGATCAGCATCGCGTCGGCGGCGTTGATGCCCCGGTGCGGCATGGCCGCGGCGTGCGCGGGCCGCCCCCGGTAGGTGACCCGCCAACTGCCGATCGCGAGGGACGTCATCCCCACGCCGTCCGTGGGCGCGGCGTGCACCATCATCGCGGCGGCGACGTCGTCGAAGGCGCCGGCCCGCAGCAGGTCGACCTTGCCGCCGCCGTACTCCTCGGCCGGGGTGCCCAGCAGCTTGACCGTGAGGCCGAGTTCGTCGGCCACCGGGGCCAGGGCCAGCGCCGCGGTCACCGCGGAGGCGCCGTTGACGTTGTGCCCGCACGCGTGGCCGATACCCGGCAGGGCGTCGTACTCGGCCGTGATGGCGACGGTGAGCTCGCCGCTGCCCGTGACCGCCTCGAACGCGGTCTCCAGACCGTAGGCGCCGCGCCGCACCGCGAACCCCGCGGACTCCGCGAGGTCGGCGATCTTGCGGGCCGACCTGTGCTCCTCGTAGGCGAGTTCGGGCTCGGCGTGCAGGCTGTGGCTGAGGGCGACGACGTCGTCCTGGCGTTCGGTGACGAGGGCGCGGGCGCGCTCGCGCGGGGCTGACCGGTTCACTTGCGGCTCTCTTTCTGTGGGCGCTCAGGCGGTGCGGGTGCTGGGCCGGTAGAGCAGGGCGAACGCCGAGCCGGCGAGGCTCACCGCGGCGCAGACGACCCAGCAGGCGGCGTATGCCGTGTAGTCGGGAAGGACCGAGCCGGCAGGGGTGGCGGCCGCCGTGATGGCGAGGACGCAGGCGGCGCCCAGCGATCCGCCGACGTTGATGAGCAGTTCGTTGATGCCCGAGCCGACCGCCGTCTGGTCGTGCGGCACCGACTCGACCGCCAGGGTGCGGGTGGACTGCTGGAGAATCCCGGCCCCCGCTCCCGCCACCACCTGGCACAGCAGGTAGGGGGCGGTGGAGTCGTGGAAGGCGAGGGTGAGCAGGTAGCCGACGGCCATCAGCGCCGAGCCGAGGACCAGGGTCGCGCGGTCGCCGATCCGCGCGGCCAGCGCCGGGGCGGCCACCGCCGCCAGCCCGATCACGGCCATCGACGGGATCATCGCGAAGGCGATCTGCAGCGGGGACAGGCCGAGCCCGTACCCGGCGGCGTCCTTCGGTGTGGCCATGAAGACCGCTCCGGCCACCTGGAGGCCGATCAGGCAGAACGAGAAGGCCGTGGCCACGACGGACACGACGGCCACGTTGCGGTGGCGGAACAGCCGTACGTCGATCACCGGTTCCGCGGAGCGGGTCTCCACCACGGCCCATATCGCGGTCACCAGCACCCCGCCGCCCAGGCAGCCCAGGGTGCGCGCCGAACCCCACTCCCAGCCCGGCATGCCGCCCTGGCCGAGCCCCAGCATGACGGCGACGAGGCCGGCGCAGAGCAGCACGCCGCCGCGCACGTCCAGTCGGCCGCCGGGGCGCTCCTCCGTCTCGGGGAGCAGCGGCCACGTGACGAGGAAGGCGACGGCGACCGCGACCGTCGGCACCCACAGGGCGGCCGTCGGGGTGGCGACGTAGTGGGCGACCAGGCCGCTGGCGACCATGCCGACGCAGATGCCGCCCATCAGCGCCGCCACCATCGTGCCGATGCTGCGCCGGCTCTCGGCGGCGGTCCCGCGGTTGCGCAGGATGCCGACCAGCAGCGGGAAGAAGCCGGCGAAGGCCCCTTGCAGCACCTGGCCGATCAGGAGGGTGCGGAACGAACCCGCCAGCCCCACGACGACCGATCCGGCCAGCACGACGGCGATGTTCCAGCGCAGCACGCGGCGGTGGCCGTGCAGGTCGCCGAGCCGGGACAGCAGCGGCGTGAAGGCGACGCTCGCCATCAGGTTGGTGATGCTCAGCCAGTTCAGATCGGCGGCGGTGACGTGCAGGACATCCGTCAGGCTGCGCAGGATCGGCGACAGGAAGCCCTGGGTGATGCCGCTGGACAGCTCGACGAGCATGATCGAGACGAGGATGGCCACCGGGGGCACGGCCTGGATCGGTGCGGCGGAACCGCGCAAGGGTCTGTTCGCTGTCTCAGGCACGGGCGGCACCTCTGCGGACGGCCGGAAGTCGGCTGGTGGATGATGTCCGGTAATCTGCGGTCCACCCTCGAATCCGGGCAAGAGATCCCCTCGGGATCGCCCGGATCAGGCGTGTGGACGTCGCTCATGGCGGATTCGGACATCAGGGAGGCGGACATGGCGGAATCCGAGAGCCCCGTGCGGATGCCTTTCAGCGGTCCTGACCTGGAGATCCTGCGTTTCCTCGCCCAGCAGCCCCGGGCCTCGTTCGCCGAGGTCGGCACCCGGGTCGGGCTGCACGAGCGGACCGTCGCCCGGCGGCTGGAGCGGATGCTGCACACCGGCCTGGTGCGCTTCATCGCCGCCCTGGTGAGCGAGCACCTGGGCGAGGGACTGGTCGTCGAACTGGCCGTACGCTGCGCCCCCGGCCGCCTGGAGGAGGTGGCCCGCGTCCTCGCCGCCCGGCCCGACACCCGGTCGGTGGAGGTGGCCACGGGCGACCTGGTGGTCCTCGCGGAGATGGCCGTCAAGGACGAGGCCGAGCTGATCGAGGTCATCGACCGCACGGTGGGCCGGCTGCCGGGGGTGCTGGACATCCACTCCGCGCTCGTGCTGAGGCTCCTGCTCACGGCGGTGGACTGGTCCCCCTACGAGACGGAGCCCACCCGGTTGCGCCGGCTGGCGATGTACGGGCGGCGGCCCCCGCCCCCCATCGACGTCGACGCCGTCGACCGCGAGCTGGTGGATCTCCTGGCCGAGGACGCGCGGATGCCCGTCAGCAGCCTGGCGACCCGGCTGAGCCTGAGCGAGTCGACCACGCGCCGGCGCCTCGCCCGGCTGATGTCCTCGCACGTCTTCCAGCTACGGCTGTTCGCGGAGCCGGAGGTCCTCGGGTACCCGGCGGAGACCCGCTTCCAGCTCGAGGTCGAACACACCCACCTCGACGCCACGCTCCGCCGGCTCGCCCACGAGCCCTCCGTGCGGTACCTGGGGGTCACGACGGGACGCAGCAACGTGCTCGGCTACAGCAGCCACGCCACGGTGGCCGCCGCGCACGACTTCCACGCGCGGGCCTTCTCCGGCTTGCGGGGGCTGCGCCGGGTGGAGACCGCCCTGCTCATGCGCACCTACAAGCGCGCCGGACGCTCGGTGCCCGCCCTCATGGGGCGGGCCTCCCCGGACGCCCGCCCCCGCCCCCGCATCTGACGCGGGCGCCCGGCGGGCGGCCGGCGGGTGACGCGGCCCGATCCGGCCGCCCGATCCGGCTGGTGGGGCCGCGTCGGTGGGGGCCGCGTCGACGGGTGGGCGGACCCCCGACGCGGTTCAGCGGGCCAGCAGCTCGCGCAGCGCCGCGGCGACGTCCTTGGGGGCCTCCTCCGCCATGAAATGGCCCCAGCCGACGGTGGTGTGCACCAGGTCGGGGGCCCACGCGGCCCACAGCGCCCGGGCGTCGTAGCCGAGCGCGGCGCCCCAGTCCTGCTGCAGCACGGCCACCGGCATCCGCAGCCGGTTCCCCGCGTCGCGGTCGGCCTGGTCGTGCGTGACGTCGATCCCGGCGGAGGCGCGGTAGTCCGCGACGATCGACGGGATCGCGGCGCGGCAGGCGTCGAGGTACGCGGCGCGCACGTCGGCCGGGATCGCGGCCGGGTCGCCCGTCCAGGCGTCGAGGAAGTGCCCGAAGAACGCGTCCGCCGCACCCGCGATCAACTGCTCGGGCAGGCCCGGAGGTTGCGCCATCAGGTACAGGTGGAAGCCGACCGCGGCCGTGGTGCCGCGCATCGCCGCCCACATGTCGAGCGTCGGCAGCACGTCGAGGCAGGCCAGGTGGGTGACCGCGGACGGGTGGTCGAGACCGGCCCGGAACGCGACCAGCGCGCCCCGGTCGTGCCCCGCCAGCGCGAACCGCTCGTGCCCGAGCGCCCGGGCCAGCGCCACCGTGTCGGCGGCCATCGTGCGCTTGCCGTACGCGGTGCCGTCCGGGTCCGCGGGTTTGTCGCTCGCGCCGTAGCCGCGCAGGTCCGGGCAGATCACGGTGTGGTCCGCCGCGAGGTCGGCGGCGAGGTGCCGCCACATCAGGTGGGTCTGCGGGAAGCCGTGCAGCAGCACGAGGGGGCGGCCGGCGCCGCCGACCGCGACGTTCAGGGTGACGCCGTCGGCGACCTTGACGCGCTGCTGCTCGAAGTTCGGGATGCTCGGTGCCATGGTGCGCTGCTCTCGTCTCGTTCCGCGGGTGCGTCTGATATCTCTGACATGTCGAGCCTGCCGCGCCCCGATCAGCAACGAATCAGCGCCGACGGCGGGGCACCGGCCGGCGGCCACTTCTCCCCATACCTCCTGACCTGGGCGTATATCGGCCGTTTATCCGGTGACGCGTAGCCTGTGACGGTGCCCCCGACCTTGCTCGCCGCGGAGACCGTGCGCCCGACGGAGGCCGCGATCAACGACCAGATCCGGACCCTCATGAACCACCCCGCCAGTGCCGAACGCACCGAGGAGTACGTCCGGCTGCTCACGCTGTGGGCGAGGGCCGGGACCGTGGTGGCGGGGAGGTGCGGGGAACTCGGGGGCCACTAGCGTGGGGGGATGGCGGAGGTGGAGTTCGGGGTGCTCGGGGCCGTCGTGGCGGAGCGGGGCGGGGAGCGGGTCGCGCTGAGGGGACCGCGGCACGCGGCCGTGGTGGGGCGGCTGGTGGTGGCGCGGCGGCGGGTGGTGCCGGTGGGCCGGCTGGTCGAGGACCTGTGGGAGGAGCCGCCCGCGGGGGCGGTGGGCGCCGTGCAGACGTTCGTGGCGGCGCTGCGCAAGGCGCTGGAACCGGACCGCCCGCCCAGAGCCCCGGCGACGCTGCTGGTGACGGAGGGCCCCGGGTACGCGCTGCGCGCGGCGCCGGACGCGGTGGACGCGTGGCGCTTCGAGGCGGCGGTGAGCGCCGCCGCCACGCTGCCGCCCGGGCAGGCGCTGGAGCGGCTGCGCGAAGCGCTGGGCCTGTGGCGCGGCCCGGCCTACGCCGAGTTCGCCGACGCGCGCTGGGCCCGCGCCGAACGCTCCCGGCTGGCCGAACTCCGGCTCCAGGCCGGGGAACGCGCGGCCGAGGCCAGGCTCGCGCTGGGCCTGGCCGCGGAAGCGGTGCCCGACCTGGACGCGCAC
This sequence comes from Streptomyces sp. NPDC087270, assembly GCF_044744625.1. NCBI lineage: Bacteria > Bacillati > Actinomycetota > Actinomycetes > Kitasatosporales > Streptomycetaceae > Streptomyces > Streptomyces sp. NPDC087270. The sequence continues at coordinate 118,403 of NZ_JBIUYR010000015.1, forward strand.
CTGGCCGAGCACCCGTGGCGTGAGGACGCGTGGCGGCTGCTGGCCCTCGCGCTGTACCGCACCGGCCGCCAGGGCGACGCGCTGGCGGTGCTGCGCAGGGCGCGGGCCCTCCTGGTCGGCCAGTTGGGCGTGGACCCGGGGCCCCGGCTGCGCCGGCTGGAGGCGGAGATCCTGGCCCAGGACCCGCACCTGGACCTGCCGCAGGCGCCGCGCCCGGAACCGTACGACGCCCCGGACCCCGATCTGCCCGCCACCGCCGCCGACCGGCTGTGGCGGCAGGCGGCCGCGGCCTACGACCGTACGGTCGGCGGTGGCGCCAGGGCCCGCCTGGAGTCGACCGTCGGCCTGATCCGCAACCTCGCGGTCACCGGGGGCGGCGGCCTCGAAGCGGCCCGGCGGCACCGGCTCGCCGCGATCGCCGCGGCGGAGGAACTCGGCGATCCCGAGCTGACCACGCGGGTGATCGGCGGCTACGACGTGCCCGCGATCTGGACCCGCGGCGACGACCCGGAGGCGGCCGAGCGGATCGTGGCCGCGGCGGAGCGCACCCTTGCCGCGCTGCCCGCGGGCGCGCTGCCCGCGGGGCCGCCGCCCGGGGGCGCTTCCGGGGGCGCGGCGGCGCCGTACGACGCCGCGCGCTGCCGCCTGCTCGCCACGATCGCGGTCGAGATGCGCGGCACCCGCTCCCCGCGCGGGCCCGAGGCGGCCCGGGAAGCCGAGGAGACCGCGCGCCGGCTGGACGACCCCGCGCTGCTCGCGTACGCGCTCAACGGCGTGTTCATGCAGTCCTGCACCCGCGCCGGCCTCGCGCCGCGCCGCGACGCGGTCGGCGCTGAACTCGTCGCGCTCGCCGCCCGGCACGGCCTGGCCACCTTCGAGGTGCTCGGGCACCTGATCCGGATGCAGGCGCGCGCGGCGCTCGCCGACCTCCCCGCCGCCGACGCGCACGCCGCGGCCGCCGACCGCCTGGCCGAGCGGCACGAACTGCCGCTGGTCGGGGTCTTCACCGAGTGGTACGCCGCGCTGCGGCTCGCCGTCGCCGGGCGGCCGGGGCCGGCCGAGGCCGCCTACCGGGCCGCCGACGCACGGCTCGAGGGCGCGGGCATGCCAGGGGTACGGCGCGGCCTGCTGCCCCTCGCGCTGCTCTGCCTGCCCCTCGCCGAAGGCGCCAGTGCCGGTGCTGGTGCTGGTGCTGGTGCCTGGGCCGTCGTAGCCGCCGCCGAGCAGGCGGAACCCGGCGCGGACTGGGGACCGTACCGGCCCTGGGCCGAGCCCTTCCTGCTGCTTCGCGCCGGCCGCCGCGACGACGCCCGCGACGCGCTGCGCGCGCTCCCCGAGCCGCCCGCCGACCTCACGTACGAGGCGCTGTGCTGCCTCCAGGCCGTTCTCGCCGCGGAGTTGGGCGACCTGCCCGCCCTGCGCCAGGCGCGTGCCCGCCTGCTGCCGGCCGCGGGCGAACTCGCGGGTGCGGGCACGGGCATGTTCACCGCCGGCCCGGTGGCCCGTCATCTGGCCGCGATCGACGCGGTGTCGGACGGTTAGGCCGTGTTGGGGAAGTCCCTCCGCCCTGCCTTGAGCGGGGGAGGCGCCCCCTCCCGTGGCGCCTGGCACTCACGCTTCGTCGTCGGGCTGGTCCGAGGAGGCCCCCTACGAGGACAACCCTCCGCCTTGCGATCGGGGGGCACCCTGCCGCGCCGAAGGCTGTGGGGAGCGCCAGACGCCACGGGCCCCGCCCCTCGGGCGGACGGCGCTCCTTCCCCGACACGGCCCAGCTGTATTGATCATGGGCGTTGTCGACACGGGTCTTGATCATGGCGAGGACCCCCGGTGTGGTGGGGGTGTCCGGGCTCCACACCACGCACGGAGGTCTTCGTGTCCCACCGTGATGCCCGGCTGACTGTTCACGGCGGGCGAATATCCTGGTCGAGCGGGTGCTGTCGGGCCGTCCGGCCGCCCGTGTCGCGGCCGAGAGGGGTGTGTCGCGGGCCACCGCCTGCGAGTGGGTGGCCCGTTGGCGGGCCGAGGGCGACGCGGGCCTGGCCGGCCGGTCCAGCCGCCCGCACAGGACACCGCACCGCACCCCTGCCGTGGTGGAGGCCCGGGTCTGCGAGCTGCGCCAGGCACGCAAGCTGGGCCCGGCCCGGACCGGCCCGATGCTTGGCCTGCCCGCCTCGACCGTCCACGTGGGCGGCCCGCCGCAGGCGGGGGAACCCGGAGCAGCCGGGCGGGTCGGGGCGCCGCGGGGCGCTTGAAGGACCTGGTGCGCGAGCGGCGGCGGGCCCGGCACGCCCTGCGACTCCGTCTGCGGTGTTGCCGAAACGCCCTCAGGAAACCGCCCTGAGGACCCTTGGGCGCCTTGCATCCGAAGCCCCATGACGCCGCTCGCTGATCCACCGCCTCTCGTGCACCAGGTCGTCACTCGCGGGTGAGCAGCGCCACCGGGGAGGTGCCGAGGAGGTCGGCGAGCGGGACCGCTCCCTCGTGGACGGTGCCGCCGATCCGGTCGTGCCAGCGGCCCGGCGGCAGCGGCAGGACGCTGCCGCGCCACCCGCCGGACTCCTCCAGCCGCCGGGACAGCCGCGTCACCACGGTCAGGGCCGCGCCGCCGCGGACGAAGGCCACGCAGTGCGCCGCGGCCGGGCCGTCGGCGCCCAGCGGGGCGTAGCCGGCCTGCGGGCCGTACCACTCGGGGTGGTCGCGGCGCAGCCGCAGCGCGACGGCGGTCAGCCGCAGCTTCACCTCGTCGGGGCCCTGCGGCTCGGCGCCGTCCAGCACCCGCTCCAGGGCGCGGTCGACGCCGGTCCGGACCGTGTCGGGCTCGGCCTCGCCCAGCGGGCCGCGGTTGTCGGGGTCGACGAGCGTGTACACGGGGAACTCGGTGCCCTGGTAGAGGTCGGGCACGCCGGGCATGGTCAGGTGCAGCAGGGCCGCGCCGAGCGAGTTCGCGGTGGCGTACGGCTCCAGGCCCGCGGCGAACGTGCCCACGTCGTCCAGCCGCGCCCCGCACGGGCCCTCGCGGGTGAAGTCGGCGACCGCCGTCTCGTAGTCCCCGTCCTGCTCGGTCCAGGTGGTGCGCAGGCCCGCCTCGCGTACGGACTTCAGGGCGGCGGGCACCAGGCGGTCGGGGTCGCCCGAGCCGAGGCCGAGCGCGGTCTGGTAGACGGTGTACTCGGTGTGCCGGTCGGGCGCGGCGGCACCGCTTCGCCCGCCGCGGCTCGATCCCGCGGTCAGCCACTCCCGCCAGGCGTCCGGGCACTCGGACAGCACCGCCAGCCGCAGCCGCAGATCGGCGCCGTGCTTGGTGTCGTGGGTGGACAGCACCGTGCCGGTGGCGGGCAGGGTGCGCCGCCGCTGCTCGCAGTAGGCGTGGAACTGCTCGGGGGAGACGGCCGGCGACCCGGGATCGCGGCCGACCTCGCACAGCGGCAGCAGCGGGCCGTACCGGTAGAACGCGGCGTCCTCGACGGACTTGGCGTGCAGCGCGGAGGCGACCTGCGGGAAGCGGACGACGAAGTCGTCGGCGTCCGGGCCGGGGGCGCAGCCGGCCGCGTCGAGCCGGCCGAGCGCGAGGTCGCGGAGCATGCCGAGCGCGGGGGCCAGGCGCCGTCCGCAGTCGCCGATCGCCCGCTTCGCGGCATGGGTGAGCATGATGACGTCGGCGTCCGCGGGCTCGGCGCCGGGCCGGACGTAGGAGCGGTAGACCGGGATGCGCACCAGCAGTTCGCGCAGTGCGTCCGCCAGGACCTCCGGCGCGTAGGGCGGCGCGTAAGGGTCGACCTCCTGGTGGTCGGTCCTGACGTAAGGGGTGTTGTCCTGGTGGGCGGGGCTTACCTCCGCGGCGGAGCCCGCCATCTGGTGCGCCCGCTGGGCCCGGTCCGCGCCGCGCACCAGGCGCGCGACCTCCGCGGCCAGGTCCCGGCCCACCACCCGGTACGCGGCCCGCCGCACCGTCGGCTGCCAGCGCCCGCCCGCGTCGTCCGACACCCCGGTGAACTCGCGGTAGAAGTCGGCCACTTGGGCTGCCCCGCGCGGATCGGTGAACAGCCCGTCGATCCGGTCGAGCGCGTCGTATCCGGTGGTGCCCGCGCACCGCCAGTCCGCCGGCAGCTGCTCCCGGCGCTGGAGGATCTTCTCCACCACCGTCCAGCGCCCCCCGCTCGCCTGCGCCAACTGCTCCAGATAGCCCGCCGGGTCGGCGAGCCCGTCCGGATGGTCGATCCGCAGCCCCTCGGCGACGCCCTCCCGCAGCAGCCGCAGCACCGTCGCGTGGGTCGCCTCGAACACCTCCGGCCGCTCCACGCGGACCGCGATCAGGTCGGAGATGGTGAAGAAGCGGCGGTAGTTCAGCTCGGTGCGCGCCGCCCGCCAGTACGCCAGTTCGTAGTGCTGCGCGGCCACCAGCTCCGGCAGCGGCAGCTCCTCGGTGCCGGCCCGCAGCGGGAAGCGGTGCTCGTAGTACGCCAGCACCTTGCCGCCCCCGGAACCCGCCCCCGCAGCTCCCGTGCCCGTGCCCGCCGGGGCCCCTCCCGCGCCCTCCTCCGCCCGCTCGGCGCGCTTGTCGGCCACCACCGCCAGCTCGCCCAGCACGTCCGGCAGGGGCTCGCCCAGCACCGGCAGCAGCACCCGCCCGCCGCGCTCCGCCCAGTCGATGTCGAACCAGTCGGCGTACCGCGAGCCGGGGCCGTCCCGCAGCACCTCCCACAGCGGACCGTTGAGGTGCTCCGGCGCCGGCACCGCCATGTGGTTCGGCACCACGTCCAGCACCAGGCCCATGCCGTGCGCCCGGGCCCGCGCGGACAGCTCCCGCAGCCCCTGCTCGCCGCCCAGCTCCGCGCGCACCCGGGTGTGGTCCACCACGTCGTACCCGTGCGTCGAGCCGGGCACCGCCTCCAGGACCGGCGACAGGTGCAGATGGGTGACGCCGAGCGCGGCCAGGTACGGGACCCGGGCGGCCGCGTCGGCGAAGGTGAACCGGGGCTGCAGCTGTATCCGGTAGGTCGAGGCGGGCACCACAGGAGGCGCCGGGAAAGCCATCATGAGGTCTTCTCTACCCCGGATCGGCCGAACAGGCGCGCCAGACCGGCCCGAACCGGCCCGCGCCACCCGACGCGGCCCGCCCGCCCCTGCGCGCCACCCGAGCCGGGCCGCCCGCTGTCACCCGGGCGCCCGCCGCATGTCACCCGTACGGGTCAGCGCCGGTCAGTCCGGGGGCCGCTGGAGCACCACGATGCTGCGGTCGGCCAGCAGCAGGGAGTCCCCGCCCCTGACCTTCTCACCGCCGCCCGGCGGCACCCCGTCCGGCCGCTCGGTGTCGATCACGAGCTGCCACTCCTTGCCGTGGTTGACCGGCAGCACGAACTCCAGGGCGCGCGGCGCCGCGTTGAACAGCAGCAGGAACGAGTCGTCGGTGACCGGCTCCCCGCGCGGGCCCGGCTCGGAGATCGCGTTGCCGTTCAGGAACACCACCAGCGACCTGGCGTGCGCGGCCTGCCAGTCCCGCTGCGTCATCTCCCGCCCGTCGGGGGTGAACCAGGCGATGTCCGACAGCTCGTCGTGGGTGCCCTGCACCGGCCGGCCGTGGAAGAAGCGGCGGCGCCGGAAGACCGCGTGGTCGCGGCGCAGCCACACCATGGTCTTGACGAACTCGTGCAGCTTCAGCGCCTCGTCGTCGGCCTCGCTGCTGCCGGGCTTGCCGGGCCAGCTGATCCAGGCCAGTTCGTTGTCCTGGCAGTAGACGTTGTTGTTGCCGCGCTGGGTGCGGCCGAACTCGTCGCCGTGGCTGAGCATCGGCACGCCCTGCGAGAGCATCAGGGTGGCGATGAAGTTCCGCATCTGGCGCAGCCGCAGCGCCTGCACCGCCCGGTCCTCGGTCGGCCCCTCGGCGCCGCAGTTCCACGACCGGTTGAAGCTCTCGCCGTCCCGGTTGCCCTCGCCGTTGGCGTCGTTGCGCTTGTCGTTGTACGACACCAGGTCGCGCAGGGTGAAGCCGTCGTGGCAGGTGACGAAGTTGATCGAGGCGAGCGGGCGGCGGCCGTCGTCCTGGTAGAGGTCGGAGGAGCCGGTCAGCCGCGAGCCGAACTCCGCCAGCGTGGCGCTCTCGCCGCGCCACAGGTCCCGCACCGTGTCACGGAACTTGCCGTTCCACTCCGTCCACAGCGGCGGGAAGTTGCCGACCTGGTAGCCGCCCTCGCCGACGTCCCACGGCTCGGCGATCAGCTTCACCTGGGAGACCACCGGGTCCTGCTGCACCAGGTCGAAGAAGGACGACAGCCGGTCCACCTCGTGGAACTGCCGGGCCAGCGTGGCCGCCAGGTCGAACCGGAACCCGTCGACGTGCATCTCGGTCACCCAGTAGCGCAGGCTGTCCATGATCAGCTGGAGCACGTGCGGGCTGCGCATCAGCAGGCTGTTGCCGGTGCCGGTGGTGTCCGTGTAGTAGCGCTTGTCGCCGCCGAGCCGGTAGTACGACGCGTTGTCCAGGCCGCGCAGCGACAGCGTGGGGCCCAGGTGGCTGCCCTCGGCGGTGTGGTTGTAGACCACGTCGAGGATCACCTCGATGCCCGCCCGGTGCAGCGCGCGCACCGCGGTCTTGAACTCCAGCACCTGCTGGCCGCGGTCGCCCAGCGAGGAGTAGCCGTTGTGCGGGGCGAAGAAGCCGATGGTGTTGTAGCCCCAGTAGTTGGCCAGCCCGGCGTCGGCCAGCCGGTGGTCCTGGATGAACTGGTGCACCGGCATCAGTTCGAGGGTGGTGACGCCGAGTTCGACGAGATGGCTGATCACCGACGGGTGCGCCAGCGCCGCGTAGGTGCCGCGGATCTCCTCCGGCAACCCCGGGTGGGTCATCGTCAGGCCCTTGACGTGCGCCTCGTAGATGACCGTCTTGTGGTAGTCGATGCGCGGCGGGCGGTCCTCGGCCCAGTCGAAGTACGGATTGACCACCACCGACGACATCGTGTGCGGGGCGGAGTCCAGGTCGTTGCGGGAGTCGGGCTGCCCGAAGCGGTAGCCGTAGACCGCCTCGTCCCAGTCGATGCCGCCGCTCACCGCCTTGGCGTACGGGTCCAGCAGCAGCTTCGCGGAGTTGCAGCGGTGCCCGCGGGCCGGGTCGTACGGCCCGTGCACCCGGAAGCCGTACCGCTGGCCGGGCATCACCCCGGGCAGGTAGGCGTGCCGGACGAAGGCGTCCGCCTCCCGCAGTTCTACCGCCGTCTCGGAGCCGTCGTCCTGCAGGAGACACAGCTCGATCCGCGAGGCCACCTCGGAGAAGACGGCGAAGTTGGTGCCCGCGCCGTCGAAGGTGGCACCGAGCGGGTACGACTGACCCGGCCAGACTTGCATGTGAGGACTCTTCCGCTCCGGGGACCGGCCGCGCGGCGGGTTGCCGCACGACCGGCAGTGACGTTGCGACAGCATCCTCCCATCCCGCTCCCTCCCGAGGGTGACACTGCGGCAACGGCCTGCGACGGAACGGCTGATGGGGTTGTCTGCTAGTAGTCAAGTAGGGTCGTTCCGGCTGCGACACCCCCCGCACCGCAGTACCCTTCCTTGATCGTGGACGGGGGTGGGAGGCGGTGACGTGGTGACGTCCGGAGGTCTGATGCTCCCGGGTGGCGGTGAGCAGGGTGACCGGCACGTCACGGGGGATGCCCCGGACGACGGGGTGCCCACGCTGCCAGGCGTGGTCTCCGTCGCCGCGCCGCTGGAGATCGGCGCGGAACTGGACTGGGGCGCCGACGCGTGGGCCGAGGTGCGCACCCGCGCCCGCCGGGCCGGCCGGGCCTACGTGTGGCTCAACCTCGTCGAGCAGCGGCTGCGGGCCGTGGTCAACGCGGTGCTGCGGCCCATCTACGAGCCGGTGCACGGCGAGGAGTGGGTGGTCGCCGCCGCGGGACCGGCCGGCCACGAGTGGGTGCAGCGGGCCGTCGCGGTCCGCGAGGTCAGCCGCCGCAAGGGCTTCCTGCTCGACCCCGCCGACGACAACGTCCTCAGCTTCCTGACGCTGCCCCAGCTCCGCGAGCTGGTGGTGCAGCACTGGCCGTGCTTCGAGCCGTACTTCGACGACCGGCGCGAGCTCGAACTCGCCCTGGACGAGCTGGAAGTCGCCCGGCACGTGGTCTCCCGCAACCGGGCGCTGTCGCGCACCGTGCTGGACCAGGTCGAGCGCTCCTCCGCGCGGCTGCTGGAGCTGCTGGGCTCGGGGCCCTCGCGTACGGCCAAGCAGCGGCTGCCGGTGGACGCGCTGGAGGAACTGGTCGCCGACCGCTACTCCGACGTGGTCGGCGTCTACCCCGACCGGGTACGGCTCCAGCGCCAACTGCCGGTCGAGGACCTCTTCGCCGGAGCCAGACGGCTGGACGCGGTCGGCATCGGCCTGAACCTGCTGGTGCAGAACTACTCCGGGCGGCGGCTGGTCCGGCTCGCGGAGTCCGGCTGCCGGGTGCGGCTGCTCTTCCTCAACCCGGCCAGCAGCGCGGTGCGCCGGCGCGAGCGCGAACTCGGCCTCGGGCGCGGCGAGCTGAGCCGGTCGGTGGAGATGAACATCCTGCACATGCGGCGGGTCCGCGCCCGGGTGCGCGACCAGGGCGCGTTCGAGATCCAGGTGTTCGACGAGACACCGCGCTTCACCGCCTACCTCGTGGACGGGGACAGCACCGACGGCCTCGCCGTGGTGCAGACCTACCTGCGGCGGGCCCGCGGTATGGAGGTGCCGGTGCTGGTGCTGCGCGGCGGCACCCGGCGGGTGGTCAACGACGACAAGCCGGCCGAGGGCGGCCTGTTCGACGTCTACCGCGAGGAGTTCGAGGGCATCTGGACCGACTCCCGTCCGGTGTCCTGACCCGCCGGCGAAGGACCGGCCCTACCACGCCGCGGGCGCCGGAACGGTGCTGCCCGGCTGCCGGGAGTGTCAGTGGGTCAGGCGATGATGGCAGGGCACACGGGGGAGAACGGCTGGAAGGACACGCCATGGCATGGCACGAGGATCTGCTGGTCGGCTTCGACCTGGAGACCACGGGGACCGATCCGCGGCAGGCCCGCATCGTGACCGCGGCGGTCACCGAGGTCAAGGCGGGGGAGCCGGTGCGGCGCCGCAGTTGGCTCGCCGACCCGGGCGTGCCGATCCCGGCGGAGACCACCGCCATACACGGCGTCAGCACCGAGCGGGCGACCGCGCACGGGCGGCCCGCACCCGAGGTGGTCGCCGAGGTCGCGGACGCGCTGCGCGGCTACTGGGCGGCCCGGGTGCCCGTCGTCGTCTACAACGCGCCCTTCGATCTCACCCTTCTGGACGAGGAGTTGGCGCGGTACGCACTGCCGAGGCTCGCCTCCGGCGAGGGGACCGCGGGGCCGGTGATCGACCCGCTCGTCATCGACCGCGCGCTCGACCGCTACCGGCGCGGCAAGCGCACGCTGGAGGCCGCGTGCGCGGTGTACGGCGTGGTGCTCGTCGGCGCCCACGAGGCGGGCGCCGACGCCCTCGCGGCGGTCCGGGTGGCCCGGGCGGTCGCGCTGAGGTTCGCCGAGGCGGGCGAGGCCGATCTGTGGGACCTCCAGGAGCGCCAACGGCTCTGGTACGCCGCGTGGGCCGAGGACTTCCAGGGATGGCTTCGCCGCAAGGACGCCGCCGCTGTGGTGGACCCGCACTGGCCCCTTCGCCCGGCCCACCCGGTCCACGGGTGACGGTTCCGCCGTGAGCGCGTGAAGCTCTCGGCGTACGGAGTTCAGGGTGCCCCCGCACCCCCGGCCTGCCCGGCCACGGGAGTGCCGGACCTGGCGGCCGGCCGCAACGCACCGTCAGACCGCAGCGGACCGCACGGGGCCGCCACGTTGTCCGGTCGCCGCGCTAGAAGGAATACCACCGTACGGACGGGTCCTCCGCGCGGAGCGAGGCCACGCGCCGGCGGAACTCCGTGCGGGCCGCGGGGTTCGCCGGGGCGTGCTGGGCGACCCAGGCGCACCCCGCGGTCTCCCGGGCGCCGCGCAGCGCCTCGTAGCCGTCCCAGGTGGTGACGTCCCAGCCGTAGGCGGCGGTGAAGGCGTCGTAGTCCGCGGCGGGCACCCCGTAGCGGTCGCGGCTGAGCGCCTGGACCACCAGGTCATGCTCGCGCAGGTCGGAGGAGAAGGTCTCCAGGTCGACCAGGACGGGCCCGTCCGGCCCGATATGCACGTTGCGGGGGAGCGCGTCGCCGTGGATCGGGCCGCGCGGCAGGCGCGGCACGAGGTCGGCCGCGGCCTGCGCGAAAGCGTCCCTGCGGCGGCGCAGATACGCCGTGTCGGCCGGGTCCACCGCGTCGCCGGCCGCCCGCAGCCACCGCTCCACCCCGGCCAGCAGATCCCGCGGCGGCAACCCGAAGTCCGGTTCCGGCAGGGCGTGGACGAGCCGCAGCAGCGGTGCCACGTCGACGGTCGCGGCGGGCCGCAGGGACTCCGGCAGCCGCTGCCAGTACGTGATCGGGTGCCCCTCCACCAGCCGCACCTCGGACTCGGCGGAGCGCACCGCGGGCACGTCGTGCTTGGCGAGCCAATCCGCGGTGCGCACCTCGCGTTTGGCCCGGTCCAGCAGATCGGCGCCGCGCCCCACCTTGATCACCAGCCGCCCGGCGGCGAAGACCGCGTTCTCCCCGAAGGAGAGCAGGTCGGCCTCCCGGTGCCCGGCAGCGTCCAGCACCGCCCGCGCCCGGTCCTGCGTGAACACCGCGTCCGCCATGCCCAGCCTCTCGCTTCTCTGCCCATGCGGCCCACCCGCACCGCCCGTTCGCATATGCCGGAGGAATCGGCCATGCGGCGGGGCAACGGCAAGTCTCGCACCCGCACTCGGTGGATTCGCTGCGGATTTCCGGGAAGTCCGCCGAAACCTGCCGCGAATACGTACCCGTAGTACCGATGAGTTACGACCCCGGCACTGGTCGTATCACGTGCAGGCCCGTTCGGGTGACCGAAACGGGACAGGAAACGGGATGCGGGACGCGAAAACCGAGGAGGGGCGATGGCGGTGGTGTCCCTGGACGTGGCCGGCCTCGCCGCCGACCGGGCCACGCTGTCCGCGCTGGCCCACGTCGCGCTGGCCGCTCGCCGGGCCGGCCACCGGGTGCGGCTGCGCGGCGCCTCGGCCCCGCTACGTGGGCTGCTCGAACTCGCCGGGCTCGCCGGGCAGTTCGAGTGGGAGCCCGAAGAGCGGGAAGAGCCGCTCGGTGTCCAGGAACGAGTTGAGCCCGGTGACGCGCCCGTCTGAGATGTCGAGCACCTGGAGCGCCCACGCGCGGTGGCCGTGCCCGGACGGGTCGCGGCGGTACTGGCCGAAACCGGGTGCGCCGTTCGCCGCGACCGGCAGCAGCCGGGAGCCCTCGCATTCACGGCCGGTGCCGGCGAGCCACGCGCGTATCTCCCCGGTCCCCCGCAGCCACAGCGGGTACGGCGGCATGGTCATGGTGGCGTCCTCGTGCAGCAGGCTGGTGAGGGCGTCGAGGTCGTACCGCTCGAAGGCGTCGACATAGCGGTCCAGCAGGGCCTGCCGCTCCTTGTCCATGGCGGCCGTCGCCGGGGCGCTCTGGGCGCCCTGGGAGCCCTCGGGCGCGGCCGGGCGGGTGTCGGAGAGCCCGGCGTCCGCCAGGGTGGCGCGGGCGCGCTGCAGGGCGCTGTTGACCGACGCGACGGTGGTGCCGAGGAGTTCGGCGGTCTCGCTCGCCTTCCAGGCCAGCACCTCGCGCAGGATCAGCACGGCCCGCTGCCGCGGCGGCAGGTGCTGGAGGGCGGCCACGAAGGCCAGCCGGATGCTCTCGCGGGAGACCACCACGTCGGCCGGGTCGCCCGCCGACGGCAGTGCCCGCAGGTCCGGCACGGGCTCCACCCAGTCCGTCTCGGGGGTGCGGTCCGGCAGCGCCGCGTCGGCCCGCGAGGCCGGCGACAGGTCCATCGGCCGGGCCCGGCGCTTGCCCGCCTTCAGGCTGTCCAGGCAGACGTTCGTCGCGATGCGGTACAGCCACGAGCGCAGGCTCGCGCGGCCCTCGAAGCCGTCGGCGCCCCGCCAGGCCCGCACCATGGTCTCCTGCACCGCGTCCTCGGCCTCGAAGGCGGAGCCGAGCATGCGATAGCAGTACCCGGTCAACTCGGCCCGGTGCGCCTCCAGGCGCTCCTCGATCCCACCGCCGGACCGGGTCGACCCGGCCGTCGCGGCCCTGCTCGCGCTCTGCCGTACGCTCATGGGCCCACCGTACCCGCGGGCACCGACAGTGCCCCCGAGCCGACGCGGCGCGGGGGCACTGTGGGTCTGTCGGTGCTGGTCAGACGCGGTCCGGGACCGGCAGGGGCGGCCGGCTCTCGGCGACCGGCGGCAGCGGCAGCACCGACTCGTCGTGGGTCAGGTCGGGCATCCGCCGCATCCACCGCGGCAGGTACCAGTTCCGCTCGCCGAGCAGCGTCATCACCGCCGGCAGCAGCACCCCGCGGATCACGGTGGCGTCGATCAGCACCGCGAAGGCCAGGCCGACACCCATCTGCTTCATGCTCTGCATCGACAGCGTCCCGAAGATCGCGAAGACCGCGACCATGATGACGGCGGCGCTGGTGACCACGCCCGCGGTGGTGGTGATGCCGTGCTCGATCGCGGCCTTGGTGGTCAGGCCGCGCATCCGCGCCTCGCGGATTCGGGAGACCACGAACACGTGGTAGTCCATGCTCAGCCCGAAGAGGATCACGAAGAGGAACAGCGGCAGCCAGGCCACCACGGCGCCGCTGCTGTGCGCGCCGACCAGCGAGGCGCCGACGCCGTGCTGGAAGACCAGGCTCAGCACCCCGTAGGCCGCGCCCACCGACAGCAGGTTCAGCGCGATCGAGGTCAGCGCGATGGTCAGGGACCGGAAGGAGAGCAGCATCAGCAGGAAGGCGAAGACGATCACGAACGCGAACACCGGCGGCACGCTGCTGGTGATCTTGTGGGTGAAGTCCATCGACGAGGCGGTGTCACCGGTGATCGGCGCCTGGACCCCGTCGAGCTTGCCGAGCGTGTCGGGCCGCACGTGGTCGCGCAGCAGCCGTACGTCGGCCTCGGCCTTGGACCGGTCGCTGCCGCCGGCCAGCGGCACGTCGATCCGCGCGACGTTCTGCGGGCCGTGCACGGTGACGGTGACCGGGCCGGTGCTGGCGCCCGAACTGACCGCCTCGGCGCGGAAGTCGGCGATGGCCTTCTTGACCTGCGGCGAGTTGATCGCGTCGGCCTTGACCACGACGTGCGCCGGGTCGGGACCGCCGGGGAAGGCGGTGTTGATGTGCTCGTAGGTCTTGATGATCGGCAGGCTGTCGCCCAGTTCCTGCGACGTGGACAGGTTCGCGGTGTGCATCGAGAAGGCCGGGATCGCGAGGGCCACCAGGGCGCCGCCGGCGATCAGGGTCGCGGCCTTCGGGTTGCGCAGCACCGGCCGCAGCACGGTCCGCCAGAAGCGGCTGCCGTTGTTCGCCGCCGGGGCGTGGCCGCGGCCGTGGCCACGGGACTTGCGGCCGATGAACGGGATGCGGCCCTTCTCGACCCGTTGGCCCAGCAGCGACAGCAGTGCGGGCAGCACCGTCACCGAGCCGAACATCGCGATCGCCACCACGATCATCGTGGCCATGCCCATCGCCTTGAAGTCGCCGATGCCGGTGAAGAGCATCCCGGCCATCGCCACGATCACGGTGAACCCGGAGATCAGGATGGCCCGGCCGGAGGTGGCCGCGGCGATCCGCAGCGCGGTCTCGGCGTCGTGGCCCGCGGCGCGCTCCTCGCGCTCCCGGCGCAGGTAGAACAGGCAGTAGTCGACGCCGACCGCCAGGCCCACCAGCAGCATCACCGAGTTGGCGGTGTCGCTCATCGGGATGGCGTGGCTGACCAGGGCGACCACCCCGCCCGCGCCGAGGAACGCGGTCATCGCCAGCGCGACCGGCAGCAGCGCGGCGACCAGCGCGCCGAACGCGATGAGCAGGATGGCCAGCGCGACCGGCACCGCGGAGTACTCCGCGGTCTTGAAGTCGCTGCCGAAGGCGTTGTCGACCGCGTGCTCGCCGCTGGCGTCGCCGAACTCCTCTATCCGCAGGTCCTTGTGGGCGCTCTGGGTCTTGGCGACCGCGTCGAGCACCGGCTGCACATGGTCGGGGGCGTCGTCGGCGGACCCGCGCATGTCGAAGCGGACCAGCGCGGAGTGGTGGTCCTTGGAGATGGCCTGGGTGTCGTACGGCGAGGTGATCGCCGTCGCGAGGCCGGTGGAGCGCACCGCGCTCATCACGTCGTCGACCGCGGTGCGGACCGCCGGGTCGGTGACGCTGCCGTGCGCGGTCTGCACCAGCACCATCTCGGACGCCTTGTCCTTCAGCCCGGCGTCGTCGGTGATGGTCGCGGCCTGGTTGACCTCGCCGGCCATCGACCGGTTCTCGTCGATGTCGGAGCGGCCCACGGACTGGCCGATCACCATGACCGCGATGACGAAGAGCAGCCAACCGCCGACCGCCGCCCAGCGGTGCCGGGCGCTCCAGCCGCCCATGGCCGCCGCGATGCCCATTCTGCTGCCGTGTGCGCGAGCGCGACTCACGGTGTCCCCCTTGAAGGATCGTCCTGGGTGGCGGCCTGTGACCTGCCGCTCTTTCCACCCATGACGCTACGAGTCCAGGGGGCGCCGACCCATCCGGCCAACTGGTGACTTCAGGTGAGGCGTTCTCCCTCTCAGGGGTGGGGAAAGCCCCCCTTCGACCGGAGGGGTAAGCCCTGATCATCTTGGCGGCTGCCCCTTACACGTAATGGTTGAGGGGGCGGGCCGGTGCGAAGGCGTGATCGCAGGTCGGCGCGGGGGCGCGGGCGGGTCAGGCGAGGGCGAGACGGCCGAGGGGGAGCGCGGTAGGGGCCCCGAGGCGGGCCTCGTCGTACCGGCGCAGCAGCAGCTCGGCCACCTCGGGTGCCGGGCCGAGGACGTCGGCGAGCACGTCCGCGCCCGCCTCCCGCGCGCCCCGGGCGATCCGGTCCGGCAGGAACCCGGGCGCGAGCACGTACGGTGCCACCGCGATCCGGCGCACCCCTTCCGCGCGCAGCACGCGCACCGCGTCCTCGGTGCGCGGCAGGGAAGCGGAGGCGAACGCGGGCCGCACGGCGCACCAACCGGTACGCCGCCACTCCCGCGCGATTGCTGCGATCACCGCGCTCGCCTCCGGGTCGGTGGAGCCGGCCGACGCCAGGACGACGCCGGTCCCGGCCCGGTCACGGGCCCGCACCCCGGCCGCCCGCAGCCGCCGCTCCAGGGCGGCGGTCAGCAGCGGCGAGGGGCCGAGCACGGCCGCGGTGCGCAGCCGCAGACCCGGCAGTTCGGCCGCCGACTCGGCCAGCACCGCCGGGATGTCGGTCTTGGCGTGGAAGGCCCGGGTCAGCAGCAGCGGCAGCGCCACCGCGTCGGACACGCCGTCGGCCGCCAGCCGCCGTACGGCGTCCGGCACCGACGGCGCGTCGAAGTCGAGGAACGCGGTGTCCACCCGCAGCCCCGGCCGGGCCGCCGCCACCCGCGCGGTCAGCGCCCGTACGGTCGCGGCGTGCCGCGGGTCGCGCGAGCCGTGCGCGATCACCAGCAGCGCGGGCGGGTCCGTACGGGGCGGGCGCACGGCTACTGGGCCCTCGCGGTCAGGCCGCGGCTGCGCAGCACCCAGCGCTCCAGCGGGCTGAAGACGATCAGGTCGATCGCTATGCCCACCACGAGGATCAGCAGGATGCCGAGGAAGACGCCGGCCATGTCGGACGCCTCGCGCATGTTCTCCAGGTAGCGGCCCAGCCCCACGCCCAG
This sequence comes from Streptomyces sp. NPDC087270, assembly GCF_044744625.1. Taxonomy (NCBI): domain Bacteria; kingdom Bacillati; phylum Actinomycetota; class Actinomycetes; order Kitasatosporales; family Streptomycetaceae; genus Streptomyces; species Streptomyces sp. NPDC087270. Next base: position 134,191 of record NZ_JBIUYR010000015.1, read on the forward strand.
GTCGGGCGAGGAGGCGATCAGCTCGGCGGCCATCAGGGAGCGCCAGGAGAACGCCCAGCCCTGCTTCAGCCCGGCCACGTAGCCCGGCAGGGACGCGGGCAGCAGGATGAACCAGGCGCCGCGCAGCCCGGTCGCGCCGATGGTGCGGCCCGCCCGCAGGTACAGCGGCGGGACCTGGTCGATGCCGGCCACCAGGCCGTTGGCGATCGAGGGGACCGCGCCGAGCAGGATCACCGCGTACATCGCCGAGTCGCTCAGGCCCAGCCAGATCACCGCGGCCGGCACCCACGCCACCGAGGGCAGCGACTGGAGCCCGGACAGGATCGGCCCGATGGCGGCCCGGACGAAGGGCACCCGGGCGACCAGCAGGCCCAGCGGGGTGCCGATCACCAGCGCGGCGAGGAAGCCGAGCAGGCCGCGCTCCACGCTGGTCCAGATGATCGAGAACAGGTCGCCGGCGTTCCACCGGTCCACCAGCTCCTGCCACACCGCGTGCGGGCTGGGCAGCTTCGTCGGGTCGGCGACCTTGCCCCACACGCACAGCTGCCACACCACCAGCACCAGCACGACCGCGCTGAGCGGCGGCAGCACCTTCTTCAGCAGCACCTGCCCGACCGGGGTGCGGCCGACGGAGACGGTCTCCAGCGCGTCCAGGCCGGCCTCCAGGCCGGACAGGTCCCGCGCCGACCGCTCGGCGCGCGCCTCGTCGTCCGCCCGCTCGTTCCCGTCGAGCGGCGCGGTGTCCTTCGCTCCGGTGTCAGTGCTGGCCATGGCGGCGGATCTCCCCCCGGAGTTCTTCGGTGATCTCGATGGACAGGTCGGCCACGCCCGCGTCCTCGATACGGCGCGGCTGCGGGATGTCGATGGTCCACTCCCGGTTGATCCGGCCGGGCCGGGAGGACAGCAGCACGACTCGCTGGGCGAGCCGGACCGCCTCGCGCACGTTGTGCGTCACGAACAGCACCGACAGGTCGGTCTCGGACCAGATCCGGGTCAGCTCGTCGTGCAGCACGTCCCGGGTGATCGCGTCGAGCGCCGCGAACGGCTCGTCCATCAGCAGCAGTTGGCTGTCCTGGGCGAGCGCCCGGGCCAGCGCCACCCGCTGCCGCATCCCGCCGGACAGCTCGTGCACCCGCTTGCCGTACGCGTCGCCGAGCCGGACCAGGGACAGCAGCCGTTCGGCCTCGGCCCTGCGCTCCTCGCGCGGCACCCCGCGCAGCCGCAGCGCCAGTTCGATGTTCTTGCCCGCGGTCAGCCACGGGAACAGCGCGTGCTCCTGGAACATCAGCGCGGGCCGCCCGCCGGGCGCGTCGATCGCGCCGGCCGAGGGCTTGTCCAGCCCGGCCACCAGGTTCAGCAGGGTGGACTTGCCGCACCCCGAGGCACCCAGCAGGCAGACGAACTCACCCGGCGCCACGTCGAGCGTGATGTCGTCCAGCACGAGCTGCTGGGCGCCGGGCCTGCCGAACGCCTTCGAAACATGGTCGATGCGCGCGGCGTACCCGGCGGGTCCCGCCGGCGGTGCCGCGGGGCCGGTGAGGGTGTCGGCCATGGTGGTCACCTCCTGGGGTCCTCGGTTGCGCATGGGATGGGGTCGGTCGGGTGCGGCGGAGTGCGGTGCCGCGGTACGGCTTCGCGGTGGGGCCGCGAGGCCGCGGTGCTGAGCTGTGCTGACGCCTGCTGAGGTGCGCTGACCTGCCGCGCGGCCGGGCCGTCGGGGCCGTCCGGGCCGTCGGGCCCGGCCGCGCGGAGCGGGGGGCTACTGCGTGCCGAGCCCGGCGGCGCTCACCGTCGGCTTGCCCTGCTCCTTGAGGACCTTGTTGAGCAGCGTGAGGTCGTAGATCCCGTCCAGCTTCGGCGCCTTGAGCAGGCCCGCCGACACCGCGTGCTCCGCCTCGGCCTTGGCGGTGTCCGCCAGCGGGTCGTCGAGCACCTGGATGGACTTCCACGCCGGGTCGAGCTGGCTGGCCGGCAGCGACTTCTGGGTCAGCGCCTTGATCTGGGTGTTCGCGTCCGCCTTCGCCTTGTCGGGGTTGGCGTTGATCCACGCGTTGGTCTTCACCGAGCCGCGCAGCACCGCCTCGACGACGTCGGGGTGCGCCTTGAGGAACTTCTGCGACACGATCACGTTGGTGATCACGAACTGCTTGTTCGGCCACAGCGTGCTCTCGTCGAGCAGCACCTTCGCGCCCTCGTCCACCAGCTTCGACGCGGTGGGCTCCGGCACCCACGCGCCGTCGATGGAACCGCTCGCGTACGCCTGCGGGGCCAGCGAGTTGTCGGTGCGGACCACCGACACGTCGCCCTTGCCGCTCTGCGCGTCGACCTTCCAGCCCTTGGACCTGATGAAGTTCAGCAGCGCCACGTCCTGGGTGTTGCCCAGCTGCGGGGTGGCGATCTTCTTGCCCTTGAGATCCGCGATGGTCTTGATCTTCTTCGGGTTGACCACCAGCTTGACGCCGCCCGAGGCCGACCCGGAGATGATCTTCAGGTCGGAGCCCTTGGACTGGGTGTAGCCGTTGATGGACGGCGAGGGGCCGATCCAGCCGATGTCGATCGAGCCGGCGTTGAGCGCCTCGATCTCCGCGGGGCCCGCGTTGAAGGTGGACTGCTTGATCTTGGTGCTGCCCAACTCCTGCTGGAAGAAGCCCTCTTTCAGGCCGACCAGGGCGGTGGCGTGGGTGAGGTTCGGGAAGTAGCCGATCTTCACCTCGTCGGTGGAGAGCTTCTTCGCGCTCGCGCTGCCGCCGGCGGCGGCCGGTGCGGTGGTGGCGTCGTCGTCCGACTTGCTGGAGCCGTAGCCGCAGGCGGAAAGAGCGCCGAAGAGGATCGGCAGCGCGGCGGCCGCGGCGACGAGTCTGCGGCGGCGGGAGGCGCGCGGGGCGGATATGCGGGGCAGGGCAGACACGGGTGTGTCCCTTCGTAAGGCCCGGCGTGTCGCGCCCGATGGGGCTAGGGCGCGGCCGGAGTGGCGTCAGGTCCTCGGAAGCGGTGCCGCGGCAGGGCGTGCCGGGCACGGCGGGTGCGTCTCGGGTACGGCGGACGGAGCGGGTACGCGGCGCACCCGGCAGGAGCGCGGTGTGCGCGGCGTACGGCGGTGGCCGCGGCGGTGGTGCGGGCCGCGGCCGGGCGGGTCAGCCCGCACATCGTGCGACCCCGCCCGTCCCGGCGCCGAGCCGGCCGCTGCCGACCCGCCCGCCTTCCTTCGCGAAGCCCGAGAAGGCTTCCTGAGCCAGATCCGACACCGTCAGAAGTCCCATCCGTCGTCGTCGGCGGCCGGGGCCTGGGGGCGGGCGGCGAACGGCTCGCCCGCCATGCCGGCCGTCAGCGTGGCGCCGTCGGCGGGGTCGATGAGCAGGAACGACCCGGTCAGCCGCGACTCGGCGTAGGCGTCCACCGGCAGCGGCTCCGCGGTGCGCAGCACCACCGCGCCGATGTCGTTGACCTCCAGCGCCGCCGGGTTCTCCTCGTGGGCGAGGCCGTGCGACAGGTCGATCCGGTACGGCAGTTCCTTCACGATCGCCTTCACCGTGCGGGTGGCGTGCTTGAGCAGCACCCGCTCGCCGACCCGCAGCGGCCGCTCGTGCAGGTGGCACGCGGTGGCGGTGATGTCCTGGGTGACGGCCGGCGCGTGGGCGGTCGGCGCGATCAGATCGCCGCGGGAGACGTCCACGTCGTCGGTGAGCAGCACGGTCACCGACTGCGGGGCCCACGCGGTGTCCACCGCGGTGCCGAGCGCGTCGATCCCGGCGATCGTGGTGGTACGGCCCGAGGGCAGCACCGTCACCGGGTCGCCGACCCGCAGCAGCCCGGAGGCGATCTGCCCGGCGTAGCCGCGGTAGTCGGGGTGCTCGGCGGTCTGCGGCCGGATCACGTACTGCACCGGGAAGCGCGGCGGGCAGCCGGTCAGGTCGTGGCCGACCCGGACGGTCTCCAGGTGCTCCAGCACCGTCGGGCCGCCGTACCAGTCCATGTTCGCCGACGGCTCCACCACGTTGTCCCCGGTGAGCGCGGAGATCGGGATGGCGGCGACGTCCGGCACGCCGAGCGAGGCCGCGTACGCGGTGAACTCCTCGGCGATCGCGGCGAACACCGGCTCGGCGTAGTCGACCAGGTCCATCTTGTTGACCGCCAGCACCACGTGCGGCACCCGCAGCAGCGCGGCGACCGCGGCGTGCCGGCGGGTCTGCTCGACCACGCCGTTGCGGGCGTCCACCAGCACCACGGCCAGTTCGGCGGTGGACGCGCCGGTGACCATGTTGCGGGTGTACTGCACGTGCCCGGGGGTGTCGGCGAGGATGAACCGCCGCCGGGCGGTGGCGAAGTAGCGGTAGGCGACGTCGATGGTGATGCCCTGCTCGCGCTCGGCGCGCAGTCCGTCGGTGAGCAGCGCCAGGTCGGGGGCCTGCTGCCCGCGCACCAGGGACGCCCGCTGCACTGCCTCCAACTGGTCGGTGAGCACCGACTTGGAGTCGTGCAGCAGCCGCCCGACCAGCGTGGACTTGCCGTCGTCGACGGAGCCGGCGGTGGCGAAGCGCAGCAGGGTGGTGGCCGACAGCTGCTCGGCGGTGATCGGGCTCGTGGTGCCGGTCATGGCTAGAAGTACCCCTCGCGCTTGCGGTCTTCCATCGCGGCCTCGGACATCTTGTCGTCGGCGCGGGTGGCGCCCCGCTCGGTGAGCCGGGAGGCGGCGATCTCGGTGATCACCGCTTCGAGTGTGGTGGCGTCGGAGTCGACCGCGCCGGTGCAGGACATGTCGCCGACGGTGCGGTAGCGCACCAGCCGGGTCTGCACCGGCTCGTCGGCCTTCGGGCCGCCCCAGTCGCCCGCGGTCAGCCACATGCCGGCCCGGTTGAAGACCTCCCGCCGGTGCGCGAAGTAGATCTCCGGCAGCGCGATGTGCTCCCGGGCGATGTACTGCCACACGTCCAGCTCGGTCCAGTTGGAGAGCGGGAAGACCCGCACGTGCTCGCCGGGGGCGTGCCGGCCGTTGTAGAGCGACCACAGCTCGGGGCGCTGGCGGCGCGGGTCCCACTGGGAGAACTCGTCGCGCAGCGAGAAGACCCGCTCCTTGGCGCGCGCCTTCTCCTCGTCGCGCCGGCCGCCGCCGAACACCGCGTCGAAGCGGTGCTGCTGGATCGCCTCGGTGAGCGGCACGGTCTGCAGCGGGTTGCGGGTGCCGTCCGGGCGCTCGCGCAGCCGCCCGTCGTCGATGTAGTCCTGCACCTTCGCGACGTGCAGCCGCAAGGTGTGCTCGGCGACCGTACGGTCCCGGTACTCCAGCACCTCGGGGAAGTTGTGGCCGGTGTCGACGTGCAGCAGCGAGAACGGCACCGCGGCCGGCGCGAACGCCTTCAGCGCCAGGTGCAGCATCACGATCGAGTCCTTGCCGCCGGAGAAGAGGATCACCGGCCGCTCGAACTCGCCCGCGACCTCGCGGAAGATGTGCACCGCCTCCGACTCCAGCGCGTCCAGGTGCGTGAGCGCGTACGGACTGGCGGTCGCCCCGCTCTGCGCGACGGTCGTCGTCATGCCCTACCTCTTTCGCTCGCGATGCGGCCGCTGTCCCCGAGGTACGCGTACACGGCGGCCGCCGACTGCGCGACGCTGCTGCCCTGGGTCTCGATGCGCAGATCGGGGTGCTGCGGTACCTCGTACGGGTCGTCGACCCCGGTGAGCCCGGTCAGCTCGCCCGCGGCCTGCTTGGCGTACAGCCCCTTGACGTCGCGCACCGCGCAGACGTCCACGGGGGTGGCGATGTGCACCTCGACGTAGTCGGTGCCGCGGCTCTGGTGCCGCTTGCGGACCGCCTCGCGGCTGTCGGAGTAGGGCGCGATCACCGGGACCAGCACCAACACGCCGTGTGAGGCGAGCAGTTCGGCGACGAAGCCGATCCGCTGCACGTTGGTGTGCCGGTCCTCGCGGGTGAAGCCGAGCCCGGCGGAGAGGAATTCGCGGATCTCGTCGCCGTCCAGCACCTCGACCCGCCGGCCCTCGGCGCGCAGCTGCTCCGCCAACGCGGTGGCGATGGTCGTCTTGCCCGCGCTGGGCAGCCCGGTGAGCCATACCGTGGCTCCGCCGCTCATCCGGTCCTCCTGGTTCGTCGACTCGGTGGTCGTCGGTTCGGTCGTCTCAGGCTCGATGGTCGTGGGCCCGCTGGACGTCGGCCCGGTGGTCGTCGGCCCGGTGGCCGTCGGCCCGGTGCGGCTGCGGGCAGCCGCGTCCGGGGGCGTGCGCACAGCGTTCACCGGTGTGTTCACAGGTGGATGCCGCACTCGGTCTTGCCGAGCCCGGCCCACCGGCCCGACCTGGCGTCCTCGCCCTCCAGCACCCGGCGGGTGCAGGGGGCGCAGCCCACCGAGGCATAGCCGTCCATCAGCAGCGGGTTGGTGAGAACCCCGTGCTGAGCGACGTATGTTTCCACGTCTTCCTGTGTCCATCGGGCGATCGGGGCGATCTTCACCTTTCGGCGCTTGGCGTCCCAACCGACCACCGGGGTGCCCGCGCGGGTCGGGGACTCGTCGCGGCGCAGCCCGGTGGCCCACGCGTCGTAGCCGCGCAGGCCCGCCTCCAGGGGGGCGACCTTGCGCAGCGCGCAGCACAGGTCGGGGTCGCGGTCGTGCAGCTTCGCGCCGTACTGCGCGTCCTGCTCGGCGACGGTCTGCGCCGGGGTGAGCGTGATCACGTTCACGTCCATGACGGCGTCCACGGCGTCCCGGGTGCCGATGGTCTCCGGGAAGTGGTAGCCGGTGTCGAGGAAGACGACGTCCACGCCGGGCATGGCGCGCGAGGCCAGGTGCGCGACGACGGCGTCCTCCATCGAGGAGGTGACGCAGAAGCGGCGGCCGAAGGTGTCGGCGGCCCAGCGCAGCACGTCGAGTGCGGACGCCTCCTCCAGGTCGCGGCCGGCCTGTTCGGCCAGCCGCTCCAGGTCCTGCGCGGTGTGCGGTGCGGTGGTCACGGTGCGCCTCCGTCGGAAGAGCCGTGCGGGGAAGGTCCCTTGAAGCCCTCGGCGAGCAGGCCGAGGAACTTCAACTGGAATGCGCGGTTGCAGGCCCGGCATTCCCACGAGCCGTGCCCCTGTTCCGAGGGGCGCAGGTCCTCGTCGCCGCAGTAGGGGCAGTAGAACGGCGCGGCTCGCTCCGTCACGACAGCTCCTCCTCCGACGCTCTGGCCGCCCACTGGGCGAAGCGCTCGCCGTCGGTGCGCCCGGCCTGGAAGCGGCCCAGCACGCGCTCGACGTAGTCGGGCAGTTCGGTGGCGGTGACCTTCAGGCCGCGGACCTTGCGGCCGAAGCCCGGGTCGAGGCCGAGGCCGCCGCCGAGGTGCACCTGGTAGCCCTCGACCTGGTTGCCGTCGGCGTCGGTGACGAGCTGGCCCTTGAGCCCGATGTCCGCGGTCTGGATACGGGCGCAGGAGTTGGGGCAGCCGTTGATGTTGATCGCGATCGGCTCGTCGAAGTCCGGCAGCCGCCGCTCGAGTTCGTCGATCAGCGAGGCGCCGCGCGCCTTCGTCTCCACGATCGCCAGCTTGCAGAACTCGATGCCGGTGCAGGCCATGGTGCCGCGCCGGAAGGGCGAGGGTGCGACCTGGAGGTCGAGCGCTTCGAGCCCGGCGGTCAGCGACGCGACCTGGTCCTCCTCGACGTCCAGCACGATCAGCTTCTGGTCGGTGGTGGTGCGCAGCCGGTCCGAGCCGTGCGCGCCGGCGAGTTCGGCGATCTTCGTCAGGGTGGCGCCGTCGACCCGGCCGACCCGCGGCGCGAAGCCGACGTAGTACCGGCCGTCCTTCTGCCGGTGCACGCCGATGTGGTCGCGCCACACCTGCGCCGGCTGCTCGGGCCCGGGGCCGTCCAGCAGCGGCCGCTTGAGGTACTCGTCCTGGAGCACCTGGCGGAACTTCTCCGCGCCCCAGTCCGCGACGAGGAACTTCAGCCGGGCGCGGCCGCGCAGCCGCCGGTAGCCGTAGTCGCGGAAGATGCCGATCACCCCGGCCCACACGTCGGGCACCTCGCCCAGCGGCACCCACGCGCCGAGCCGCACGCCCAGCTTGGGGTTGGTGGACAGCCCGCCGCCGACCCACAGGTCGAAGCCGGGGCCGTGCTCGGGGTGGTCCACGCCGACGAACGCGATGTCGTTGATCTCGTGCACCACGTCGAGCAGCGGGGAGCCGGAGATCGCGGTCTTGAACTTGCGCGGCAGGTTGGAGAACTCCTTGGTGCCGATGTACCGCTCGTGGATCTCGTCGATCGCGGGGGTGCCGTCGATGATCTCGTCCTCGGCGATGCCCGCGACGGGGGAGCCGAGGATGACCCGCGGCACGTCGCCGCACGCCTCGGTGGTGGACAGGCCCACGGCCTCCAGCCGGCGCCAGATCTCCGGCACGTCCTCGATCCTGATCCAGTGGTACTGGATGTTCTGCCGGTCGGTGAGGTCGGCGGTGCCGCGGGCGAACTCCTGCGAGATCTCGCCGATCACCCGCAGTTGGGCCACGGTCAGCCGGCCGCCGTCGATCCGCACCCGCATCATGAAGAAGCTGTCGTCCAGCTCCTCCGGCTCCAGCACGGCGGTGCGGCCGCCGTCGATCCCGGGCCGGCGCTGCGTGTACAGGCCCCACCAGCGCATCCGCCCGCGCAGGTCGGAACCGTCGATCGAGTCGAAGCCGCGGTGCGCGTAGATCGTCTCGATCCGGGTCCGTACGTTGAGACCGTCGTCGTCCTTCTTGGACTGCTCGTTGGCGTTCAGCGGCGTGAAGTGGCCCATCGCCCACTGGCCTTCACCGCGGTGCCGTCCGGTCCTGCGGCGGGCGGCGGCGTTCGGAGCGGCGCTCCCGGCCGGGGGCTGGGGGGAGTCGGGGCTGGAAGCCATGGCGATGCGTCCTTCGGGCAGGCGTGTATACGGGTCGGTGCGGCGCGGGGCGGCATGCGGCACGGGCTGACCCGGGGCCTGCGCGGGCGCAGGGCATCACGGCTCACCCGATCACGGCAGGCGGCTCTCGCGCATCCACGACGGCGGGGACGGCGGGGTCGGCGCGGTACGCGCCGCTAGGTGCTCAGCCCGCCGGACAGATGGCGCTGGACACGCGGCAGAAGTCGACGTGCGGCCGACCTACCAAGGCGATTCCAGTGCGTGACATGACGAAAGCGTGGCACGCAGGTATTCGGCCAGTCCACCGACATCCACGATGTGGACCACTTCATCCCGAATAGTGGGCACCGCTTGCCTCGCGGACCGCTCACCCCCGTTCCGCGAGCACCGCCGGGGCCAGCGAGTGGGGGAGCAGCTCCGCCTCGTGGACCGGCCGCAGCACCTCCACGCGCACCCCGTCGGCGAAACGATACGGCCGGTGCGCCAGCACGCCCGCGAGGGTGCGGCGCAGCCGCGACATCTCCGCGCGGACGGTCACCGTACGGCTCGGGTCGCCGAAGAGGTCCGCGGCGAGCTGCGCCGCGCTGCGCCCGCCCGGGTGCAGCGCCAGCACGAACAGCAGCTCGGCATGGCGCGGGCTGAGCTGCTGCGTCCAGCCGCCGGCCGGGCCGTGCACGGTCACCTCGCTGCCCTGCGCCCCGCTCACGTCGAGCACCACGCGGTTCCCGGCCACCGGCCGCTCCCGCGCGCTCACCCGGATCAGCCAGCCGCCCGGCAGCGGGTCCAGCTCGCACAGCCCCAGCGCCGGCAGCCACGCCTGCCCGGGCCGTACCTCCGCGGGCAGCGTGACCCGGTCCGGGCCGGCCATCCCGGTCACCGCCGCCGTCCACCCGTTCCGGTCCACGGCCAGCGCCTGCCCGGAGATCCGGGTCAGCAGCGGCGCCGCCACCGACCGCAGCCGCTCCACCGCCTCCCAGTGCCGCGCCCGCAGTTCGCCCTCCGCGACCCGGGCGACCGCCGACACCAGCGCCAGCGTGCTGGGATGGGCCCGGGTGGCGGGACCGCTCACGTCCACCACGCCCAGCAGCCGGCCGTCGCGCGGGTCGTGCAGCGGCGCGGCCGCGCAGGTCCAGTGGTGGAGGGTGCGGACGAAGTGCTCGGCCGAGTGCACTTGCAACGGGGTACGGGTGACCAGCGCGGTGCCGATCGCGTTGGTGCCCACCGAGCCCTCGGCCCAGGACGCGCCCTCGGCGAAGCCCAGCCGGTCGGCGCTCTTGCTGAGCGCGAGGTTGCCGTCGCGCCACAGCACCCGGCCCTCGGCGTCGGTGACCACCATGATGTGCCGGTCCGCGTTCGCGACCGACACCAGGCCGTCGCGCAGGCTCGGCAGGATGTCCGCGAGCGGGGTGGACCGCCGGCGCTGCTCGACGTCGTCGGTGCTCAGGATGCGGTCGGGCTCTCCGGTGTCGGGGTCCACGCCCAGCCGCAGCATCCGCGTCCACGACTCGCCGATCACCGTGCGCGGCGCCGTGCACGGCGCCTGACCGGCCAGGGCGGCCTCCCGTGCCGACGCCAGCAGGCGCTCCGAGGTCCGCTCGCCGGTGCCGGCCGACCGCACCGCACCGATCCGAAGGTGTGCCATCTCGCCCCCGCTCAGCCCCGTTGCCGTGTTCCGGTGGTCGGTGCGCCCGCGTAGCCGCGGCCACCGGGGCGCACCGGGGCCGCGTGCAACCTTCTGCAACGGTTGCGAGCCTACGCGAATTCGACCGACAGTGACGGCACGTCACCGACCCTGCACAGGTCCAACTCGCGGTCGGTGGAGCCCCGTCGGGTACGGGCCGTGTACTGGGGGTGGTGCCGAGTCGGCGCGGTGCCACCCCCACCGCCCGGACCGGCGCCCGCCCGCCCGGGTGTCCTCGCGGGTGCCCTCGCTTCGCGGGTGCCCTCCCTTGCTCCGCAGGCGCCGTCGCGGGGGTCCCTGCTCCCCGGGCGGCTCCCCGGTCGCCCTCACCCCTCCACCGGCCTGGCCCGGTCCACCAGCGCCGCCAGATCGACCGAGCGCGGCAGCGTGCCGAACGTCGCGCCCCAGTCCCGGCCCAGCCGCGACGCGCAGAACGCGTCGGCCACCGGCGCGGGCGCGAACCGCACCAGCAGCGAGCCCTGGAAGACCAGGGCCATCCGCTCCACGACCCGCCGGGCCCGCGCCTCGATGCCCTCCAGGTCGGCGAGGTCGGAGAGCAGGTCCTTCACCGCGGCGTCCAGCCGGTGGTCCGCGCCGTGCGCGAGCCCGATCTCCGCGAGGAAGGCGTCCACCGCCTGCGGCTCGCGCTGGAGCACCCGCAGCACGTCGAGCGCCTGCACGTTCCCGGAGCCCTCCCACACCGAGTTCAGCGGCGACTCCCGGAAGATCCGCGGCATGCCGGACTCCTCCACGTAGCCGTTGCCGCCCAGGCACTCCAGCGCCTCGACGGCCACCGACGGGCACCGCTTGGTGACCCAGAACTTGGTGACCGCCACCGCGAGCCGGCGCAGCGCGCGTTCGCGCGGGGTGTCCGCGTCGTACGCCGCCGCCAGCCGCAGCACCGCGGTGGTGGCCGCCTCCGACTCCAGCGCCAGGTCGGCCAGGACGTTGCGCATCAGCGGCTTGTCGATCAGCGGTCCGCCGAACGCGCTGCGGTAGGTGGCGTGGTGCACCGCCTGCGCGACCGCCTGCCGCATCAGCGCGGCCGAACCCAGCGCGCAGTCCAGCCGGGTGGCGGCCACCATCTCGATGATCGTGGCGATCCCGCGGCCCTCCTCGCCGACCCGGCGTGCCCAGGTGCCGGCGAACTCCACCTCGGAGGAGGCGTTGGAGCGGTTGCCGAGCTTGTCCTTCAGCCGCTGGATCGCGAAGACGTTGCGGGTGCCGTCGGCCAGCACCCGCGGCACCAGGAAGCAGGTCAGCCGGTCCTGGTCCCGGTCCGGAGCCGGCACCTGCGCCAGCACCAGGAAGCCGTCCGACATCGGCGCCGAGCAGAACCACTTGTGGCCGGTGAGGGTGTAACTGCCGTCCTCCGCGAGCGGCTGCGCGGTGGTGGTGTTCGAGCGGACGTCGGAGCCGCCCTGCTTCTCGGTCATGCCCATCCCGAACAGCGCGCCCGGCTTCTGCCCGGGGGCGACCAGCCGGTGGTCGTAGACGTGCGAGCCGAGCCGCGGCTCCCACTCGGCGGCCAGCTCCGGGTCGGCGCGCAGCGCGGGCACCGCGGCGTGCGTCATCGACACCGGGCAGCCGTGCCCGGCCTCGGCCTGCGTCCACACCATGAAGCCCGCGGCCCGCCGCAGATGGCCCTGGGGCCGCGACCAGGCGTCGGTCAGGCCCGAGGAGACCGCGTGGCCCAGCAGCCGGTGCCAGGCCGGATGGAAGTCCACCTCGTCGATCCGGTTGCCGTACCGGTCGTGGGTGCGCAGCACTGGGGTGCAGGTGTTCGCCTCCTCGCCCCACCGCTGCGCCTGAGCGGAACCCGCGGCCTTGCCGAGGTCGCTCAACTCGTCGGTGATCTCCGCCAGCCGCACCGGGTCCGCGTGCCGCGCCACACCTTCGGCGAGCGCGCGGTCGGTGCTGTACACGTCATGGCCGACCAGGGGCGGCACCTGGTTCGTGACCGTGTGAGTGGGGGCAGTCATGCCAGCTAACGTAAGGGGGTGCAAGCAGCAGACGAAAGAAGCCATCGGCGTCCGGGTCGGTGGCGAAGGGCCCGCGCGCTGTACCGGAATGTCTCCAAACGCCGGATGGCCTGGCTGCTGCTCAAGGACACGGTGGACTCCTGCATGGAGTACCGCGTCACCGGACTCGCCGCCGAGGCGGCCTTCTTCGTGCTGCTGTCGCTGCCGCCGCTGCTGCTCGGGCTGGTCGGCGCGCTCGGCTACGTCGACACCGTGGTCGGCCTCGACACGATCGACCACATCCGGCACAACATCCTCAAGGCGTCCTCGACGGTGCTCTCCGACAAGGGCGTCAACCAGCTGGTCAAGCCGCTGGTGGACGACGTCTTCCACGGCCGCCGGCCGGACCTGATCTCCATCGGCTTCCTGATCGCCCTGTGGTCGGGCTCCCGCGCCGTCAACGTCTTCGTCGACACCATCACCATCATGTACGGCCTGGAGGGCCGCCGCGGCATCGTCCGCACCCGGCTGATGTCCCTGCTGCTGTACGTGGCCGCGCTGCTGGTCGGCGCGGCCGTGCTGCCACTGGTCGTGGTCGGGCCCGGCACGCTGACCCGGTACCTGCCCGGGGGCAGCGCGACCGAGCACATCCTGTACTGGCCGGCCGCGCTGTTCGCCTCGATCGCGTTCCTCACCACGCTGTACCACGTCTCGGTGCCGGTCAGATCGCCCTGGTACGAGGACGTGCCCGGCGCGCTGGTGGCCCTGCTGATGTGGGTGCTCGGCAGCTTCGTGCTGCGGATCTACCTCACCCACGCCGTCGAGGGGCACACGATCTACGGCTCGCTGGCCGCGCCCGTCGCGGTGCTGTTGTGGATAGGTGTGTCCGCGTTCGCGGTCCTGGTCGGCGCGGCGGTCAACGCCGCCGTGGACCGGGTGTGGCCCTCGGTCGCCACCTCCGCGGCCCGCGAGGAGAACGCCCGGCTGCGGGAGGCCGCCGCGGAGGCCGTGGTGGCCCGCGCGGCCGCCCGCCGGGCCCGGCACGCGGCGCCGAGCACCGAAGAGGAGGAAGAGCGCGAGGCGCAGTTGCCGCCGGCGGAGTACCCGGAGCGCTGGGCCGACTTCCATCCGCACCTGGACATCCGGGCCCGGCTGCGGCCCAGCCGCCCCGGCGCCACCCCGCGCCGCCGCCCGCCGGCGCCCGACGCCCGCGACTATCCGAGCGAGGCGCCGCCGCCCGTGGCCCCGCCGGCCCCGCAGTCCCTGTCCGCGGCCCCGCCCGCTCCGCGCGTGCCGCCGCCCCCGCCGCCCATGCCGCCCCTTCCGCCGGTGAACCCCCGGTACCCGCGTCCCCGGGGCGACGGCGGGCCGCCCGCCGGGTGACCGGCGCGGCCGGGCGACAATGGAGGGGTGTACAGCGAGTGGGCGCACCCGGTCGGCGGGGTCACCGTGTGGTCGCGGACGGACGGCGGCGGTGAGTACCGCGTGCTGCCCGACGGCTGCATGGACCTGATCTGGCACGACGGCACCCTCCTGGTCGCCGGCCCCGACACCGCGGCCCACGCCGCGCACGACCGGCCGGGCGCCGCCTACGCCGGACTGCGCTTCGCGCCGGGTGCGGGCCCGGGGCTGCTGGGCGTGCCCGCGCGCGAGATGCGGGACCTGCGGGTGCCGCTGGCGGACCTGTGGCCCGGGGCGCGGGCCCGGCAGCTGGCCGAGCGCGCCGGGGACGATCCGGTGGCGGTGCTGGAGCAGTGGGTCTCCCGCCGCACCCGCGAGGTGGGCCCGGCCGACCCGCTGCCGCGCCGGGTGGCCGGGGCGCTGGCGGCAGGGCGCACGGTCGCGGAGGTGGCCGGCCGGACCGGCCTGGGGGAGCGGCAGTTGCGGCGCCGCTGCGAGGCCGCGTTCGGGTACGGGCCGAAGACGCTGGCGCGCATCCTCCGCCTCCAGCGGGCGCTGGAACTCGCCCGCGCGGGCACGCCCTTCGCCGACGTGGCCGCGGAAGCCGGCTACGCCGACCAGCCGCACCTCTCCCGCGAGGTGCGCGCGCTGGCCGGCGTGCCGCTGGGCGAACTGGTCAGGAGGTAGCGCCCGTGGCGACCGAGGGCAGCGCCGCGAACAGCTCCACCGTGTTGCCGTCCGGGTCGTGGACGACGGCGTACCGCTGGCCCCAGAAGGCGTCCCACGGCTTGAGGTGGCCCTCGTGACCCGCGTCCGTCAGCTCGCCGTAGCAGGCGTCCACCCCTTCGGGACTCCCGCAGTCGAAGGCGAGTGCCACCCGCGCGCCGACCGCCGGCGTCCACCCCGGGTCGAACGAGCGCACCGTCTCCACGGTGTCCCACGCCACCCGCAACCCCCCGGGCAGCACCACCTCCACATGCGGCTGCCCGTCGGCGTCGTCCGGCAACTCCAGCCCGAGCCGGCGGTAGAACGCCAGCGATGCGGCCATGTCGGCGACGGTGAGCGAGACGAGGTCAAGGCGGGGCGTGATGTGTGCGTTCATGCCATCCACGCTAGGCGCCGCCCCCGAGGCGGGTCTTGAACGAAACGGACACCGCGCCGGCCGCGCCCCTTGGCGGGGTGACGCTCCTTCCACGGAGGAGCCGCACGAACCAAGGGGCGCGGGGAACCGCGCGACCAGCCACCGCCGGTGTCAGCCGGGAACGAGACCTCGGCCGCGACGGCGGGTTGCCGTTCACCCGCCCGGCACCACCGCCGGGTTGTCGGCGTTCGTCAGGGTCTCCCAGGCGACGAAGAGGTCGTTCGTGCCTGCGGGGCGGCGGGACTCGGTGAGGGTCTGGGTGTTGGTCATCGCGATGCCCATCCGGTTGTGGAGGGCGTTGAAGCCGACCTCGGTGACCGGTCCGAGCCCGAGGTTGAGCTGTCCGCCGCACAGCCAGGACGGCGGCGTGGTGCCCAGTTCGTACTTCGACTGGAAGCCGAGCGCCTGCCGCAGTCGCTCGCCGACCTGGGGGTAGAGGTCCTGGCCCTGGATCGCCGCGGTCTCGGCGATGTCGGAGATGGACGCGATGCCGTACCCGGTGTGGGTGAAGTCGCGGCAGGTCTCCTGGGTCAGACCGTCGACGAAGGTCGACTGGCCCTGCCAGTAACTGATGATCTGCGCGGAGGTGTTCAGCCCGCTGCCCGGCACGGTCTTGGGCAGCGATCCGTCCGAGGACAGGTAGATGTACGCCGGCACCCGGTTGAGGTAGCGCGCGATCGCCTTGTCGTAGTCGGACGAGTCGTTCAGGAAGATGGAGATGCCGACCGCGGCCTCCATCATCGTCAGCTCCCAGTTGCCGTTGCTGTTGGAGCCGTTGATCACCTCGGGCAGGTAGACGTCGCGCAGCATGTCGGAGAACCTGGCGATGTCCGACGAGGACCAGCCGTCGTACGTGTAGCGGATGATCTCCGCGGCGCGCGGCCACACCGAGCCCGCCCAGCCGGTCTGCAGCGGGGCGTTGCTGTTGGTGTGCTCGGTGATGGTCGACGCCCAGGCGTTCATCAGGTCGATGGACTTCTGCGCGTAGGCGCTGTTGCCGGTGATGTACCAGGCCAGCGCGTCGGTGTACGCGGCGATCGCGTCCTGCCGCTCGTCCGTGCAGCCGTAGTTGGGGTTGGAGTACGACCCGCACTCCACGTTGGCGCGCGGCTTGGGGGTGCGGGACAGAGAGGCGTACGAACTCCCGATCATCTGGTCGTACGCGTCCTTCCACGGCTCGGCGTTCGCCTGCACCTTGCCCTTGATGTAGTCGAGTTGGGGCAGGCTGACCATCACGCCGGGGTGGGTGAAGGTGGTCGGCGCGGCGGCCACGGCGGGGGCGGCGTGCGCGGCGGCCCGCGCGGCGGCGGAGGCCGTGGTGGAGGCTGAGGCGGTGCCGGTACCGGGCAGCGCGGCGACCGCGGTGCCGAGCGCGGCTGCCGCGGCGACCAGGATCATGGCGCGCCGGAAGCGTTTCCGGCCGCCGGCCGGCGGGGGAGTGCGGTGCGGGACGCTGTCGCGCATGGGGGGCTCCTCGGTCCGCGGTGGGGGGGGGTGGGGGTGGGGGTGCGGGTGCGGGTAGCGGTGCGGGGTAAGGAAACTTTCCTGTCCGTGGTACGGGAGGATCGCGCGGTGACGACAGTGCAGTCAAGGGGCTGAACGAAAGTCAATTGGCTGATCCGGCAGGCCCGTTGGGCGGTCACGGACTCAATCGCTGGTCACCGACGTGAACATGGTTCGGACCTCTGCGGCGCGGGCGCGGTCAGGCCGGATAGGCGTGCGTCTGGGCGGCCTTCACCGACGCCCACACCTCCGCGCCCTCGCGCAGGTCGAGTTCGGCGACCGCGGGCGCGGTCAGGTCCGCGGCCAGCGGCAGGGCGTCCTCCGCGCCGGCCAGCGCGATCCGGAACTGCGCGCCGTGCGACTCCATGCCGGTGATCCGGGCCCGCCAGGCGTTGCGCGCGGAGCTGTCGGGGCGCTGCCGGTGCAGGGTGACCGCGCTGGGCGGGAACGCCACGAACGCCGGTCCGGTCAGCTCCTCGGTGCCGGTCAGCGTGAACCGCGGGCCGACCCGGACCAGATGGCCGTCCGCCTCGCCCCGGTACAGGTTCAGGCCGACCAGCCGGGCGATGTAGTCCGTGCGCGGGTGGCGGGCGATCTCGGCGGGCGTGCCCTGCTGCACCACGGTGCCGTGCTCGACCACCACCAGCCGGTCGGCGAGCACCATCGCGTCCAGCGGGTCATGCGTGACCAGCACCGCGACCGCCTCGAACGCGGCCAGGTGCCGGCGCAGTTCGGCGCGTACGTCCAGCCGGGCGCCGGCGTCCAGGGCGGCCAGCGGCTCGTCGAGCAGCAGCAGCCGCGGGGCGGTGGCCAGCGCCCGGGCCAGCGCGACCCGCTGGGCCTGGCCGCCGGACAGCCGGCGCGGCTTGACGTGCGCGTGGTCGGCCAGGCCCATCCGGTCCAGCAGGCCGGCGGCGAGCGCGCGCGCCTCGGACCGGGTGGCGCCGTGGCAGCGCGGCCCGAACGCCACGTTGTCCAGGGCGCTCAGGTGCGGGAAGAGCAGGTAGTCCTGGAAGATCACGCCGACCGGGCGGCGCTCGGGCGCGACCCGCACCCGCCGCTCGGGCTGCTCCAGCACCCGGCCGTCCAGCCGCAGATGCCCCCGGGTCAGCTCGGTCAGCCCGGCCAGGGCGCGCAGCGACGTGGTCTTGCCGGCGCCGTTCGGGCCGAGCAGCGCCAGCACCTCGCCGGGGGCCGCGGACAGCTCCACGTCGAGCCGGAAGGTCCCGCGGTCCACCACGAGACGGGCGTCGAGACCGGTCTCCGGGCCGCCCCCGCCCGTACCGCGTTCGCCCGCCCCCGTACCGCGCTCGCCCGTACCGGGTCCGTCCGCGGCACCCGTGCCCGTACCGCCCTCGCCCGCCCCCGCACCGCCCTCGCCCGCGCTCATACCGCGCTCGCCCCCGTCCAGCGGTCGCGCAGGCCGGCGAGGACCGTGATGGAGACCGCGAGCAGCACCAGGCTCAGCGCGACGGCCGCGTCCGGGTCGTCCTGCAGCGCGAGGTAGACCGACAGCGGCATGGTCTGGGTGCGGCCGGGGAAGCTGCCGGCGAAGGTGATCGTTGCCCCGAACTCGCCGAGCGCGCGCGCCCAGGCGAGCACCGCGCCGGCCGCCACCCCGGGCGCGATCATCGGCAGCGTGACCCGGCGGAAGGCGGTGAAGCGGGACGCGCCCAGCGTCGCCGCGGCCTCCTCGTACCGGCTGTCGGCGGCCCGCAGGGTGCCCTCCACGCTGATCACGAGGAACGGCATCGCCACGAACGCCTCCGCGACCACCACCCCGGCCGTGGTGAACGGCAGGGTGATCCCGAACCACGAGTCGAGCCACTTGCCGACGATCCCGTTGCGGCCGAGCGCCAGCAGCAGCGCCACCCCGCCGACCACCGGCGGGAGCACCAACGGCAGCGTCACCAGGGCCCGTACCAGCCGGCGGCCGGGGAAGCGGGTCCTGGCCAGCAGCCAGGCCAGCGGCACCCCGAGCACCAGCGCCACGGCCGTCGCCAAAGTCGCCGTCTCCAGCGACAGCCGTAGCGCCTGCCACACCGCGGAGCTGGTCAGCAGGTCGGGCATGCCCCGCCAAGGGGCCCGCACCAGCAGCGCCAGCAGCGGCACCAGCAGGAACGCCAGGCCGACCACGGCGGGCAGCAGCAGGGGCAGCGGGACGGCGCCGCCCCCGCCGCGCGGGCGCCGCGGCCGGGACAGCCGTCCCGGCGCCGTGGCGCCCGCGTTCTTCACCGCGGGGCTCACGGGTTGAGGAAGCCCGCCTGGGTGAGCACCTTCTGGCCCTCGGCGGACTTCACCAGGGCGATGAACGCCGCCGCGCCGTCAGGGTTCGGCGCGTCCTTCAGCGGCGCGATCGGGTACTCGTTGATCGCCTTCGCGGACTCCGGGAAGTTCACGCCCTGCACCTTGCTGCCCGCGCTGTTGACGTCGGTCTGGTAGACCACCGCCGCGTCGGCCTCCTTCAGCTCCACCTTCGTCAGCGCGGACTTCACGTCCTGCTCGTACGACTTCGGGGTGAGCTTGAGGCCGCTGGCGCTCAGCGCCTTCTGCGCGGCGGCGCCGCACGGCACGGTCTTGGCGCACAGCACGACCGACAGGCCGGACTTGGTGAGGTCCTTCAGGGTGCGGATCTGCTTCGGGTTGCCCGGCAGGGTGGCGATCTCCAGCTGGTTGCGGACGAAGTCGGCGGGCGTGCCGGCCGCGTCCCCCTTGTCGGTGACGGTCTTCATGGTGGCCGGGCTGGCCGCCGCGAACACGTCGGCCGGCGCGCCGCCGGTGATGCTCGCCGCGAGCTGGTCGCTGCCGCCGAAGCTGAAGACGACCTTCGTGCCGGGGTACGCCTGCTGGAAGTCCTTGCCGAGCGCCGTGAAGGTCTCCTTCAGCGAGGCCGCCGCGAACACCACCACGGTGCCGGAGACCTTCTTCTGCGCGCCGGTGGCCGACGCGCCGGACGAGGGCTTCTCGGAGGACGTCGACTTGTCCGAGGAGGACGACGAGGAGCAGGCGGAGAGCGCGAGCAGCAGCACGGCACCGCCGGCCACCGCGCACAGGCCACGGGACCGTGCGGCACGGGTGGCCCGGGCGGACCGGATACGTCGGGTGGTCACAGAAACTCTCCCTCTCCGCCGCGCCGCCGGGCGCGGGCACGTGCAAGATGATAGTTCCGCATCTGCCAGGAGAAAGTCTGCTGTCACATTGCATAATCCAAACAACCGGCGGCCCCACCTTTGCTTGTGCGATCGCACGACGATCGCGTCGGAGCAGGTGGGGCCGCCGTCGGTCCGGCCGTGCCGGGCCCGCTACGGCCCGAAGCTGTGCCCTGTGGCCCGAAGCTGTGCCCTACGGCTCGAACCCGTCCCTCATGGCTCGAACCGGTAGCCCATGCCCGGCTCGGTGACGAAGTGCCGGGGCCGGGTCGGGTCGTCCTCCAGCTTCCGGCGCAACTGCGCCATGTAGACCCGCAGGTAGTTCGTCTCCGTCCGGTAGGACGGCCCCCACACGTCCCGCAGCAACTGCTTCTGGCTGACCAGCCGGCCCGGGTTGCGGACCAGCGCCTCCAGCAGGTGCCACTCGGTGGGGGTCAGCCGGACGTCCGCACCGTGCCGGGTCGCCTTCTTCGCGGCCAGGTCCACGGTGAAGGCCGCCGTCTCCAGCCGGGCGGCCGCCGGCCCCTGCTCCTGGTCGGAGCGGCGCCGCTCGGCCGCCCGCAGCCGGGCCAGCAGCTCGTCCATCGCGAACGGCTTGGTGACGTAGTC
Source organism: Streptomyces sp. NPDC087270 (assembly GCF_044744625.1). Taxonomy (NCBI): domain Bacteria; kingdom Bacillati; phylum Actinomycetota; class Actinomycetes; order Kitasatosporales; family Streptomycetaceae; genus Streptomyces; species Streptomyces sp. NPDC087270. The sequence continues at coordinate 154,503 of NZ_JBIUYR010000015.1, forward strand.
GTCCGCGCCCGCGTCCAGCGCCTCCACCTTCTCGTCGGAGCTGTGCCGGGCCGACAGCACGATGATCGGCACCCGGGTCCAGCCCCGTATCCCGGCGATCACGTCCACGCCGTCCATGTCGGGCAGGCCGAGGTCGAGCAGCACCACGTCCGGGTGCCGGTCGGCGGCCATCCGCAGCGCGGTGGTGCCGTCGTAGGCGGCGTCCACCTCGTAGCGGCGCGCCCGCAGGTTGATCACCAGGGCCCGGACGATCTGCGGTTCGTCATCGACGACGAGGATGCGCGTCATGGTCAACCCAGCTTCGCGAGCGCCAGGTTGAGGGTGACCACGTCGACGTACGGCGTGCCGAGGAAGCCCAGCGGCCGGCCGTGGGTGTTCGCCGCGACCAGGTGGCGCACCTCGGTGGTGCTCAGGCCGCGGGCCTTGGCCACCCGGTCGACCTGCTCGGCGGCGTACGCCTTCGAGATGTCCGGGTCCAGGCCGGAACCGGAGGCGGTGACCGCGTCGGGCGGCACGTCCTTCGGGTTCACCCCGTCGAACGCGGCGACCGCCGCCCGGCGCTCCTTGATCGCCTTGACCAGGTCGGGGTCGTTCGGGCCGAGGTTGGAGGCGCCGGAGGCCAGCGGGTCGTAGCCGCCGGACGACGGCCGCGGCTGGAACCACTTCGGGTCCGGCTTCGCCACCTCGTTCGGGTCGTTGGGGTTCTTCTTGGGCAGGTCGAAGTTCTGCCCGATCAGGCTGGAGCCGACGACCTTGCCGTCCAGCTTCACCTGCGAGCCGTTCGCCTTGGCGGGGAACGCCGCCTGGGCGACACCGGTGACCAGCAGCGGATACGCCAGCCCGCAGAGCACGGTGAAGACCAGGAGCATCCGCAGGGCCGCCAGATGACTGCGCACGATACGCATGAGGGGTTCCCCTTTCTCAGTTCAGTCCGGGGATGAACTGCACGACGAGGTCGATGAGTTTGATGCCGACGAACGGCAGGACCAGGCCGCCCAGGCCGTACACCCAGATGTTGCGGCTGAGCAGCGCCGAGGCCGACGACGGCTTGTAGCGCACCCCGCGCAGCGCCAGCGGGATCAGCACCACGATGATCAGCGCGTTGAACACGATCGCCGAGGTGATCGCCGAGGTCGGGCTGTGCAGGTCCATCACGTTGAGGTGGCGCAGGCCCGGGTAGACCCCGGCGAACATCGCCGGGATGATCGCGAAGTACTTCGCGACGTCGTTGGCGATCGAGAAGGTCGTCAACGCGCCCCGGGTGATGAGCAGTTGCTTGCCGATCTCGACGATCTCGATGAGCTTGGTGGGGTTGGAGTCCAGGTCCACCATGTTCCCGGCCTCCTTGGCGGCCGAGGTGCCGGTGTTCATGGCGACGCCGACGTCGGCCTGCGCGAGGGCGGGTGCGTCGTTGGTGCCGTCGCCGGTCATCGCGACGAGTTTGCCGCCGGCCTGCTCCCGTTTGATGAGCGCCATCTTGTCTTCGGGGGTGGCCTCGGCGAGGAAGTCGTCGACGCCGGCCTCGTCGGCGATGGCCTTGGCGGTGAGCGGGTTGTCGCCGGTGATCATCACGGTGCGGATGCCCATCCGGCGCAGCTCGTCGAAGCGCTCGCGCATGCCGGCCTTGACGACGTCCTTGAGGTTGATCACGCCGAGCACCGAGGCGGTGGTCGTCCCGTCCCGGCGGACGACCTCGCCGACGACCAGCGGGGTGCCGCCGCCGCCCGCGATCGCGTCGACCAGCGGGCCGACGTCCTCGGCGGGGCGGCCGCCGTTGTCCCGTATCCACTGCATCACCGCGCTCGTGGCGCCCTTGCGCAGGCTGCGCTGCCCGCCGTCCTCGGCGAGGTCCACCCCGCTCATCCGGGTCTGCGCGGTGAACGGCACGAACTCCGCCCGCGGCAGCCGTCCTTCGGCGCGCGCCCGCAGCCCGTAGCGCTCCTTGGCGAGCACCACGATCGAGCGGCCCTCGGGCGTCTCGTCGGCCAGCGACGACAGCTGCGCCGCGTCGGCGAGCCGCTCGGCGGTGACACCCTCGGCCGGCAGGAACTCCGCGGCCTGCCGGTTGCCGAGGGTGATGGTGCCGGTCTTGTCCAGCAGCAGCGTGGTCACGTCACCCGCGGCCTCGACCGCGCGCCCGGACATCGCCAGCACGTTGCGCTGCACCAGCCGGTCCATGCCGGCGATGCCGATCGCCGACAGCAGCGCCCCGATCGTGGTCGGTATCAGCGCCACCACCAGCGACACCAGGATCACCAGCGACTGCTCGGCGCCCGCGTAGATCGCGAACGGCTGGAGCGTCACCACGGCGAGCAGGAAGACGATGGTCAGCGACGCCAGCAGGATGTTGAGCGCGATCTCGTTCGGCGTACGCTGCCGGGCCGCGCCCTCCACCAGCGCGATCATCCGGTCGATGAAGGTCTCACCGGGCTTGGAGGTGATCTTCACGACGATCCGGTCGGAGAGCACCGAGGTGCCGCCGGTCACCGCGCAGCGGTCGCCGCCGGACTCGCGGATCACCGGCGCGGACTCGCCGGTGATCGCGGACTCGTCGACGGACGCGACGCCCTCCACGACGTCGCCGTCACCGGGGATGGTCTGCCCGGCCTCGACCACCACGTGGTCGCCCAGCCGCAGCGAGGAGGCGGGCACCTCCTCCTCCACTCCCGGCGCGCCGGGCCGGAAGGAGGCCAGCCGGCGGGCGACGGTGGCGGTCTTGGTCCGGCGCAGCGTCTCGGCCTGCGCCTTGCCGCGCCCTTCGGCGACCGCCTCGGAGAGGTTGGCGAACACCACGGTCAGCCACAGCCACACGGTGATCACCCAGGCGAAGACGCTCGGGTCCTTGATCGCGTCCAGGGTGGTCAGCACCGAGCCGACCTCGACCACGAACATCACCGGGTTCTTCACCATCACCCGGGGGTCGAGCTTGCGGCACGCGTCCGGCAGCGAGGTCAGCAGCTGCTTGGGGTCCAGCATGCCGCCGGAGACCCGGTGCTGCTCCTGGCGCTGCGGCGCCGGCCCCGGTGACGCGGGGGGTTCCAGAGTGGTCAGGGACGACATCAGTGCAGACCTTCCGCGAGCGGTCCCAGCGCGAGCGCCGGGAAGTAGGTGAGCCCGACCACGATGACGATCACCGCGGTGAGCAGGCCGACGAACTGCGGCCGGTGGGTGGGCAGCGTGCCCGCGGTCGCGGGCACCGGCTGCTGCTTGCCGAGCGAGCCGGCCAGCGCGAGCACGAACACCATCGGCAGGAACCGGCCGACGAGCATCGCCAGGCCGAGCGCGGTGTTGTACCAGTTGGTGTTGACCGACAGACCGGCGAACGCCGAGCCGTTGTTGTTGGCGGCGGAGGTGAAGGCGTACAGCACCTCGGAGAAGCCGTGCGCACCGGAGTTGAGCATCCCGGCCCGCTCGCCGGGCAGCGCCATCGCCAGCCCCGCGCCGACCAGCACCACCGCGGGGGTGGTGAGGATGTACAGCGACGCGAACTTCATCTCCCGGCCGCCGAGCTTCTTGCCCAGGTACTCCGGGGTGCGGCCGACCATCAGCCCGGCCACGAAGACCGCGATGATCGCCAGGACGAGGATGCCGTACAGGCCGGAGCCGGTGCCGCCGGGCGCGATCTCGCCCAGCATCATGTTGAAGATCGTCATGCCGCCGCCGAGCGGCGAGTACGAGTCGTGGAAGGAGTTGACCGCGCCGGTCGAGGTGAGCGTGGTGGACGTGGCGAACAGCGCCGACCCCCACACGCCGATCCGCTGCTCCTTGCCCTCCATCATCCCGCCGGCCGCGTGGCCGGCCGCGCTGTGCACGCTGTGCAGCTCGTTGACGGTGATCACGGCCACCGACGCGGCCCAGATCAGGGCCATCACGGCGAGGATCGCGTAGCCCTGGCGCTTGTCGCCGACCATCTTGCCGAAGGTGCGCGGCAGGCTGACCGCGATCACCAGCAGCAGGTAGATCTCCACCAGGTTGGTGAACGCGTTGGGGTTCTCGAACGGGTGGGAGGAGTTGGCGTTGTAGAAGCCGCCTCCGTTGGTGCCGAGTTCCTTGATCACCTCCTGCGAGGCGACCGGTCCGCCGGTGAGGCTCTGGTGGTCGCCGACGAGCGTGGAGATCGACTGCACGCCGTGGAAGTTCTGCACCGCGCCGGCCGCGACCAGCACGATCGCGAAGACGAACGCGATCGGCAGCAGCACCCGCAGCACGATCCGGGTCAGGTCCACCCAGAAGTTGCCGACCCGGTCGGTGCGCTTGCGGGTGAAGCCGCGGATCAGGGCCGCGACGACCGCGATGCCCACCGCGGCCGACACGAAGTTCTGCACCGCGAGCCCGGCCATCTGCACCAGGTGGCCCATCGTGGTCTCGCCCGAGTACGACTGCCAGTTGGTGTTGGTGACGAACGACGCCGCGGTGTTGAAGGCCACGCCCGGCGTCACCGCCTTCATGCCGATCGCCAGCAGCAGGTGGTTCTGGAGCCGTTGCAGCCCGTACAGGAACAGCACGGACACCGCGGAGAACGCCAGCACGCTGCGCAGGTAGACCGGCCAGCGCTGGTCGGCGTCGCCGTCGACCCCGCCGACGCGGTAGATCAGCCGCTCCACCCGCAGATGCCGGGCGGAGGTCAGCACATGGGCCATGTAGTCGCCCAACGGCCGGTAGGACAGGGCGAGTACGGCGAGCAGCGCGAGGATCTGCAGCCAGCCCGCGAGGGTGTCGTTCACTAGAACTTCTCCGGGTGGATCAGGGCCAGCACCAGGTAACCGACCAGGGCCACGGCGACGACGAGTCCGACGACGTTCTCCGCGCTCACAGCCGCTCCACCCCCTTGGCTATGAGGCCGATGACGGTGAACACCGCGACGGTGAGAAGGATGAACAGGAGGTCTGGCATGCGAAGGCACCCCGGGCAGTCGGTCGAAGGGGACGGGACCGCCCACGAGCCGTGCGCCGGCCGGTGGGCGATGCCGACCGGTTGCCGGTCGGCCTCCTTACTGAATCCCTCCCCGGCCGGCCGGGAGCTCCCCGTTAGCGCCTTCCTGACGCGCTCACCTGCGGCCTTGACGGCGTCTTGACGCCGGGGCACGGCAGGGGCACGGCCGGGGCGGGGACCGGGCAGAGCCGGCGGCTACGGCCGGTCCGGGTCGGGTTCCGGGTAGGGGACCGGCGCCGGCGCGGGACCCGCGGCGGGCAGCGACAGCACCATCGTCAGGCCGCCGCCGGGGGTGTCCTCGGGGGTGAGGGAGCCGTGCATCGCCTCGGCCAGGCCGCGGGCCAGCGCCAGGCCCAGGCCGAGCCCGGTGCCGTTGTCGCGGTCGCCCATCCGCTGGAACGGCTCGAAGGCCCGCTCGCGGTCCCGCGCGGGCATCCCCGGGCCGCGGTCGATCACCCGCAGCTCCACCCGGTCGCCCAGCGCGCTCGCGGTCAGCACGACCGGCCGGCGGGCAGGGGCGTGCCGTACCGCGTTGGCCAGCAGGTTGGCGATGACGCGCTCCAGCAGCGGTGGATCGGCCAGGACGGCCGGGGCCCGCTCCAGGCCGCGGGTGTCGATGCCCGGGGCGTCGGCGGGCAGCGACTCCAGCGCGGCCGGCAGCACCTCCTCCAGCGCGGTGGCCCGCAGCCGCAGCCGCAGGGCGCCCGCCTGGAGCCGGCTCATGTCCAGCAGGTTGTCCACCAGCCGGCTCAGCCGGGCCAGCGACTCCTCGGCGGTGGCGAGCAGCTCCTCGCGGTCCTCGGCCGAGAACTCCACGTCCTGGCTGCGCAGCGAGCTGACCGCGGCCCAGCCGACCGCCAGCGGGGTGCGCAGGTCGTGGCTGACCGCGGCGAGCAGCGCCGTACGCATCCGGTCGGCGGCCTTCACCGGCTCCACCTCGGCGGCGGCCTCGGCGAGCCTGGCCCGCTCGGCAGCCCCGGACACGTGGGCGGCGAAGGCGGCCAGCACGCGCTGGTCGGAGGCGGAGAGCGGCCGGCCGCGCAGCAGCAGCACCATGCCGTCGCCCGCGGGCACCCGGACGGCGGCGCCCGCGCCGCCGTCGTACGGGCCGGTGCCGGTGGCGGTGCTGATACCGGAGGCGGGGGTGGTCGCGGTGGCGGTGGCGGGGGGCGTGGTGCCGGTGCCTGTGCCGCGGGGGCCCTGCGGACCGCCGCCGACGGCCGTGCCGCCGCCGACGGCCGTAGCGCCGCTGCCCGCCGGGGCCGCGCCGCTCGCCTCCGCCGGGGCCGTGCCGCTCGGCTCCGCCGGGACCAGTTCGGCGCTGTCCATCCCGAACGTCTCGCGGGCCCGTTCCAGCAGCGCGGGCAGCGCGTCACCGCCGCGGACGATGCTGCCCGCCAGGGACGACAGCGTCTCGGCCTCGGCGGTGGCCCGGGCCGCCCGGCGCGACAGCCGCAGCGAGCGGTCCACGACGGCCGCGACCGTGCCCGCGACCACCACGAACACCGCGAGCGCCAGGATGTTGTTGGGCTCGGCGATGGTGAACTGCCCCACCGGCGGGATGAAGTAGTAGTTCAGCAGCAGCGACGCGGTCACCGACGCCACCACCGCCGAGACCACCCCGCCGAAGCAGGCCACCCCGACCACCGCCAGCAGGAACAGCAGCGCCTCGCTGGTCAGGTTGAGGCTGCCGCGGTTGCCCGCGAGGACCGCGGTGAGCGCCAGCGGCAGCACCAGCCCGCTCACCGGCCCCGCCACCAGCCGCCAGGTGGTCAGGGTGCGGCGCCGCGAGGGCAGCAGCCGGCCGTGCCCGGCCCGCTCATGGGTGACCATGTGCACGTCGATGTCCGCCGAACTGCCCACCGTGGTCTCGCCGATGCCCCGCCCGGTCAGCAGCCGCTCCCACCGCCGCCGGCTGCTGGTGCCCAGCACCAGCTGGGTCGCCCCCACCCCGCGGGCGAACTCCAGCAGCGCCACCGGCACGTCGTCGCCGACCACCGAGTGGTAGCTGCCGCCCAGGCTCTCCACGAGCTGCCGCTGCCGGGCCAGCGCGGCCGGCGAGGCGCCCACCGCCAGCCCGTCGCTGCGCGCCACGTGCACCGCCAGCAGGTCCCGCCCGCCGTCGATGCCCGGCGGGGCGCCGCCCGCCGACCGGTCGGCGATCCGCGCCGCCCGGCGGATCAGCGTCTCGCCCTCCGGGCCGCCGGTCAGCGCCACCACCACGCGTTCCTTGGTCTCCCACACCCGCCCTATGCCGTGCTCGCTGCGGTAGTGGTGCAGCGCCTCGTCCACCCGCCCCGCCACCCACAGCAGCGCCAGCTCCCGCAGCGCGGTCAGATTCCCGATCCGGAAGTAGTTGGCGAGGGCCGCGTCGACCTTCTCCGCGCCGTAGACGTTGCCGTGCGCCATCCGGCGGCGCAGCGCCTCCGCCGGCATGTCCACCAGCTCGATCTGGTGGGCGCGGCGCACCATCTCGTCGGGCACCGTCTCGCGCTGCGGCACCTCCGTGATCTTCTCGACCACGTCGTTGACCGACTCCAGGTGCTGGATGTTGACGGTGGTGACCACGTCGATGCCCGCGGCGAGCAGCGTCTCGACGTCCTGCCAGCGCTTGGCGTTGCGCATGCCGGGCGGGTTGGAGTGCGGCAGCTCGTCCACCAGCGCGACCTCGGGGCGGCGGGCCAGCACCGCCGCCAGGTCCATCTCGCCGACCACGGTGCCGCGGTACTCCCGCTCCAGCCGGGGCACCACTTCCAGGCCCTCCACCAGCGCCAGCGTGTGCGGCCGCTGGTGGCACTCCACCAGCGCCACCACCACGTCCGTGCCGCGCTCCGCCCTGCGGTGGCCCTCGTCCAGCATCCGGTAGGTCTTGCCGACGCCGGGGGCCGCGCCCAGGAACACCTTGAGCAGCCCGCGCCGGCCCGTCCGCCCGGCGGGTTCCCACGCGTCGCCCGTGGGCGGGGAGCCCGCGGCGTGGGAGTCCGAGGGGTGGGAGCCCGAGGATGGCGAGAAGGGCGCGGTCGCTCGCGGCTGGACCTGTTCCGGGTTCTGGGCCTGGACCCGTTCCGGGTTCTGGGCCTGGGCGTGCGTGGGCGCCGGGCGGCGGGCCGAGGGCCCGGCCGGGTCGTGTTCCGGGATCATCCGGTCCACGCAAGCCGAGGGCACGCCGTGCGGCCGGGCGCGTTGACGACTTCCTGGCGCCGATCACCCGGACCTTGACGCGCTGTTGACACCGGTGCCGGGCCGTACGACGCACGGCCGGGACCCGTCGTAGCCCGGCCGCCGTCCCTGGACCCGGGCCCGGGAGTGTGCCACAGTGCGCCGATGCCCGCCTCCTCGCGTGACTCGTCGGCCGGTGCCGGCTGGCAGGACCAGGAACCCGGCCGCTACCGGGAGTTGATGCCGCCCCGGGTGGTCGAACTCTCCTGGCTGAACCCGGCCACCCTGTGGCGGGCCCGCAACGGCCCGCTCGCCTCGATCTTCGGTGACCCGACCGGGACCGACCGGCAGCGCTGGGTCGGCGCCCAGACCGAACGCGGCGCCGCCGAGGGCGACCTGGTGATCACCCGGGACGACCCCGACACGTTCTCCTTCATGCTGCTCGGGGACACCGGCGAGGGCGACGGCCCGCAGTACGCGGTGGTCCCCGGCCTGCTCAAGGAAGGCGCCGGAACCCGCTACGCGGTGGTGTGCAGCGACGTCATCTACCCGGTCGGCACCGGCAACGACTACCCGACGAAGTTCTTCCGCCCCTACCGCGACTACGACGCGCCGATCTACGCGATACCCGGCAACCACGACTGGTACGACGGCCTCACCGGCTTCATGCGGGTCTTCTGCCGCGCCCCGGCCCTGCCGCCCGCCGCGCGGGCCCGCCCGCTGTCGGCCGCGTGGTGGCGGGGCCTGCTGTGGGCGCGGCCCGACACCCCCGACGACGCGCTGCTGGACCAGGCCCGGCAGATGCGCTCCGCCCCCGCGCAGGCCGCGTCCCAGCCGGGCCCGTACTGGGCGATGGACAGCGGGCCGATACGGATCATCGGCATCGACACCGGGCTGCTCGGCGACATCGACCGGGAACAGGGCGAGTGGCTGCGCCGGGTCGCGCGCGGACCGCGGCCGAAGATCCTGGTCACCGGCTCGCCGATCTACGTCGACGGCGAACACCACCCGTGCGCGATAGCCGGCGGCGGCACCGTGGACGAGGTCGTCCGCGACCCCGCGCACCACTTCGTCGCCGCGATCGGCGGCGACATCCACAACTACCAGCACTACCCCGTGGACGTCGGTGGCCGCCGGATCGAGTACGTCGTCTCCGGTGGCGGCGGGGCGTTCATGCACGCCACCCACACGATCCCGCGGGTCTCGGTCGGCGGTGTCGGCGAGGACGACTTCCGCTGCTACCCGATGCGCGGCGACTCGCTCGCCTTCTACAGCCGGCTCTACGGGCGCAGGCTGCGGCTGCGGCGGCTCTTCGACCTCACCCCCGACCAGGCGTCCGCGGTCGTCGCGCACCGGCTGGGCACCACCCCGGTCCGCGCCTCCGACCGCACGGTGACGCTCAGGGCCCGCTTCGTCGCGTCCGTGCTGGGTGTCGCGTCCCACCGGCGCCGCCGGTCCCGCTTCCGGCTCCGGCTGCCGGTCCGCCGCACGCTCACCCAGGTGCTCTCCCCGGGCTCGGCGACCTACAGCCCGCCGTTCTTCAAGAACTTCCTCCGCCTGGACGTCACCCCCGAGGCGATCCGGATACGGTGCTACGCCGCCACCGGGCTGCGCGCCCACGAACTCGACCCGCCGGTCGAGGACGACTTCACGATCCCGCTGACGCCCGCGACGCCGGCGGCGTAGGACCGGCCGGGCCCACGTGTGTCGCACCGGCCGGGTCGGACTGCCCGGACGGGCCGGGGGGAGGGATAATCGGGCAGGTGGGCCGGCGGGAGAGCGACCGTGTGCCGGTCGCCGTCGCCCGGAACGGGAAGCCTGCCATGACCACAGCGCGTGATCTTCTGACCGTCACGATGGACATGCCGTCCAGCCGGACCGTGGAGCGCGGCGATCTGTCGCTCGGGCTCGCCGGCGCGGAGCTGGTCGACCTGCTGCGAGCGGGCGCGGCCACCCTGGACCGCGGCCGGATCGTGCCGGGGGCGCGGCTGCCGCACGAGGACCGGCTGCTGGGCGAGGCCGCCGTCGCGATGTCCCGCACGCTGCCGTTCGAGACCCTCGACGACTGGCTGTGGCGCCGCGGCCGCGGGCTGCCCGCCGTGTATCTGGCCGCCTTCACCGACGAGGGCCGGCTCACCCGGCAGCGCCGGCGGCGCTGGTGGGTGTTCGGCGGCAGCCGGATGGTGCTGCTGGACACCGACGACCGCCGCCGGGCCGGCCACCGCTGGGCGGCCGACGAGCCGGTGCTGGTCGCCCTCGCCACGACCATCGGCGTCACCGGGCACCGGCCCGACCCGTCGCCCCCGCCGCCGGACCCGTCGGCGGGCCTTCCCGCGCCCGACCCCGCCGACCCCGTCGACCTCCCGCCCGACCTCGCCGCACAGGTCGCCGACCCCTCCGTCGCGGCCGTGCTCTCCGCCGTCGTCCACGCCGTCGCCGAACTCTCCGACGAGCGCCGCCGCCGCGCCAACCGGCTCAAGGACGCCCACACGACGACGCTGCGCCGCGGCTACTGACGGCCCGGCCCGCGGGCGCATGGGCGGGGCCGGTTAGGGTCGTGACGTGGTCACCCTTGCCGAACTCGCCGAAGACCCGCACCCGCACCTCGCGGAACTGCGCGAACGCGCGCCCGTGGTGTGGCTGCCCGCGCTCGGCGGATGGATGGTAACGGGCCGGGCGCTGGCCGTGGAGGTCATGCGGGACGCCGCCGCGTTCACCGTGGACGACCCGAGGTTCACCACGGCGCGGGTGGTCGGCCCGAGCATGCTCTCGCTGGACGGACCCGAACACGCCCGCCACCGGGACCCGTTCGTGGCCCCGTTCCGGCCGCGCGCGGTGCACGCCGCGTTCGGCGAGACCGTACGGCGCGAGGCCGACCGGCTGCTCGACGGCCTGGCGCCGCGCGGCGCCGCCGAGTTGCGCCGGGACTTCGCCGGGCCGCTCGCGGCGGTGGTGATGGCCGAGGTGCTGGGGCTGACCGACGTCCCCGTCCCGGCCATCCTGGGCTGGTACGACCAGATCGTGCGGGCCGTCGACCGGCTCACCCACGGCGAGGACGCGGGAGCCGAGGGCCCGGCCGCGTACCAGGCGCTGCGCGCGGCGGTCGCCGGCACCCTCGACGCGGGCGCCGCGGACTCCCTGCTGGTGGCCGCTGCCGCCGACGGCCGGCTCGACCTGCCCGAACTGGCCTCCAACGCGGCCGTGTTGCTCTTCGGCGGCATCGAGACCACCGAGGCGATGATCGCCAACGCGCTGCTGCACATCCTCGCCGAGCCCGACCTGGTGGCCCGACTCCTCGCCGATCCCGACCTGTTGGACAACGCGGTCGAGGAGTCCCTGCGGCTGGAGCCGGGCGCCGCCGTCGTGGACCGCTACGCCACCCGCGACACGGACCTGGCGGGCATACGGGTCCGGGCCGGCGACCTGGTCACCGTCTCGCTGGCCGGCGCCAACCGCGACCCCGCGGTCTTCCCCGACCCGGACCGCTTCGACGTCCACCGCCCCAACGCCCGGCTCCAGTTGGCGTTCGCGCACGGCCCGCACTTCTGCGTCGGCGCGCACCTGGCCCGGCTCGAAGCCCGCGTCGCCCTGCGGGCCTGCTTCGAACGGCTTCCCCACCTGCGGCTCGACGCGAGCCGCCCGAGCGCCCCGCGCGGCCTCGTCTTCCGCAAGCCCCCCACCCTCGCGGCCCGCTGGCACTCCTGACCCCGCGCCCACCCGCGCGCCTACGGCTCCCGTGGACGTGCCCGCGAAGTCCCTTTCCTCGCAAGGCGGTTCGGGGCGCCCGGTCCGCTGGGTGCCGTGCCGGCGGCGCTACGGCGCCGTCGTGCGCGTCGCGGGTTCGTGGTCGGCGGCCGGCGTCGGGCGGGGGACCAGCCCGCCGGTGCGCAGGAGGTGCCCGGCCGTGTCGAGCCCGGCGCCCAGCGCGAACGCGGCCGGTTCGTCGAGTTCGCCGATCGTGGTGCGCCCCTGCTCGGCGCGGACCGCCCGCACGGACGCCGCCTCGACGTCCTCGTGGTCGAGCAGTTCGGGGCTGTGGCTGGTGACGAGGACCTGCCGCCGGTCGGCCGCGTCGCGCAGCGCCTCCCGCAGGACGGCGGCGGCCGCCGGGTGCAGCGCGGTCTCCGGCTCCTCGACGGCGACCACTCCGTACCGTCCGTCGGCCGGCGCGAAGAGCGCGAGCAGCACGCCGAGGGCGCGCAGCGTGCCGTCCGACACCGAGGGCGCGGTGAACTTCCAGGGATGGGCGGAGCCCGCGGTGTCCTGGGTGAACTCCACGGTCTCCGCGCCCTCCAGCACCCGCCGGCGGGTACCGCGCAGGCCCGGCACGATCCGCTGGAGATAGCTGTCGAGGCGGCGCAGATCCGCCCCGTCGGCGACCCGGCGCAGCCGGTGCAGCACGGCCGCGGCGTTCGCGCCGTCGCGCAGCAGCGCCCGGCCGTCCCGCGGCGGCGCCGGCGCCCGCATGGCCGCCGGGTCGAGGCTGAACGACCGGATGCCCGCCAGCCCCGCGTGCGCGGCCGCGAACGCCTTGTGCCGGCCGAGTTCCGCCAGCAGCAGGCGGCCCGGGTCGGCCGGCGGCAGCTTCCGCTCGGTGCTCGTGGTCAGCGTGCCGTCCGCCACCCGGAAGGCGGCGCGGGCCTCGCCGGCCGCCACCTCGCAGCGCTCCCGGGCGATCCGGAACCCGCCCTTGCGCGCGGCCGCGACCTGCACGCCGTACGTGCCGGTGAGCGGGCCGCGGCCCTCGTCGGGGCCCTCGAAGGACAGCCGCACCGAGAAGCGGTCCGGGTGGCCCGGGGCCCTGCGCCGCACCTGCGCCGCGCCGCCACGCTCGCGCAGCGCCTCCGCCAGCGAGCCGCCGACCCCGTCGGACACCAGCCGCAGCGCGTCGAGGAAGTTGCTCTTCCCCGCGCCGTTGGGGCCGACGAGGAAGACCAGGTCCCCGAGCCGGACGTCTGCTTCGGCGAGGCTGCGGTACTGCTTGAGCCTGACGCGCGTGACACGGAAGTGACTGGGCTCCATCGCCCCAGTCTGGCAGCAAGGGCCGGCCGTACGCGCCCTTGCCGCGTCGCGTCGCCCGGCCCGCGCTCCCCGGCCCGCGCGTCTGCCGTGCCGCCGCCGGCCGCGGCTCCCGTACGGTCCGATGTCTTCTTGCCGGATCGGCAAGGCGGATCGCGGGTCGGGCAGGGTTCGCCGGATGATCGGGTCCGGGCGGTCCGTGAGGCCCGCCCGGCCCCAGCATCCCCATCCCCATCAGGGAGGACCCATGACCCAGCACACCGGCGACGGACTCGGCACGCACCGGATGATCGCGACGCCCGCGGGGCGTACCCACGTGGTGGAACGGGGGAGCGGGCCGCTGGTGCTGCTCGTGCACGGCTTCCCCGAGTCCTGGTACTCCTGGCGCCGCCAGCTGCCCGCGCTGGCCGCGGCCGGGTACCGCGCGGTCGCGATCGACGTCCGCGGCTACGGCCGGTCCTCGAAGCCGGCCGACCCGGCGGCGTACCGGATGCTGGAGCTGGTGGCGGACAACGCCGCGGTGGTGGAGGCGCTGGGCGAGCGCTCCGCGGTGGTGGTCGGCCACGACTGGGGCGCGACGATCGCGGCGAACAGCGCGCTGCTCCGGCCGGACGTGTTCCGCGCGGTGGGCCTGCTGAGCGTGCCGTACGCCCCGCGCGGCGGCCCGCGGCCCAGCGAGATCTTCGCCGGGATGGGCGGCGACGAGGAGTTCTACGTCTCCTACTTCCAGCAGCCCGGCCGCGCCGAGGCCGAGATCGAGCCCGACGTGCGCGGCTGGCTGGCCGGGTTCTACGCCGCGCTGTCCGCCGAGACGATGCCGCCGCCCGGGGCGCCGGACCCGCACTTCGTCACGCGCGGTGGGCGGCTGCGGGACCGCTTCCCCGCCGTGGCGGGCTCGGGTGCCGGTTCCGGTCTTCCCGGCTGGCTCAGTGAGGCCGAACTCGATTTCTACGCGGGCGAGTTCGAGCGGACCGGGCTGACGGGCGCGCTGAACCGCTACCGCAGCATGGACCGGGACTGGGCGGACCTCGCCGCCTACGACGGTGCCGCCATCACGCAGCCGTCCCTGTTCCTGGGCGGCTCCCTGGACGCCTCCACCACCTGGCTGGCCGACGCGATCAAGGCGTACCCGGTCACCCTGCCGGGCCTGGTCGGCTCCCATCTCCTCGACGGCGGCGGCCACTTCCTCCAGCAGGAGCGTCCCGAGGAGGTGAACCGGCACCTTACAAAGTGGCTGTCCGCGCTGCCCGCGTGAACCGTACGGTTCGGCCCGGACGCTTCTATGCTCGGGGCACGTGACGGGCGATCCAGCGCAAGCAGTGGAAGCAGCGGAAGAAGGTACGGCCGCGATGCCAGCAGACCCAGGGCCCCGGCCGGCCACCGGCGGCCGTACCCCGGCCAAGCCCGTCGGGGTGGTGGGCGCCGGCCTGGTCGGCCTGGCCGTGGCGCGCCGACTGGCCCTGCGCGGGGCCGAGGTGGTCGTCTTCGACAAGGAGGCGGAGGTCGCCGTCCACCAGTCGGGGCACAACTCCGGCGTCGTCCACTCCGGCCTGTACTACCCGCCCGGCTCGCTCAAGGCCACGCTGTGCCGGCGCGGGGTCGGGCTGCTCAAGGACTTCTGCGCGCGGCACGAGCTGCCGTACCGGGAGATCGGCAAGGTCGTCGTCGCGCACTCGCCCGCCGAGGTGGAGCGGCTGGGTGTGCTGGAGGAGCGGGCCCGCGCCAACGGCGTGCCCGGGGTGCGCCGGCTCGACCCGGCCGCGCTGCGCGACATCGAGCCCGAGGTCAGGGGACTGGCCGCGCTGCACTCCCCGACCACCGCCATCGTCGACTTCCGCGCGGTGGCGCGGGCGATGGCCGGCGAGGTGGCCGCGGCCGGTGGGCGGCTGCTGCTCGGCAGCGAGGTCACCGCGATCCGGCCCGGGCCGGGCGACGGGGTCACCGTGGTCTGCGGCCCGCGGGCGTACGCGCTGCGCGGCGCGGTGATCTGCGCGGGACTGCAGTCCGACACGGTGGCGCGACTGGCGGGTGACGCGCCCTCGCCCGCGATCCTGGCATTCCGCGGCGAGTACTACCGGCTCCGTCCGGAGCGGGCCGGACTGGTGCGCGGGCTGGTCTACCCGGTGCCGGACCCGGCGTACCCGTTCCTCGGCGTGCACCTCACGCCCCGGGTGGACGGGAGCGTCGACATCGGCCCGAACGCCGTGCTCGCGCTGGCCCGCGAGGGCTACCGGCGCCGCGACGTCAACCCGCGCGAGCTGGGCCGGGCGCTGGCCTGGCCCGGCACCCGCCGGCTGGCCCGACGGCACTGGCGGGCCGGGCTGCACGAACTGCACGGCTCGCTGTCGAAGCGCGCCTTCACCGCCGAGGCCGCGCGCTACGTCCCCGCCCTGACCCCCGCGGACCTGGTGGCCGCGCCGGCCGGCGTCCGCGCGCAGGCGCTCGACGAACACGGCGACCTCGTCGACGACTTCAGGATCTCCGCACTCGGCCCGGTCACCGCCGTACGCAACGCCCCCTCTCCCGCGGCCACTTCGTGCCTGGCCATCGCGGAACACGTGGTCGAGCGGCTGACTTTCCCGAGCTGAACTCCCGAACTGACCTTGCCGAGCGGATCAGCCGTACCGGGCGAGGGGCGAGGGACCAGGGGCGTCCGGCCCGTTCCCGGGTCATGCCGGCGGCGCCCCCGTCTCGGTCAACTCGCCGCCGGCCAGCCGCAGCCACCGGTCCACGCCGATCCGCTCCAGGAACCGCTCGTCGTGGCTGACCACCACGAACGCGCCCCGGTACGCCGTCAGGGCGCTCTCCAGCCGCCCGGCGCTGACCAGGTCGAGGTTGTTCGTCGGCTCGTCCAGGAGCAGCAGTTGCGGGGCCGGCTCCGCGCACAGCACGCAGGCGAGGGTGGCGCGCAGCCGTTCGCCGCCGGAGAGCACCCCGGCCGGCAGGTGGGCGCGGGCACCCCGGAAGAGGAAGCGCGCGAGCAGGGTCATCCGGTCCGCCTCCGTGCGGTGGGGCGCGAACGCGGCGAAGTTCTCGGCGACCGTACGGTCCAGGTCCAGCAGGTCCAGCCGCTGGGAGAGGTAGGCGATCCGCCCGTCGGCCCGCCTGATCCGCCCGCTCCGTGCGTCGAGCCGGGCGCCGGAGCCGGAGCCGGGGTCGGAATCGGTACCGGCTCCTGATGAGCCGTCGGGGCCGGCGGAGCCCTGGATCAGCCGCAGCAGCGTCGTCTTGCCCGCGCCGTTGGGGCCGGTCAGCGCGATGCGCTCGGGGCCCCGGACGGTCAGGTCGATTCCCGCGCCGGCGAACACCTCCCGGCTGCCGAGCCGTACCCGCATCCCCTCGCCGAGGAAGACGGTGCGCCCGGCGGGGACCTCGGTGTCCGGCAGTTCCAGGGTGATGCCCTGCTCGTCGCGCAGCGCGCGCTCGGCGTCGTCGAGCCGGGCCCTGGCGTCGCCGACCCGGGCGGCGTGCGTCTGCCCGGCCCGGCCCGCGGACTCCTGGGCGCCGCGCTTCATGGTGCCGGCGAAGATGCGCGGCAGGCCCGCGCTCTTGAGGGTGCGGGCGGCGTTGCCCGCGCGGCGCTCGGCCCGCTCGCGGGCCTGCTGCAACTCGCGCTTCTCCCGCTTCCACTCCTGCTCCGCGCTGCGGACGTTCTTCTCCGCGACCTCCCGCTCGGCCCGCACGGCCTCCTCGTAGGCGGTGAAGTTGCCCCCGTACAGGCGCAGTTCACCGCTGTCGAGTTCGGCGATGCGCTCCATACGGTCGAGCAGCGCGCGGTCGTGGCTGACCAGCAGCAGGCAGCCGTGCCACTCCTCCAGCACGTCGTACAGCCGGTGGCGGGCGTCGAGGTCGAGGTTGTTCGTGGGCTCGTCGAGCAGCAACACGTCGGGGCGCTTGAGGAGTTGGGCGGCGAGGCCGAGCGAGACGACCTGACCGCCGCTGAGGGTGCCCAGCCGGCGGTCGAGCGCGAGGCCGGGCAGGCCGAGCCGGTCGAGTTGCGCACGGGTGCGCTCCTCGATGTCCCAGTCGTCGCCGATCACCGTGAAGTGCCGCTCGTCCACGTCGCCGGACTCGACCGCGTCCAGCGCCCGGATCACCGCGGCGACTCCCAGCACCTCGGCCACCGTGAGGTCACCGGTCAGGGGGAGGGTCTGCGGCAGGTGGGCGAGCGTGCCGGTGACGGTCACCGACCCACCGCTGGGCCGCAGTTCGCCGGCGATCAGCCGGAGCAGCGTGCTCTTGCCGGCGCCGTTGGGCGCGACCAGGCCGGTGCGGCCGCCGCCCGCGGTGAAGGAGAGGCCGTCGAAGACCGGTGTGTCGTCGGGCCAGGAGAAGGACAGGTTCGTGCAGACGACGGAAGCGTCGGACATGGGAGGACCTCGGGGTGTCACGAGGGCAGACGGAGACCTCTGCCCTGGGGGCATGGGGAAAAGGGCACGACGGCACAGCCACGGCGGCGGCGCTTCCACGCGCCTGCCGGTGGCCGGTCAGCTCCGGGTCTCACCCGGAGATGTCGTCGTCACCCGCCATGCCTGGTCTCCTCGGTAGTGCCGTTCGGTGATTCACCCGACGATCAACGTCGGCCACCGAGTGTAGTGCCTTCGCGGGCGCCGCGCGTTCCGCCGGATCAAGGGCCCGGGCCCAGGCCCGGGCCCGGGCCCAGTTCCAGGGGGACGCGGGAGGAGAGCGACGACGTGTCGGCGCGGCACCGGTCCGCCGCCCGAAAACAGGGTGCTGCCAGGACTCGCTTCCCCCTAGGTTCGGCCCCATGGCTGACGAGAGTTTCGGGCATCCACGGCTCGCCGCGATCTACGACCCGCTCGACCCCGACCGCGGCGACCTCGACGCGTATCTGCGGATCGCGGCGGAGTTCGAGGCGCGCAGCGTGCTGGACATCGGCTGCGGGACCGGGGTCTTCGGCCTGCTGCTGGCCGATCGCGGGATCGAGGTCACCGGGGTCGACCCGGCCCTGGCGTCCGTGGCGGTGGCCCGGGCCAAGCCGGGGGCCGAGCGGGTGCGGTGGCTGCACGGTGACGCCACCGACCTGCCGCCGCTGGCGGTGGACCTCGCGACGATGACGGCGAACGCCGCCCAGGAGATCGTCGACCCGGGGGCGTGGCGGCGGACCCTGCGCGGCGCCTACGAGGCCCTGCGGCCCGGCGGGCACCTGGTGTTCGAGACCCGCGATCCGGCCCGGCGCGGCTGGGAGGAGTGGAACCGCGAGTCCACCTACGGGGTGACCGAGATCCCCGGCGTCGGCGCCGTCGAGACCTGGGTCCGACTGACCGACGTCAGCCTGCCGTTGGTGACGTTCCGCTGGACCTACGTCTTCGCGTCCGACGGGGAGGTCCTGACGTCGGACTCGACCCTGCGCTTCCGCGAGCGGCAGGAGGTCGAGCGGGACCTCGCCGCGGCCGGCTTCGTGACGGAGGAGGTTCGCGACGCCCCCGACCGGCCGGGCCGGGAGTTCGTCTTCCTGGCCCGCCGCCCCTGAATCCGGCGAGCGGCGAGCGGCGAACGTCGAACGTCGAGACCGGTCTCGCGGGGACGGACCCGCCCGCCGCGCTCTCCGCTCGCTCAGCGCCGGGCGTGCCGGCCTGGTCCGTGCGAAGGGGGCGACTGCGTGGCGCGGGTGGCCCGTTCCGACGGCGTGGAGTGGTCGGACGGCGTGGCATGCGCGGGCGGCGTGGCGTGCGTCGCGTGCGTGGGGTCCGCGGGCCGTGCCGGCTCCCGGTCCGACGGGCGGTGGTCGGCGGCGACCAGCAGGGGAATCGGCAGCCGCTCCCGCAGCCGGGTCACCGTAGGGGTCGCCAGGCGGCGCAGCGCCAGGCTGGTGAGGTAGGCGACGGGCAGGGCGAGCAGCGCGGAGCCGATGACGTCGTGGGGGTAGTGGGCGCCGACGTAGACCCGGGTGAAGCCTTCGAGCACCGCGAAGAGCA
The DNA here is from genome assembly GCF_044744625.1 of Streptomyces sp. NPDC087270. Classification (NCBI taxonomy): domain Bacteria; kingdom Bacillati; phylum Actinomycetota; class Actinomycetes; order Kitasatosporales; family Streptomycetaceae; genus Streptomyces; species Streptomyces sp. NPDC087270. The sequence continues at coordinate 173,552 of NZ_JBIUYR010000015.1, forward strand.
CGGCGATGGCGCTGAGCCGGCGGTCCAGCAGGAAGAGCGCGGCCACGGACGCGGCGGCCACCGTGGTGTGACCGCTGGGGAACGCGTAGTCGTTGGGCACGGGGCAGGTCTCGACGATGAAGGCGTGCGGGAGCGAGCGGCACGGCCGCTGCTCGGCCACGATCTTCTTGACCACCTCCGCGCAGGCGAAGGCCACGCCGACGCTGACCGGCACGGCCAGTGCCAGAGTCATCGCGGCGCCGTCCCGCCGCCGGGCCCGCCACCAGCCCACGACCATGAGGACCGCGAAGACCCCCAGTTGGACGTTGGTCCACCATTCGACGAAGCCGTTGAGCCACCGGGTGTCACGGGCCAGGTCCGTGATCGAGGTGAACAGCGAACCGTCGATGTGCGACCCGTCGAAGGCCAGCAGTGCGGAGCCTGCGGTCATCAGCACCGTCTTTCGGAACTGGCTCGGACCGTGTCCGTTCCTGGCCGGTCGTCACCGTGGAGGCAGAGTGTCTACAGAAATGTAGACGATGAACTCCTGACGGCCAATTCGTGAACGGCGACCGTCATTCGGGTGAACGATCAGCCTACACGCCGGCTCACGGCGGCGGCCGAGGGGCCTGCGTGCCCTCTGGCCAGGTGCACCGGCAGGCTTCGGTAGCCCTGGAGGAAGGTGGAGTAGACCGGGACCGGCGGGCCGGTGAGTTCCACCTTCTCGACCGTGGTGGCGAGCGCGGCGAGCAGGGCGTGCAGGCTCACCCGGCCGAGGAAGGCGCCGAGACAGAAGTGGGGGCCGCGGCCGAAGGCGATGTGCTGGTTGGGGGTACGGGACAGGTTCAGGGTGCGCGGCGAGTCGAAGACGTCCTCGTCGTTGTTGGCGGAGACGTTCCACAGCGTCACGATGTCCCGGGCCCTGATCCGCTGCCCGCCGATGACGGTGTCGACGGCCGCCGTCCTGGCGAAGTGCAGTGCCGGCGTCGCCCAACGCAGCAGCTCCTCCACGGCCGTGTCCAGCGGTATCCGCCCCTCGCGCAGGTCCCGCCACTGCCCGGGATGGAGCGCGAGAGCGTGCACCGCGCTGATCGCGGCCATGCGCGAGGACTCGTCGCCGCCCAGGATCAGGCTGTAGCAGTTGAGCGCGATGTCCTCCAGGGGCAGTCGGGCGCCCTCGACCTCGGCGGTCGCCAGCATGCTGACCACGTCGGAGTCCGGCCGGACCCGGCGCCGGGCCGCGAGGTCCATGAAGTAGAGCACGATCTCGTTGCGGGCGCTGAGCGCGTCGAGTTCGTCGGGCTCCGCGGTGGCCGAGGACAGGGTCCGCTTGTTCCACTCCAGCAGTTGTCCGCGGTCTTCCCAGGGGATCGCGAGGAGGTCGCAGATCGTCTGGATGGGGAGGTGATCGGCGACCTCGGTGGCGAAGTCGAACGTGCCCGGCCCGGCCACTTCGGCCACCAGCGCCGCCGTACGGCTCCGTACCCGCTCCGCGACGTCCGAGAGCATGCGGGGTGAGAAGGCCCGCAGCATCAGGTTGCGCAGCTGCCGGTGGCGCGGCCGGTCGGTGACCGCCAGCATCCGGCCCCCGGCGGAGTCGTCGCCGCGCAGCAGGACGTCGAGGACCGTGCCGCGCGCCGAACTGAGCGTCTTCGGGCTGTTGTAGCACCCCTGTACGTCGGCGTGGGAGGCCACCACCCAGAACCCCGGGCGCCCGTCCGCCCCCTCGTGCCAGTACACGGGGCTGGTACGGCGCGCCTCGCGCCAGAACGAGTGCTGCGCGTCACCGGCGAACGTCGCCGGATCGGTGAGGTCGAAGGCCCGTGCCGTGGAGCCCGTGCTCATCGCGACCGCTCCTCGGACCGGCCGGGCGCGTTCACCGCGGACGCCGCCACCGGTGCCGGCGCGCTCCGCACCGCCTGTGCCAGCTCGGTGAGCGTCTGTGCCTGTAGCACCGATCGCATGGTGACGCCGAGTCCGAGCTCGCCACGGATGCGGATCGCCAGTTTGGCCGCGACCAGGGAGTTGCCGCCCAGCTCGAACAGATTGTCACCGGGGCGCACCGCGGGCAGCGACAGCAGCTCGGCGACGAGCCGGCACAGGGCCTGCTCGGTGGACTCGTCCCCGGCGGACCCGTCCTCGCAGGACCTGTCCCCAGCCAACCGGTCCTCGGCCGACCCGTTCTCGGCGGACCCGCCCTCCCCCGCGGTCGCGGTGGGCGGGTGGAGAACCGTCGCCCGGGGCCGGTCGTGCAGGGCCCGCCGGTCGATCTTGCCGTTCACGGTCAGGGGAACGGTGTCGAGGACCACCACGCTCGCCGGCACCATGGCGGCGGGCAGCGCCTGGGCGACGTGCCGGCGCAGGGCGGCCGGGTCCGGCGCGCAGCCGGGCCGCGGCTGGACGTACGCCACGAGCACGGCGTCCGCCAGGACACCGTCGACCACGGCCGCCGCCACCTCGACCTCCGGATGGTCGGCGAGCCGGGCCTCCACCTCCCCGAGTTCGATACGGACACCCCGCAGCTTGACCTGCCCGTCGGCCCGCCCGGCGAACAGCAACTCGCCGTCCGCGCGCAGTCCGCCGCGGTCGCCGGAACGGTACATCCGGCTCCCGGGCGGTCCGAACGGGTCGGGGAGGAACCGGGTGGCCGTCAGCCCGGGACGGTTGAGGTAGCCGCGCGCCAGGCCGGCCCCGGCGAGGTACAGCTCGCCCTCCTCGCCCTCCGGGACCGGCCGCAGCCGCTCGTCCAGCACGTACACCCGGCCGCCGGTCCAGGGGACGCCGATGGTGACGTCGTCCGTGGCCGCCAGCGGCCCCGAGATGGTGGCCCCGACGGTGACCTCGGTCGGACCGTATCCGTTGAACATCCGCCGGCCGGGCGCCCAGGCGCGTACGAGGGCCGGGGTGCAGGCGTCGCCGGTCGACATGATGGTTCCGCCCTTGAGGACGCTCGCGCTGTCGGTGAGGCTCAGCACGGCGGGCGGCAGCACGGCATGGGTGATGTCGTGGCGAATCATCAGGTCGGTCAACTGGCGGCCGGGCAGGACCGCGTCGGCGTCCGCGAGCACGAGCGTGGCGCCCGAGGCCAGGGCGAGCGAGAGGTCCCAGAAGGCGGCGTCGAAACTCACCGACGCCCATTGCAGCACCCGCTCCCCGGGCCGGGCGCCGAACCGGGCCCGCTGGGTGGCGACCAGGTCGGGAACGCCCTGATGGGTCACCGCCACGCCCTTGGGAGTGCCGGTGGACCCGGAGGTGAAGATCACGTACAGCAGGTGGTCGGACGTCAGCGGCGACAGCCGCTCCTCCTGCCGGATGTCACCGGCGGGCTCCCGCCCGCACGCCGCCCGGGTGTCGGGATCGTCCAGCACGAGTTCGGGCACGCCGGGTGCCGTGACCGCGGTCCGTCCGGCGCGCACCAGCAGGACGGGCGCGGCGTCGGCGGTCATGCCGGCGAGGCGCTGCGCGGGGTGGGCCGGGTCCAGGGGGAGGTAGCCGCCGCCCGCCTTGAGCACGGCGAGCAGCGTGGTCACGAGGTCCACGGACCGGGGCACCGCCACGGCGACCAGGGCGTCCGGGCCGACGCCCAGCGCGATCAGCCGTCGGGCCAGCCGGTTGGCGCGGTCGTTCAGTTCGCCGTAGGTGACAGTGGTGTCCCCGTGCACCACCGCGACCGCGTCCGGGGCGCGCCCCACCGCCGCCTCGAAGAGTTCCGGGAACAGGAGAACCGGGTGGTTCGCCGTGTCGGGTTCCATAGCGTTTCCTCTCCGTGTCCTCAGCTTTCCGCCAGGCGCGGGCGCACCTGGTCGGCGAACAGGGTCAGGGTGCGTTCCATGGACTTCAGCGACTGCTGGCCGAAGTCGATCTGCCACAGCAACACCTCCGGCCCGAGCGCCTCCTGGATGGCCCGAATCCTCTGCACGGCCCGGTCCGGGCTGCCGAAGACAGCCGTCGACTCCAGTTCGGCGTCGCCCACCGCGTTGCCGAACTTCTTCGTCACGGCGGCCTGGTAGCCCTCGTACGCGGGTGAGGTGCGGTTCTGCCAGGACGCCGCCGCCTCGCTGAACCTGGACCAGTGCCGGCGAAGCAGGGTCCTGCCCTCTTCCCGGGCGTCCTCGTCGGACTCGGCGAGCAGCAGCGGGACGCTCACCGCGACCTTCGGGCGGCGTCCGTCTCCCGCGCCGGCCGCGAAGCGCTGCCGGTAGACGTCCATGAGTTCACGGGTCACCGCCAGGTCGTCGGTGCGCGGCGGCGAGGAGATGAGCAGGTTGAGGCCCATGTCGCCGATCCACTCGAAGCTGGAGCGGGTGACCAGCGCCGCGGCCCACACCGGCGGGTGCGGTCGCTGGGCGGGCGGCGGGTAGGAGGTGGCGTCCCGGTACGAGAAGTACGGGGTGTCCTCGCTGACCGACGGCTCGGTCCACAGCCGCAGGACCGCCCGGACCGTGTGCCGGAAGCGTTCCTGGCTGCTGTCCAGGTCCACGCCGAACGCCTCGAACTCGTACGGCAGGAAGGCGCGGGCGAAGCCGACGTCGAGCCGGCCGCCGCTGATGGCGTCCGCCTGGGCGGTCTGCGCGGCCAGTTGGACCGGGTGGTGGAAGGACGCCTGGATGCCTCCGGTCATCAGCCGGACCCGCCGGGTGACCGTGGAGACGGCGGTGAGGAAGGCGAGCGGGCTGGGGCAGTAGCCGCCGTACGGGCGGAGGTAGTGCTCCGTCATCTTCACGTACTCGTAGCCGAGGCGGTCGGCCTGCCGGCAGACCTCCAGCAGGTTCGCGTAGTACTCCTGGCCCGAGCGCTCCTGCGGGCCGGTGTCGGGCAGCAGTGAGAGGCCGAACTCCATTGCCTGTCCTCCTGGTTCGGATCGGTGTCAGTGGCGGGCGGGGTTGACCGGGCAGGGCTCCGGGTCGAGGGACCAGAAGCGGCGCAGCCCGTAGAGCAGCGGTCCGGGCTGCCGGGCGGGCGGCGGGCTCACCTCGAACACTTCGCCGAACACCACGGTGTGGTCGCCCACGGTGACGGTGCGCGCGACGCGGCAGTCGGCGATGGCATGCGCGTCGTCCACCAGGTGCGGCCCCGCGAAGCCGGGTCGGTGTGTCCACCGCACCCGGTCGAAGCGGTCGGCGGCGCCGGAAGCGAACACCTGTGCCGCCGAACGGGCCCCGTCGTGCAGGAGGTTGACCGCGAAGGACGAGGTGTCCAGCAGGGCCCCGAGCGTGGGGCTGGCCTGCCGCACGCAGACCAGCAAGGTGGCGGGCTCGACGGCGACGCTGGACAGCGACGAGCAGGTCAGGCCACGCGGCGGCTCGCCGGGACGCATCGCCGTCACCACCGCCACGCCGGAGGGGAACGTCGCCATCAGGGAACGGAACCGGTCCGGCCCGACGGCCGGCGGGCGGGTGTCGGCCGTCGTCGCGGCGGAGGCGGGCGAGGGGGTGGGCGAGAGGGGCGAGGGGGTGGGCGAGAGGGGCGAGGCGGGCGAGAGGGGCGAGCGGCGTCCCACGGACTCAGCCTCCGGTCCCGGCCGACCGGGCCGCCAGGTGCGAGAAGTACTCGTACTGGCTGGGCAGTCGGCCGACGAGGGTGCGCACCTGGTCGCGTACGAGCCGCAACTCCTTCTGGGCGGCGGTGTCGTCCAGTACGTCCAGGACGGGCAGCGGCCGGGTGGGCAGACCGCCGAGACCGAGGAGCATCGCCACGTACGAATAGGGCTCGAAGCCGTGGAAGTACGGGTACACGGACTCCTGGTCGGGCAGCCGGTGCCGCCACAGCTCCACGCGTTCGGCGAGCCCGTCGGGCATCGGACGGTGTTTGGTGTCCCGCCAGTAGTCGTTGTCCTGCCGCGCCGCCGCGTAGTAGTGCAGGAACAGGAACTCGCGTACGCCGTCCATGACATGGGCGACCTGCCGGTTGTAGGCGGCGCGCAGCCCCTCGTCGTCCGCGCCGGACGGGAAGTGCCGCACGAGTTGTTCCGCGGCGTTCTGGATGAAGAAGATGCCGGTGGACTCCAAGGGCTCCACGAAGCCGCTCGACAGCCCGATGGCGACGCAGTTCTCGTGCCACGAGCGCTCACTGCGGCCGATACGCATCCGGATGTGGTTGGCCTCCAGGGCGTCCGCGTCGGGGCCGACGAAGGAGCGCAGGGTCCGCTCCGCCTCCTCGGGGCTGCAGTAGTCGCTCGCGTACACGTAGCCGGTGCCGAGCCGGCCGAAGAGCGGGATGGTCCAGATCCAGCCCGCGTCCTGCGCGGTGGCCGTGGTGCACGGCCTGATACCGCGGGCCTTCATGTCGACGGGGACGCGCAGGGCCACCGCGCTGTCGTTGGGCAGGCTGTCCTGGTACGAACGGAAGGGCACGCCGAGCGCCTTGTTGATCAGCAGGCCCCGGAAGCCGGTGCAGTCCACGAACAGGTCCCCGGCCAGCGGGCCGTGCTCCTTCGTCAGGACGTGCCGGATACGACCGCGCTCGTCCAGGGCGACATCGGTCACGTCGTCGCGCACGTGCCGCACCCCGCGGTCCACCCCGTAGCGGGCCAGGAACCCCGCGAGGAGCGTGGCGTCGAAGTGGTAGGCGTAGGGGAACTGGGTGGTGTGGCCCTCGGGCGTGGCACGGAACATGCTGTCCTCGCGGTCCTCCACGAAGTCCTGTTCCATCAGCGCGTCGTCGAGGTAGCGGGGTGAGCTCTGCGCGTCGCACAGCGCCGCCAGTACCGAGGTGTCCTGGTCGAAGCGCCCGCCGCCGCTCCGGTGCAGCCACCAGTCGGCGAGCGAGTACCCTTCCACGATCCGGGGCCGTTCGAACGGGTGGTAGAAGTGGTGCCCTCGGGCCCGCCAGTTCTCGAAGCGGATCGCGAGTTTGTACGTGGCATGGCACTCGGGCATCCACTCGTGCTCCGCGAGCCCGAGGCTTTCGAAGAAGCGCCGGACCGTACTGAAGGTCGCCTCGCCGACACCGATGGTCGACACGTTCGCCGACTCCACCAGCGTCACCGCGACGCGGTCCTCGAACTGCGCCTTCAGGTAGGTGGCAGTCATCCAGCCGGCGGTGCCTCCGCCGACGATCACCACGCTTTGCGTCATGTTCCCTCGTCTCGGGTCGGTGTTGGGGGCCGGTCACCAGGTGACCGGGATCTCCGGCGAGGCCAGGACGACGGACGCGTCCACGACCTCGATGTCGCCGGCCGGGACGGCGAGCCCGAGCCCGGGAAACCGCCGTAGCAACGCCGGGTAGGCGACTTGCAGTTCGAGGCGGGCGAGGCTGGCACCGATGCACTGGTGGATGCCGAAGCCGAGCGCCAGATGGTGGTTGGGGGTACGGGCGAGGTCGATGGTCTGCGGGTCGGGGAACTGGTCGGGATCGCGGTTGGCCAGCTCGGCCGCCCCGATGACCCCCTCGCCCGCGCGGATGCGGACACCGCCCAGTTCCATGTCCACCTTCGCCACCCGGCGCCGGCCCGTGTGGGTCACCGTCAGCACCCGCAGCAACTCCTCGACCGCGGTGGCCACCTGGGACTCGTCGCCGTCGCGCAGGAGCGCGGCCCGCGCCGGGTCGGCCAGCAGGACCATCGTGCCGAGGCCGATCATGTGGGCCGTCGTGGCGTGGCCGGCGACCAGCAGCAGCGCGGCCGTCCACGCCGCCTCCTGCCGGGACAGCTCGCCCGTCCGTACCCGGTCCCGGGCCAGCCTGCCCAGCAGGTCGTCCGTCGGCTCGTGTTCGCGGGCGCGGATCAGCTCCACGAAGTACGCCTCGACCTCGTTGCTGCTGCGGGTGACCGTGTCGGCGTCCGAGTGGATGTCCAGCCGGATGCGCAGGTGCTTGTCGATGAACTCGTGGTCCTGGTAGGGCACACCGAGGATGCGGCAGATCATCATGGACGGCAGCGGGATCGCGAGGGCCTCCATCAGATCGACGGGGCCGGTGCGGGCGGCCATCTCGTCGAGCAGGTGCGCGACCGTCTCCTCGACGACCGGACGCAGGGCGGCGATCCGCCGTACCCCGAACTCGGCGATCAGCATGCGCCGGTGCCGGGCGTGCTCCGGGTCGTCCATGCCCACGAAGGTGGGCGCGATACGGTCGCGCAGCACCTGGCCGAGCGAGCTGGCCGGGAAGCCGGGCAGGTCCCGGTGGACGCTGAACCGTGTGTCGGAGAGCACGGTGCGGACGTCCTGGTAGCGGGTGACCAACCAGGGACTCCTGCCGCTCCACAGGGACACCGGGAACACGGGTTCCTCGCGGCTGCGGCGCAGGAGTTCCTCCGGAGGGGCGAAGGGACAGCCCGCGGGACGGGGCATGGGATAGCGCGGTGGCGTCCCGGCAGGATCGGTGGACATGGGGTCTCCTGTTCGGCGTGCGGCGGGTGGGAGCCCGGCGGGGGCCGGGGCTGGGGGCCGCGGCGGGGCAGCGGGCACTCGGCGCCGGAGCGCGTCATGCCGAGGTGGGCGGGGTGGGGCGGCGGGGATAGCGCTCGCGCAGGGCCGGGCCGGCCGCCGGGCCGGTCGCGAACATGAACTCGGCGGTGTCCAGCGGCCGGCCGGTGCTCCGGTCGACCACGACGGGGTCCGCCTCGACGCCGGTGCGGGCGTCCACCAGGATCAGGCCGCGCCGCTCGGGCGGCAGCCGGTGGTTGCCCCAGGCCGTCATGACGAGGACCAGGGGGCGCAGCGAGCGTCCGAGTTCGGTGGGGCGGTAGGCGGTTCGGCCGGCGGCGCCTGCGTCCGGATCGGGATCGAAATCGGGCTCGGGATCGGGATCGATGCCGGCGTCGGCGTCGGCGTCGGCGTCATGGCCCGTGTCGCCGTCTCCGCCGCCGTTCGTCCCGTCGGCCGGCGCCGTCGTCAGCAGCCCGGCGGTGACCAGTGTGGACAGCCGGTCGGCCAGCAGGCCGGCGGGCGTCCCCAGGTTGCGCCGGATCTCCTCGAACCGGGTGAAGCCGTCGTACGTCTCGTGGAGGATCTCCAACGTCCACCACGGTCCGATCTGTTCGGCGGTCCTGGCCAGCGGGCAGTCGGGGATACGTGTGGGCACGGCCGCGGCCTCCGCCCTCATCCGCACAGCCGGACGGGACGCAGATCCGTCCAGTGCGTCTCGATGTAGTCCAGGCACCGGGCGCGGGCGTCCGGGCCGGACACGCAGCGCCAGCCCGCGGGAACCGCGGCGAACTCCGGCCACAGCGCGTGCTGTCCGTCCTCGTTGGCCACGACGCGGAAGCGCGCCTGCTCGTCGTCGAACGGGTTGCCGCTCATGCCGTCGTCCGGTCCGCGAGCCCGGTGGGTGCGGTGCCTGCGGTGTGGAGCTGTCCGCGCAGCCGCCGCAGTTCGGTGAAGGGCAGGGTGACACGTGCCATCAGGTAGTCGGCACCGCTGGTGCCGCCGGTTCCCGGCCCCACGCCGATCATCTTCGACATGAGCGTCAGATGGCCGAGCTTCCAGTGCCAGTAGCGGTTGCCGATGTCCAGCAGCGCTTCGATGATCCGGTGGTACGCCCCGGCCTCCGGGCCGCGACGGCACACTTCCCCGACCGAGGTGCCGCTGAGCGCCACGGCCGCGGTGAGGGCCTCGTAGAGCCGTCCCGACCGCCGGTCGTCGCCGAGGAACTCGTCGAGGTGGCGGAACTGCTCCGACTCCGCCCCGCTCGCGCTGCCCACGTAGGGGCGGAACTCCGCGAAGTGACGGATCGGCAGCTTCTCCAGCGCCGCGACCTGTTCCACCAGGATGCGCAGCAGCTCCGCGGCGCGTTCGAGGAACTCCACGCTCGACTCGGCGTCGGCGAGGCCGTGTTCGGGCTGCAGGTAGTCCGACGCGGCCTCGACGTCGGCGATGATCTGCTTCAGCCACAGCTCGCAGGACTGGTGGGCGACGACGAAGAACTGCTCGGAGAGGATCACCGCCCGCCTGCCGCTGTCGGTGGTGCGGGGCACCTGCAAGGACAGCAGGGTGTCGAGGTTCAGGTAGTCGGCGTACGTCAGTTCAGCCATGTGCCCGCTCCACTTCGCAGGTTCGGGCGAAGTGGATGATCTTCTCCACTCCGAGGGGCAGCAGGTCGGGGTCGCCGCAGAAGGCGATGCGCACCAGGGACCGGGCCCACTGGGGGACGTCGAGCGACAGCACCTGGCCCGCCGCGGACAGCCTCGGCCGCAGCGCGAACCCGGCCGCCGGCACCACCGCCACGGAGTGGGTCTCCAGCAGCCGGTCGGCGAAGGTCCGCGCGTCCAGCCCGGTCGAGGAGACGTCCAGCACGGCGTACCAGCCGCCGGCCGGCAGTTCCGCGAGCAGGCCGGCCGCACACAGCGGCGGCAGCAGCACGTTGCGGTTGTGCGCGACCAGCTTGGCGTTGGCGGCGACGGAGTCCCGGGCGCCGAGAGCGGCGAGGCCCGCGTACTGGATCGGCGTCGAGGGCGAGATGATGCCCGCCTCCTGGACGACGCTCATGGCGTGCGCTGTCCGGTCGTTCGCGCAGGCCACGTAGCCCAGGCGGTATCCGGTCATGGCCGCGCTCTTGGAGAAGCTGTAGACGCTGTGCACGATCCGCTGGTGCTGGGGCAGGTCGCGTTCCAGCGACGCCATCGAGAAGTGCTCGCCCTCGTACACGTAGTGCTCGTACGCCTCGTCGCTGACGACCTGCCAGCCCCGCTCGCGGGCCCCCTCCAGCAGGACCCGCTGGGCTCGCGCGTCGAGCACGACGCCGGTCGGGTTGGCCGGCGAGTTGATCAGCAGCAGCCGGGTGCGGGGGCCGGCCGCCGCCAGGATCGCCTCCGGGTCGGGGCGGAAACCCGGGCCGAGCGGGTAGAACACCGGCCGTAGCCCGGCGAGGAGGCTCTGCTGCAGGTGCACCGGCCAGTGGAGTTCCGGCAGCAGGATCTCCGCACCGGGCTCGGCCAGCGCCCGCAGCAGCGCGGTCAGGCCCTGCGCGGAGCCCGGCGTGACGAAGATCCGGGAGACCGGCGCGTCCAGTCCGTTCTCGGCGGCCAGCTTGCCCGCCAGGGCCTCGCGCAGGGCGAGAATGCCCTCCACGCCGGTGTACTTGGTGTCACCGCGCCGCAGCGCGTCGTGCAGCGCGTCGGCCGCTTCCTGCGGCGGGTCGAAGTAGGGGTCGCCGACGTGGAGTTTCAGTACGGGTGTCGTCGTCTGCCGCTCCTTCGCCTCCGCCGCACGGAAGATCTCGTGCAGGGCGGACGACGGTACGGTGGCGGCCGGTGGGGTCTGGTCGGTCACATCGGCTGCGCTGCTGGGATTCATGCCACCTCCGGGTGCTGTCGCTGTTCTTCGCCGGTCATGCGGTCCGGCCGCCGTCCACGGGGATCAGCGCGCCGGTCATCCAGCCGGCCATCTCGGGGTCCACCAGGGCGCACACCCACCGGCCGATCTCCTCGCCGCGGCCGAAACGCCGCAGCGGGGTCGCCTCGGTGAGTTTCCGCGCCAGTTCGTTCCTTTCGGAATCCGACAGTCCGGTCTCGTGCCACATCGGTGTGTCGACCGGGCCGGGCAGAATGGCGTTGACCCTTATCTCCGGGGCGAGTTCTCTGGCCAGGGAACGGGTCAGGCTGTTGAGTGCCGCTTTGCTCGCGCCGTAGCAGGAGCGCTCCGGCATCGACAGGACGCCGCCCACGGAGGATATGTTCACCACCGTGCCGGAATTCCTGCGCAATTGGGGAATCGCGCACCTGATCAGCTCGGCGGGTGCCCACACATTGACCCGGAGCATGGCCATGAAATCCTCGTCCGCCGCGTCCTGAAGGGCTCCGAAGCGGGCCAGCCCCGCGTTGTTCACCACCGCGTCCAGCCGTCCGAAGCGCGCGACGGCCGCGGCCACGATCCGCTCCGCGGCCCCCTTCTCGGCCACGTCGGCGGTCACCGGATGGACCGCCTCGCCGCTCCGCGCGGCCAGTTCGGCCAGCGGTGCCGCGCGCCGTCCGACGGCGGTCACCCCGGCCCCCGCGGACGTCAGGCACTCGGCGACCGACCGGCCGATGCCGCTGCCGGCTCCGGTCACCAGCACGGACATTCCCTCCAGCGGCCGGTGCGCGAGGCACGCCTTGGGTTCAGACACGATGCCGCTCCCGCCGGTCGGCGCCCACGACATCCTCGACCAGGCCCCGCGGGTCGACCCGCGGGTGGAAGTGGCCGCCGGGACGGGCGCGCAGGGTGAACTCCCCGGTCGTGCAGGCCGACCACGACCGGACCTGCGCCTCGCCGGCCAGGGGGTCGTCGGGGCTGTAGTAGCAGCGGACGGGACACGGCAGCGGCGCGGTGCCGGCCCGCGGCGCGTACGTCTCGTTCGCCGTCACGTCCGCCCGCAGCGCGGGCAGCACGAGGTCGCGGAACTCCTCGTCGTCCGCGAGCTCCGGATCGATGGTGCCGAACGCCTTCACCGCGGACCACAGTTCGGCGTCCGTCAGCCGGTGCGTGGTCCCGCCGCCCGCGTCCTCGGGCCCGGGCGAACCGGAGACGCACAGCCGCGTGGGCGGCGATCCGGCGTCCCGCAGGGCCACCGCCGTCTCGTAGGCGACGAGTGCGCCGAGGCTGTGCCCGTACAGGATCAGGGGCGAGGCGGGCAGCCCGAGCAGCTCGGTCGCCACCAGCGAAGCGGTCTCACGGATGCCGACGACGGGCTCGGCGAACCGGTCGGCCCGCCCCGGGTACCGCACGGCCATGAGCTCGGTCCCCGGCGGCGTCAGAGCGACCCAGTCGCGAAAGCCGCCGGCGAATCCGCCCGAATGAGGAAAGCAGACCAACCGGAATTTCGAATTCCGGATGCTGTTGAATTTATGCAGGAACTCCTTAGGCACCGTCGACCCCCCGTGGTCAATAAGTTGCCTTCTCGCTGTAGAGCACCCTGGCAGGCAGGACAAGGTCCTTCGCGGCATCTTTCATCGATCTTTCGGAACTGGATAGAGATGAAAGAACCGTGCAAGAAATCTTGTTCCGGAGAACCCCGGCGATGGTGTGGTGGGACGCGACGTTCTGTGATCCCGAACATGTACAGCGCGCCGAAAGGGGCAGCCATGGACACGCTCGTGCACGCCGGAGCAGCGCTCGCTGTCGTCCTCCTGCTCGCCTTCCTCGGCAGACACACGGCCAGACTCCTGCGGCAGCCCGAGGTGATCGGAGAGATCACGCTCGGGCTGGCCGCCGCACCGGTGCTCATCGCGATCGGCGGGCACGGCCTGCTGGACTCCGCCCTGCCGACCGGCGTGGTGGCGGACCTCCGTCAGGTCGGGCACATCGGCCTGGCGCTCTTCCTGGCCGGCGTCGGGCACGAGTTGCGGCGCGGCGCCCGGGCGGGCCGTGGCCGGGCCGTTGCCGTGATCGCGGCCGGCGCGACCCTGATCCCGCTGCTGGCCGGATCGGTGGTGGCCTTCTGGGTCCTCGCCCACGGCGGGCCGGCGCTGCGCGGCACCGCTCCCGCCCCCGCGCTCGCCCTGCTGCTCGCCGTCTCCCTGACGGTCACCGCGCTTCCGGTTCTCGCCCGCATCCTGGCCGAGCGCGGCCTGACCGACACCTCGGCGGGGCGGCTGGCCCTGGGCGCCGCTCTCGTCGTCGACGTGGTGACCTGGGTCCTTCTGGCGCTGGCGCTCGGCATGGCGGCCGGCGGCTCCGGCCGCTTCCCGCGACTGCTCGCCGTGGCGGCCGGCGGCGTGGCGGGGCTGTTCCTGCTCCGGTTCCTGGTCGGCCTGCGACCGGTCGCGGTGCTGCGGGACCGGTGGCCGTGGGCGTGCGCGGTCCTGGTCGCATGCGCCGCGCTGGGCTGCTCGTACGCGCTCCAACGGGCGGGCCTGACCGAGTTCTTCGGCGCGATGCTGCTCGGGCTCGCGCTGCCGGCCGAGGGCTGGGAGCGGATCGTGGCCCTCGTGTCGGCGGCCGGCCGCGCGCTGGCGCCGGTGTTCTTCGTCGTCACCGGCCTGACGGTCTTCGCCCGGCAGGTCGAGGAGGTGCCGTGGTTCGCGGTCCTGCTGGTGACGGGCCTGGGCATCGGCGGCAAGGTGCTCGGCGGATACGCGGGGGCCCGGCTGGCCAAGGAGCCGCCGCTGGAGTCCCTGCGTATCGGAGTGCTGCTCAACACCCGCGGGCTCACCGAACTCGTCGTGCTCCAGGCCGGTTTCAACGCCGGGCTGCTGACGCCCGCGATGTTCCTCGGCTACGTCGTCATGGCCCTGGTGACGACCGCCGCCACCGGTCCCGCCTGCGCCGCGATCGACCGGGCGTCGAGCCGCGCCCCCCTGGTGACGCCGCTGCCGGAGGCCGGCTGACGGAGCGTCATCGTTCGGCGGCGGCCGCCCCCGTGCGGGGCGGCGCGGGCGTCCTTCCCGCGGTCCTCATTCGTGGGGGACGTCCAGCGCTCGGAGCACCAGCCGGTGGAGCGTCTCCCGTTCGTCGGCGTCCAGCCGCGCCAGAGCCGCGTCGGTCGCCTCGTCGACGAGGTGGGCGCCGCGTTCGAGCGTCCGCACCCCGCCCGGTGTGATGGACAGCGCGTAGCGCCGCCGGTCGGTGGGGTCGGGCCTGCGCTGGACGGTGCCCTCGCCCTCCATCACGTCGAGCAGCCTGACCAGGTCGCTGCGATCCATCTGCAGCAGGTCGGCCAGCTCGCGCTGCGACATGTCGCTGTACTCCGTCAGGCACAGCAGCACGAAGTGGGCCTGCGCGGACAGCCCGTCCTGGGCGAAGGCGCTCTTCATCCCGCCCCGCATCTTCCGGCCCAGGTGGGACAGGGCGAATCCCGGCAGCTGCATCAGTACCGGCGGCCGTGGCCGGGTCGACCGAGAGTTCGACGTCATCACCGCACCCTAGACCATCCATGGGAAAACCCATGGAACAGTCAGTGCTTTGGTGGGAATATCAATAGTAGGATTCCCCACGTATCTTGTGCCACTGTCCCCACGCCCGGCGAGCGGAGCCGACCTTGACCAGTACGACCCAGTCCTCTCCACGCCCACCGGACACGCTGCCGAAGGTCCCCGCGGAGGTGTGGCGCGTCGCGGCGGTGGTGATCACCGGCTCGTTCATGTCCACCCTCGGCTCGTCCCTGGTCAACGTCGGCCTCAAGACGATCGCCGGGGTGCTGCACGCCCCGCTGAGCAACGCCCAGTGGGTGGCCACCGGTTACCTCATCGCGTTCGCGGCCGCGTTACCGGTCACCGCGTGGCTCAGCCGGCGGATGGGCGCCGGCCGGCTCTGGCTGTGCGCGCTGGCGGGGTTCACCGTGGCCTCCGCCGCCTGTTCCCTGGCGCCGAACCTCGGCGCACTGATCGCCCTGCGCGCCGTCCAGGGGCTGTGCGGCGCCCTGCTCGTGCCGACCGGCCAGACCGTGATCGGCGAGATCGCGGGGCCCGAGCGGATGGGGCGGGTGCTGAACGCCACGAAGATCGTCGTGGTGCTCGGTCCCGTCATCGGTCCCACGATCGGCGGGCTGCTCATCCGGTCGCTGTCCTGGCACTGGCTGTTCCTGGTCAATGTCCCGGTCGGCGTGGTCGCCCTCGCCCTCGGCTCCCGGCTCGTCCCCAGGGGCGTCCCCACCAAGGGGCGCCCCTTCGACTTCGGCGGCTTCCTTTTGATCGCGGCGGGACTGCCGCTGGTGCTCTACGGCATCACGATCGCCGAGCGCCAGGGGCTGACCGACACCCGGGTGCTCGCCACCCTGCTGTCCGGGATCGTCGCGATGGCGCTGTTCGCCTGGCGCAGCCTCACCGTCGACACACCCGTGCTCGACCTGCGGCTGTTCCGCAACCGCGTCTACACGGCCGCGACCACCTCGGTGTTCTTCACCGGCGCCGCCCTGCTCGGCACGATGATCCTGCTGCCGCTGTACTACCAGCTCATCCGCCACGAGGGCGTGGTCACCTCGGGGCTGCTCATGCTCGGCATCGGCTGCGGGTCCGCGCTGTCCATGCCGTTCGGCGGGCCGATCACCGACCGAGTCGGCGGCGGCATCGTCTCCGCGGCCGGCCTGACGCTGAGCCTGGCCGGCGTGCTGCCGATGGCGTTCCTCGACGCGCGCACGGGATACCTGATCCTGCTGCCGCTGCAGGCCGCCGTGGGCTTCGGCCTCGGGCTGTCCGCCATGCCGTCCCTGTCGGTCGCGTACGCCACCGTGCCACGTGAACGACTCCCCGACGCCACCTCGGAGGCCAACATCATCCAGCGGGTGGGAGGGGCGGTCGGCACCGCCGTGCTCGTGATGGTCCTGGAGACGAACGGCACGGCCACCGACAGCTCGTTCCATCGGGCGTGCTTCTGGCTGGCGGGGGCGGTCTTCATCGCCCTGTGCCAGTCGCTGTGGCTGACGAAGGTGGAGAGCTCACGACGCAAGCAGGAATTGACACGCCGAAGTACACCGAAGGGATAACAGCATCGGCGCGCCACTTCCGCCCACCGACAAGTCTCTCGGGTTGGAGGAAAAATGTCACCGCGCTCGACGTTTCCTGATGTGCTGCTCATCAGATGGCCCGCCCAGTCGGAACTGCGTGAAGAGTGCCAACGGGGTGGTATCCCGCATCTCCTGGTCGTCGAAGGCGGTGCACCACCGCCCTTATGTGTCCATCCGTACGAGGACTGGGTGCGTCCCCCGATATCCCAGGACGACCTGGACATCCGCATTGCCACCCTGCGGACGCGGGTGCGCACCCGCCGTCCCTCGCTGAACTCGGCCGACGTGCTGGGGTTCGGCAGCCGCTCGGTCGGCCTGACCGCCACGCAGAGCTGGCTGATGGGCCTGTTCATCGAACGTTTTCGAGAAGTGGTGCAGCGCGACGAACTGTTGCTGCGGCTGCGTGAGCGGTCAGCCGACCTGCCGACACGAAACGCGTTCGACCTGCACATCATGCGCCTGCGGCAGCGGCTGTCCATCGTCGGCCTCACCCTGGACACGGCATGGGGGCACGGATACGTCTTGCAGCCGGTGACGGACCCTTCCCAGACCAATGGGCCCTGTTCCCGATGCGGACGCCGGGCCGCCTCCCTGACCGCCGCGGGTTCCACCGAAGGTTCCCCGGAACCGTCCGCCGGAGCGGCGCTCGAGGAAACACCGCGCAGAGGCATACTCGCCCGCCGCGCCTCCCCCGGGGGCCGAGCGGCTCGGTGAGGCCCGCGGGAGTGTCCGGCAGGCGGGTGCCGACCGGACCGGGCCTTGACCCCGGATCTTGGATCGCCGGCTCTTTCGGCCCGGGAGAGTCCCGGGCTCGAACGTTGCGTGGAAGGACTCGGCGAGCGCGTTGTCCGCCGGGCTGCTGACCATGCTGGTGGACCGCGTCCAAGATCAGGGGGCAAGGCCCGGCACCTGTGCGCTCGGCTTCCGCGTAGAACTGCTGCTGCGTCTTCTCGTCGTCCTCGGCGACCTCGTCGGAGCGGTAGCCGGTGAGGTGCCTCCAGAGAACAACCGTTCCGTGGCTCCTGTCGGCAACGAGCGTCTCCACCAGCGCGGTGGTCTCCGGGCTCGCCCCCCGTAGAAGTCTCCACTCCCCGAACTTCTCCACGACGTCAAGGTCCCAGGTGCGTGTGTGCCAGGTGCCGTCGATGGCGGTGGCGACGGTCAGCTGACGGGCCTGGGAGAACGAGGCAGACTTCAGGCCTACACCGAAGCGTCCGAGGTCCGTCGAGGTGCGCGGCGTTCCGGGACCACGGGCCGCGACGGTCATCGCGGTGATCAGGTTCTCCTCGGTCATGCCGGTGCCGTCGTCGACCACTGATACTCACGAGTCTCGGCCGGCCCAGGTGAAGTCGACGTCGATGTTCTGCGCGTCGGCGGAGATGCTGTTGTCGATCAGGTCTGTGATGGCCGCCGGAAGCGAGTAGCCGAGAGAGCTCAGGGACGCGACCATGCCTGCGGGGTCGGGAGCTGCGACGTCGAACTCCACCAGCACGCTCCGAACCGGGTCTTCGACAGGCGGTCACCTCGTGGCTGCCTGTCCCGTGACTTGGGATGTGACGGGCTCGTGATCAGTCAGCCCACGTCTCACTCACATTACACACCGCATTCGCATGCTGCCCCCGCGCAATCCTAGCGAATCCGATGTACCTATCGGAAACCAGACTGCGGGGGTCGGGTCACCGGCGGATCGTGGTGTTGTCGCCAGTGACGGCCGTGCCGATTGTCTGTGCGGCAATGGACCGTTCACCGGACGCGGTGATCGTCACCGCTCCGGCCGCGGGGAGCTGGGCGGCCAATTCGGCAAGCAACTGCGGATCTTCCCGTAGCGTCCGCTTGATCTGCTGGCGCAGCGCGGCCGCAGCATCGGTGTCCCCCGGCTCCTCGGCTGCCTCACGCACAGCCGCCTCCAGCTCCGGGCGCCCGGCCGGACTTCGGCGCCGCCAGACCGCGTGCAATATGTTGCGCCCTACGTTCGCCGTCGCTCCCACCGCAGCGTCCTCAGCACGGGCCAGCACTCCCGCACCATAGGCACCCAAAGCCGCGCTCAGATACGGCCCCGTCTGCTCGACGAGCTGCGCGATCTCTGCTCCCACTACCCACCCCTGAGTTTCTGTCATTGGCTGAGGCCAGGGCATCAGACTAGGACGCCCAGCCCGCGCGCACGCTTCAACTCTGGATTTGGCGGCCCGTCGATCAGCCTCATTTCATGCAAGTCAGGCGAAAAGCTTCCTGACTCGGCGCAGACCGACCACACCCCCGACCGTCAGGCCGTGACCAGGGAAACGGAAAACCTTCAGCGGAGTACCAACGGCCGGCCCGCGAAGCGGTCTACTCGGCTGAGGCGAGCTTTGCGCGGACCTGTGCGACGAGTGTGTTCTCCCTGCCGAGGGTGGGCTCGATCCGTTCGAGGGCTGCCTGGTAGAGGACTCTTGCCTTC
Source organism: Streptomyces sp. NPDC087270 (assembly GCF_044744625.1). Taxonomy (NCBI): domain Bacteria; kingdom Bacillati; phylum Actinomycetota; class Actinomycetes; order Kitasatosporales; family Streptomycetaceae; genus Streptomyces; species Streptomyces sp. NPDC087270. The sequence continues at coordinate 192,324 of NZ_JBIUYR010000015.1, forward strand.
TGGGGGGCGCCCGCTTCCCGGTGGGTGTCCGCCAGGGAGAGTTGGGTGATCAGGACGTTCGGGTGGTCGCCGAAGGTCTGCTGCCAGTGGGCGAGGTCCGCTTCGTACAGGGGCACGGCCTGGTCGGGTCGACCGTCTGCCCGGTAGGCCTCGGCCAGGTACTGCCGTTGTGTGAGGGTGGCCTGGTGGGTGGTGCCGAGTTCTTGTTCGGTGAGCGCGACTGTGTGTTCCAGCAGTTCGGTTTCCCGGGCGAGGTCGCCTGATCTGCCATGGGCGCGGGCCAGCATGGCGGTGCAGTGGAGTGTCTGCGGGTGAATCCCGCCGAGTGCGGTGTCGAGTTGCGAGCGGAGGTCCTCCAGGGTGGCGACTGCCTGTTCCGCATTGCCGACTTCGAGGCGCGCGTTGGCCAGGTTCACCCGGGCGCTCACGGTGTGCGGGTGAGTGTCACCGAAGAGTCGTGCGGCGCGCGGCGTGACTTCCTCCAAGAGCCGGATGGCGGGCTCGATGTCGCCGACTGAGAGATGGGCGGTGGCGAGGTTGGCCCGGCACACGATGGTGTGCGGGTGTTCCTCGCCGAGGGACCGGATGCACCGTTCCAGCGTCGTCTCCAGGAGAGATACGGCGCGCGCAGGATCGTCGGTCAGCCGCAGCGCGTCGGCCAAGCCTATGCGGTTGGCCAGGGTGTCCGGGTGGGATGCGCCGAAGACCTGCTCGCACTGGGCGATCGCGGTCTCGTACAGCGGGACGGCGTGGGCCGGATCACCTGCCGCGAGGTGGGCATTGGCGAGGCCGCTCAGGGTGGCGAGTGTGTGGGGGTGGTTCTCGCCGAGAAGTTTGGCGCGGTGGTCGAGGATGGCGTTGTAGTGGGCGATCGCCTGCGCGGTGTCGCCAGCAGCGCGGTACGCCGCTGCCAGGCCGGTCTTGGTGGTCAGCGTCTGGGGGTGGGTGTCGCCGAGGAGGTGGGCGCTTTGTGCGGCTGCGGTCTCCAACAGTGAGATGGAACGGGATGCGATCCCGGCATCCCGGTAAGCGCAGCCGAGGTTCGCGCGGATGGCGATTGTCTGCGGGTGGGCCTCGCCGTACGCCTCCTCGCACCGGGTCAGGGCCGTTTCGAGGTGCTGCACCGCCCGGTCGGGCCGTCCCGCGGTCAGGTAGGCGGTCGCGAGGTTGTTTCGGCTGCTGAGGGTCGCTGGGTCGCTGTCGCCGAGCGTCTGCCGCCGATGAGCGAGGATAGCGGCGTACATCGGAATGGCTCGGTGCAGGTCGCCTGCGGCGAGGTAGGCCGCGGCCAGATTGTTCTGGCTGCTCAGCGTGAGTGGATGGGTAGGTCCGAGGGATCGCTCGTAGTGCGCAAGGGTCGTCTCGTACAGTCGGACGGCACGCTCCAGGTCGCCACAATCGTGGTACGTGCGGGCCAGCGCTTCGCAGCTGACGAGAGTGTCGGGGTGGTCGTCGCCGAGTGCTTGCCTGCGCCGGGCCAGCGTTGCCTTGTGGAGCATGACGGCGCGGGTCAGATCGCCGGAATCGCGATAGGAGTTGGCGAGGTTGGAGGCGACCGTGAGTGTCGCCTCGTGCGAGTCGCCGAAGACTTGTGCGCACTGGGTGATCATCGGCTCGAGGATCGCGACGGATCGGCTGAAGTCCCCCGCTCCGTAACAGGCGTTGGCCAGGTTCGCGCGGACCTTCAGAGTGAGTTCGTACTCGGTCCCGAGCAGTTTCTCGCAGCGGGCGAGAGCTGCCGTGAGCAGCGGAACGGCGCGAGCGTCATCACCGCGGCCGACGAGGTGCTGTGCGGCCTCGTCATACAGCCCGGCGGGGAAGGCGTCTTGGTGGCCCTCGAGCGCGGTGGCCGCCAGCGCGATAACATGCGGCAGAAGCCGCTCCCAAGCAGGGGACAGACCGGAGTCCGGTGCTTCTCTCAGCAAAAGGATTGCGGTAGACAGCAGCCGTTCGGCTTCCTGCCGACCTGCGGGCGCGGTGTCGCCGGGCGCCTGCTGGTTCCGCAGGGCAGTCTGGACCAGCCGGTGGACGCTGACCGCGTCCCTGGTGAGGGAGACCATGCAGTAGGCCCCGAGGATGCCGAGGGCCTCGTGGAGGTCGTCGCTGTCGTCGGCGAGGGGGGCCAGGAGTTCCACCGGGATGTCGTCGGGGGCCAGCCACGTCAGCGTGGACAGGACGGAGACGGCCAGCGGATTGCGCTCGGTGAGGGTGCTGATCGTCTGGCCCCAGATCCGTGCGACGGTGCGCTCCGGGTCGATGCCATCCGGGGCCTTGTCCAACTTGCTGACTAGCCTGCGGCGGTAGCTCTCGATGCTGATCGTCGGGTTCTGCGCGAGGTAGGCGCCGGCCTGTTCCAGCGCGATGGGGAGCTGCCCGAGATCAGCGGCGAGGGCCCGCATCTCCTGCGTCTGACTCGGGGTCGGCGTCGTCCCGCCGAGCACGTGCCGGCAGAGGAGTTCGCTAGCCTGGGCCAGATCGAGTACGTCTAGGGCGAGCGTAACGACGGAGGCAGGCCAGCCGGCCGCCCGTCGACTGGTGGCGATGACGCAGCCGTCCGGCGCGCCGAGGTAGGGCCGCAGGTCGGCGGGGTCCTCGACATTGTCGAAGATCAGCAGCCATCCCGGATGCCACTGCAGCCACAAAATCGCCCAGGCGGCGCGTTCCTCGGTGGAGGCGCTGCCCGCCCAGGCGGGAATGAGCCGCAGAGCGAGGCCGCCCAGCGACTGCTCGATGTGGGCGGGCGAATCGGCGGCTATCCACCAGACCGCGCAGTGGCCGTGACGGTGCTGGTGGGCGTACGCGAGCGCCAGGGTGCTCTTGCCAACGCCACCGAGGCCTTGGACGACGGCGACCCCGCCGGCCCGTTGCTTGGACTGCGCCACGAACGTGTCATGCAGCCGGTCCAGCATGTCCGTGCGACCGAGACACAGCGGGTCCGGCGGCAGGTTGGTGAGTCCGGACGGCGCATGAACGTCGCGCGCCGAGTTCAGCAACTCGGCTGCCAGGATGGTGATCGGACCGGTGATCGCCGTTCCGATGTGATGGGCGGCGACGGACCCGGGCCCGGTCGCTTCGAAGGAGAAGTTCGTCACCATGTCGCCCGTCAGTCCCGGCCGCCGAGGATGACCGTCGCTTGTTCCCCGCCGCTTCCGGACGAGACCCGCCCCGGAAGAGACGGCCGCACCGACGACCTGCTGCGTGCACTCATCTCAGTCCCTCTCCGAGCCAGATGGAGGTCTCGTTCTCCAGCACGCAGCGTACGGCGTTCCCCACGTCGGGCCAGTTTGGGCCTGGGCTGCTGCGGCGGCGGTGGCATGGCCAATCCCGGCGGCGACCGGTGCATCCCGGCAACGTTCGCAGGTGGAAGGCTCAGGAGGGAGAAGAATGGTCCCGCGCTTATAACCCACACGGTGGGTCCGAACCGGGCGGATTCATCGGGATCGGCCTGCGGACGTCGGCTTTTCAAGCTGCGCACCCGGAGGTCAGTCTCTCCGGGCAGAATAATTCCTTGTGGCGAGAATCGTCCCTCTGACAGGCCACGCCGGAGAGGGCAGGGGAGCGCAAGGGGAGCGCGGACGCCCTTGGACGCCCCGGCATGAGCCAACATGACTGAGCCTCACGCATGCCTCCTGATCAGGCAAAACGAGATCCAGTGGTACTTCCGGATATGACGTGTCACGACCGCTGGCGTACTCGTAATGCGTAGGTCTCGGGTTCGAATCCCGAAGGCGGCTCCCGAAAAGGCCAGGTCACATAGCCCGTGACCTGGCCTTTTGGCTTTTCTAGCCCACGCCGTGATCTACCGATCGGGTCGCGGTGAACGGCTTGCGTGAGCGATGCGTGAGCGATGCCGCTCGGGACCTACTTCTTGGGCTTCTTGCGCTTGCCCTTCTTCTTGGTTCGGGCCTCGGCTTCCTTCGCCTTCCTCGCAGTCTTACGGGCCTGCTCGGCCTCGGTCTTGCGCTGAAGGGGGACAAGCTTCGCGGTGGCCTCGGCGGCGCGCTTGTCGACCTCGGGGAGGACGCTCTGGTAGATGGCCCGCGTGATCCGGGTGTCGCTGTGCCCGAGGGTGTCGGAGACGACCTTCACGTCGACGCCGGCGGCGAGCATGAGGCTGGCGGCGCCGTGGCGGAGATCGTGCAGCCGGATCGGCGGCAGCCCGGAGGCGGCGACGAGCCGTTCGAACAGGTCGGTGACCTTGCCGGGGTGCAGCCAGGAGCCGTCCTCCTGGGTGAAGACGAGGCCGGTACCCACCCAGGCCGAAGCCCACTCCTCCCGGTCGGCTTCCTGCCGCTCGCGGTGCCGCTTCAACACCTCCACGGTGTCTTCGTCCAGGGCGATCACGCGGAAGCCGCTGTCCGTCTTGGGCTCGGATGTTTCCACCTGCCAGCCGTCCTGGACGAGTTGGGCGGAGACGGTGAGGGAGCGGGCGTCGAGGCTGGTCTCCGACCAGGGCTGACCGCACGCCTCACCGCGTCGCAGGCCGCGGAAGGCGATGAGGTGCCACATCGCGTAGAGCCGGTCCTCGGCGACGAAGTCGAGGAAGGCGCCGGTCTGCTGGGGCGTCCAGACCATGACCGGGGAAGGCTTGTCGCCGGTCATGAGCCACTTTTCGACCCGCTCGTCCGTCCACACCAGGGCCTTGGGCTTGCGTACAGGGTCGATCTCGACGTGGGCCGCAGGGTTGAAGGTGATGATCTGCTGGCTGATGGCATCGTTGAGCGCCGCCCGCAGCGTGGCCTTGATGTGCAACCGGGTCGCCGGTCCAGTCACACGCCGAATCACTGGCATGGCGTCGATCGCCGCCTTCATTGCCTTGCGGCGCGCGCGGTGCTCGGCGCCTTTCCAAGGAACAGTGGCCAGCTCCGCGACAGCTGCCTTCCGCTGGGTGTTCTGTTCCAGGGCCTCGGCGTTGGCGTCGGCGATGGCGATGAACATGTCGCTGAGGTGGCTGACCCGCAGTCGGTCAAGACGGTGGTGCCCGATGCGCGGCTTGAGGTGGATGCGGATGTCTGTCTCGTAGCGGCTGAAGCGGTAGTGCGCCTCACAGCCGCATGTCAGGCACTGGGTCAGGCGCCACGCCTTCGGTTTCGTGAAGGGCTCCAACGGTTCCAGACCGCCCTGGCGCAACATCGCGGTGATGTGGACGTCGCATCACGTGGCCTTCGTGCGCGTGGAGAAAGCGGTGGCCTGCCCACAACTCGGGTCGGAACACAGCTGAGGCGCCTTGCGGGGCGACGTGGAGCTCATGTGCGGATTTTTGCACCTGTGCGGCGTTGGCGGTACCAGAGCGTACGTCGTTGGTCTCGGGCGTCGGCCTCGCCCGAAGGGCTGGCTAAGAGTGCGGGGCAGCGTCCAAGAACGATACGTGGGCAGGTCGGCCAAAGCGGTGTTCACCGCTGGTGCCTGGGTCCGGGTACCGGCCGCCATGACTCCGGGCCCCCGAAGGGCTGGGCAGCCGGAGCCGAGTGGTCCGTCCCTCACAGGTGCAGAGGCCGCAGGCGCCGAAGTCCTGATACTTGGGCTGCACCTCGATGAGCGAGACCCGTCGCTCCCCCTGCAAGGGTCGGCCAGCGAAACTGGACCCCGTCGTCCTCCCAGAAGCAGACGGGGCATATCTCGAAGGATTCGGGCATCTCGCCGAGGACACAGTGCCTGCAGGAGGGATAGGGGTATCGGTCTCTCTCACCTGCGGAGTCTTGTCGAAGGCCGGCTGGAGCGCCACGCAATTGCTACCGCGGGTCGCCCGACCAGTCCGCAGACAGTCTGCAGGACACTCGTAAGCCCCCGTCGCGAGCCAACGTACCCAAACGCCAGATTGCCTGGTTAGAGTCCTGATCGGCGCTTCGCCGCAGGTCAGATTCGGGCCGGATACGTTCCGCTTCAACATGTGGGCCACCGCCGGCCCAGGGCTGATTCAAAGTGCTGGTGATCTTGAAGCGTCGCTGGTCGTGGGGGTGCGATGGGGGTTGCGGCGGGCCGTTACGAAGACAACGAGGCTCCGGTTGACGGGTTGACCTACCAAGTCGACCTGCACCACCGGATCCTCAATGTGCCGGCAGTCTGCCACCGTCTGCCTGACCAAGTCTCCTTCGCCGCGCCAGCGTGAACTGCTGGGTTTCGCTGAGCGGTTGAGGACGGTGCCTGACCCGCGGGACCGTCGTGGTCGACGGCACTCGTTGGTGTCGGTGCTGCTGACCGCGGCCTGTGCGGTGCTGTCCGGGGCTCGCTCCTACCTGGCCATCGGCCAGTGGGCCCGCAGTGCTCCGCAGGGATGCCCTTGCCCGCCTGGGCGTCCCCCCGCGGCCCGCTCGGTCTGCGGAGTGCTCCTGCCACCTCCACGCCGTTCACCTGCTGTCCGCCGTCACCGGCTCCGGCTCCGGACGCGTCATCTCCCAGCTTCCGGTGCCCGGCAAGACCACCGAGGTCACCGCCCTGCCCGCGCTGCTGGCACCCTTCGACCTCACCGGCGTGACGGTCACCGCCGACGCGCTGCACACCACCCGCGAATAGGCCCGCTACCTGGTCGAGCAGGAGAACGCCCACTTCGTCCTCGTCGTCAGGCGCAACCAGCCGCGCTGTGGGCCCTGCCGTGGAAGAAGCGCACCACAGTGCGCTACGACCGCGAGACCTGGCACGGCCGACGCGAGACCCGGGCGTCCAACTGTGCCGACTACCTCGCCCACGCCTCCGAGGGTCGGTGGCGGATGCCGTTACTGCCGTGGCACGTCACGGTGCCCGGGTCTCGACTTCCTGACAACTTACTTATTCCTCAGTAGAGTTGTTTGCGCGTCGCGTCACACATGGTCGCCAGGGGGTGGGTCGTGATCACTGGGGAGCCGCAGGCCACGGTGTCCGCTGTGCTGCACGGCGACCTGACGGTGCCGGGTCAGGACGTTGGAGCTTCGCACACGGCTGGCAATCCTCACCTCGAGAGACATGCGACCGTTCTCTCCGATCAGGCGAAGGCGTCCGCCGCCTGGATAGGGCTCGCCTCTCCGCTGGACAACTTGCCCGCGCTGCCCGCGCAACCCCTCATCGGTCGTGCCCTGGACCTGTCGCGAATCAGCGCTTTTTTGCTCGACGGCGGCGGGGTTGTCACCCAGACGACGACCGTGAGCGGCTTGGGTGGCATCGGCAAGACGGCTGTGGCTCTCCGGTACGCCCATGACCAGCGCAACCGGTACCAACTCGTCTGGTGGATCGTCGCCGAGACCGAGGAGCAGATCACCTCCGGATTCGGCGACCTCGCGCTGCACCTGTACCCGACGTGGGCGCATGAGGCCACCGCCAAGGAACGTACTGAGTGGGCGCTGACTTGGCTGGAGACTCACTCCGACTGGCTGGTCCTTTATGACAACGTGGAGCGACCTGAGGAACTGACCCCGTTTCTGGGGCGATTACTCGGCCGTGGCCACCAACTCGCCACGAGTCGACTTCGTACCGGCTGGCCCACCAACACCGCGCTGATCAGTCTGGATGTACTCGGTCAAGAGGACGCCGTCACCCTGCTGCACCTCACGTCCGGGCTCGGCGAGGATACGCCCGCAACCGGATCCGGTGCTTCCCCCTCACAGGCATCTCTGCTCGCGGCAGACCTCGGGCACCTGCCCCTGGCCCTCGCCCAGGCAGGCGCATACCTGCGGGAGACCGGCATCAGCTTTGCCGCCTACCGGGACAAGCTGGCCCGGCTGCCCGACAGGGTACTGGGCGAAGGCGCGCGCAGTTCGGATCGGACCATCGCCCGGATCTGGCGCACCAGTCTGCAGGCGATCCGAGCTATTCACCCCTCGGCCGTCCCTCTACTGCATACCCTGGCCTGGTACGCCCCCGAGGCCATACCGCGCGAGGTGATCGACCGTCTGGGGCACGTCGAATCCTCGCTCGAAGCGCTGGCGGCCTACCACTTGGTCACCATCGACCCCGAGGGACCGACGCTGCATCGGCTCGTCCGGCGGACCCTCCAGTGTGCCGATCCGGCCGAGGTGCCCGAGGCCCGCGACCTGGCCGAGGCCGCATTGGCCGCCGAAATCTCAGGCGCCTCTTCCGAGCACGTACGGCGGAGGCTGGTGCACATCCAAGCTCTCGCGGAGACCGGGCCCGCGGCTGAACCGGACGCGGCGGCCGTCGAGATGTACAGGCGCGGGACCGACGAACTCCTCGGACGGGAACAGCACGTCCTGGCGATCCCTTTGATGGCGCAGGTCGTCGACGGCAGCACGCGGCTTTTCGGCGTGGACCACGAAATCACCCTCGACGACCGGGACCGCCTGGCGGAGCTGCACGCCAGGGCTGGCGACCCGGCCCGCGCGGTCAGGCTGTGCCAGGACGTCTACCTCGATCGCGCCCAGTGTCACGGCCAGGAAGCCGTGGAGACTCTCGCCGCCAGGGAACGGCTGGCGTACGCGTACCGCAAAGCCGGCGAGGTCACCAAGGCTGTACAGGAACTGACGGCCGTGGTCGCCGACCGCCGCCGGATCCAGGGCGTCGAACACCCGGACACGCTCACCAGCCGCAACAATCTGGCCTACGCGCTGCAGACGGAAGGCCGATACGAAGCCGCTGTCGAGGAATTCCAGGCGGTTGTCGCCGACCGCGAACGACTTCGGGGAGCACAGCACGAGGACACGCTCGCCAGCCGAACCAACCTCGCATACGCCCATCTCCAGGCCGGTGATCACCGCACCGCGCTCAGCCTATACGAGCAGGCGGTCGCGGACCGGCAACGAGAACACGGTCCGGACCACCCCGACACGCTTACTAGTCGTGGCTGGCTGGCCTCCGCACACAGGGACACGGGTGACCCGCGCACGGCGGTCGCCCTGTACCGGGGGGTGGTCGCCGATCGGACACGGGTGCAGGGTGCGGGCCACCCGGACACCCTGCGCAGCCGCCACGATCTGGGCTGGGCACTGTCGGAGGCCGAAGGACCGGATGCGGCCCTGCGGGAGTTCGAATCGCTGGCGGCGGACAGCGCACGGGCACAAGGGCCGGACCATCCAGCCACACTCAACTACCGCGACGACTGCGCGGAGACCCACCGAGACCTGGGGGACTACGCTCGGGCAACCGACGCGTACCAGGCTCTGATCGCCGACTACACCCGCGTCCGGGACAAAGACCACCCGGAGACGTTGCGGGTCCGGGCCGCGCTGGCCTACACCTGGCAGCTGGCGGGGGACCACCAGCGTTCGATACAGGAGCGCCAGAACCTGGTCGCCGACCAGACAGGGGTGCAGGGCAGCCAGCATCCGGCGACACTCACCGCTCGGGCCAACCTAGCCTTCGCCCATCGCGCGGCGTCCGAGTATCCGGCCGCAATCGCGCTCCTCGAGGACGTGCTGCGGGGTCGTCGCGACATCCTGGGCCCCGAGCATCCTGCGGTCTTCGCCACACGCGAAGCCCTGGCCCGCACACTTCAGTGGGCCGGTCACCACGCCCGCGCGGTCCGGGAACTGAAGTCACTGCGCGCGGACATGGAAGGGTTTCTCGGTCCGGACAACCCGCGGGTGCTCAGCGTCCGGCTCGCTCTCGGCCGGGTGTTCGCCGAGGAGGACCGTCTGACGCAGGCCCTGGAGCTCTACGAGCCCCTGGCCGAGGATTATCAGCGGCTCCACGGGCTCGACCACCCCATGACACTCGTCGTACGGCTGTGGATAGGGGCGGCCCACCGCGCGGCCGCGCGATATGAGCAGGCGGGCGTGGCATTCGACGCGCTGATCGCCGACCACACCCGGATCCAGGGCCCGTATCATCCGGACACGCTGAATGTCAGGAGCTGGCGAGCCTGGGTCTTCCAGTCCGCCGCGCAGTACAAGCAGGCGATCACGGCGTACCAGGAGCTGATTGAGGACCACACCCGGCTGCTGGGCCCTGACGCCCCGGACACCTTGCACGACCGCAACGGGTTGGCGCTGGCCCGGCTGGGGGACAGCGACTACGCGGGCGCGATCGCCGGATTCTCCGCACTGCTTGATGACCGGCGCAGGCTTCAAGGGGACGACGCCCCGGACACCCTGCTGGTGCTGGAGAACCTGGCAGACGCCTGTTCGGCGGATGGACAGCATGACCGTGCCCTAGCGTCGTACGAAGAGGTCGTCGAGGCGTGGACCCAGAAGTGGGGCGCCGCACATCCGCGCACCCTGCGCTCGCGGCGGGACCTTGCGATGGCCCAGCGAGCGGCAGGTCGCCACCGGCTGTCGCTCAACACGCTGGAGGCCGTGGTCGAAGAGCGCGAGCGTGCCGACGGGCCCGATCACGCCGCTGTGCTGTCCCTCCGCTATGACGTGGTCCGGGGATACAACGCCGCGGGTGACCATGTCCGGGCCGCAGAGCTTGCGGAGCAACTGCTGACCGACACCGCCCGAGCGCGCGGCCGGGACCACATCACCACGCTGAACACCCGCATGCAGTTGACGGACACGTGGCGACAGTCGGCCCAGTACCAGCGGGCCAGGGTCGGATACGAGACGTTGGTGGAGGAGTTCACTCGATTCCATGGCCAGACCCACATCGAGACACTCGCAGTCAGGGCACTGCAGGCGTTCTCCTACTCCGAGCGGCTCGATTACGAGCAGGCGATAGCCCTCGGTCAGGCGCTGGTGTACGACCGCATCCGCATACAGGGGGCCGAGCATTCCGATGTCCTGCGGGAGCGGCGAAACGTGGCCCGTTGGCGGGAGCGGGCCGACGACCGTGCGGGAGCACTGCAGGAATTGGACCTTCTGCTGCGCGACCACGAACGGATACGGGGCGCCGAGCATCCCGACACCCTCGCCGTGCGCGGCGCTGTCGCTTGGACCTTGCTTGGGGAATCCACGGCTCTTCGTGCCGTCGAGGCCGCCACGAGGCTGCTGGAGGATGTCACCCGACTGCTGGGGCCCGACGACGTCACGACTCTTGACGCACGACAACGTCTCGCGAACGCGCACGAGTACGCGGGCAATGTACACAAAGCCCTCGCCCTCCGCGAGTCGCTGGTGGAGGACCGCACGCGCGTTCAGGGCTCCGGTCACAGTGCCGCCCTGAGCGCCCGCAGAAATTTGGCTTGGTCCCGGCGCCTGCTCGGCGATCGGGTACGGGCGGTCAGGGAACTCCTGAACCTGGTTGAAGACTACGACCGGGAGCAGGGTGCGATCCACCCAGACTCCCTCAGCTGCCGCTGGGCCCTGGCAACGGCCTACGGGGAGATGGGCGATCCGGGCCAGGAGAGGGCGGCCTTCGAAGACCTCCTCAAGCGGTGCGAGGCGGTTCTCCCCGAGGAGCACCCGATGACGCACGGGGTACGTGGCAGTCTGGCCTGGCTGACAGCGGACGCCGGCTCCACGGACCAAGCGGTGCTGATGGCCCGCGACCTGATCGACGACTGCACACGGTTGTACGGCGCCGGGCACCGACGGACGTTGGAACACCTCCCGGTCCTGGCGCACACGTTGTGCCAGGCGGGTCGGCCGGAGGAGGCCCTGGAAGTCCTCGGCGAGCTGCTGCGTTCCTCGGCCCGGCTGATCGCAGGCCACTTGGAACTGCCCGAAACGGCCGATGCCGTCGCTCGGGCCCATCTGAACGCTGGCGGCGCAGACGATAATCGCGTGGCGTCCGAGCATTCCGACGAACTCATACGCCGGGGCACGGTTGTTGAGATCTTCGCCCGGGACTACCAGGCATTGCGCCCCACACTCGCCGTCCAACTGGCCGACACTCTCGCGCACGCGGGCGATCACGCCGCCGCAATAGCGTTGCTGAAGGCTGTGCACGCCGCCCGCTCCCATACCTTCGGCGCGGACCACCCCCTCACGCTGGAAAGCCTCGCCACTTTGGCCCTTGCGTCCCTGGAGGCTGGCGACACGGAATCCGCGCCGCCCGACGAGGAGGTGATGGCCCGTTGGGAGCGGATCTTCGGGCCAGACCACCCCGAGACGGAGGAGCTCCGCTGGCGGCTGCGCACCGCGCGCCCGGCATGGCGGGTCCGGCTGTCGCTGCCGGCGGACGAGGAGCCGACCGAGGACAGCCCGACGCCGATCGAGGTCAGCCTGGTCCGCGAGGACGGGGGTACGGCGCCCACGCCAGCCATGATGATGGTTGTCCCCTCCTGGCAGACGGACGCCTCGTTGGAACCGGCCTTGGCGCAGTACGACCCCGAAGGTGATCCAGCCCGCTTCCTGCTGACCGCGCACGAGCCGGGGGAACACGACATCCGTTTCACGCTATACGACCACGCGTCCGGACTGGTGATGCAGGACCTGCGGACGACCGTCCGCGTAGCGGGCTCCCCCACCCAGAATGAGGATGCTCGACACAGTTCTGGGGAGGACTGACCCGGATGACGCAGGATCTCGCCGTGGAGGTGCTCCAGGACCCCTCCCACGGTTTCACGGGGGTGCCGCACCCGCGAGACGGTTCACAGATCGCCGCAGTAGACGAGGCCCCTGCCCAACTAGGCGTGAGGCTATTACAGACGGGTACGGGCCTTAGCATTTTGGCCATTCCCAGGGGCACACCGACGCGCGACACCGCGGAATGGCATGAGGCCCCGCTGGAAGTGTCCGCCGAGGAACTGCTTGATCGCGCGGACCGGCTGCTGGCCATCTGGCGTGACCAGGTGGTCTTTCATCGGACCACCGATCCCGGATATGGGCAGCGGGTGGGCGGCCACCCCTTGGCCGAGTCCGTCGATCTGTCCGAATTGCGCGACCTGACTGACCCGTTGGTGGCGAAACTGGCCGACGAGGGCTTCGACCTGCTCCATGTGATGCTCGACGGGACGGGCTACGACCTCGGCCGCTTCCGCGAGTTCTTGCTGGGCACCCTCGCTGGCGGGCAGCAGTTGCGCATCACTTTCAACTCCGATTGGCAGCTGCCGTGGCCCATGCTCGCGGTGGACCCCGCGGAGTGCGACAGTCCCTGGGAGGCGTTCCTGGGCCACCGGCATCAGATCGAGCAGGCCCGTACCGGTTATTCATGGGACCAAGCACCGCTTGGCCGACGCGAACGGGCCATCGCCAGTCTCAACAAGGACACGACTCTCGATCACGTGGCCCGGGCGCACGAGGTGCAGAAGCTGCTGGACGAGCGCTCCCTGCTTACCGTCCGCACCCGCGGAAGCGAGCTTCTTGCGGCCCTTTCGCGTTCCGTGCTGCACGAGGACGTAATGTATTTCTGGTGCCATGGTCGCTTCGTGAGCACCGGTGCCGCCGGCCAGGTCCTAGCCGTACAGCTCTCCGATACCGAGGATATCGACGGCCCTCTAGTGCGGCGCAAGCGGCGCTCCTACTTGCGTAGCCCGGAGTCCCGTTTCAAGCCCTTCGTGCTACTGAATGCCTGTCACTCGGCGAAGGCCGCGGGGCCTGGAAGGCTGAAGCACCTCGGGCAGGAGCTCATCGACCAGGGCGCCGACGGCGTTCTCGCACCGCAGATCGAGATTCCGGAGGTCTTCGCCGCCGAGTACGCGTACGCCTTCCTTGACCGCTATATGACCGGAGCACACACGGCGGGCGCGATAGGTCAGTGGCTGGTGCAGCGCTTTGCGCGGGAGTTCCACAACCCGCTCGCCCTCGTCTATTCGCTGAACGGCGGCATCAACACCCGTCTGGACCTAATCTCGTGACCACACTCCGAAAGCGGCTGAAGCCCGCCCCCCGAACGCTGCGGCTCACGCCGCCCGCGGAGATCGACCTCGACGAGCAGGGCCACTTGAAAGGACCGGCCGGCGGGCCAACGGTACAGGTCGCCCGGGTACCCGAGCACTTGGCACGCCGCTTGGTCATCCCTGCCGGGACCACCGACATCCATGTCTACGTGCACGGTTGGCAGACCCCGCCGGCGCAGGCGACACGGACCGCCGTACGACTGCTGGAGCAGGCCGTCAAACTGTACGAGTCGGCGCCGGACCGCTACCCGGGTCTGAAGTCCGGATACCGCCCTTGGTGTGTCGTGGTCCGCTGGCCGTCGTCCAGCCTGCCCGGTAAGAGGGGCTACGAAAGGATCAGAGATCGGGCACATGCCATGAGCTCCGACGGCCAGGGCCATGCCCCCTATATCATCGGGCACTTGCTTGGCTACCTGGACTCGGAGCGGACCGATCCTTTGGGCCCGACGGTCCTGGCCAACCGCACCGGCCAGTACTTGCACCTGATGGGCCACTCCTTCGGCGGCCGCTTTCTGTGCGAGGCAGTGCAGCGGGCGGCCGAGCAGCCGCCGGTGCTCGGCTGGAGCACGCCGTACGACCCCCGTCGCCCCTTCACCGTCGACAGCATGCTGATTTTCCAGATGGCGGCCCCGCGCGACGCGTTCCTCCGCCACTTCGACACGCTGTTCCCGACGGCCACGCACCCCGGCGCGCCCGTCCGCGGCCCGATCGCCCTCACCCACTCCCGCTGGGACCGAGCCACCGGCTTCTGGCACCTGCGTGCCGAGAAGGCGCCGGGGATCGGCCACTCAGGTGCGGGGGCGGCCCCGGTTCCCCAGTTCTCGACCCGGCTGCTGCCAACCGAAACGGACTATCCGCGGCAAGTCCTCGACCACCGTCTGGTCAACATTGACGCCGACTGGCTCTACCGCGGCAGCCGCCTCCACCCCTCGGGCGCCCACTCCGACTTCCTCCGCCCGGAATCGGCTCACCTACTGCTGACCTTGGCGGAACGCTCCCGCTGACTGGCATCGGTCAGAGGCTGAGCACCGCCGCAGCGCGATGCCAGCGAGTGATATTGCATGTGCCGCAGACCCACCACAACGGCGCGACCCGGAAATCCCGGTTCTTCGCTGGATAGCCCGACGGCCGATGAGTGGCAGGACACGGATAGCGCCGGAGGAGTTGAGCTCCATGCGGCAGCCGATGGGACGGATGAGGAGCGGTTTCAGGCGCGTAGGCGCACGGCGACAATATGCTGGTCTGGAACTGCCATCTGTGCTGGTCAAGTCCACGATTTGCGTGAGCGATGCGTGAGTGGATGGTGCGGCACAGGCCCCCGCAGGGTGGATCGACCGGCAAGCCAGCCACGCTGACCAGGAGAAATCGGACCGCCGAGCACCACCCGGCACCCCTCCCCACGACCTCACCAGCCCTTGTAATGCGTAGGTCACGGCTTCTCGGCTGGTGAAGTTCAAGCGGTGCGTTCGACCGGTCACGGTCGCGGTTGACTCGCCTTTATACAAAGTGATTTCGGCGGAGCCAGGCTGGTGCATCTGCCTCACCATCGTCTTCCCCGTGTCTTGGTTGGAGGCTGTGATGGTGGTAGATGCGAGTGGCCGATGGACCGAGGGCTCTTGCGAGTCTTTGCCGGGTGATCCGGCTGTGGGGGTGTTTCACGTCGGTCATCAGGGGCGCGGACGGCCGGTTGTGCAGGCGGTGTGGCGTGTGACCGGTGAGGACGCGTCCTTGGCCAAGGCGGTGGTTGTGGCACTGGGTGGGACGGTGGCGGAGGTAGTGCCGGGTCTGGAACGGCCGGTCGGCTACGAGGCGCCGTCCGGTAGTGGGTCGGTGCCTGTGCTGGTGGACTTCCAGGCTGGTGTGGAGATCGGTTGTGTCTGGGGCGGGGGAGTCGCGTCTGTTCGGCGTGAAGCTGCTGGTGGGCGGTTGGGGGAGTGCCGGCGTGCTGGGGTGGCGGGTCTCGGGAGGCTGGACGTTCGGGTCCGGTCTTGGCTGGCAGGGGCACCGGGGCTGGGCTGGTTCGAGGTGCGGTCGTCCTCGTGGGAGTTCGGTGAGCGGCTCGAAGCCCTGGTGGCTTCTTCGGAGCCGCCGGTGGCTGAGGCGCGGTGTGTGCTGGAGTTGGAGGTGGTGCGGTTCAGGACGTGCTCGGGTGCGGGCACGAGTTACCGGGGGCCCCGGATCGAGGTGCTGGTGGGGGGAGGAGGCGCGCGGGCGGAGGGCTTGGTCCTCGCTGCGTAAGCAAGGCCCGTAATTGGGTGGCGCGGGTGGTGGGGGAGCCGCTACGGTGCGGGTGTTCGCAGAGCGGTGCCCCGGGTGGGGTGGCCGTGTCGGTCGTGTGTGTGACCTGGGAGGTGTGACCCGATGGCTGTTTCCGTGACGGGTGTTGCCCGTATTCAGCTGATCGTGCAGTTCACCTCTGTGGTCTCCGGCTGACCTTTTCTGCTGTTCGTCGCGCCTGTGGGGCGCGCGGGCCGGGGCCCTGTTCGAAGGGTTTCCCTTGTCTTTCTCTTTTCGTGATGCTTCCTCGCATGCTCTCGTGCCTTATGGCTGGGACGACGTGTGGGAGGCGGAGTTCGTGCCGTACGCCGAGCGTGGGCTGGTGCCCGGGCGGGTGGTGCGGGTGGACCGTGGACGGTGTGATGTGTTCACGGCTGAGGGTGTGGTGCGTGCCGACACCGAGTACGTCGTGCCGAAGGACCCGATGCGCGTGGTGTGCACCGGGGACTGGGCCGCGCTCGACCCGGCCGGCCATGACCCCCGCTTCGTGCGGGAACTGCTGCCCCGGCGCTCCCGGTTCGTCCGGTCCACGTCGTCGAAGCGGTCGGAGGGCCAGGTGTTGGCGGCGAACCTGGACCACGTGGCGGTGTGCGTCTCGCTCGCCCTCGAACTGGACCTGGGACGGCTGGAACGGTTCGTCTCGCTGGCCTGGGAGAGCGGCGCACAGCCGGTCGTGGTGCTCACCAAGGCCGACCTGGTGCCCGACACCACCCATCTGCTCGCCGACGCGGAAGCCGCCGCGCCCGGGGTGCGGGTGGTGGTGGCGAGCGCCGAGAGCGGTGAAGGGCTCGACGAGCTGGGCGAGTTGCTCGCCGGGGGCAGCACGGTGCTGCTCGGGCAGTCCGGCGCCGGCAAGTCGACGCTGACCAACGCCCTGGCCGGGGTGTCCGTCCAGGAGGTGCAGGCCACCCGGGACGCCGACGGCAAGGGCCGGCACACCACGACCACCCGTGACATGGTGCCGCTGCCGGACGGGGGAGTGCTCATCGACACCCCCGGGCTGCGCGGCGTCGGGCTGTGGGACGCCGAGACCGGACTCGGCCAGGTCTTCGCGGAGATCGAGCAACTGGCCGCGGACTGCCGCTTCCCGGACTGCTCGCACCAGGCCGAGCCGGGGTGCGCGGTGCTCGCCGCGCTGGACGACGGCACCCTGCCGCAGCGCCGCCTCGACAGCTACCGCAAGCTGCTGCGCGAGAACGCCTGGATCGCCTCCCGCACCGACCAGCGACTGCGCGCCGAACTGCGCCGTGAGTGGAAGCAGCGGTCGGCGGCCGGCCGGGAGATGTACGAGCGCAAGCGCGGCGGGGGCGGCGGCCACCGCCACGGCCAGGTCCGCTGACCGGCGGCCGGCTCAGCGCGGTCGGCCCTCCGCGCTCCTCATCCGGTGCCGCCACGACGTCCGTGGCGGCGCCGGACCCCGATCGGGCTTCCCTCGCTCCAGAAGGAACCGATGATCCCGGCGATGACGAGCGCCACGATCACGATTCCCAAGATGACGCTGTAGGCCATGCCATGACCTCCTCACATCCGCGCGGCCTTCACCGCACCGTCACTTTCGCTGCCTGATCGTGACCTTCCCGTTGCATGACGGTCTCAATCCACTTCTCAACACGGCTTCTCAGGAGACCTGTTGAGCGTTGGCGAAAATATGACGGTAGGTAAGTCGCGCGATGCGTAAACCGGATGAACGGTTGAAGTGCTGGTCGGCTTCCGCCCCGATCTCGGCGCCGCCCATCCGCTGCCCATCCAGCTCATCCCGCTCATCCCGCCGACCCTCACGCCGACGCGCGCACCACCAGCTGCGTCCGCGTCACGATCGACGACAGCGCGGGCCCGCCCGACTCGGCCGCGCCCGCCTCGATCCGGCGCAGCAGCAACCGCGCCATCATCCGGCCCATCTCCTCGATGTCCTGCCGGATCGTGGTCAGCGGCGGGTCGGTCCAGTCGGAGACCGACACGATGTCGTCGAAGCCGATCACCGCCACGTCCTCCGGCACCCGCCGTCCCCGCGTGCGCAGCAGCCGCAGCGCCCCCGAGGCCATCACGTCGGACGCCGCGAACACCCCGTCCAGGTCGGGGAAGTCGTCCAGCAGCCGGGCCATCGCCTGGGAACCGCCGTCGGGGGTGAAGTCGCCCTCGGCGATCAGCCGCGGGTCGATGTCCGGCAGCGCGTCGCGGAAGCCGTCCAGCCGGTCCACCGAAGCGGTCTGGTCCAGCGGGCCGGCGATGTGGCCGATCCGGCGGCGGCCCAGGTTCAGCAGGTGCTGGACCGCGTCGCGGGCGCCGCCGCGGTTGTCGCAGTCGACGTAGAGCGTCTCGCTGTCGGACCAGTCGGGGCGGCCGCCTATCACCGTCGGCACCCCGGCCCGGCGGGCGAGCGCGGGCAGCGTGTCGTCGTCGTGCAGCGAGAAGATCAGCGCGCCGTCCACGTGGCCGCCGCCCAGATAGCGGCCCACCCGCTCGTAGTCGCCGGCGCCCTCGGTGAGCAGCAGCACCAACTGGTTGTCGTGCGCGGTCAGTTCCTTGCTGATGCCGCGTACCTGCTGGGCGAAGAACGGGTCGGCGAAGAACCGCGTCTCCGGCTCGGCCACGACCACCGCGATGGCGTCGTTCCGCCGGGTCACCAGGGCGCGAGCGGCCTGGTTGGGCACGTAGCCCAGCTCGTCGACGGCCCGCCGGACCCGCTCGGCCAGCGGCGCGCGCACCCCCTCGCTGCCGTTGACCACGCGGGAAGCGGTCGCCCTGGACACCCCGGCCCGTGCGGCCACGGCCTCCAGCGTGGGGCGGGGCACGAAGCTCGGGTCGGACAACGGAGGGCTCCTTCGCACGCGGATAACGAAAATTTCCGGACCATTTCGATACGGACAGCGTATCGGGTCCGGCTGACCGCGTGAGAGCGCTCTCTCGGTGTGTCCCCAGGGTTGCGGGTGCCGACACCCGCACCGGTCCGCCCGGGCGCGCCGCCGCGTGGGCCGCCCCCGCGTGGGCGTGCGCGGGCGGCCCGGCGGGCGGACAGGTGGACGGGCGGACGGTCCGTACGTACGGTCCCGCGTCCGTGAGCGGCGCCGGATCAGCGGCGGCTCGCCGAAGCCGCTCGCCGAAGCGGCTCGGCGTGATCCGGCGACTTCCAGGGCGAACGTGTCAGGCGGGTTCCTCGGCGGCGGCCTCTTCGGTGGAGTGGGAGTCGGTGAGGGTGAGGGTGCCGCCTGCCGCGACCAGGCCGACGACGACCGCCAGCACGGCGTAGGTGACCCGCTCGCCGTGGAAGAACGACGCCACCAGCGCCCTGCTCCAGGTCCCCGCGGGCAACTGCGTGGTGACCAGCGCGGCGATCAGGGTGCCGACCAGGGCGGTGCCGACGCTGGTTCCGACCTCCTGGGCGGTGTCGTTGAGCGCGGCGCCGATCGACGTGCGGTTGCTGGGCATCGCGTCGACGAGTGCGATGGCGCAGATCGTCATGACGGTGCGCAGTCCGATGGTCATCAGGACCATGCAGGCCGCGATGGCGCCGTACCCGTGGTCGACGCCCCAGGACAGGCCGGCCAGCGAGCCGGCCAGGCAGGCCGCGCCGACCAGGCAGGCGATCCGGTGGCCGAACCTTCCCGCCAGCCACTCGGACAGGGGAGTGGCGGCGATCATGGTCACGATCATCGGGAGGTTCGCCAGGCCGGCCCGGACGGGGCTCCACCCGTAGGCGTACTGGAAGTGGAGGATCAGCCCGAACATCACCGCGGCCATCGCGATGGCCGTGCCGATCTGCGCGATGGCGGCGCCGCGCACGGTGCCGTCGGAGAAGAGGCGCAGGTCCAGCATGGGCGAGGGACTGCGGCGCTCGTGCCATACGAACGCGACGCCCGCGGCGATGGCGCCGAGGACGGCGGTGAGCGTGACGGCGGAGTGCCAGCCGTGCTCGACGCCGCTGGTCAGCGAGTAGCAGGCGAGGCCGATGGTGGTGACGCTCAGCGCGGCGCCCGGCAGGTCGAGCCGGTCCTGGGTCAGGTCCTCCGGCCGGTCGGCCGGGACGCCGAGACGGACGCCGACGGCCGCGAACAGCGCGATCGGGGCGTTGACCACCAGGAGCCACTGCCACCGCACGTGGGCCAGGGCGGTGCCGCCCAGCAGGGGGCCGAGGACGAAGCCGGACATGCCGACGATGATCATCAGGGTCATCGCGCGCATCCGCAGCGCCTTGTCGTCGAACAGCCGGAAGACCAGCGAGTTGGTGATGGGGGCCATCGCGGCCGCGGCGATGCCGAGGCCGGCCCGCAGGGTGATGAGTTCCCCCGCGGTGGTGACCGCGACGACGCCGAGGCTCAGCAGGCCGAACACGGCCAGGCCGACCAGCAGCACGCGTCGGCGCCCGAGCCGGTCGGCCATCGATCCCGCCGTCAGCAGCAGGCCGCCGAAGGTCAGCGAGTACGCGCCGGTGACCCACTGCAGCGCGGTCGTGCTGCCGTCGAGGTCCCGGCCGATCGTGGGCAGCGCGATCGACAGCAGGGTGTTGTCGACCATCTCCACGAAGAAGGCCAGGCAGAGCGCGGCCAGGGGAATCCACGCCGCGCGCAGCGACGGATAGGTACGCGATGCGGCGGGCGCGGTGGAAGGGGCGGTCGTGGTCATGGCGGGCCTCCTTTCGGAACGTCGCCGAGTATCGAACGACGTTCGACCATAGAACGTGGTTCTATGAATGTGCAAGTTGTGAAAGGATGTGCACCATGACAGGCCCGCGACCACGACCCGCCGATCGTCCTTCCCGAGGGCGGCGACGTGCTTCGCACTCCATCGAGGCGGTTCTCACCGCGGCGGTGGCCCTGCTCGACGAGGCGGGCGAGCCGGCGCTGACCCTCCGCGCGCTCGCGGCACGGCTCGGCACCGGCGTCGGCAGCATCTACTGGTACGTCTCCGGCAAGGACGACCTGCTCGAACGTGCCGTCGACCACGTGCTCAGCGGGGTGCTGACCGCCGTCGAGGGGCGGGCCGACAGCAGTGACCCGATCGACGACCTGCGCGTGATGGCCGTCATGTTGTTCGACGCGATCGTGGACCGGCCGTGGCTGGGCGTGCACTTCATGCGCGACATCGACGTCCAGGGCAACTCGTTGCGGCTCTACGAGAAGCTGGGGCAGCAGACGCTCCGGCTCGACCTCACGCCACGGCAGCGGTTCCACGCCGTGTCGGCGATCGTGGGCGTCGTGGTCTCCAACGCCGCCGACATGGGGCAGGAGCCGCCCGAGGAGGTGGTCGAGGGATTCGTGGACCGCGACGAGTTCCTCGGCCGCTACGCGACGACGTGGCGCGGGCTCGACGCCGGGGAGTACCCGTTCCTGCACGACATCGTCGACGAGTTCGACGGGCACGACGACAAGGAGCAGTTCCTCGCCGGCCTGGACCTGACGCTGGCGGGCATCCGCTTCCAGGCCGGAGCCTGACGCCGGGGCAGCCGTTCCCGACCCGCACCCCCGCACCCCCCCCGCACGGGCCCACACGGCCCGAACGGCCCCGAGTGGCAACGGCCTTTCTGCGCTTCGCCTAGGACCTTGGTCCGGGTTCTTTCAGCCGAGCGGCGGATGCCGGGGCGGGGGCGCGGCGGGAGGATGACCGTATGACGACCAGGACCGCACGGACCGAACTGAACGAAGCCGAGCTGGCGTATCTGCGCGGGCAGTTCCTCGCCAGGCTGGCCACCGTCGACGCGAAGGGGCGCCCGCAGGCGAACCCGGTGGGCTTCTTCCTGCGCGAGGACGGCGCGGTGGACATCGGCGGCTTCGCGATGGGTACCACCAAGAAGTGGCGCAATGTCGCCGTCAATCCGAACGTGTCCCTCGTGGTGGACGAGATGTCCCGCCCGGGCGACCCCCGTACCGCCCGCGGCGTCGAGATCCGCGGCACCGCCGAGCAGGTGGAGGGGCCGCACGAGTACGGCGAGCGGATGAGCCCGGAGCTGATCCGTATCCACCCGTACAAGATCATCAGCTGGGGCATCGAGGGCTCCGCGGTCTGACGCGCGGGCGGGACGCGGGTCGACGGCGCCGGGCGCGGGACGATGCCGCCGGGCTCGGTCCGACGCTGGCGGCGCCGGCTACCCCGCGATGACCGCGCCCACCCACGCGCCCGCCACGATCAGGCACGCCATCAGCTCGACCAGGACGGACCCGCCGACCGTACGCATCACCCGGCGGGTCGCCGTCCAGGCGGCGCGGTGGCCGCCGAGCCGGACCCGCTCGTGGACGTACACGGTGCCGGCGAAGCCCAGCGGCGCGCCCACCACCGGGAGCACGAAGAACCCGGGGATCGCCACCCCGCTCGCCGTCATCACCGTGTGCCAGGTGACGCCGGAGTCGCGAATCCGCCGGG
The DNA here is from genome assembly GCF_044744625.1 of Streptomyces sp. NPDC087270. Taxonomy (NCBI): domain Bacteria; kingdom Bacillati; phylum Actinomycetota; class Actinomycetes; order Kitasatosporales; family Streptomycetaceae; genus Streptomyces; species Streptomyces sp. NPDC087270. The sequence goes on from NZ_JBIUYR010000015.1 coordinate 214,600, forward strand.
ACGGCATCAGCCACAGCACGACCTGGGCGACCGCCAGCAACCCCGTCGCCCCGGCGAGTACGCCCCAGGTCAGGGTGGTGTGCTGCGAGGTGGCCCACCACAGCACGGCGCCCCAGCACAGCAGCGTCCCCGGTACCCCAGGTGCCGATACGCAGACGATGCCGAGCAACATCACCGCGCCGATCAGGCACAACTGTGCGGTCCCCATGAGAGCCACCCTGCCGGAATCCGGGCGCGTTCGCTGTCCGGCGACGCGCCCGACGCACCGGTGTTACCGGATCGCGTCCCCCGGCCGGGTGCGAGACCGGCCTGCCGCATGCCGCCAGGGAACCGTACGCCCGATGCGGGCCGCGGTGGGCCGGATTCGGACGGATCGCGCCCGGTGCACGCCTCGCGTACGCCCCCACTGCGCGCCCCGCGTACGCTCCCGCGCGCCCCCGCGCACGGATCACGCCGGGCGGGCGGCCCCGGCTCAGGGCTCGTCGCGGGCGATCCAGCCGCGTTCGTAGGCGTGCCAGCCGAGCTGGAGGCGGGTGCTCACGCCGGCGATCTCCATCAGCCGCTTCACCCGGCGCTGCACCGTACGCAGGCCGAGGTCGAGCTGTTTGGCGGTGGAGGTGTCGGTCAGGCCGGCCAGCAGCAGGGAAAGGATGCGCAGGTCGGTGTTGTCGGGCTGCGCGTTCCGCTGCTCGGCGAGTATGCCGCCCGGCTCCAGGCGCAGCGGCATGGCCTGCCGCCACACGCCCTCGAAGAGCTCCGTCAGCGCCTCCAGCAGGCCGCTGGCGTGCACCACCAGCGCGGCGGGCTCGGCGCGGCGGCCCAGCGGCACCATCGCCAGCGTCCGGTCGACCACCACGAGCTTGGTCGGCACCCGTTGCACCACCCGCACCTGCTCGTCGCGGTCGAGCGCGGCGGCCAGTTCGGTGAGCCCGCTGTGCCCGGTGACCGCTTCCCGCTCCAGCACCACGCGGTACGTCACCCCGCGCCGCGCCGCGTCGGCCTCCGCGTCGTTGTCCACGCCGTCGACCGCGACCGGACGGCCGCTGACCAGGGCGCACACCTCGCGCTCGGCGCCGAACTGGAGTTGGAGGAAGCGCTGGGCCACCGCGCCCGCGCCGGTGACCACTTCGACGAGGTCGTGCACGGCGGGTTCTGCCGCCTCGGCCCTGAACTCGGCGGCGAGCACGGCCGCGGCCAACTCGGCCTGCTCCAGGGCGTGCCGCCGGCTGGTCAGCAGCGCGGACAGCGCGACCGCCGGCGGCGCGACCACCCAGCGGCCGGGCCGCGCGGAGGACTGGGCGACCAGGCCGTGCCCCTCCAGCCGGCGCAGCAGCCGGGCGGCGTCCTCCTCGGGCAGCGCCAACCGGTCGGCCAGCTGGCCGAGTTCGGCCGCGCCGAGCGCGACCAGAGCGCGGTAGGCCGATTCCTGTGCCTCGTCGAGGCCGATGGCGCCGAGCAACGAAGGCCCCTCCTCGGGATGGGCGGCTGTGCGACACCGACGGCGACGGCGGCATGGCGGGAATGAGCCGCGGCGGTTTCCCGCCGTGGACATCCTCCCCTCCTTCGGGTGCCCTCTGCCACTGTGATCCACATCGCAGCCGGTGTCATACCCGGGGAGCACGTGCGAACCGCGCGCGCCGGGCCGGCCCTGGCCGTGGGGGCTGGGCCGACCCGGCGTTTCGCGTTTCCCGGTCCGCTCGGCGGTGGACAATAAGGGCATGAGCCAGCAGGGCGACGCACGCGGCAGCCAAGAGGACGACTGGTGGCGGCAGTTGTACGACGAGGAGGTCGCCGCCGGAGCTTCGGGCGCCGGGAACGACTCCCTCGACGCGCACTTCGACTCGGCGCTGAACGCGATGACGCCGCCGCCCCCGCCCCGGACCGAGACGCTGCGGCTGCGGCGGCCCACCCCGCCGCCCCCTCCGCCGTCATGGCAGCGGCCGAGCCGTCCGGCGCCCCCGCCGCCACCACCGCCGCGCCAGGAGGAGCGCACGGCTCCTCCGCCGCCGTCGTGGGACCCGTGGGCGGCCGCACCGACCTTCGCGGAGCCGGCACCGATGCCGGTACAGCGGCAGCCCGAGCGGGAGTTGGCGCCGGAGCCCTTCGCGGAGCCGGCCGCGGAGCCGGCGACGGCGCCGGAACGGGAGCCCGTCCGGGAGCCCTTCGCCGCGGAACCGGTGTCCGCCCGGTCCTACCCGCCCGCGCCGCCCGAGCCGCCGGTGCCGCCGGCCGAGGAGGCGCGGACCGAGCCCGCGCCGGAACCGGAACCGCCGTCAGATCCGGAACCGGCGTCAGAACCGGTGCGCGACGCGGTGCCCGAGGCCGAGCCGCGACCCGCGGTCGAACCGGAGCCCGCGGTCGAACCCGAGCCCGAGCCCGACCTCGCCGCGGAACCGGTGGCGGAACCCGACGCTGTGCCGGACCCGCGCATGGGCAGCGCGTACGCACCCGCGCCGCGCGTACCCGAGGCCGTACGGGCGCCGGCGCCCCTGCCCGCACAGGAGCCGGACGTCCAGGCGGGACCCGAGGCCGCGTACGAACCCGCGCCGGAGCCGGAGTGGCCCGAGCCCGTCGTCGAGCCCGCACCCGCTGCCGTCGCCGACCCCGCGCCGGAGCCGGAGTGGCCCGAGCCCGTCGTCGAGCCCGCGCCCGCTGCCGTCGCCGAACCCGAGGATGAACCCGAACCCGAGGATGAACCCGCCGCCGTAGCCGAACCGGAGGCCGCGCCCGCGCCGGACCCGCGTGCCGCGGAGACGCACGCGCCGCCGCCCGCCAAGCCCTGGGACGCGTGGGCCACTCCGCGCAGCGCGGCTCCGCCGCTGTCCAGCCCGGCCGCGCCGACGGCCCCGCCCGCGGCCGAGGGCTGGTCGGCGCGGCTCTCGCAACGTCCGCCGCAGCCGACCGAGCGGGAGGCGTCGGCGGCTCCAGACACGCCCCCCGAGCCACCCGGGCGCCCCGAGAGCGCCGGGGCGCCCGAGGCCCAAGCACCCCCGCGAGCGTCGGATTCCCCGTACCCGGACCTGGTCGAGGACCCGGCCGCGGAGTCGGTCCCGCTTCCGGCTCCGGCTCCGACCTCGGAAGCGCCGCCGCCCGCGTCCCCCGCGTCCGCCCGCCCGCAGCCGTCGGATTCCCCGTATACGGACCTGGTCGAGGACCCGGCCGCGGAGTCGGCCCCGCTTCCGGCTCCGGTTCCGGCCCCGGAAGCGCCGCCGCCCGTGTACGCGGAGCCGGTCGACGAGGCGCCCCTGCCTGCGCCGCCGGCCCCTGCCCCGGCCCCACCCGTGGTGCAGCCGCCCGGCGAGACGGTGTTCGCCGAGGGCGAGGTGCGGTGGGCGCCGGAGTTGCCACCCGGGTGGGTGCCCGCGGCCGGGGTGACGCGGGTGGTGGACGACGCCGGCACGGAGGTGGGTGTGGTGGGCGGCGGCCCGCCGACGTACGGGCCGGAGCCGACCGCGTGGCCGGAGGCGGACCCCGAGGGGCTGGACGCGCTGGTCCCCGACACCGTGCTGGACGGGGCGGAGTACGGCGTGATGACGCTGCGGACCGCGGCGGTGCGCGGCGACTCGGCCCGTTACCGCGGCCAGCCGCGCCGGGACGCGGTGCTGACCGCGCGGTTCGGCACGGGCGACGAGGCGCTGCTGCTGGTGGCGATGGCGAGCGGGGCGCGGGCGGCCGACGACGCGCACCGTGCCGCGCAGGACGCGGTGCGGTGGATCGCGGGCGCGGTGGGCCGCAGCCGGGCCCGGCTCGCCGACGACCTGCGGGCCGCCCGCCGGGGCTCCCTGAAGTCGGGGCTGCACCGGCTGACCGACCGCTGCTACGGACGGCTGCGGGCCCGGGGCGAGGACCTGGGCCTGGCGGAGGGCTCGTACACCGCGTCGGTGCGCTGCCTGCTGCTGCCGGCCGACCCCGCGTGCCGTATCCGGCTGTTCTTCGGGGTGGGGGAGGGCGGCCTGTTCCGCATCCGGGACGGCGGCTGGCAGGACCTCGACGTCGCGCCGGACGAGGCGTCCGAGCCGTTCCGGTTCCGGGCCACCGTCGCCCAGCCGGGTGACGCGCTGCTGATGTGCAGCGCCGGCCTGGCCGAGCCGCTGCGCGGCGAGCCGGAACTCGCCGCCCACCTGGCCGGGCGCTGGGGCCAGGGCCGCGCGCCGGGCCTGGCGGCGTACCTGGCGGACGCCCAGACCCGGGTGAAGGGCTACGCCGACGACCGCACGGTGGTGACCGTCTGGGATGCGTGATCGCCCCATCCATGGGGAGATGGTCACCATGTCGAAGCAGACGGTGGCCGAGCAGTTCGTCGACGTCCTGGCGCGAGCGGGGGTGCGACGTCTTTACGGGGTGGTCGGCGACAGCCTCAACCCGGTGGTGGACGCGGTGCGCCGCAGCCGCGCCCTGGAATGGGTGCATGTGCGGCACGAGGAGACCGCGGCGTTCGCGGCCGGCGCCGAGGCCCAGCTCACCGGGCGGCTGGCCGCGTGCGCGGGCTCCTGCGGCCCGGGCAACCTGCACCTGATCAACGGGCTGTACGACGCGCACCGCTCGATGGCGCCGGTGCTGGCGCTCGCCTCGCACATCCCGAGCAGCGAGATCGGCACCACGTACTTCCAGGAGACCCATCCCGACCGGATCTTCCAGGAGTGCAGCCACTACAGCGAACTGGTCTCCAACGCCGCCCAGATGCCCCGGGTGTTGCAGACCGCGATCCAGCACGCGGTCGGCCAGGGCGGGGTGTCGGTGATCAGCCTGCCCGGCGACATCGCGGCCCAGCAGGCCCCGCAGCGCACCGAGGAGCACGCGCTGGTCACGCGGCGCCCCGCGATCCGCCCGGGCGACACCGAGATCGACGAACTGGCCCGGCTGGTGGACCGCGCCCAGCGGGTCACGCTCTTCTGCGGCAGCGGCACCGCGGGCGCCCACGACGAGGTGATGGACTTCGCGCGGAAGGTCAAGTCCCCGGTCGGGCACGCGCTGCGCGGCAAGGAGTGGATTCAGTACGACAACCCGTACGACGTCGGCATGAGCGGGCTGCTCGGCTACGGCGCGGCCTACGAGGCCATGCACGAGTGCGACCTGCTGATCCTGCTCGGCACGGACTTCCCGTACAACGCCTTCCTGCCGGACGACGTGACGATCGTGCAGGTCGACGTGCGTCCCGAACACCTGGGGCGGCGATCGAAGTTGGACCTCGCGGTGTGGGGGGACGCCGGTGAGACGCTGCGCTGCCTGACGCCGAAGGTGCGCGAGAAGAAGGACCGCGCCTTCCTGGACCGGATGCTGAAGAAGCACAGCGACGCGCTGGAGGGCGTCGTGAAGGCGTACACCCGCAAGGTGGACAAGCACGTGCCGATCCACCCGGAGTACGTCGCGTCGGTGCTGGACGAAGTGGCCGCCGACGACGCGGTGTTCACCGTCGACACCGGGATGTGCAACGTCTGGGCGGCGCGCTACCTGACGCCCAACGGCCGGCGGCGGGTGATCGGTTCGTTCTCGCACGGGTCGATGGCGAACGCGCTGCCGCAGGCGATCGGCGCGCAGTTCCTGGACCTGAAGCGGCAGGTCGTGTCGATGTCCGGCGACGGCGGCTTCAGCATGCTGATGGGCGACTTCCTCACCCTGGTGCAGTACGACCTGCCGGTGAAGGTGGTGCTGTTCAACAACTCCTCCCTCGGCATGGTGGAGTTGGAGATGATGGTGGAGGGGCTGCCGGCGTACGGCACCACCAACCACAACCCGGACTTCGCGGCCATCGCGCGGGCCTCCGGCGCCTACGGGGTGCGGGTCGAGAAGCCGAAGGACCTGCGCGGCGCGCTCAAGGACGCCTTCCGGCACAAGGGGCCCGCGCTGGTGGATGTGGTGACCGATCCGCACGCGCTGTCCATCCCGCCGAAGATCACCGGTGAGCAGATCGGTGGGTTTGCGCTGTCGATGGGCCGGACCGTGCTGGACGGCGGCGTCGGCAAGATGGTCCAGCTCGCCCGCTCCAACCTGCGCAACGTGCCTCGCCCGTAAGGGAGTTGATGAGTGCGGCAGCCAGGCCGGCGGTGCCTTTCGGTGATGTCGGAGGCGCCGGTCTGCCGTATCGCCGGGGACCTGTCAATCCATCGGATGAGTGGACGCATCCGTGCTGGGCATGCCTATCGGGAGGGGAACAAGGATCGGTTGGAACGGGGGAAGCAGGACGAATATCACGGGGTACCGGTTGCGGCGCGCGGTACGGCGGGCGGATCTGCCCGCCGTGGCCGAAACTCGCAGGGTCCTTCGGGACAACCTGCGGGAGTGGGGCGTGGCCGCACTGGTGGACACAACGGAACTACTGGCCACCGAACTTCTCACCAATGCACTCCAGCACACCTGCGGGGGCGCCGTGTTGACCGCGACGCTCTCACCGGAAGGGTTCCGGGCCGGGGAGCCGGGGCAGCGGCTGCGGATCGAGGTCCGCGACACCGTCGCCCGCCTGCCCCGCCCGCGTCCCCAGCGGTGGGAGCCCGATCCGGCCGGGGACTACGGCACTTCGGGCCGCGGCCTGCTGCTCGTCGACGCGCTCGCCGACGACTGGGGGGTGCGGCCGTGCGCGGCCGGCGGGAAGGAGGTCTGGTTCGAACTGAACGCGGAAGCGCTGAACACCGAAGCATTGAACGGGGAAGCACTGAACACCGAAGCGCTGAACTCCGAAGCGCTGAACGGGGAAGCACTGAACGCGCTGGACGCGGAAACGGCGTGACCCCGGGTGGACCTGTGTCCGCCCGGCAGCCACGCCGCCCGTGTACCGCTACTTCACTTGCTCAGCCGAACTGACGCTCCAGGTCCTGGAGTTTGCGCTCCAGGGAGTCCAGCCGGGGCAGCGTCAGCGTGTCGTCCTCGGCGATCAGGTCGATCGTCTTGGGGCCCGACGCTGACGCGGACGGCTCGGACTGCGAAGCGAACGGCTCCGACGCGGAGTTGGCGGCCGGTGCCTCCTCGCGTACCGGCTGGAGTGCCGGACGCGCCCGCACCGGCAGTTCACCGGAGGGCAGTTCGGCCGAAGGGGATATGGCAGGCTCCGAAGCGGTCTGGCCGTTGCCCGTCGCACTCGCGGCGGGCAGTTCGACCTGGCGACCGCCCCGGCCACCTCGCGGCCACGGCCGCCCCTGTCGGGTGATTGCCTTTATCTTCGCCCGCTCCATCCGGTCGTGGTCGCGGCGCCGCAACTCGTTCTGCTCGCGCTGCCGCTTGTCCTCGCGGACCTCCTCGACCGCCTCGTCCAGCGAGCGCACGCCCTCCAGCAGCATCAGCGACCAGGCGCCGTACGTCTCCCGCGGGGCGCGCAGCCACCGCACCATCCGGATCTGCGGCAACGGCCGCGGCACCAGGCCCTGTTCGCGCAGTGCCGCCCGGCGGGTCTGCTTCAGCGCGCGGTCGAAGAGCACCGCGGCCGACAGCGACATGCCGGCGAAGAACTGCGGCGCGCCCGCGTGATCCACCCCGCGCGGCGCGTGCACCCAGTTGAACCAGGCCGCGGCGCCGGCGAACATCCACACCAGCATGCGCGAGCCGAGGGCGGCGTCGCCGTGGCTGGCCTCGCGGACCGCCAGCACGGAGCAGAACATCGCCGCCCCGTCCAGGCCGAACGGCACCAGGTACTCCCAGCCGTTGTCCAGGCCGAGGTTCTCCCGCCCGAAGCCGACCAGGCCGTGGAACGACAGTGCGGCGGCCACGGCGGCACAGCAGAACAGCAGCACGTACGAGGCGCTGCCGTACACCGCTTCCTTGCGGCGGCGGCGTTCCTCGCTGCGCTCCCATGAATCGCCCTGGGTGGCGCTGTCACCGGACGTGCGGCGGTTGCGGAAGACGAAGACGCAAGCCGCGAGGACGACCAGGCCGATGACGGCCGAGATCATCCAGTCCAGCGATATGTCGGTGATTCTCATATGCGATTCCTCGTGTCGCTTCCGTCGCGCTCGGGCCGTGGGGACTGCTTACGACCGACATCATCGTGCAGAGCGCGGATGGGTGCAGACGTTACGGCACAAGAGCACGCGTATGGTTCCCGGGTGCTCGAACTCGCGTGCCAGAACGGCTTAGTTGAGCGAGATCGTAGCGTGGACGGTCAGGCCGCGGACGCACGGCGGTCGATCCGGGCCGGTGCGCGCAGCCGCGGACAGGTGGTGCAGGTGTCCGTGGGGCTGATGGTGTAGTAAAGGCAGCAGGTGAGCCGGGTGCGCGACGCCGCTGCGCACTGCGTCCCGGCTGACGGTCCGTCAATCCGCGTACCCGGACGGAACCCCGCGGAGCCCGGAAAAGGGTGGGTGCCGCCCGGCAGCAGCGCAGCCAGTTCGGCCACCGCGCGCTCCTCCTGGTCGAACAACCGGCCGACGTACCAGAGCCCTTCGGTGATCTCGTCGGTGACCATGCCCCACAGCGCGTGTCGGCCGCGTCGCAGCAGCGGGCCGAAGCCCGCGAGGACCGGCGCGACATGGTCGGCGATCGCCGCCCGCAGCTCGTCGCGCAGCGCGGCCGGGTGCGGCGCCGTCCGCGCGCCGGGCAGTGTCGCGGCCGGGTCGTCCGGCAGGCAGCTGAACGACCGGGTGCGCACCGTGACCCGGCCGGTGGCGGGGTGGAACGCCACGTCGCCGACCGGCAGCCGCGGCACCCTGCCGTGCAGGAACCACGGCACCGTGAACAGCAGGCACGCCGGCCACAGGTAACGGTGGAGCGCGAGGGTCGCCGCGACGTCCGGGCGCGGCGGGCGCTCGCGCTTCCGGGCCGACTCGGCCGTGGCGTTCGTCACGAACGCGTCCAGCGCGGCGCCGCCCGCGGCGAGCTCGCCCGCGCCGATCCAGCCCGCGCCGGAGGGCGGCGGGGCGGCGGTGATCCGCAGTTGCGGGAAGACCGCGGAGAGCCGGGCGTAGGAGGCGCTGGTCGCAGGCATGGTAAGGCTTACCTTAGCGGCCTGGGTGACGGATTGCGCCAGCGGCCGTACGCCGGACGGGTGAGTGTGCCGGAGCGCGGTACGGGAGCGGGCGGCGCCGCGGGTGGCGGTCGCGCGCCGGCCGCCCGGGCGTGGCGTGCGGGGCGTGGCGTATGGCGTGCGGGGTGTGGGGCCTCGGGGTCGACGAGGCGCCGTGCGGCGGGTGGACGGGCGGCCCGGGGGATCAGGGGGATCGGGGGACTGGCGGGCCGGATGGTCGTACGGTCCGATGATCGGACGTAAGGTCGGACGGATTTCCTGGACAGATTCCCGGACGGCGGTGGAGAGGGGCGGGACCCGGTGGAGCGAGCCGCGCCCATAGTGCCGCCCGCGCGGGTGCCCGAGCGGCTGTCCGTACGCGACCAGGTGCTCGACGCGCTGCGCGCCGCGATCGTCTCCGGGCGGCTCGCACCCGGCTCCGTGCACTCCGCTCCCGAGCTGGCCGAGCGGTACCGCGTCTCCGCGACCCCGGTCCGCGAGGCGATGCAGCTGCTCGCCCGCGAAGGCGCCGTCGAGGTGCTGCCCAACCGCGGCTTCCGCGTCGCCGAGCACACCGCGCGCGACCTCGCCGAGCTGGCGGAGGTGCGGGCGCTGCTCGAAGGCCCCGTGGTGCTCGGGCTCACCCGCACGGTGCCGGTCGCCCGCTGGGAGCGGTTGCGGCCGCTCGCGGACGAGGCGGTCGTGCTGGCGGTCCGCGGCGACCTCGGGGGGTACGCCGAGGCCGACCGCGCGTTCCACCGGGCCGTGTTGCAGCTGTCCGGCAACCTGCACCTGGTCGCTGTCGCGGACGAGGTGCACCGGCGTACGCAGTGGCCCGCGGCCTTGCCGCAGCGGAAGGGGGGTGGCGTGCGGGATCGGGATCGGCTGGTCGCCGACGCCACGGAGCACTGCGTGCTGCTCGATGCGGTCGCCTCCGGCGAGGAGGGCGCCGTGGCGGATGCGGTGCGGCGGCACTTCGGTGGGGGTGTGGTGGGGGAGGGCGTTCACGGCTGAGGGTGCGGTGGGGGAGGGCGTTCACGGCTGAGGGTGCGGCCGGCCGTGGCCCCGGGGTGTCGCCGCGGGAGTGGGTCCGGCGGGCCCGGTGCGCCACCGATGTGGCTGGTCGCGCGGTTCCTCCCCCTGGCTTCGCCGGGAAGTGCCCCCAGCGCCCCTTGGCGGTCGCCCTCTTCCGCGACGGCGTCCCCGTCGCTGTTGACGGGTGGGCCTCCTCCGTCACGGCACCCGGGGTGGGGGAACCGGCCATTGTGGCTGAAGGGGTTGGGGAGGTATTCGGCCGTTCGGCGGGGCCGGGGGGAGGCCGTGCGGCGGGGGCGCGTACACCCGTTGGCGGGGCGGCGGGTGTATACGAACTGGTTCGCGGAACTGCTTCCTCCACTTTTTCGGCCCGCTTACCCCAACGCCTCGCAAAGTCGTACCCAGACCCTTGACGGAGGGTCATCAGTGCGCACGCGGCGGGGCATTTATGCAGGCCACTCATATGATGACCGAAAGTTGCTTACTACATACACCGGTCTTCCGGCTGCCGTTGACGGGCGGACCGCGGCGGATCGACCATCCGTTTAGGTGCTCAATACACATGATTCGTGTTGCGGACACGTTGCGTGTGACCGAGTGGACGGAGAAGTCGCATGTGCGGAATCACCGGATGGATCTCCTACCAGCGCGACCTGGCCGCGCAGCGGCCGATGGTCGACGCGATGACCGAGACGATGTCCTGCCGGGGGCCCGACGACCGGGGCACGTGGATCAGCGGACCGGCCGCGCTCGGCCACCGCCGGCTCGCCATCATCGACCTGCCCGGCGGCCGCCAGCCGATGAGCGTCGACGCGCCCGGCGGCACGGTCGCCATGGTCTACTCCGGCGAGGCCTACAACTTCACCGAGCTGCGCGTCGAACTGGCCGGCCGCGGCCACCGGTTCAGCACCGACTCGGACACCGAGGTGGTGCTGCACGGCTACCTGGAGTGGGGCGCGGCGGTCGCCGAGCGGCTCAACGGGATGTACGCCTTCGCGATCTGGGACGACCGCGAGAAGAAGCTCGTGATGATCCGGGACCGGATGGGCATCAAGCCCTTCTACTACTACCCGACCGCCGACGGCGTGCTGTTCGGCTCCGAGCCCAAGGCGATCCTGGCCAACCCGCTCGCCGAGCGGACGGTGACCCTCGACGGCCTGCGCGAACTGCTCGTGATGGTCAAGACCCCGGGGCACGGGTTCTGGGACGGCATGCGCGAGGTGGAGCCCGGCACCGTGGTGACCGTGGACAGCAACGGCATCCGCACCCACACGTACTGGTCGCTGGAGACCCGGCCGCACACCGACGACAAGCAGGCGACGATCGGGCACGTGCGCACCCTGCTCGACGACATCGTGCGCCGGCAGCTCGTCGCCGACGTCCCGCGCTGCACGCTGCTCTCCGGCGGCCTGGACTCCTCCGCGATGACCGCGCTGGCCGCGCAGCAGCTCGGCCGGACCGGCGAGACCGTACGGAGCTTCGCGGTCGACTTCGTCGGCCAGACCGAGAACTTCGTCGCCGACGAGCTGCGCGGCACCCCCGACACCCCCTTCGTGCACGACGTGGCCCGCACCTCGGGCACCGAGCACCAGGACATCGTCCTGGACTCCGACCAGCTCGCCGACCCCGCCGTACGCTCCAAGGTGATCGCGGCCAGGGACCTTCCCGCGGGCTTCGGCGACATGGACGCGTCGCTCTACCTGCTCTTCAAGGCGATCCGCGCGCACTCGACGGTGGCGCTGTCGGGGGAGTCCGCCGACGAGGTCTTCGGCGGCTACCTCCAGTTCTTCGATCCCGAGGCCCGCAAGGGCAAGACCTTCCCCTGGCTGTCGAGCTTCGCCAAGCACTTCGGGGACGAGGGGAGCATCCTCACCGAGGAGTTCAGCCACGGCCTGGACCTGGACGGCTACGTGCGCGACTCCTACGCCACGGCCTCCGCCGAGGTCCAACGGCTCGCGGGCGAGAGCGACCTGGAGTTCCGGATGCGGACCATCTCGTATCTGCACCTGACCCGGTTCGTGCGCGTGCTGCTCGACCGCAAGGACCGCGCCAGCATGGCGGTCGGCCTGGAGGTGCGGGTGCCGTTCTGCGACCACCGCCTGGTGGAGTACGTCTACAACGCGCCCTGGGCGCTGAAGTCCTTCGACGGCCGCGAGAAGAGCCTGCTGCGCGAGGCGACCGCCGACGTGCTGCCGCAGTCCGTCTACGACCGGGTCAAGAGCCCCTACCCCTCCACCCAGGACCCGGCCTACGCCGTCGCCCTCCAGAAGAACGTCAAGGAAGTCCTCGCCCAGCCCGCCCACCCGGTGTTCGACCTCGTCAGCCGCAGCGCGCTGGAGCGGTTGGTGCGCATCGACACCCCGCAGATCATGCAGGCGTCGCGCCGCGGCCTTGAGCGCACCCTCGACCTCGCACTGTGGATCGACATGTACCGCCCGACCCTGAAACTGTCCTGACCCGAAAGCGTTGTCGCCCCGCCGCGGACCGCTCCCGGCGGGGCGCCGCCGTGCGCGGGAGCGGTGCGTACGCCTGACCGTGCTCACGGTTTTATGCAACATCGGCCGGGTTCGCGCCCCGGCTGATCATCGGTGACGGGCTGCGCGGCGACCCGGACGGGGGCCGGCACGACCGGCTGATCGCCACGTGCGCGGTCCGGTACATCCCGCTGCCCTGGCTGCACCAGGTGCGGCCAGGGGGAAAGATCCTGGTCACGCTCTCCGGGTGGAGCTACGCCAACGCCCTTGCGCTGCTGGACGTGACCGGTCCCGGGGAGGCCACGGGCCGGTTCCTCCCCGGTCGCACCAGCTTCATGATCGCCCGGCCGCACGACCGTCCGCCCCGTCCGGCGCTGGCCCTGCTGCCCGGGGCCGAGCGGCCGAGTCGGATCGCGCTGGGCGGGCGTCCCGCTCGCGGTGGGGGTCACGCCGCGCAGAACTCGTTGCCCTCCGGGTCCCGCATGACCCACCAGTGGCCGGCGGGTCCCCGGTCGACCTCGTGGACGCGGGTCGCTCCCAGCGTTTCCAGCCGGGCCACCAGCTCGGTCAGGCCGCCGGGTCCGCCGTGCACGTCGAGGTGAAGGCGGTTCTTGCCCGACTTGGGCTCGGGTACGTCCTGGAAGAGCACCCGCCGGCCCCGGCCGACGCCGCTGGTCTGGTCGAACGGGTCGTCGGGGTGGCGGATCGCGGCATGGCCGCGGAAGTTCCTGCGGCCGCGGTGCTCGGTGACCGCGTCCTCGCCGATGTGGCCGGCGGCCAGCAGTTGCGTGATGAGGGCGCTGGGGTCCTCCACCTCGTACTCCAGGGCGGCGGCCCAGAAGTCCGCGAGGGCGGCCGCGTTCGCGCTGTCGATGACCAACTTCCAGTGCAGTGCCATGTAACCATTTATATTGGTTACATGGAATCCTCGGCAACCAAGGGGCTGACACTGCGCTCCCACACAGGTGTCGCCTACCGGTTCGACCCCGGCGCGCTGTGCCTGGAGCTGCTGACCACCGGCGGCCCGGGCCCCTACCGCCGCTACGAGGTGCTGCGCGAACCCGCCGACCTGGCCGCCTGGGCCGAGCGCTCACGGCTGACCCCGACCCCCGTGCTGGAGATCTCCGCGGCGGAGGTGGCCGGCGTACGGGAACTGCGCGACGCGCTGTTCCGTGCGGTCCTCGCCCACCTGGAGGGGGAGCTCCTCCCGCCCGGCGACCTCGCGGTCATCAACGCCGCCGCGGCCCTTCCGCCCCTGGCGCCCGCCATCACCCCGGCCGGCGCGCAGTGTTGGGCCGGAAACCCGGGCGGCACCCACCTCGCGGCCACCGTCGCCAGGGACGCGGTGGCGCTGCTGACCGGGCCCTTCGCCGACCGCATACGCACCTGCGCCGCCGAGGACTGCCATCTCGTCTACGTCGACACCTCCCGCCCGGGCCGCCGCCGCTGGTGCTCGATGGAGCACTGCGGCAACCGCCACAAGGTCAGGGCGCTGCGCCTGCGCCACTCCGAGGAAGGATGACCCCGTGCCCACAGGACTCACCAAGGACGCCGGCTGGCAGATCGGCGTGTCCCGCACGCTGCCCCACCCCCCGTCCGTCGTCTGGGACTTCGTCAGCGGCGCCGAAGGGCTCGCCCTCTGGCTCGGGCCCGGCGCGGCCCTCACCCCGGAGCGCGGCGCCGCCTACCGGACGGCGGCCGGCGTCACGGGCGAGGTGCGCGGCTACCGTCCGCTGGACCGCATCCGCGTCACCCACGGCACCACCACCGTCCAGGTCGCCCTCCGCCCCACCGCCGACGGGGACCGGACGGCGCTGCGCTTCCACCAGGAGCACCTGGCGAGCGCCGAGGAGCGCGAACGGCGGCGCGCGCACTGGAACCGCGTCATGGACGAGGTCGCCGCCGCCCTCGACCGGCGCTGACCGCGGGGTGGTGGGGGAGTGGCGCAGGTCACGGGAACGGCTTGCGGTCCGCGGAGAGGTAACGGGTGTGAGGGACACCGAAGATGAGGACGGCCTGCGCCGCCGGGTGCGGGCGGGGGAGCGCGACGCGTTCGCCGAGTTGTACGAGCGGTACGCGCGGACGGTCTACAACCACGCGCTGCGGCTGACCGGGGACTGGGCGGCGGCCGAGGAGGTCATGTCGGAGACGTTCCTGGCGGCCTGGCGGGTCCGGCAGCGGGTGGAGCCGGACGGCGGGTCGCTGCGGCCGTGGCTGCTGGGCATCGCGACGCACAAGGCGCACAACGCCAACCGCGGCAGGGGCCGCCGGCTGGCCTTCCTGGCCCGGCAGCCGGAGCCGCGGGCGGTCGCGGACTTCGCGCAGGAGACCGTGGGCCGCCTCGACGACGCCCGCCGGCTCGCCGCGGTGCACGCCGCGCTCGGCAGGCTGCGCAGGCACGAGCGCGAGGTGCTGGTGCTGTGCGTCTGGGAGGGCTTGGACTACGGCCAGGCCGCCGAGGCGCTGGGCGTCAAGGTCGGCACCGTGCGCTCGCGGCTGTCGCGCGCCCGGGCCCGGCTCGGCCGGCTGAGCGAGGAGGAGGCCGCGCGGACGGAACCGCGCCGCGGCCGCGGAGAGGGAACAGGCAGGGCCGTGTTCGCGGCCCTGCCCGTACGGGAGGAGACCCGATGAGCGACACCCCGTCCCGCCCCGGAACCGAGCGTTCCAGCGGCGATCGGACCGACGCCACCGAGTTGGCGCGGCTGCTGCCGCCGCCGGCGCGATGGGACCTCCCGCGCGAGCGCCACCTGCACCACAAGGAACTCCTGATGCAGCAGATCGACCACGACCTCGACCGTGCCCGCACGACCGAGGCCGCACCGGCCCCGCGCCGTACGCGCCGGCCGCGCCCCGCCGTACTTGCCTCGCTGACCGCCCTCGCCGTGGCCGGCGCGCTCACCGCCGGCCTGGCGACGCGCGGCGGCGGCCACGGGACCGCGGTCGCCCCGCGCGCCGGGGCACCCGCCGCCCAGCAGGCGTCCACCCTGCTCGACCGGATCTCCGACGTCGCCCTCGCCGGAGACGCGACCCCGGTCCGGGACGACCAGTTCGTGTACGTGAAGAGCATGACCGAGGGCGCGGACGAGACGAGCGGCACGGCGGTGCCCGGCGCGCTGCACACCAGGGAGATCTGGTCCTCGCAGGCGCGGGGACCGGTCAAGCGGATGGGCCTGGTCCGCGAGGAGGGCGAGACCTTTCCGATCAACGCGTCGCTCGGCGACACCGACGGAACGCCGCCCGGCTTCTCCCGCTCGACGTATCGCTGGCTCGCCTCGCTGCCCACCGACCCGAAAGCCCTGGTGGCGTACCTGTACGCCCACACGCCCGGGAATGCGGGGCAGGAGCAGGACCAGGCGGTGTTCGCAACGATCGGCGGGCTCATCGACGAGAGCGTGATGCCGCCGCGGACCGCCGCGGCCCTCTACAAGGCAGCGGCACTCATCCCCGGCGTCGTCACGGACCCGGGCGCGACGGACGCCACCGGCCGGCACGGCGTCGGCGTCCGCCGCGACGACACCCGCTACGGCCAGCGCACGGAGTGGGTGTTCGACGCGAACGACCTGTCCTACCTGGGCTCGCGCACCTATCTGCTCAAGGACACCGGGGAGGGCCGCAAGGGCACGATGCTCTCCGCCGACGCCGTGCTGGAGCGGGCGGTGGTGGACAAGGAGGGCGAGCAGCCCACGGCCGCGCAGGTCCGCCGGCCGCGGCCGGCCACGGCTCAGGGCTGACGCCGCCGGGGCGCCGGGTGGGGCCGGGCGAACGCCCCGCCCGGCGCTCCGGGCCGCCTGGCGGCGCTCGGCTACGGCAGGGAGGCGGCGACCGCCGCGCGGATCGGCGCGAGGTCCACGTCCGTGCCGATCGCGGCCTCGTCCGGAGCCCTGTCGCAGGACGGCTCGACGCCGAACAGGGCGCGGGTGAAGGCCGGGTAGACGGTACGGCCGAGCAGGTCGCGGGTGATCGCGGCGCCGGCCTCGGGCGTCAACCCCCGCCGCTCGGTGAGGTAGGCGGCCAGGCGCTCGTGGGCGGTGGCGAAGATCGCGTCGTAGTACCGGGCGGACGCCTCGGGGAGCCGGCCGGCCTCGGAGATGCCCAGCCGGCAGGTGCGCACCGTGGGCGTCCACACCAGCATCTGGAGGAAGCGGCCGCAGAACAGGACGACCGCCTCGGTGGTGTCGTCGCTGTAGTCGGCGGGCGTCCTGAGCTTGCCGAGGTACAGCTCGCGCACCAGGTCGACGACGGCGAGGAAGAGGTTGTCCTTGCTCTCGAAGTGCGCGTACAGGCTTCGCTTCGAGGTCTGGGCGCGGGCGGCCACGACGTCCATGGACGCGCGCTCGAAGCCCATCTCCAGGAAGACGTCCTTCGCCGTCCACAGGATGTGCTTCCGCAGTTCGTCACCGCGCTTCGCCATGCGGCGTCCTCTCTTGGTGCTGTTCCGGCCGCGAAGTAAACGGTACGGTAGAGTTTACTTCGCTCCTCGTTCTCCGTCACGTGTCACCGGTCGGGAGAGATACATGATCGTCGTCACCACACCCACAGGCAACATCGGCCGCCAGGTTCTCGGCGAGGTCCTCGCCCGGCGGACCGAGCGGGGCGAGCAGGGTGAGCCGGTCCGGGTGATCGCACGTGACCCCTCCCGGCTCGCGCCCGACGTGCGCGGGCGGGTCGAGGTCGTCCAGGGCTCGATGACCGACCCCGAGGTGCTCGCCACCGCGTTCGCGGGCGCGGACAGCGTCTTCTGGCTGGTGCCGCCGTACACCGAGGGCGCCGAAGTCGCGGGCTACGCGGTGGACTTCACCCGGCCGGCCTGCGAGGCGATCAGCGCGCGGGGTGTCCGGCGGGTGGTCGCGGTGACGGGCCTGGGCGCGCCCGCCGCCCCGCACGCGCCCGCCGGTGCGGGACTCGGTTCGCGGGCCCTGGACGCGCTGATCGAGAGCACCGGTGTGGCCTACCGGTCGCTGCGGATGCCCGCGTTCATGGAGAACCTGCTCCAGCAGCTCGGGCCGATCCGGGACCAGGGCGTGTTCTTCCTGCCGATCTCCGGGGACCGGCGGATACCGACCTGCGCCACCCGCGACATCGCCGCCGTCGCGGCCGAGTTGCTGCTCGACGGCTCCTGGGACGGCCAGGAGGGCGTGCCGGTGCTCGGCGCCGAGGACCTGTCGTACCGCGACATGGCGCGCGTCATGTCCGAGGTGCTGGGACGGCCGATCCGCTACCAGCAGGTCCCCGGCGAGGCGTTCAAGGCCCAGTTGACGCGGCAGGGCATGCCCGGGGCGTGGGCGCGGTCCGTCGTGGACCTGCTCGCGGAGGTCGACGCCGGGTGCTACGACGCCGAGCCGCGTACGGCGCGCTCCACCACGCCGACGACCTTCCGCCAGTGGTGCGAGGACGTCCTCAAGCCGGCCGTCGCGGGCTGAGCGCGGGCCTTCCGGCCGTACGTGCCACGGTTCCGTACGCGCCCGGGTCCGTACCTGCCCCGGGGCCGTACGCGCTCAGCCGTGGGTCGCCGTGGCTACCAGGGCAGCGGACCGTTGACGTCGAAGTACCCGCCGGTCGGGCCGTCGGGGCCGACCTGGGCCATGCGGACGATGATCTCCGCGCCCTGCTCGACGGTCTGGACGCCGGTGCGCCCGTTCAGGTCGGTCGCGGTGTAGCCGGGCTCCACAGCGTTGATCCGGATCTCCGGGAACGCCTTCGCGTACTGCACGGTGAGCGCGTTGACCGCGGTCTTCGACACCGGGTAGGCGACGCCGGGGTACGCGTGGGTCGGGGTGCCCTCGGCGGTGAGCCGGGCCAGCGAGCCCAGGCCGCTGCTGACGTTGACCATGACCGGCGCGGACGAGCGCCGCAGCAGCGGCAGGAACGCGTGGGTCACGCGCACCACGCCGAACACGTTCGTCTCGAACAGCGGCCGCATCGTGTCGACGGTGAGGTCCGCGGCGCCGATGATGCCGTTGTCCGCCGTCCGCGACTCGATGCCGGCGTTGTTGACCAGGACGTCGAGGCCGCCGTCGGCCTCGATCGCCTTCGCGGCGGCGGTGACGGACGCGTCGTCGGTCACGTCGATGACGACGGCCCGCGCGCCCAACTCCTCGGCGGCGCGCCGCCCGCGCTCGGGGTCGCGGCTGCCGACGTAGACGGTGTGGCCCGCTTCGACGAGCCGGCGGGCGGTCTCGCGGCCCAGCCCCTTGTTGGCTCCGGTGATCAGTGTGGTGGTCATGGGTCCAGGGTGCGGCAGGGCGCCGCGCGCAGCCAGGACCTCCTTGTCCTGGGTTGGGCGGGTCCCGGGGACGACGGGGGAGCGAGGAGACGGGGGAGCGGGGCCGACGGGGGTGGAGGCGCGGTCAGGCGGCCGGGAGGACGTGGATGCCGCCGCCGTGGCTGTCGACCGTCACGGTGCGCGCGGAGCGGGGATCGACCCGGACGCCGACTTCCTTCCCGCCGCCGCCCGACTCCGCGTGCACCGCGTAGCCCTCGGACGGCAGGCGCACCTTGATGGCGCCGCCGGCGGAGTCCACGTCCACGTCGCGGGGCGCGTCGGTGAAGGAGAGCGACGCGCCGCCGCCGTGCGAGCGGACCGTCACGTCGGCGGCGGCGGTGCCGTCCGCGGTGACCTGCCCGCCCGCGCTGTCCACGGTCAGCTTCCCCGCGGCGCCGTGCACGGTGGTCGCGCCGCCGTGGCTGAGCAGTCGGGCGGCCATCGCCGCGGGCATCTGGAGGTGGTAGTCCACCCGGCACTTGTCGCCGTGCGTGCACGCCTTGCTGTCCAGGTCGAGCACGCCCCGGTCGACCGTGTGCGCGGTGGTGGGCCGCTTGCCGTCGTAGTGCACGGTCTCGGTCACCTTGACCTGGGTCGTGGCCGCCCCCGCGTCCACCAGGATCTTGCCGCCCGAACCGTCGAGCCGCAGCGAGGTGACGTGCCCGCCGACCGTGTACACCGACGTGGCGGTGTGGTCGTACGAGCCCGCGAGGTGACATCCCGTCAGAAGCAGTGCCACGCCGACCGCTCCGCCCCACACCAGGGCCGGGCGGGGGCGGACGCGGGGGACGGGACTCGGCGGGAGGGATGCTCGCGGTGTCATGGTGACGGTCCTTCGGTCCGGGGCCAGTACAGGCGGTCGGACGCCGGCGTGTGCCGCACCCTCCCCGCTGCCCCGACGCTACGGCGGCGCCCCGCGGCCCCGGAATCCGGCGAACCCGCCGACCGATGGTGGGGATTGCCCCCGTACCGTCAGCCCGCGAGGTCGGGCGCCAGCCAGACCGGGACGCCGCCCAGGAGCGTGTGCAGCCGGGCGGCCTCGGTGCGCAGGCGGGCCGACTCGTCGGGGTCGGGGGAGACCGTGGCCAGCGAGAGCAACGCCGGGGCGGTGCCGACCAGGTGGCCGAGCGCGACCCGAATCCGCAGGGACTCGGTGAAGCCGTGCCGGGCCTCGGCGAGGTCGCCCTCGGTGGCGGCGAGGCCGGCGAGGTGGCGCCAGGTGGAGGAGGTGAGGAGGGTGGCGCCGTGCGCGACGGCGCCCGCGTGGGCGCGGCGGTAGGCGGCGCGGGCGGCGGCCGGGTTCGCCGCGATGTTCTCGGCGACGAGGCCGCGCCGGAAGTCCAGCAGCGGGCGGCCGGGGGAGCCGGGCCCGAGCAGGGCGGCGCTGCGGCCGAACGCGGAGCGGGCCTCGTCGGCGCGGTCGCGTACCGAGAAGACGGTGGCGCCGTAGGCGAGGCAGCCGCGCTCGGAGGCGGCCGCACCGCGCTCCTCGTCGCTGCTCGCCAGCGCCTCGGCGGTACGCAGCGCGTCCTCCGCCTCGGCCCATCCGTCGACCTGGTAGAAACACGCCTCGACCAGGAGTTCCGCCCTGTTCAGTGCGGCTCCGGCGTCGTCGGCGGCGAATGGCGCGAGCAGTGCCGCGGCCTCCGCCCAGCAGCCGCGTGCCCGCAGCCGCCATACGTCCGGTACCCCGACCACCGATTCCGACAAGGCGGTGTCCGCCACAGCATCTCCCCCAAGCGCGTCTTCGAGCCAGTGCGAGCAAGTGCGTGTGTGCATGTATGCATGTGTGTGCCGTGCGCATGCGCAGTGGCGGAAGTCCAGCACGCGGAAGGGGCCCGCGCCAAGGGGTCGGAGATCACTTCTTGTGAACGGGATCACTTTCACGAGCGCACGAACGGCGCACGCGGGGCGCACACCACGGTCACAACGAGTGCCCGCGCGGCTCGTTCGGCGGGGAGCGGTCCGGGTCCGGCGCGGGGCGGGTCGGACGGCCCTCGGGCACCGGTTCGGCCGGTCCGCGGTGACGGGGCCGGCTCATCCGCTGGGACCGGTTCGGCCGGTCCGCGGTGACGGGCCGGCTCGCCCCGGACCGGGTCAGCTCATCCGCAGCGCGAGGAAGAAGTCGAGCTTGTCCTCGAGTCGGGCCAGGTCCCGTCCGGTGAGCTGTTCGATCCGCCCGATCCGGTACCGGAGCGTGTTGACGTGCAGGTGCAGCCGGCTCGCGCACCGGGTCCAGGACCCGTCGCACTCCAGGAACGCCTCCAGCGTCGGGATCAGTTCGGCGCGGTGCCTGCGGTCGTACGCGCGCAGCGGGTCGAGCAGCCGGGCGGTGAAGGCGCGGCGCACGTCGTCGGGGACGAAGGGCAGCAGCAGGACGTGGGAGGCCAGTTCGTCGTGGCCGGCGACGCAGACCCGGCCGGGGCGGGCCGCGGCCACCCGGCGGGCGTGCCGGGCCTCCTCCAGCGCGCCGCGCAGCCCCTCGGGGGAGTCGACGGCCGCGCTCACGCCGATGGTCAGCCGGCCGTCCTCGGCCAGGCCCCGGGCGAGGGGACCGCGGACGGCGGCCAGCAGGAGGTCGGCCCGCAGCGCGACCGGCTCGCCGTCCGGGGGGTTGCCGCTGTCGCCGGAGGCGGGGGAAGCAGCGCTCGCGGGAGCCGCGGGGGCATGGCCCGGGGCTCGCTTCGTCGAGCCGCGTGAGCCCGCGGCACCGGCGGAGGCGGGGGAGTTGGGGGAGTTGGGGGCGCCGGCGGAACCCGGGGAACCCGGCGAACCGGCCGAGCCGTCAGCGCCGGCGGGGGAGCCGAGGGCGCCGCGGCCCGCCGGCTCCAGCGGGACCAGCGCCATCGCCCGGTCCTCCGCGACCGCGACCGCCACCCGGTCGGCCGCTTCCGCGCCCGGCTCCGCCGGGTCCGCGAGCAACTCCTCCAGCAGCGCCCGCGCGACCGGCCCGGGGGGCGCCTCGGCGCCCGCGTCCGCCCAGTCCACCCGGGCCACCACGATCTGCCACTGCGGCGGAGCCCCGCCCCCGGGCAGCAGCACCGGCGCCGCCGCCCGCAGCCGCGCCCCGATCTCCGACGGTGCCGCACCGCCCCTGACCAGCTCGAACACTTCCGTGGCCAGCCGCCGACGCACCGCCCGCGAGGCGTCCCGCCGCTCCCGTTCCACCCCGATGAGCAGGGTCACCCCGCGCAGCAGCTCCAGCCGCTCGGCCGGCCACTCCCCGGCGTCCGCCTCGACCGCGAGGAACCAGTCCGACAGGACGGTGGCGCGCACGTCGGCGCCGGCGTCCGTGCCGGTCCGTACCGGGAACAGCGAGTACACCCGGCCGCTCTGCGCCGCGGTCCGGTACGGCGCCGGCCGTCCGGTACGGCTCGCGGCCTGCTGCGCGCCGGCCAGTTCGGCGCGGACCGGGGCGGGCAGCGGCTGCCCGGCGCCGGCGATCTCCCGGCCGGTCGAGGAGAGCACCCACGCCCGCAGGTCGAGGTCGCTGCCGAGCAGGTCGAGGACCGCCTCGGGCCCACCGCCGCCGGCCCCCGCCGACATCAGCCGCCGGTGCCGGTCCACCACCGCCGCGAGGTCCCCGGCCCGCTCGCCGGACACCTGCCGGACCACGTACTCGGTGATCGTGGCGAAGGCCACCCGCTCGTCGACCGAGAACAGCGGCAGCCGGTGCCGCGCGCAGGCGTCGACCAGGTCCTGCGGGATCGTGCCGATCCCGGCGTTGCCCGCGGCCAGCGCGGCCACCCCGGCGGTGGACAGCAGCCGTACGAAAGGCTCGGAGTCGGCCGGTCCGTGCCGCCACGCGAGCCCGGTGAGCACCAGCTCGCCGCCGGTCAGATAGCGGCTCGGGTCGCGCAGGTCGGTGGTCATCACCCCGCGTACGGTCCGGTCCAGCTCGTCCTCGCCGCTGAGCAGCCGCAGACCGAGTGCGTCGGTGTCCAGCAGTGCGCTCAGCCGCATCGTCCTCGCCTCGTCCTTGCTCGCCGGCCCCGCGGGCCCGTCGCCCGTCGTCCGCCGCCGTTCGTGCCGGTGCCACACCGTGCCGGTGCCACACCGTCCGTGCCGGCGCCACGCCGTCCGGTCGCCGCGTCCGCCCGGTGCCGCGCCGTCCTGGGGGTCCGGTGCCGGTGATCACCGGCACCACTCGCGAAGTGTGCTGCACGCGTGTTGCCGGTGGGATGCGGCGACGTTTCGCGACAGCCCCTTTCGGAGGAATGTACAAGACCTACCTGTTGGCCAGCCAAGTGCTTCATGTGTTCGGTGACTGCACCCGAACGGCCCCGCGGCCGTGTACTGGCCGCACGCCGCGTGTACAGGACATGAACAGCCCCGCACGAGCAGCCCCGCATGGACCGCCCCGCCGAGCATCCGCCGAGCATCCGGAGCAGGACGAGCATCCGGATCAGCCGAGAAGAGAATCCCCATGGAATTCCTGCGCCCCGCCACCTGGCAGGAGGCGCTCGCCGCAAAGGCCGAGCACCCAGCGGCCGTGCCCATCGCCGGTGGCACGGACGTGATGGTCGAGATCAACTTCGACCACCGCAGGCCCGAGTACCTGCTGGACCTGAACCGCATCACCGAACTCCAGGAGTGGGAGACCGGCGCGGACACCGTGCGCCTGGGCGCGTCCGTCCCCTACACGAAGATCATGGAGCACCTGCGCACCGAACTGCCGGGGCTGGCGCTCGCCTCCCACACCGTGGCCTCCCCGCAGATCCGCAACCGCGGTGGCGTCGGCGGCAACCTCGGCACCGCCTCCCCGGCCGGCGACGCCCACCCGGCGCTGCTGGCCGGCGGGGGCCAGGTCGAGGCCGAGTCGGTCCGCGGCACCCGGATGATCCCGATCGACGACTTCTACCTCGGGGTGAAGCGCAACGCGCTGGCACCCGACGAGCTGATCAGGGCCGTGCACCTGCGCCGGGCGAGCGGCCCGCAGCAGTTCTCCAAGGTCGGCACCCGCAACGCCATGGTGATCGCGGTGTGCGCCTTCGGGATCGCGCTGCACCCCGACACCCGCACCGTACGCACCGGCATCGGCTCGGCCGCGCCGACCCCGATCCGGGCGAGGACCGCCGAGGAGTTCCTGGCCGCCGCGCTGGACGAGGCCGGGCTGTGGGACAGCCGCGGACCCGTACCGCCTTCGGTGGCACGGCAGTTCGCCGACCTGGTGGCCGGGGCCGCCAACCCGATCGACGACGTGCGCGGCACCGCGTCGTACCGCAGACACGCGCTGGGCGTGATGGCCCGCCGCACCCTGGGGTGGACCTGGCAGGAGTACCGCGGCGACCAGAGGAGTGCGTCATGCGCGTGACGATGACCGTCAACGGCCGCCCGCAGGAGGCGGACGACGTGTGGGAGGGCGAGAGCCTGCTGTACGTCCTGCGCGAGCGGATGGGGCTGCCGGGCTCCAAGAACGCCTGCGAGCAGGGCGAGTGCGGCTCGTGCACGGTCCGCCTCGACGGCGTGCCGGTCTGCTCCTGCCTGGTCGCCGCCGGGCAGGCGCAGGACCGCGAAGTGACCACGGTGGAGGGCCTGTCCGGCCCGGACGGCGAACTGTCCACCGTCCAGCAGGCGTTCGTCGACGCGGGCGCCGTGCAGTGCGGCTTCTGCACGCCCGGACTGCTGGTCGCCGCCGACGAGTTGCTGGAGCGCAACCCGGAGCCGTCCGACGGCGACATCCGCGAGGCGCTGTCGGGCAACCTGTGCCGCTGCACCGGCTACGAGAAGATCCTCGACGCGGTCCGCCTGGCGGCCGCCCGTACCGAACAGGAGGTGTGACCGTGGCCGACCAGTACCGTACGGCGAACCTCCCGCGCGCCGACCGGGGGACCGGCACCGCCCGGCCGCCTCGCGCCGCCGCCGTGCCCGGGCGCGCTCCGACCAGCCTCACCCAGGGCACCGGCGCCGCCGGCACCAAGGGCGGCATCGGCGAGTCCACGCTGCGCCCCGACGGCATCCTCAAGGTCACCGGCGAGTTCGCGTACTCCTCCGACCTGTGGCACGAGGACATGCTGTGGGGCTACACGCTGCGCAGCACCGTCGCCCACGCCACGATCCTGTCCATCGACACCGGCGAGGCGCTGGCCACCTCCGGCGTCTACGCGGTGCTCACCTACGACGACCTGCCCACCGAGGTCAAGAACTACGGCCTGGAGATCCAGGACACCCCGGTGCTCGCGCACGGCAAGGTCCGCCACCACGGCGAACCCGTCGCCCTGGTCGCCGCCGACCACCCCGAGACCGCCCGCCGGGCCGCCGCGAAGATCCGGATCGAGTACGAGGAACTGCCCGTCATCACCGACGAGGCGTCCGCGACCGCGCCCGACGCGATCCTGGTGCACGAGGGCCGCGACGACCACCACAGCGGTCACGTCCCGCACCCCAACGTGGTGCACCGCCAGCCGATCGTGCGCGGCGACGCCGACGCCGCTGCCGCCCGCGCCGACGTGGTGGTGCGCGGCGACTACGTCTTCGGCATGCAGGACCAGGCGTTCCTCGGCCCCGAGTCGGGACTGGCGGTGCCGGCCGAGGACGGCGGCGTCGACCTGTACGTCGCCACCCAGTGGCTCCACTCCGACCTGCGGCAGATCGCCCCGGTGCTCGGCCTGCCCGAGAGCAAGGTCCGGATGACGCTCTCCGGCGTCGGCGGCGCCTTCGGCGGCCGTGAGGACCTGTCGATGCAGATCCACGGCTGCCTGCTGGCGCTGCGTACCGGCAGGCCGGTGAAGATCGTCTACAACCGCTTCGAGTCGTTCTTCGGCCACGTCCACCGCCACCCCGCCCGGCTCCACTACGAGCACGGCGCCACCCGCGACGGCAAGCTCACCCACGTCCGCTGCCGGATCGTGCTGGACGGCGGCGCCTACGCCTCCGCCTCGCCGGCCGTCGTCGGCAACGCCGCCTCGCTGTCGATCGGACCGTACGTCGTCGAGGACGTGGACATCGAAGCGCTCGCGCTCTACACCAACAACCCGCCCTGCGGCGCCATGCGCGGCTTCGGCGCGGTCCAGGCATGCTTCGCCTACGAGGCACAGATGGACAAGGTCGCCGCCGAACTCGGCCTCGACCCGGTCGAGTTCCGGCAGCGCAACGCCATGGAGCAGGGCACGATCATGCCGACCGGGCAACCGGTCGACTCGCCCGCGCCGGTCGCCGAACTGCTGCGCCGGGTCAAGGCGATGCCGCTGCCGCCCGAGCAGCAGTGGCGTACCACCGAGGGCGCCGACGTCCGCGCGCTGCCCGGCGGCCTGTCCAACACCACGCACGGCGAAGGCGTCGTCCGCGGGATCGGCTACGCGGTCGGCATCAAGAACGTCGGCTTCTCCGAGGGCTTCGACGACTACTCCACCGCGCGGGTGCGGATCGAGGTCATCAACGGCGAACCGGTGGCGACCGTGCACACCGCGATGGCCGAGGTCGGGCAGGGCGGCGTCACCGTACACGCGCAGATCGCCCGCTCCGAACTCGGCGTCACCCAGGTCACCATCCAGCCCGCCGACACCCGGGTCGGCTCGGCCGGCTCCACCTCCGCCTCCCGGCAGACCTACATGACCGGCGGCGCGGTGAAGAACACCTGCGAGGCGGTACGCGAACGGGTGCTGGAGATCGGCCGGCGCAGGTTCGGCACCTACCACCCGGCGTGGGCCACCGCCGAACTCCTGCTGGAGGACGGCAGGGTCGTCACCGACGGCGGCGAGGCGCTGGCCGACATCGCCGACGTCCTGGAGGGCGAATCCGTCGACCTGGAACTGGAGTTCAGGCACCGCCCGACCCAGGCGTTCGACCTGCGCACCGGACAGGGCAACGGCCACGTCCAGTACAGCTTCGCCGCGCACCGCGCCGTGGTCGAGGTCGACACCGAACTCGGCCTGGTCAAGGTGGTCGAACTCGCCTGCGCGCAGGACGTCGGCAAGGCGCTCAACCCGCTGTCGGTGGTCGGCCAGATCCAGGGCGGCACCACGCAGGGCCTCGGCGTCGCCGTCATGGAGGAGATCGTGGTCGACCCGAAGACCGCGAAGGTCCGCAACCCGTCCTTCACCGACTACCTGATCCCGACCATCCTCGACACCCCGACGATCCCCGTCGACGTGCTCGAACTCGCCGACGACCACGCCCCGTACGGGCTGCGCGGCATCGGCGAGGCGCCCACCCTGTCCTCGACTCCCGCCGTGCTCGCCGCCATCCGGCAGGCGACCGGCCTGGAGCTGAACCGAACCCCGGTCCGGCCGGAACACCTCACCGGATCGTAGGGCCCGGGGCCGGCCGCACCACGGGCCGAGCCCCGGACCCCTCTCTTGTTCGCCTCGGGCCGTCCCCCGGGTCGTGCAGGCCGCGCCTGAAGGGGCGCTATCCCAAATCCCGTTCCGCGAGCCGCGGGCGGGTGCCCCTGTGAACCTTGGGAGTTGGCTACACATGACCCAGACACCCGTAGAGCCGCAGACGGCGGCGGAGGACGCGGGCCCCGGCTCACGCGTGCCCGCCGGCAGATCGTGGCTCGACCGGTACTTCCACATCTCCGACCGAGGGTCGTCGATCCCCCGCGAAGTGCGCGGCGGCATCACCACCTTCATGGCGATGTGCTACATCCTCCTGCTCAACCCGCTGCTGCTGTCCGGCCCGGACGCGCATGGCGTCAAGCTCGCGCACGCCGCCCTGATCACCGCCACCGCGCTGGCCGCGGCGGTCTCCACGCTGCTGATGGGCTTCTTCGGCAAGGTCCCGCTGGCGCTGGCCGCCGGCCTGAGCGTGGCCGGCGTGATCTCCACCCAGGTCGCGCCGCACATGACCTGGCCGCAGGCGATGGGCATGTGCGTGATCTACGGCGCGGTGATCGTGCTGCTGGTGGTCACCGGGCTGCGCGAGATCGTGATGAACGCGATACCGCTGCCGCTCAAGCACGGCATCACCATCGGCATCGGCATGTTCATCGCGCTGATCGGCCTGGTCAACGCCGGGTTCGTCGGCAAGGGCGACCCGCACGGCACCTCCCCGGTGGCGCTGGGCGGCCCCGACGGGAAGCTGTCGGGCTGGCCGGTGCTGCTGTTCTGCGTGACGCTGCTGCTGATCTTCATGCTCCAGGCCCGCAACATCCCCGGCGCGATCCTGATCGGCATCGTGACCGGCACGGTGCTCGCCGTCGTCGTCAACGCGGCCGGCCACCTCACCGCGGCCGACTGGGGCGGCACCGCGCCCAAGCTCCAGGGCAGCGCGGTGTCCATGCCGGACTTCTCGCTCTTCGGGCACGTGGAGTTCGGCGGCTGGGGCTCCATCGGCGGCATGACGGTCGGCGTGATCGTCTTCACGCTGGTGCTCGCCGGGTTCTTCGACGCGATGGCCACCATCATCGGCGTCGGCACCGAGGCCGGGCTCGCCGACGAGCGCGGCCGGATGCCGGGCCTGTCCAAGGCGCTGTTCATCGACGGCGCCGGCGGCGCGATCGGCGGTGTCGCGGGCGCCTCCGGGCAGACCGTCTTCATCGAGTCCGCGACCGGCGTCGGCGAGGGCTCGCGCACCGGTCTGTCCTCGGTGATCACCGGTGTGCTCTTCGCGCTCGGCCTGTTCTTCACCCCGCTCGCCCAGATCGTGCCCGGCCAGGTCGCCGCCGCCGCGCTGGTGGTGATCGGCGCGATGATGATGGGCAACGCCCGGCACGTCGACTGGTCCGACCGGTCCGTGGCCGTCCCGGTCTTCATGACCGTGGCGCTGATGCCGTTCACGTACTCCATCACCGCCGGCGTCGGCGCGGGCGTCGTCTCCTACACCGCGATCAAGGCCGCGCAGGGGAAGTGGCGCGAGCCCGGGGTCTTCATGTGGGTCCTCACCGCCGTCTTCACCGTCTACTTCGCCCTGCACCCCATCGAGAGCTGGCTCGGCGTCAAGTAGCCGCATCCCGCCCAAGGAGTTGAACCGCCATGCTGGACATCGCAACCGAGTTGCACCGCTGGTGCGGGCGCGGCCGGCCGTTCGCCGTCGCGACCGTGCTCGCCACCGGCGGCAGCGCCCCGCGGCAGCCCGGCGCCGCACTCGCCGTGGACGGCGACGGCACCGCGGTCGGCAGCGTGTCCGGCGGGTGCGTCGAGGGCGCCGTCTACGAACTGTGCCGCGAGGCGCTGTCCGGCGACGGCCCCCCGACCGTGGTGCAGCGCTTCGGCTACTCCGACGAGGACGCCTTCGCGGTCGGTCTGACCTGCGGCGGCGTGATCGACATCCTCGTCCAGCGGATCGATCCCGGGGTGCGGCCCGAGATCGTCCGCGCGCTGGCCGCCGCCGCCTCCGGTGAGGCGGCGGCGGTCGCCCGGATCGCCGCCGGCCCCGCGGAACTCCTCGGCCGCGCGCTGCTGGTGCGCACCGACGGGTCGTACGACGGCTCGCTCGGCGACGGCCCGCGGGATCGTACGGCCGCCGGGCAGGCGCACGCGATGCTCGCGGCCGGGCGCACCGGCACGGTGCAGATCGGCGCCGACGGCAGCCGGTGCGGGCAGCCGCTGACGCTGCTGGTCGAGTCGAGCGTGCCGCCGCCGCGGATGCTCGTGTTCGGTGCGATCGACTTCGCGGCCGCGCTGGTCCGGGCGGGGAAGTTCCTCGGGTACGACGTGACCGTCTGCGACGCGCGGCCGGTGTTCGCCACGGCCGGGCGCTTCCCCGAGGCCGACCGGGTCGTGGTGGAGTGGCCGCATCGCTATCTCGACGCGGAGGTGGCGGCCGGGCGGGTCGACGCGCGCGCCGTGCTGTGCGTGCTCACGCATGACGCGAAGTTCGATGTGCCCCTGCTGGAGCGGGCGTTGCGCCTTCCGGTGGCCTACGTCGGCGCGATGGGATCGCGCCGCACCCACCTCCAACGGCTCGACCGCCTCCGCGAGGCCGGGCTGCCCGAGGCCGCGCTCGACCGGCTGCGGTCCCCGATCGGGCTCGACCTCGGCGCGCGCACTCCCGAGGAGACGGCGCTCTCCATTGCCGCGGAGGTCGTCGCGCTCCGCTACGGTGCCACCGGCCGCCCCCTCACGGGTGCGCACACCCCCATCCACGCGGTGGCCTGACCGGCGGCAACTGGACCCTCCAGGGTGCCCCTGTCCGCCGGCCCCGGGATCACCCGCCGGTGGTGGGCTGGTCGCGCAGTTCCCCGCGCCCCTGGATCTGCTCGGCTCCTTCCGTGGTGGGTTCCCTCCGGGGTGCCCCTGTCCGGCCGCGCCGGGATCACCTGCCGGTGGTGGGCTGGTCGCGCAGTTCCCCGCGCCCCTGGATGTGCTCGGGTCCTTGCGTGGTGGGTTCCCTCTGGGGTGCCCCTGTCCGCCGGCGCCGGGATCACCTGTCGGTGGTGGGCTGGTGGCGCAGTTCCCCGCGCCCCTGGATGTGCTCGGGTCCTTGCGTGGTGGGTTCCCTCCGGGGTGCCCCTGTCCGCCGGTGGTGGGCTGGTCGCGCAGTTCCCCGCGCCCCTGGGATTGTGCGGCTTCCTCCGCGGAGGAAGGGCAACCCCAAGGGGCGCGGGGAACTGCGCGACCAGCCACTCACCGGCGGGTGGTCCCGGGACCGACAGGACGGGGCACTCTGGGGGGTCAGGGGCGCCGCGGGACCTGGGGGACGGGCTGGCGTAGGCCGCGGCGGCGCACCGTTGAGGTCCAGGCGGCGACTTCGGCCGCGTCGGCGTGGGCCGGGGCCCAGAGCCGTACGGTCGTGGTCTCGACCAGTTCGTGGAAGCCGCCGCGCAGGTCGCGCAGGACCCAGGCGGAGGAGCGCTTGCGCCGCACGGGAACGCCGACGACGGGCCCGTTGGGGGTCTCGGCCTGCCAGATCAGCGCGCGGGTGAGCGGCTCGAAGAGCGGATCGTCGAGGTGGACCTCGCACCAACTTCCGGCCGGCCGCCCGGGATCGGCGTGCAGGAGCTCGGCGAGCAGACCACGGTAGGCGGTCACCTCGGCCCGCAAGGAGGTGAGTTGGGCCCGCAGGGCGGCGTACAGCGCCGGATCACCGTTCCGCACCTTCGCCGGCGCGTCCTCGAGCATCCGCCCGTGCGGGTTGCGGAAGCCGAGCGTCACGTGACCGTCGGGGTGCACGCGGAAGACGGCGACGTACGGCCCGGCCTGCACCTGGAGCAGGCGGTGGCCATCGGGCTGGGGGAGGTGCGCCAGCCGCGCCCGCACCTCGGTCGCGGTGCGGACGACCGCGGCGGGCGGGTCGGCGAGCAGGCGGTGGTGCCGGCCGGCGGCGGGGGCGCGGGTCAGCGCGGCGAGTGCGGCGAGCCCACCGCGCAGGAAGAGCGCGGCGCCGTCGCCGCCCGGTCCCCGGTCGATCGCGAGCATGCCGTCCCCCAACTCCCGTACCAGCCCGGCATCGTCACTCACGCAGGCGGCCCAGGCGAGCGCGACCAGGAGCCATCCGCTGACCTCGCCGATCCGCCCGCGGTGCAACTCGGCCCCGACGCAGGTGGCGGGCTCGCCGCGGACCGCCCGCAGCAGCGTCCGGACCGTCCGGCGGGCTTCCGGCGAACACTGCAACAGCTCCCGCATCCGGCCCAACCACGCGTACGGCGGCCGCACGTCGGTCACCAGACCGCACAACTCCAGCAGCTCCGGCGCCGGCGGCTCGTAGAGCTCGGTGCCGAGGGCGCAACGGGCCGCTGTGGCGAACGGATCGTCGCGCACCAGCACGTCGTCCACGTCGTAGGGCAGGTCGAGCAGGGCCCGCAGCCGGCTCAGGCATGCCTCGGGCTCGTCGAGACGGGACGGCCGGCCGGGCGGGCGGACCATGGAGCGGCAGCCCGTACGGACGGCGAGCGCGGCACGCACATACCGCAGGAAGGGCCCGCGCTCGCTCTCCGGCAACTCCTCCAGCGCGGCGAGCGGCAGTTGCAGGGCCCGCTCCCCGTGCGCCCACGGTCCGTACGGACGTGGGCCGTTGCCCACGTTCCCCAGCGCGAGCGCGAACAACTCGTGCACCTGCCCGGGCGACCACCCGCAGCGTGTCGCCGCCAGCGCCCGCCCGATGTACCACTCGACGTCGTCGGCCTCCAGACCGGCGCGCTCCTGCTGTAGCCGCAGCGCGATCCGGCGCCGCTCGTCCTCGGCCAGCCCCGCCACCAGTGCCGCGCAGTGGTCGAAAGGCGGCAGCGAATCGCCACGCACCTTCAACGGCTGCCGCTGCCAGGCCCGTTCGTCCTTCCTGGAGGCTCTGACCAGCGCCCGGGACAGGCTGCGCGGCCGCAGCGGTTCGCCCGATCCGCGGTTCCAGGACCGTGGGAAGTGCCGCCCGCTGTACGGGCGGCCTCCGCGGCTCCACATCGCCCTCACCTCGCCTTCCCGTGAACGCCCGGTCGGGTCCCTCGGCCGCGCGCCGCGCCCACCCGCCTTGCGGACCGTGACTGTCCGCAAGGCGCCGTACCGTAACGACCATGGTCATCGAACCGGTCACCCGGCGCACCCTCAACCGGACTCTGCTGTCCCGCCAACTCCTTTTGCAGCGGGCGGACATGAGCCCGGCGGACGCCGTCACGCACCTGTTGGGCCTCCAGTCGCAGAACGCCACCTCCGTCTACCCGGGGCTGTGGACCCGGCTGGCCGGCTTCGACTTCGCCGCGTTCGGCCGCCTCCTCGCCGAACGCCGCGTCGTACGACTGGCGTTGATGCGCAACACCGTGCATCTGGTGACGGCGGCGGACGCGCTGCGGTTGCGGCCGTGGCTGCAACCCGCCCTCGACCGGGGGCTGCGCTCCTCCGCGTGGGCCGCGGGGATCGCCGGGGTCGGCCGGGACGCGCTGCTCGCCGCCGGGCGCGAGGCGCTGGCCGAACAGCCGCTCGGGCCCTCCGAGTTGCGCACCCTGCTCGGTGCGCGGTTCCCCGCCGCCGACCCGGCCTCGCTGGTCAACGTGCTACGGACCTGGGCACCGCTCGTGCAGGTGCCACCGCGCGGCGTGTGGGGCGTACCCTGCGGCGTCCGGTACGCCTTCGCCGACGACTGGCTCGGCGCGCCGCTCGCCGCCGACCCCGACCCGGCCGGGCTCGTCCGCCGCTACCTCGCCGCGTTCGGCCCCGCCGGTCCCGCCGACATGCAGAAGTGGTCCGGAGCCACCGGCCTCAAGCGGCTGTTCGCCGATCTCGACCTGCGGACGTACGCCGCCGAGGACGGGCAGGTCCTTTACGACCTGCCCGACGCCGAACTCACCGACCCCGACACCCCCGTGGCCGCGCGCTTCGTCGCCGACTTCGACAACCTCCTGCTCTCGCACGCCGACCGCACCCGCATCCTCGGCGACGTGCCCAAGTCCCGGGTGATCTCCGTCAACGGGATCGTCAGCGGCACGATCCTCCTGGACGGGTTCGTCGGGGGGACCTGGCGGTTCGAGCGGGCCAAGGGTGCCGCGGCGGTCGTCGTCACCCCGTTCGCGCCCCTACGGGCACCCGACCGCGACACCCTTGAGGCGGAGGGACTCCGCCTCCTCGCCACCGCGTACGAGGGCGCCCCCGAGGTCCGCGGGGTCCGCTTCGCGCGTGCGTAGTCCGAGTGACGCCCCCGGGTGCGCCGTACCCTGGAACCGAGGGCGGCTCCGGGTGGTTTGCCCGTTGGAGTGGGCGGTGGCGAGGCCGGTGACGGGGGGCTTGCGGCGCGTACTCTGGTGCGGGGGGCTTGACTTCGTTCCGGGAGCCGCATCGTGACTGATCCGTCCATCAACGGAGAACTGACGACCGGTGAGTTGATCCGCCATCATCGTGAGCGGCGAGGAATGTCGCGTCCGGTGCTGGCCGGGTTGGTCGGGCGGTCGTCGGACTGGTTGAAGAAGATCGAGAACGGGGACCGCGATCTGCGGTCACTGCCGATGCTCTTCCGGCTGGCGCAGGCGCTTCGGCTGGACGACGTGGCCACGCTCACGGGTGGCGATGCCACCATTCCCGTCGATCACTGGGGCAAGCTGTCACACCCGGCGGTGCCGGCGCTCAGGGACGCGGTTCACGCGTCGATCTTCCGTCGCTCCCCGTTCGAGGCGAGCACTGTGCAGGAACTGGCCGGACGGGTGCGGCAGGCGTGGTCGACGTGGCATTCCTCGCGTCGGCAGCGGACCGAAGTAGGGGCGGTGCTTCCTGATCTGCTGACGGCATGCCACGCCGCCACCAGAGGAACCGAGGGAGCGGAACGTCGGCGCGCCTACCTGGTCACGGCGGAGGCTTACGCGCTGGCCCAGCAGTTCGCCGCGCACACCACGGAACCGGAGCTGTACTGGCTGACCGTGGACCGGGCCCGGATGGCGGCGGAGGAAGCGGACGACCCCGTTCTGCTGGCTGCCGCCGCATGGATCGTGGGCAACGGCCTCCGGGAGAACGGCCACACGGAAGAGGCACTGCGTCTGGTCGCCGAGGCGGCGGCCACCCTCCGCCCGCGCCTTGAGGACGGGCCCGACATCCTGCGCGGGACCTTCGGGGCGCTGTGCCTTCACGCGGCGGTCACCTCCGCACGGGAGGGGCGCGACGGTGACGCCTGGCGGTGGTGGGACGAGGCGAACGCGGTCGCACAGCGCATGCCGGACTACGCCCACCCCTGGACGATGTTCGGCACGGGCAACGTGGCGGTTCACGCGGTCACCATCGGGGTCGACCTGCACACTCCCGGCGCCGCGCTCCGCCGTGTCTCGGAAACCGTCCCCGAGTCGATTCCGTCAGTGGAGCGCCGCTCTCGTCTGTTCCTGGACGCAGCCCGATCGGAGTACGCCCGCAAGGAGCCGGCCGGTGCGCTGCACTACCTTCAGCGGGCAGTGGAGACGTCGCCCGACGCGATCAGGTACGTGCCGTCAGGGCGGGCGCTGGCCGCGGACCTCGTCCGCTCCGTGCCTCGGCCGCTGCGCGCCGAGGCCGCCGAACTCGCCTCTTCCGTAGGCGTCTTGGCGGCGTAGCCGCTCCCTTGTGCAGGGGGACAGTTTGTCCCCTTTCGACCGGTGGATCGGTCCTATCGTCGTCCTCATGACGGCTGAGCACCGAGACCGAGCACCGCTGCGCCCCGACTCCCCTTTACAGCATCGGGAATCCGGCACCGTTCGACGCCTCCCGTGGCCGGGGCCGGACGGAGGTGCCTGCTACCTCCGGACGGACGGGTGCCGTGCTTCGGCCTTGTGGCGGCTGGCCGACGAGATGGAGTCGGTGCAGCTCGGGATGGGTCGGGAACTGCTGGGCTTTGTCCGTCGGACGCTGGGGGAGTCGACGCCTTCGGACTGCGAACTCCAGGGCATGGTGGCGCACTTGTGCACGGCGTTGTCGGACGCGTTGCGGGTCGCCGACAGCCGTGGGGCGCTGCTGGGCCTGCCCGGAAGCAGGGATCAGGTGGGATCGGCGGAGAACGTCACCCTTTGATCGGGTCCGGCTTTGACGCGTGAACTCCCCCTTGTAGCTCAGTCGGTGAGAGCCCGGGCTGTGTCGCACCCTTCTTCCGTTCATGGGTGCGGGCCGACCCGATGAGTCCGGTTCGCCGCCGGGCAACTCGTCCCGCTCCAACTCCGTTCCGGCCCGCCCCCGTTCCATGGGTCAGCGGGCTCGCTCGAAGGCACGGCCCTCGGTCGTGATCACGGGGCCGCTGTGGAAGAGGCCGGTGCTGGGGGCGCCGTCCTTCGCGGGGAGGCCGAACCAGGCGTACCGCTGGAGGTAGGGCAGGCCGTCGAGCATGGTCGCGGCGGCCGTGAGGAAGGCGGCCTGCTGCTGGTCGGTGGGGTAGCGGGCGGTGCCGCCGGAGAAGTCGGTGAGCGCGAACTCGGTGAGCCAGATGGGCTTGTGGTAGCGGTCGTGGACGGCCTGGAGGTAGGACTTGAGCTGGGCGACGGCGTCGGGCGTGGTGAAGTCGCCGCCGTACCAGTGCAGCGTGATGAAGTCGACGCGGTAGCCCTTCTGCCGCGCGCCGGTCATGAAGCGGTCGAGCCAGCCCCCGGGTGTGTCCCCGCCGTACGCGACGGCGGGACTGCCCAGCACCTTCCCGGCGGACTCCAACTTCGGCCACAGCGTGAGAGCTTGGTCGACCGTCATGTTCGACTGCCCTGACATGTCGGGTTCGTTGAAGCCCAGCAGGTACGGTCCCGCGGCCTTCGCCTGCGCGAGCGCGGCCGAACTGGCGCTGTCCGCACCCCAGATCATCGGTACGAAGCCGGGGCCGCTGATCCCGGCGTGGGTGGTGGACCAGGTGTAGTACCAGCTCGCGCCGGACTGCCGGAGTGCGGTGTTCACGCCGTCGAAGGTCCACACGCCGACGCCCTTGCGGGTGGACGTCGCCGGTGCGGCGGGCGGTGGTGGGGCCTTGACCGGGGTGGGCGTGGTCGACTTCGGAGTCGGCTTGCGGGTCGTGGGCGTGGCGGTCGAGGGCGTCGGCGAGGGGGTCGTCGGCGCAGGGGTGGTGGGTGCGGCAGCGGGGGCCGTCGCCGTGGGCGGGGCGGACGGCGCGGCGTCGGCGGCCGGCGCGGACGGGTCGGCGGCGAGGTGCACCGCCAGCAGCGCGCCCGCCGCCACGGCCGCGACCGCGCTCACCGCGGCGGCGGGCCCGGCGAACGGCCCGTGCAGCAGCCGCGGCCGAAGCCGGTGGACTCCCCGGTGCGCACCGCTCCGCTGTGGGGGGTGGGAATGCGGAGCGGTGCGCTGGGTGGGGGGTGTGGGGGGCATGGGGGAGTGGCCCGCGGGCGCGGGCGCAGAGGATGGCGCGGGTGCGGGCGTCGGCGCGTGAGCGGGCGGGGCCGGGTGGTGCGCGGCGGACGGCAGATGCCCGGGGGTGGGCGGCGGCCCAGGGTGCGGCGCCGCCAGCGAGATCGGTACGGGCAGCAGCGGCAGCCCGCTGAGCAGCCGCTCCATCGGCAGCAGCACCTTGCCGAGCCGCCCGCACGCGTCGCAGCCGCGGACATGCCGGGCGAACCGCTTGCGCCACAGCGGGCTGGGCACCCCGTCCCAGCCGGCCGTCAACTCGGCCAGCTCCGGGCAGCTTTCGACCGCGCCGAGCGCGCGCACCACGGTCCGCGACGTCTCCAACTGCTCCTTCATCCGCTGGACC
Organism: Streptomyces sp. NPDC087270; assembly: GCF_044744625.1. NCBI lineage: Bacteria > Bacillati > Actinomycetota > Actinomycetes > Kitasatosporales > Streptomycetaceae > Streptomyces > Streptomyces sp. NPDC087270. The sequence continues at coordinate 251,303 of NZ_JBIUYR010000015.1, forward strand.
TTCACCGCCGCGTGCTGCCGGGACAGCCCGAGCGCGTCGGCCAGTTCGGACCGGCCGATGTCGCCGGTCTCCTCCAGCCACCACAGCGCCAGCAGCGTGCGGTCGTCGTGGTCCAGCCAGCGGGTCGCCTCGGCGATCTCCCGGCGCTGGTCGGTCAGGCCCAGCCGCAGGATGGTCACCGACGCGAAGTCCGAGGCCGGGTCCGGTATCAACTCGGCCGCGTCCAGGCCGGTCTGATGGTGCCAGGACGCCTTCCGGGCCTGCTCGCGGTCGCGGACCTGGCGGACCGCGATCGCCACCAGCCAGGACCGGAAGGCGGCCGGGTCGCGCAGGTCGGCGAGGCCGCGGACCACCCGCAGGAGCGTCTCCTGCACCACGTCGTCCACGTCGTCGTTGCCGTCCAGGGCCCGCCCGACGATGTTGTAGACCAGCGGCAGGCACTGCGCGACGAGCAGGTCGAGCGCCTGCTCGTCGCCCGCCCGCGCCGCGGTCACCATCTCCGGGTCGGGGCCGCTCCGGTCGCCTGCACGCATTCGCTCCGCCGTTCCTTCGTCGCAAGTGGCTGCGCCTACACAACAGGAGACGGTGCCCCGGGCGGGCCGATAACGGAAATCCGCGGAGGGGGTTGGCCGGGGCCGTGAGTGCCGCGACGGCGAAGGTCGCGTACCGGCCTCAGCCCGGTGGCCTGCCGGTCGCGCGGTTCCCCGCGCCCCTGCACAGCCGCGGCTCCTTCCGCGGAGGCGCGGGCACCCTCCACCCGTGGGGGAACACAAACACACGGAAACGAACAGGTCGTCGCACAGCTTCCTGTGTCCGACCTATTGTGCGGCCCCGCACCCGCTCCTATTGTTCGACTTCGATTGATTCTGTTGGGAGTTGGCCCTTCGGGGAACGTGGAGGTCGCAGTGCGAAGTCATCCGACCGGTGGCGTGTCCGGCAGATCCCAGCGGCGCCGAGGGCGGTGGTGGGCGGGTCTGGCCGCGGCGATGGCGATCGCCCTGTCCGCGGGCACCACCGCACCCGCCATGGCGGCAGGCGCCGCGCACACCGCGGCCGCGAAGACGGCCGACGCGGCCACGACGGACAACGCGGCCAAGGGACACGCCGGTTCGAAGCCCCACACCGTGACCTTCGACGGCTACTCCTTCCTCGTCGACGGCAAGCGCACGTACCTGTGGTCGGGCGAGTTCCACTACTTCCGGCTGCCGAGCCCGGACCTGTGGCTGGACATCTTCCAGAAGATGAAGGCCGCCGGGTTCAACTCCACCTCCCTGTACTTCGACTGGGGCTACCACTCGCCGAAGCAGGGCGTGTACGACTTCACCGGGGTGCGGGACGTCGACAAGCTGCTCGACATGGCCCAGCAGGCCGGCCTGTACGTGATCGCCCGCCCGGCGCCGTACATCAACGCGGAGGTCGACGGCGGCGGTCTGCCCGGGTGGCTGACCACCAAGGAGGAGAAGAACCGCACCGACGACCCGCAGTTCCTGAAGTACTCCGACGAGTGGCTGACCCAGATCGACCGCATCCTCGCCCGCCACCAGCTGACCAACGGCACCGGCACGGTGATCGCGTACCAGGTCGAGAACGAGTACTACAACGGCTCCGCGTCGGCCCGCGCCTACATGAAGCACCTGGAGGACAAGGCCCGCGCCGACGGCATCACCGTGCCGCTCACCGGCAACAACAACGGCACCTTCAACTCCGGTGACGGCGCCCTGGACGTGGACGGTCCGGACTCCTACCCGCAGGGCTTCAACTGCTCCAACCCCACCCAGTGGAACGGCGTCCCCGACCTCAGCTACGACCACCCGGCCGGAAAGCCGCTGTACACCCCGGAGTTCCAGGGCGGCGCCTTCGACCCCTGGGGCGGCCCCGGCTACGACAAGTGCGCCCAGCTGATCAACGACCAGTTCGCCGACGTCTTCTACAAGCAGAACATCGCCGTCGGCGCGACCGCCCAGAGCTTCTACATGACCTACGGCGGCACCAACTGGGGCTGGCTCGGCGAGCCGGAGAACTACACCTCGTACGACTACGGCGCCGCGATCCGCGAGACCCGCCAGCTCGACCCGAAGTACGACGAGGACAAGCTGATCGGGTACTTCACCCAGTCGGTGGCGCCACTGACCAAGACCGACCCGATCAAGGCGTCGCCGCCGGACGACACCGCCGTGGTCGACACCGCCCGGATGAACCCCGACACCAAGACGCAGTTCCACGTGCTGCGGCACGGGAACTCCACCTCCACGGCCACCGACAAGACCCACATCGCGCTGGACTTCAACGCGCAGCCGGTCGCCGACACCAGCTACACCTGGGACGACCCCGACTCCGCGCTGCAGTACTCGGGCAGCTGGTCGCACGTGTCGGGCCAGAGCTACACCACCGGCGACTACAAGGACACCGAGTCGTTCTCCAACACCACCGGTGACTCGGTCACCGTCCCCTTCGACGGGACCGCGGTCCGCTGGATCGGGCCGAAGACCAACAACCACGGCTACGCCGACGTCTACCTCGACGGCACCAAGGTCGCCACGGTGGACGACTCCGGCAGCGAGAACCAGGCGGTGGTCTTCCAGAAGACCGGCCTGACCGCCGGCGCGCACACCCTGAAGATCGTCGTGGACGGCACCCACAGCACGGGCTCCACGGACAACTTCGTCTCCATCGACGCCATCGACGTGCCGACCGCCGCCGACGTCCTGCCGACGTACCCCGTGGTGCCGCAGCAGCCGGGCACCGCGATCACGCTCGACGGCCGCGACTCGCACATCATCGTGGCGAACGACAAGCTCGGCGACTCGCAACTCCAGTACTCCACCTCCGAGATCATGACCACCGCGACCATCGCCGGCCGGGACGTCTCCGTGCTGTACGGGGACGCGGGCAGCGACGGCGAGACCGTGCTGCGGTACACCTCGAAGCCGACCGTGACCAGCACCGGCGGCCAGGTGGCCACGACCTGGGACGCGGCCACCGGCGACCTGCGGCTGAACTACACGCACAAGGGCCTGATCCGGATCAGCATCAGCGGCGGCGGGTCCCGCCCGAGCCTGCTGCTCGTCGGCGACAAGCCGACCGCCGAGACCTTCTGGCGGCAGGACACCGCGACCGGACCGGTCCTGGTGCGCGGCAGCCACCTGCTGCGGACGGCGACCAGCCTGGACGGCGGCCGTACGGTGGCGCTGACCGGCGACAACGGCGACGACAAGGACATCGAGGTGTTCACCTCGGCCGACCACGTCACGTGGAACGGCCGCGCGCTCGACGGCCGTACCGCCGCGGGCTCCGGCTCCGCGGGCCGGACCGGTCAGATCCCCGTCGCCGCCCCGGTGAAGCTCCCGGCGCTGACCAACTGGAAGCACGCCGAGGAGTCCCCGGAGTCGGCCCCCGGCTTCGACGACTCCAGCTGGCAGACGGCCGACAAGTCGACCACCAACAGCTCCTCCGGCGTCAACTCGCTGCCGGTGCTCTACGCCGACGACTACGGCTTCCACACCGGCAACACCTGGTACCGCGGGCGCTTCCGGGCCGGCGACGGCGAGACGGGCATCCACCTGGTCTCGGACTCCGGCGGCGGGGCGCAGGCGTTCTCCGCCTGGCTCAACGGCACCTTCCTCGGCAGCTCGACCACCGGCAGCGCCGACTTCACCTTCCCGGCCGGCGCGGTGAAGCCGACCGGCGACAACGTCATCTCCGTCCTGACGGTGAACATGGGCCACGAGGAGGACTACAACTCCTCCAACGGCAACAAGACCGCGCGCGGCCTGACCAGCGCCTCCCTGATCGGCGCACCGCTCACCCCCGTCACCTGGCGGCTGCAGGGCGTGCGGGGCGGCGAGGACCTGATCGACCCGGTCCGCGGCACCCTGTCGACCGGCGGTCTCTACGGCGAGCGGGCCGGCTGGTCGCTGCCGGGCTACCCGGACGCGAAGTGGGCGAACACCACCCTGCCGGCCACCGACACCCGGCCCGGCGTCTCGTGGTACCGCACCGACGCCAAGCTGAACCTGCCGCACGGCCAGGACACCTCACTCGGCCTGACCTTCACCGACGACCCGTCGCGCAAGTACCGGGCCGAGATCTTCGTGAACGGCTGGCAGGTCGGCAACTACGTCAACTACCTCGGCCCGCAGCACACCTTCCCGGTGCCGAACGGCATCCTGAACCCCGACGGCCACAACTCCATCGCCATCGCGGTGTGGAACCTGGACGGCAAGACCGGCGGGCTCGGCAAGGTCGCGCTGACCGACTACGGCAGCTACGCCTCCTCGCTGAAGGTGGCGCAGAACGACAGCCCCGGCTACAACCCGGTGAAGTACGCGATGCCCGCCGCGCCCGGGGTCACCACCTCCCTGGACGTGCCGAACACCGCCAGGTCCGGGCAGGCGTTCACCGCCACGTCCACGGTGCGGGTGCCGGCCGGGCAGCCGGCGGCCAGTGCGCTGACCGCCTCGCTCGCCCTGCCTGACGGCTGGACCGCGAAGGCGGCCGGCGCCGGGACGGTGGCCCGTCTCCAGCCGGGGAAGTCGGCCACCTTCAGCTGGCAGGTCCAGCCGCCGAGCGGCACTCTCGCCTCCGCCGCGGTGCTCGCCACCACGACGCACTACGTCCAGCGCGGCCGCAAGGCCACCAGCTCCGACGAACGGGTCATCGAGTCGGTCCCGCCGGTCCCGCCGGCCGGGCAGAACGCCGTCAGCGACCTGCCGTTCCTGTCGTCCACCAACGGCTGGGGCCCGGTGGAGCGCGACAGCAGCGTCGGTGAGCAGGCGGCCGGCGACGGCCGGCCGATCAGCATCGACGGCGTCGGCTACGCCAAGGGCCTGGGCACCAACGCGGTGAGCGACGTGCAGCTCTACCTCGCCGGCCAGTGCACCCGCCTCACCGCGCACGTCGGGGTCGACGACGAGACCGGCGGCGGGGGCACCGTCACCTTCTCGGTGATCGCCGACGGCAAGACGCTGGTCACCACCCAGAGCCTCCGCGGCAAGCAGGCGGCCGTGCCGATCGACGTCGACGTCACCGGCGCCCAGGTGGTCGACCTCAAGGTCGGCGACGGCGGCGACGGGAACGGCAACGACCACGGCGACTGGGGGGCGCCGACCCTGACCTGCTCCTAGCGGACACCGGCGGCTCACGGCGGTTCCCCGCGCCCCCCTTCGAGGGTCGGGGCGCGGGGAACCGCCGTTTCCGGCTCAGCTCGCGGGGACCGTGTCCTCGAACGCGGTGCCGTCCCCGCGCAGGCCCGCCACCGCGGACTGCACCTGGGCCGGAGTGAGCACCTGGTCCTTGGTGAAGTACACGTAGTCCACCTGCTCGTCGTAGGAGCGCGGGGTGGAGCCGGTCTGCCCGGCGAGGTCGATCAGCCAGTGGTTGAAGTCGATGAACTGGCCGCCCTCGGGCAGATACGGCTCGCCGTGCTGGGCCACGACCTGGCCGTCGATGAAGTAGGTGATGTACGTGTCGTCGATGGTGATCTGGAGGTCGTGCCAGCCGTCGTAACTGGCGTACTGCTGGCCGTGCGTGTTCACCGCGTTCCAGGGGTCGGGGTTGTACGTCTCCCAGGACGTCTCGTACATGATGTTCTGCGTCTCGCCCCAGCCGCCGTTGGGCAGGTACTCGAAGTCCTGCTCGCTGTAGTCCGGGTCCATCGGCGCCTTGAGCGGGGTGAAGTTGAAGAAGGTCTGGTTGACGTGGTCGCCGTCCGGTCCGCCGGTGGGCGTGTCGTCGAACTTCACCCGGGCCGCGTAGGTGCCGTTCCTGAACTTCTGCGCGGTGGTCTGGATCTCGGTCTCGCGGGTGCCGGCCGCCGTGCCGTCGGTGGTCAGCTTCAGGTCCATCACCGTGTTGCCGGCGCCGCCGGAGCTGTCGGGCACGAAGGTCAGGTCGGCCGGCGACCAGGTGGCCCCGGCCACGCCGGGACCGCCCTGCCCGGACTTCACGGTCCAGCCGTGCTGCTGGACGGCCGGGTCGGAGCTGCTCGGGTAGCTGAAGTCGTCGAAGAGCGTGGGACCGTCGGGCGTGCCGCCGCCACCGGGCGGGGAGGTGGGCGGCGAGGTCGGGGGCGTGGGGTCGTTGCCGTCGGGCGCGGTGCCCCAGACCAGGGCGCCGTCCTGCTGCACGGTGACCTTCGGGGCGTTCGCGTACGAGGTCTGCGTGCCGTCGAAGGAGTAGTCGTCGGACTGGGTGAGGGGCTGCCAGTCCGAGCGGTAGAAGCGCAGTTGGAGGTCGCCGGTGGACTGGCCGGGCGCGAGGGAGCCCGCGCCCGCGGTGAAGCCGATCTCCAGGTAGCGGTCGGCGGTCGCGGTGGGGTGGGCGAGGGTGCCGAAGGTCCCGGTGACGTTCGCGCAGCCCTTCACCGCCCAGGAGCAGGCGAAGCGGTAGGACGCGGTGGGGCTGTCGGAGCTGAAGTAGTACCGCAGCGTGACCTGGCTGAGCGGCACCGACGTGGACCCGCTGTCGGTGACCTCCAGCCACGGTTCCGCCTGGTCGGCGGTGGCCCCGCCCGCGCTCGTACGGTACTGGGCGGTGAGCGTGTCCTGCGCGGCGGAGGCGGGCAGCGCGGTGAGCGCGGCGCAGGCCAGGCCGGCGGCCGAGCACACGGCGAGCGCGGCGCGGAGCCGAAGGGGGAGGCGGAGCGGACGCTTTCTTCCTGACACGGTGGTCCCTTTCCGGTGGTGGGGGGTGATCCCCGGGTGGGGTGGGGTGGGGGAGTCGGAGGTGCGCGGACGAGCCGCCGGACACGGTGCGGCGCTGTCAGGCCGTCGCGGTCCGGGGGCGGTCGAGGGGGCGGTGGCGTACGCCGAGCGCGGCCAGCCGCGCCTGGTGCCCGCGTACCGCGGGGAGGAAGTCGGTGGCCCAGTCGGCGGCCGGGTTCCAGGCCCGGTCGGCGAGCGCGCACAGCCGGGGGAAGGCGAGGTACTCGATGTCGGCGGGCGTCTGCGCGAACTCCGTCCACAACTGCGCCTGGGTGCCGAGCACATGGGCGGCGGCCTCGGGCGGCCAGTCGGCGGGCACCGGGTCGTTGGCGTGCACGGCGCGCAGGTCCACCACCGCGCCGGCCTGGCCGAGCGGCTCGCCGGGCCCGTCGGCCTGCGGGTAGTCCAGGTAGGTGGCGCGGTGCGGCGCCATGACGACGTCCTGGCCGGCCAGCGCGGCGGCGAGGCCGTGGCCGGCGTCCCGCCACGGCATGACGGTGAACTCCGGCGGCAGCGCGCCCGCGGCCCCGGAACCGTCGGCCCAGCACACCGGCCGCCGCCCCGCCGCCAGCAGGAACTCGCCGATCCGGCCGAGGAACCAGCCGTGCAGCGCGGCGGTGCCGGCCAGCCCCGCCTCGGCGGCCCTGGCCCGCGCCCGCGGACTCTCGGCCCACTCCGCGACCGGGCATTCGTCACCGCCGATGTGCACGTAACGCGACGGGAAGACGTCCAGCACCGCGCCGAGCACGCTCCGGCAGAAGTCCAGCACCTCGTCGTGCACCCCGAACACGGCGTCGGACACGCCCCATTCGGTCCACACCTCCAGCGCCCGCCCGGGCACGTTGCCCAGCTCGGGGTAGGCCGCCAGCGCGGCCCGCGCGTGCCCGGGCATCTCGATCTCGGGCATCACCTCGACCCCGCGCGCGGCCGCGTACGCCACCAACTCCCGCAGTTCCGCGGCGGTGTACGCGCCGGCGTGCGGCTCGTCGTCGTACCGTCCGCTGCCCGCGCGGCCGCGCATCGACCGGGACCGTACCCCGCCGACCTCGGTCAGCCGGGGGTAGCCGGGCACCGGCATCCGCCAGCCCTGGTCGTCGGTGAGGTGCAGGTGCAGCACGTTCAGCTTGTGCAGCGCGAGCAGGTCGACGAACCGCCGCAGGTAGCGGACGGGTTGGAAGTGCCGGGCCACGTCGAGCAGGACGCCGCGCCAGCGGTGCCGGGGCACGTCGGTGATCTGGACCCCCGGGAGCCACCAGGCCATGCCGGGCACCGGACGCTCCGACAGCGCCTCGGGCGGCAGGAGTTGGCGGATGGTCTGCACGCCGCGGAGCAGCCCCTCGCCGGTCGCCGCGCGCAGCAGCACCGCGTCCGGGCCGACGGTCAGGCCGTAGCCCTCGGTGCCGAGGCCGCCGAGCAGCGGGTCGACGGCGAGCACCACGCTCCCGCTCGGCGAGTCGCGCAGCGGCAGCCCGGTGGCGGGCCGCAGCAGGGTGCGCAGCAGCCGGGCGGCGGGCCGCGCGGCGCCCTCGGCGCGTACGGCGGTGGCCGGGTCGAAGGTGAACCGGCCGGGGATGCGGACGGCGTGGGTGGGGTGCGGGATGATCACGGCGGGGCCTCCAGGGGTGGGAGCGGGCCGGTGGCGGGCGGAGCCCGTACGGTGCGAGGCGGTACGGCGGGGGTGCCCGGCGGTGCGGCGGGGGTACGGGGGCCGTGCGGTGCCGCTTCGGGCGGGTCAGCCCTTGACGGCTCCGGCGGTCATCCCGGTGGTGACCCGGTTCTGGAGCAGCAGGAACACCGCCAGGACCGGCAGCATGAACAGGCACGACGCGGCCATCGTGGCGCCCCAGTCGGTGCCGAAGACGTTGCTGAAGGACGACAGCCACACCGGCAGGGTGCGGGCGCTCTGGTTCTTGATGATCAGCGTGTTGGCGAAGGCGAACTCGTTCCAGGCGGTGATGAATCCGAACAGGGACGTCGACAGCAGCCCCGGCGCCAGCAGCGGGAAGGTCACCCGGCGGAACGCCTGCGGCCGGGTGCAGCCGTCGACCTGGGCGGCCTCCTCCAACTCCGCCGGGATCGCGGCGAGGAAGCCGCGCAGCGTCACGATCGTGAACGGCAGCGTCGTCATGAAGTAGACGAGGGTGAGCATCGACAGCCGGTCGAGCATGCCGGTGTCCCGCGCGATGATGTACATCGGGATCAGCAGCGCCTCCCAGGGCGCCATCTGCGCGGTGAACACCAGCAGCAGGAACGCCCGCCGGCCGCGCCAGCGCATCCTCGCGACCGCGAAGGCCGCGAGGAGCGCCACCACCAGGGCCATCAGCACCGCGCCGAGCGTGACGACGAGGCTGTTGCGCCAGTATCCGGCGAAGCCGTCGGCGCGTACCGCGGTGCGGAAGTGCGCGAGGGTGGGGTGCAGCGGGAAGAACGTCGGGTCGGCGCCCTCGATGGCGGCGGTCGGCTCGAACGCGGTGACCGCCATCCAGTAGACGGGGAACGCGGACAGCACCAGGACCAGCAGGGCGGCGGCGTTGAGCGGCAGCCGGCGCAGTCCGCGGCGGGCGGCGGTCATGCGGTGCCCTCCTTTCCTTCCTGGCGGAACATCCGGCGCAGGTTGAACACCAGCGCGGCGAGCAGGATCAGCACGGTCAGCGTGGAGACCGCCGACCCGAGGTCGTACTTGTGGAAGGACTGCGCGATCTGGAACGCGTACACCGGCAGGGTGGTGGTGGCGCCGTCCGGGCCGCCCTGGCCGATCACCCAGATCTGGGTGAAGCACTTGAAGCACCAGATCACTTCGAGCGAGGTGACCAGGGCGAACAGCGGGCGCAGCATCGGGAAGGTGACCAGCCGGAAGGTCTGCCAGGGCCCGGCGCCGTCGATCCGCGCCGATTCGTACAACTCGGCCGGGATCGTGGTCAGTCCGCCGTAGAGGGTCAGCGCGGCGAACGGCACCGACTGCCACACCACCAGGGTGACCAGGATCGCGAAGGTGGCGCCGCCGTGCGCGAACCAGGTGTAGTCGCGGTAGGAGGTGAAACCCAGCTTTACCAGTGCCCAGTTGACCACTCCGAACCGGGACTGGAAGAGCCACTGGAAGACCGTGGTGGCGGCGATCACCGGGGTGGCCCAGGCCAGCACCAGCGAGCTCATCACCGGCAGCCGCAGCCGTCGGCCGAGCCGGACCAGCAGCAGCGCGACCAGCGTCCCGATCAGCATGATCAGCACGACGTTGAGCGCCGTCCACCACACGGTGCGGCGCACCACCGTCCAGAACTCCGGGTCGGTCAGCGCCTCGCGGTAGTTGGCCAGGCCGACGAACGAGGCCCCGCCGTTGATGAGTTCGGCCAGCCGGTAGTGCTGGAAGGACATCACGGTGTTGCGGACCACCGGGTAGACCAGCAGGAAGGCCGCGCCCACCACGGTGGGGGAGACCAGGAGGTAGGGCCACAGGGCGGCGAGCGCGCGGCGCGGCCCCGAGCGCGGGCGGGGGTTCCCGGGGGTGGTCCCGGACGGGTGGCGGGCGAAGCGGCCGCGGCGGCCAGGGCGGCCGGACGGCGGGCCGCCGGGGCCGCCTCGCGGGTCGGCCGAGTCCTGCCCGGCGGCGGTGGGTGCGGTGAGCACGGCGGTCTCCTGGGTGATCCGGGGCGGTCGGTCAGGACGAGGTGTTGAGCGCCTTGGCGATGGCCTCCGACGCGGTCCTGCCCGCCTTCGCCGGGTCGGCGCCGGTGAGCACCTGGGTGAGGTACTGCTTGATCGGGTTGTCCGCCTCGACCGCCGCCCAGTTGGGGGAGTTGGGGGTGGCGTGCCCGTCGGCCGCGCCGGCCGCCATCGCGGAGGCGCCCGGGTCGCCCTTCAACACCCCTGCCAGCGAGGTGCGGTTGGGGACGTAGCTCATGGCCTTGGCGATGCGCGTCTGCCACGTGGTGCCCGCCAGCGCCTTGACCACCTGGTAGGCCATCGCCTGGTGCCGGGACGCCTGCGGGATGACCAGGTCGGAGCCGCCGGTGAAGACCGCGCCTGGCCGGTCCGCGGTCTTGCCGGGGATCGGGAAGAAGCCGAGCTTCCCCTTGAGCGCGGGGTCGGCCTCCGTGATGGCGGCGGCGCCGCCCGGGGTGGAGATGATCTGCGCGACGTCGCCCTTGGCGAAGACGTTCGCCTGGAGCGGCTTGGCCTCGTCGGAGTCCTTCGGGCCCTGGCCGAGCGCCTGGAGCTGCCGGTAGAAGGCCGCCGCGGCCCGCGCCTGCGGGGTGTCCAGGCCGCCGCTCCAGGTCCCGCCGCTCTTGGTGGCGAGGTCGCCGCCCTCGTCCCACAGGAAGCCGGCGTAGGTGTACCAGGACTGCCCCGGCAGGTAGATGCCCTGGTTTCCGCCGGTGTCGAGCTTCGTGGTGTCGGTGATCCACTCGGCGCGGGTCTTGGGCGGCGCGGTGATGCCGGCCTTGGCGAAGAGGTCCTTGTTGTAGATCACCACGCGGTTGGCGGCGTACCACGGGATGCCGTACTGCTTGCCGTCGATCCTCCCGGGCTCGGCGAGGCCGGGTATCCAGTCCGAGCCGTGCAGGTCGGCGACCTTGCCGGTGAGGTCGTCCACGCCGCCGCTGGCCGCGTACTGGGCGACCTGGGTGTTGCCCACCTCGATCACGTCGGGGGCGTCGTTGCCGGCCAGCGCGCTGACGATCTTCGCGCCGATGCCGTCCCACTCCTGGATCTGGAGGTCGAGGGTGGTGCCGGGGTGGGCCTTCTCGAAGTCCGCGGTGAACGCCTTGAGCACCGGGGCGGCCACGCTGTCGCGCATGATCCACACGGTGAGCCGGGCCGGTCCGGCGTCGTCGCCGGAGCCCGATCCGGAGGAGGAGCCGCACGCGGTGAGACCGGTGAGGCCACTGATGCTGATGAGGAGCGCCGCGGCGCCGGGAAGCAGTCTGGATCTCACGGAGTAGTCACCTCAGAGGAAGCGGTGGAACTTACCACTGGTCAACTGGTCTGGTGTTGACGGAGAAGGTGGCATAGACCACTGGTGACGTCAAGAGGTCGCGAGAAAGCCGTAAGAGGGCTCGTATACGGCCGAAGATCAGGTGTTCTCACCCTCCTCGCGCGATACCGACGGGGCCCGACCGCACTGGCGTACTGGTCAACATCTGGATAACCTCCCCTTGACAAGTACTTCGGGGAAAGGGCACCGCACATGGCCAGCGAGCCGCCGCGCCTGGCGCTGAAACGCGAACGGGTCCGTGACTACCTCATGGAACTCGTCGAGTCCCGCGCCCCCGGTGACCCGATCCCCTCCGAACGCACGTTGTGCGACCGACTCGGCGTCTCCCGGCCGACGTTGCGCTCGGCCGTCGACGAACTCGTCACCAACGGGCTGCTGCTGCGCGAGCACGGCCGGGGCATGTTCGTCGCCCGCGCGAAGATCACCCAGGAACTCGCCCAGGACCACGACGTGTTGCGCCTGCCGCAGGCGTCCGGCACCTGGACCAGCCGGGTACTGGAGTTCGCCACCGTGCGGGCCGGCGCCCGCGTCGGCCGCAAGCTCCACCTGTCACCCGCCGCCGACGTCGTCTACATCGCCCGGCTCCGGCTGGTGGACGGGGAGCCGATGGCCATCGAGTACCTGCACGTCCCGGCCGCCCTCGTACCCGGGCTGGCCCCCGCCGACATGGAGTCCGGCGACTTCTACGACACGCTGCGCGACCAGCACGGGGTGCGGGTGCACGAGGCGGTCCAGTCCATCGAGCCCACGGTCACCAACGAGGAGGAGGCGCATCTGATCGGCGTGCCGGTGCTCTCGCCCGCGCTGCTCTTCGAACGCCTCACCCACGACGAGACGGGGCGCCCCGTCGAGTACGTCCACTCCGTCTACCGCGGCGACCGCTACCGGATCGTCTCGCGGCTGACCCTGTCGCACTCGGCCGCCGCGTGGCGGTACACCGGGCCGCCGGGATAGCGGGGGGCGGTCCGGGGGTGGGCGCGGGTCGGCCGGGGCCGCGGGTCAGGCAGGGGGAACGGGGAGGGCGCCGCGGGACGGGCGGGCGGCGCGCGGCTCGGTGGTGCGGGTGGGGGCCGGGGCGGGGGCCTCGGGCGCGCCCCAGGAGGCCGGCGGCCGGGCGGTGAGCACCGGGTCGATCGTCACGTGCCGCGCCCCGAGCGGCTCGGCGAGCCGCCGCAACGCGGACTCCGAGAGCCGAATCCACGGCTGGGTCGGCCCGAGCACGGACCGCAGCCGCCGGTCGGTGGTGAAGGCGACCGCCGTACGCGTGCCGAAGGGCGTGCGCCACAGCCGCACGATGTCGCCGGCGGGCCCGCGCCGCACCGGGACGTAGAGCGCTCGGCCGGCCGCCCCGTCGGACTCATCGGCGACACCGGCGACGGACGGCTGGTGCTGGCTCACGTGCATGTCCTTACGGTAACCCGCCGCCGTCCCCTCGTCCGCGCCGGTCCTGGCATCCCGCACCGCCCCGCGGCGGGGCCGGTGGCTGTCCGGGCCGTAACGCCGGCCGGATTCGCCCACGGCCCATGACCAGGCCAGGCGCCCCGGACGGCCGCCGCCCGCCGGACACCCGATCCGCCGCTGCCGCCCGAACGAGTGAAGCCCGCGCCGATCCGGCGGCCGGCCCGGACGTGCTCAACGTCACTGCCCGATGTACGGCCCGGCGGCCCCTCAGGGCGGACCCGGGGGCGGAGGAACGGTCCGGACGGCGTCAGGCGCGGGTGTCCGACACCGCCGCGAGACCGGTCAGGTATCCGTGCAGCACCGTCTTGAACTCCTGTGCCAGCCTGGCCTGTTCGCACGCGGTCGCGCCATCGAGCGCCGGCAGGATGGCCTTGGCGATGTGCACCACGACCGTGGCGGAGCGCTGCCGGTTGGCGGGGGTGAGGTGGGGCGCGGCGGCGCCGACCACCGCCTCCATGACCTGCTGCGCGCCCGTGTTGAGGGAGGCGACGCTCCTGGCCGGCGGCGCGGTTCCGGCGAAGAGGGGCCGGAAGGCGGGGCTCGCCTGGCTGAACGCGAGCATCGGGTCGACCATCCGGTCCACCAGTTCGCCGATCGGCATCCCGTCGAGCGCGGGGTCCCGCAGGAAGCCGAAGACGGCGCGGAGTTGGGCGGCGCAGCGCTCCGCGAGGGCCCGCGCCATCGCCTCCTTGTTGGGGAAGAACTGGTAGAGGGTGCCGGGGGAGGCGCCGGCGCGGGCGGCGATGCTGTTGGTCGTCGCGGACTCGTAGCCGACCTCGGCGAACTCCTCGGCCGCGGCGTCCAGGAGCTGGGCGATGCGCTTCTCGCCGCGGGCCAGCCGTCTCTTCGGCGCGGGGCCGGTGCCGCCGGTCGCGGTGCCGGCGGTGTGGTCGGCGGCGGTGTCGGCAGCAGTGGAGCGGCCGGCCGTGGTGGCGGCCTGGGCGTCCGGTGGTGTGCGCGGCATTCACATCTCCCGGGTGCGGACCGCGGCCGGTCGTCCGTGCCCGCCTGCCCGGGAGCTGTCCCGGGGACGGACCGGCCGACCGCCGCGCGGGTCACGGCGGCCCTGCCAGCGTAACGCGCCGGGCCCAACGAGCATGGTCCGAAAGGTGATTGACAGCGGTGGGGCGCACTCATACGCTGACGCCGTTACGAGTGAAGACTCGTAAGTGGAGTGGTCGCACCGCGGGCACGGCCCGCCCGGGAGTGCGGCCGAGCGGTCCCCCGGGCCGCGTGGCGCCGTCGCACCCCGTACGTGGCGGCCCCGGACCCGGATGTGGCGGGCGCCTGCTCCGCGCCGAGCCGTCGGGATCGCTCACCCGGCCCCGTCCCACGCCTCCCCGCGAGGCGAGGGCGGGGCCGTACCCGTGTCGGCGGGCCGGACCCGGAGCATCCGTAGGCGAAACGGCGCCAGTTGCGGTGTCTCGTCAGGGTCGCCGAGGAACCGCGCTTCGGGCGGCCCGCACACGCCACCGCCCCGTCGGCGCGCACGGGGGCGGCGCGCCGACGGGGCGGTGGTGGTGTCCAGAGGGCTTGGTGACCGGGTGTCCCGTCCCCACGATGACCCGGTGACCAGCCCCCTGGAGCCCCGGCCGCGTTCCGCTCGGTTCGCGTCGGGGAGTCGGAGGTGCTGATCGGACGGTGCTGACCAGATGGTGCTGCCGGACGTTCCGGAGGCCCGGAAGACGCGGCTCGATGTTTGCGGGGGTAAGGGGCGTGTACCTGGGTGCGGGCCCCTTACCCCGCGCGCGGCTCCGACCGAGCCGGACCTACATGTGCACGGCCTTCGGCTCGCCCTCGGGCGCCAGCTCCGGGCGTCCGCTGCGGAACATCACCGCCGCGATCACGGTGCCGACCGCGAAGAACGCGGCGGACCACCAGTACGCGGTGGAGTAGCTGTGCAGTTGGGCGTGTGCGGCCACCAGCTTGCTCGGCGGGTTGGAGGTCGCGTGGTGGGTGATGTAGCTGGTCGCGGCGCTCGCGGCCAGCGTGTTGAGCAGCGCGGTGCCGATCGAACCGCCGACCTGCTGCATGGTGTTGACGGCGGCGGAGGCGACACCCGCGTCGTCGGCCCGCACACCCGCGGTGGCCACGCTCATCACGGTCGGCATCACCAGGCCGAGGCCCAGGCCGATCACGATCAGCGGCGGCAGCACGTTCGCCGCGTAGGTGCTGTTCAGGTCGAGCGTGGTCAGCCAGGCCATGCCGACGGCGGCCATGCCCATGCCCACCGGCACGATCGGCCGGGGGCCGAACCTCGGCAGCAGGTTGTTCGTCGCGAGCTGCGCGGAGACCATCAGCGACGCGATCATCGGCAGGAAGGCCAGGCCGGTCTTCACCGGGTTGTAGAGCAGCGACAGCTGGAGGTAGTAGGTCAGGAACAGGAAGACACCGAACATGCCGATGCCGGAGATCCCGAGGATCGCGAACGACGCGCCGCGGTTGCGGTCGAGCAGCACGCGCAGCGGCAGCAGCGGGTGCGCGGTGCGGCCCTGCCACCAGCCGAACGCGGCCACCAGTACCACGCCCAGCAGCAGGAAGCCCCAGGTCAGCGGGGAGCCCCAGTCGTGGCTGTCGGCGTTCGAGAAGCCGTAGACGACGCTGAACAGACCGGTGGTGACCAGGATGGTGCCGGGGACGTCCAGCCGGGGCCGGACCGCCGGGGCGCCCTTGCGGAGGAACGCCATGCCGCCGACGAAGGCGATGACGGCGAAGATCAGGTTGACGTACAGGGTCCAGCGCCAGCTCAGGTGCTCGGTGAGCACGCCGCCGAGCAGCAGGCCGATGCCGCCGCCGGCGCCGGCGATGGCGCCGTAGATGCCGAACGCCTTGGCGCGTTCCTTGGCGTCGGTGAACGTGGTGTTCAGCAGGGACAGCGCGGCCGGCGCGAGCATCGCGCCGAACAGGCCCTGCAGGGCGCGGCCGCTGACGAGCACCGCGAAGTTCGGGGCGGCGCCGGCCAGCGCGGAGGCGACGGCGAAGCCGACGACGCCGATCAGGAAGACCACCTTGCGGCCGACCAGGTCGGCGAGCCGCCCGCCGAGCAGCAGCAGGCTGCCGAACGCGAGCGAGTAGGCGGTGACGATCCACTGCCGGTTGCCGTCGCTGAAGCCGAGCGCGTGCTGAGCGGAGGGGAGTGCGATGTTCACCACGGTGGCGTCGAGCACGACCATGAGCTGGGCGATGGCGATCACCGCGAGCACCCACCAGCGGTGGGAGGGATGCTCCTCAGGGGCCTGCTTGTCCAGCGCTACCGGGCTGGCCGGTGCCGAATCGCCGACGTTCACGTCGGGCGCGGACTGAGTCGACATATTCGTGACTCCTGGAAGTGGGACGGGCGGCGAACCGCTGGGAAGAACGAAACCGTTTCGTACTCTGTCGTATGGATCGACCGTACGACTCGTCATATCGAAACGCAAACGTTTCGCTGCCCTCGGCGATGTGCGACTGCTCACAGGTCAGCGGCTCAACCCGAGTGCCGCCCGGGGGCGTCCTTCCATCAGCCTGTCAGCGCGCTGTGTGCCCCAGGAGCGCGCCCCCCTCTTCCTCAGGAGGTGCTCGACACGGTGCCTACGTGTCCGCGCGGCCGGTCACCGCGACCGCCACGCCCAGTCCGATCATCGCGAGGCCGCCGGTGCCGCCGATGGCCGCCATCCGGCGCGGCGAGCGGGCGAACCAGGTGCGGGCCGCCGACGCGGTCAGCGCCCACACGCTGTCGCAGACCAGGGCGATCACGGTGAAGACCAGGCCGAGCAGCAGCATCTGCTGGTGCACCCCGCCCGCGTTCCGGTCCACGAACTGGGGGAGCACGGCGGCGAAGAAGATGCAGGTCTTCGGGTTGGTCACGCCCACGACGAAGCCTTCCCACAGGGTGCGGGCGTCGCTACGGGTGCGCGGCGCCGCCGCGGTTCCGGTCTGTACGGTTCCGGTTTGCGCGGCTTCCTCCGCTCCCGGTACGGCGGTCGCCGTCGACAGGTCCGCGCGGTGGCGCCATGCCTTCACGCCCAGGAAGACCAGGTAGACCGCGCCCACGAGTTTCACTGTCGTGAACACCGCGGCCGAGGTGGCCATCACCTCACCCAAGCCCAGGGAGACGGCTGCCGCCAGCAGGTACGCGCCGATCGCGTTCCCCAGGACGCTGCCCAACGCGGTCCGGCGGCCGTGCGCCAGCGCCCGGCCCAGGACGAACAGCACGCTGGGGCCCGGGATCAGCACCAGCACCAGCGATATTCCGGCGAAGCCGAGCAGACGGTCGACCGACACGGTAACTCCTTTCAACGGGAGGGGGGTTCCGCGTGAGCGTAAGCCGCCCGAGGGTGCCCCGTCCCCGGAGTTTCGAGTGTCCGTCCGTGCGGGCCCCTGCGGGGTGGCTGCCCCGTCCCATCCGCGGGCCCCTGCGGGGTGGCTGCCCCGTCCCGTCCGCGGGCCGGTGGCCTGCTTGTCGCGCAGTTCCCCGCGCCCCTGGGTGGGTGCCCCTT